>NZ_DASPNO010000040.1:0-91267 GCF_035626535.1 Brevundimonas sp.
CGCGGCCTGATAGACGGAATTGCCGCGCGCGCCCACGAGAGTCGGCCCTTCGGTGATGCGGCCGTCGGGCGACAGGGTCACGTCGAACTGGATGCGCAGGTCGTCGCCGCCCTCCATGTCGCAGACCACGAAGACGTTCCAGTTGGGATAGACCTGCTCGAACATCGACGAGATCACCGGCCCGCTCGTCTGGCCGGCGGTTCCGGTGGACCGCTCGCCGGAAGGCGGCGTGGTTCCGCGGTTGGGCGTGCGGTTGGGCCGCTCAGCGGCCAGCTTGCCGAGATCGAGCGTTTCCTCGCGCGGCGGGCGCGGCGTTTCGCGCTTCTTCGCCGGCGGAGGCGTGACCGGCGGTCGCGGCGGCGTGGGACGGGTGTCGCGGCGGGGCGTGGGCGCCTTTTCGGGAGGGCGCGGAGTCGGCGCCGGGGTGGGCGTCGGCGGCGGCGGTTCGACCGCCTCCGGCGGCGGCGCGGCCTCGACGTCGGACGCCGGGGCCTCGGAGGGCGCGTCGGCGGGGCCGCCCAGCACCATCTCCTCCGAGAGGATCGACACGGGGATGGACTGGATGATCTGCCGCGGCGGACGGGCGCCGCCGAACATCATGGCGAGCAGCACCGCCCCGATGACCGCCGCATGGACGACCACGGAACCGATCAGGGCCGGGCCGGGACGTTCCAAGGCGATCAGCCCTCCTCGCTGGACGAGGCGGCGGTGTCGGAAACGAGATTCAGCTTGGTGAAGCCGGCCGTCGAAAGGCGCGCCATGACCCGCATCACCGCCTGATAGGGGGCGCGGCCGTCACCACGGAGTGAGATCGGCTTGTCGCGCGCGTCCGGGCCGCCCGCCTCTGAAACGCGGGCCACGAGGTCCTCCCACGCCACGGCGGTCTCGCCGACGAAGATTTCGCCGTCGCGGCCGACCGTCACGACGACGGGCTCGCTGACCGAATCGACCGCGCTGGCCTCGGTGTCCGGCAGGTCCACCGGCACCGCCGCGCTGAGCAGCGGGGCCGAGATCATGAAGATGATCAGCAGCACCAGCATGACGTCGACCAGCGGCGTGATGTTGATCTCGCTGAGGGGCCGCTTGCGGGCCCGTCTGCGGCCCCGGACGTGTCCGCCCGCGCCGCCCGTTCCGCCCATCGCCATGCTCAGAGCTCCCGACGGCTGTAGTCGGCCGCGGGCTGCGGCGGCGGGCTGGCCGGGGCGCCCAGGCGACGGGCCACGGCGGCCTGCAGGTCGTCGGCGAAACTCTCCAGACGACCGGTGAACTTGCCCGCGTCGATCGAGAATTTGTTGTAGGCCATATAGGCCGGGATGGCGGCGGCGAGGCCCAGGGCGGTGGCGAACAGCGCCTCCGAAATGGCGGGCGCCACGGTGGCGAGGTTGGTGTTCTGCGCGGCGGCGATAGCCCCGAAGGCGTTCATGATGCCCCAGACGGTGCCGAACAGGCCGATGAAAGGCGAGGAGGTGGCGACCACCGACAGCACGCCCAGGCCGCCCTCGACGCGCTGACCCTCGCGCGCGATCAGGCTGTCCAGCGCCCGGTCGATACGGGCCATCAGCATATTGCCCTGCCCTTCCGTCAGCGGCCCGCGCGTACGGGCCTCGCGCCAGTCGGCGAGGGCTATGACCAGCATGCGCGGCAGCGGATGAACTGGGTCGGGCCCGGCCTGAGAGGCGATCTCCTCCAGCGAGCGGCCCGAGCCGACAGCCTTCTCGAAGGCCGTGGCCTGGCTGTTCAGCGTCGCGAAGCGCACGGCCTTGTCGATGATCACCGCCCACGACCAGAGGGAGGCGACCACCAGTCCGACCATGATCGCCTGCACGACGATATCGGCCTCCATGAACAGGCTCACGGGGTTCAGCATCATCGACGATGCTTCGGCGGCGATGGTCATTCGGTCATCCTCTTGGTCCGTGCGTCCTGTGCACCGGACCCGCGTGGCGGATATGTGGCGATTCAGGCCGGTCTAGCGAGGTCTATCCACCCCGTCACCTTACTGCACGTGACAGGTTCGCAATGTCGTCAGGGCTCGCCCGTCAGCCACGGTCGAACCTTCTCGATCAGCGACCTGGTGGGACGCCGCGGGCGGCCGTCCATGTGGATGCAGACGACCTCCACATCGGCCCGGCACAGGGCGTCGGCGCCGCGGGTGATGGTCTGGGAGATCAGCAGCCGGGGCCCCCTGACGGCTTCGTAGCGGGTGCGGACCAGCAGTTCGTCGTCGATCCGGGCCGGCTTGACGAAGTTCAGCTGCATTTTCGAGACGACGAAGGCCATGGGCTGGTCGCCGTCCAGCAGTTCGGCGTGGCCGACGCCCATCAGCCGCAGGGCGTCCGACCGGCCCCGCTCGAAAAAGCGCACATAGGCGCCGTGATAGACCAGGCCGGTGAAGTCGGTGTCCTCGTAGTAGACGCGGACCGGCAGCCGGTGCTCGCGGTCCTCGAAACAGCCGGCGGTGGGGCGGTCGGTCATGGCCGCGCTCTCACGGTCGAGCCGGGGGCCCGGGTCAGAAAGCCCGGGCAGACGTCGCGCAGCATCTCGTCGAACTCGACCTTCAGGGGATCGGTCTCCAGCAGGATGCGGTTGGGCCGCGAGATGAACACAACCAGCTCGTCGCCGGCCGAGACGTAGCCGCAGACGGCGCGGCGGCGGCCCCGTTCGGTGTAGCGGACCACCGCCTCCGGGCCGATGTGCTGGCGCAGCTGGACGCCGGCGCGCTCCTCGACGGAGGGATCGCCGCCGAGGCCGCCGTCGCGCGTGAACAGCCAGAGCAGCAGGACGCCGAGACCCACTACGGCCCCGCCCAGCACGGCGATCAACCGCTCGACCCTGATCCTGCGTGGCGCCATGCCCCCTCCCGTTCAGGCGCGAGCATGACGGGGTTCGCCCGCCTCGTGAAGGGTCACTTGCCGCCGAACAGGCCGCCCTGTTCCGGGGCGCGGGGCGGCTCGGCCAGCCCGAGGTGGGCGTAGGCGCGGGCGCAGGCCATGCGGCCGCGCGGAGTGCGCTGGATGAAGCCCTGCTGCAGCAGATAGGGCTCGATGACGTCCTCGACCGCGTCGCGGGCTTCGGCGATGGCGGCGGCGAGGGTGTCCATGCCCACGGGCCCGCCGCCATAGTTCTCGATCAGGGCCCTGAGGAAGCGGCGGTCGTTGGCGTCGAGCCCGGCCTCGTCGATCTCGAGCCGGCTCAGCGCCCGGGCGGCGGCGAGGCGGTCGATGGAGCCCGCGCCCTCGGCGGTGGCGAAGTCGCGGACGCGGCGCAGCAGGCGGCCGGCGACGCGGGGCGTGCCGCGCGAGCGGGAGGCGATCTCGCGCGCCCCGTCCTCGCCGATGGGCGCGCCCATCTTGCGGGCCGCGCCCATGATCACCTTCACCAGTTCGTCCGCGGTGTAGAATTCGAGCCGCAGCGGAATGCCGAAGCGGTCGCGCAGGGGTGTGGCCAGCAGGCCGGCGCGGGTGGTGGCGCCGACGAGGGTGAACGGCGCCAGATCGATCCGCACCGACCGCGCCGAGGGCCCCTCGCCGATGATCAGGTCGAGGACGTGGTCCTCCATGGCCGGATAGAGGATCTCCTCGACCGTCGGGGCGAGGCGGTGGATCTCGTCGATGAACAACACGTCGCGCGGTTCGAGATTGGTCAGGATGGCGGCGAGGTCGCCGGCCTTGGCGAGGATCGGGCCGGAGGTGGCGCGGAAGCCGACGCCGAGCTCGCGGGCGACGATCTGGGCCAGGGTGGTCTTGCCGAGGCCGGGGGGGCCGAACAGCAGGACGTGGTCGAGCGCCTCGTCGCGCCCGCGGGCGGCGTCGATGAAGACCTTGAGATTGCCCTTGGCCTGCTCCTGGCCGACGAATTCGGACAGGGTCTGCGGGCGCAAGGCGCGGTCATAGGCCTCGCCGGGGGCGGGCTCGGGGGAGATGATGCGGTCGTCGGTCATGGGGCCGCCCTCCCCCCGCAGCCGTCATCCTCGGGCTTGACCCGAGGATCAGAGGCAAAGCTTGTCTGTGCGAGGACGACGGCCCCGCGATCGCGACCACCGCCTTTCCACCAGGCGCCGGACGGTCTGATCCTCGGGTCATGCCCGAGGATGACGGGGGGGAGAATGGGACTCACCGCCCCAACTCCTGTAGCGCCGCCCGGATGACCGCCGACAGGTCGGCGTCGTCGCCGAGGCGGATCAGGGCCTGGTCGACGGCGCGGCGGGCGTTGACCTCGGCCACGCCGAGGCCGAGCAGGGCCGAGACGGCCTCGCCCGTGACGCTGGGGACCGGCGCGGGAGCGGGACGGGCGCCCGGCGCGGAGGGGGTGAAGCTGACGTCGCCGAGCGGCTTTCCCTTCAGTTCGGTGACGATGCGCAGGGCGAGCTTGGGGCCGACGCCATTGGCGCGGGCCACGGCGGCCTTGTCGTCGCGGGCGACGGCGGAGGCGAGGTCGCCCGGCGGCAGGACGTCCAGCACCGACAGCGCCGCCTTGGGGCCGACGCCCTGGATGCCGGTCAGGGTGGTGAAGGCCCGGCGCTCGTCGCGGCTCAGGAAGCCGTAGAGCCGGGGACCGTTCTCGGCCGACCAGCTGGACTCGATGTGCAGGGTCGCCTCGTCGCCGGGGGCCGGGAGCCGCTGCAGGGTGCGCGCGCCGCAGGCGACGACATAACCGACGCCGGCGCAGTCGATCAGGCAGTGGTCGGTCTCGACCTCGGCCAGCACGCCCCGGAGACGGCCGATCATGCCGCCCCCGCGAGAAGGGCGCGCTTCCTCAGCTGCGCATGGGTGATCGCCACGGCCAGGGCGTCCGCGGCGTCGGCCTTCACCTCGCCGGCGGAAGGCAGCAGCCGCTTCACCATGAAGGCGATCTGGGTCTTGTCGGCGTGGCCGGCGCCGACCACCGCCTTCTTGATCAGATTGGGCGAGTATTCGGCGACGCTGAGGCCGCACCGCGCCGGAGCCAGCATCACGGCGGCGCGGGCGTGGCCGAGCTTCAGCGTCGAGGCCGGGTTCATGTTGACGAAGACCTCCTCGATCGCCGCCTCGTCGCAGGCGTGGGCGGCGCAGACCTCAGCGATCGCCTCGAGCAGATGGAGCAGGCGCACGCTGAACGGCGCGGTCTCGGGCGGGGCGACGACGCCGTGGCCGATCCAGCGCAGGCGTGATCCCTCGGCCGCCACCACGCCCCATCCGGTGCGCCGCAGACCGGGGTCCAGCCCCAGGATTCGAGTCGTTTCGTTCGCCATCCGTTCCAGTCATGCCGCAAAGAGGGTTAGCGGACAATGACCGGCTTTATTCGTCCCGCGGCAGCACCGAGAAACCGGCCAGGCCCTCGTGGCCGCACAGCTGGGCCACGAGGGCGTCGGCGTCGATTGGCATCGGCCCCTTCACCTTCAGCACATGCTCGTGGATCAGGCAGTCGGGGCTCATCACATGGCCGATCCGCACCGCCTTGAGACCTCGCGCCCGAAGCAGATCGCGCAGGGCCTTCTCGCTGGGCGCGGCCCCCTGCTTCCAGCGCAGGGCCACGTCCATCACGCCGACGTGCGGCAGCTTGGCGTCGAGCAGGCGCAGCACGGCCAACACCGCCAGCGTCGCGGCGGAGCCGATCAGCGCCAGTTCCAGCATGCCGACGCCGTACAGCACGCCGATGGCCGAGGTGACCCACAGCGAGGCCGCCGTGGTCAGGCCGTGCACCGAAAAGCCCTCGCGGAAGATCACCCCGGCGCAGAGGAAGCCGATGCCGGTCAGCAGGCCGTGCGACATCCTCGTCGGGTCGATGACCACCGTCTGGCCGGGCAGGGCGACGAACGCCCAGGTCGACTGGTGCATTGCCGCCAGCATCAGCAGACAGCTGGTCAGGCTCACGAGGATGTGGGTCCGGAAACCCGCCGGATGGCCGTGGTAGGTCCGCTCGACCCCGATCAACCCGCCCGCCGTCATGGCCGCGAGCACCGGCCAGACCAGATTCCAATTTATCAAAATTCACTCCGTAAACCGACGAACCGTGAGCCTAGGCCCGTCGCCGCCGGACGGGCAAGCCGTCAGTCGTCGCGGGGATCGAGCCTGTAGCCGGTCACGCCCTCGACGGTCCTGAGGCGGGCCGCCAGCGCCTTCAGCGCCGCGCCGTCCCCGGCCTTGAGGCGCAAGGTTCGGCGCACGCTCTCGCCGCCGTCTATCAGTTCGAACCGGTCGTTTCGCCACCTCCGGTCGAGATCCGTCACCACCGCCTCGACGGCCGCCTCGGCCCCGGCCGCGTCACGCCGCCAGACGATCTCGGCGTCCACGACCGCCTTTTGCGGCAGGCGGCGGCTGACCAGCCGCAGGATCAGCAGGACCATCACGGTCAGCACCGTCCCGGCGGCCGCCAGCGCGAACAGGCCGGCGCCGAGCAGCAGGCCGATCGCCGCCGTGATCCACAGCGACGCCGCCGTGGTCAGGCCGTGGATCGAGAAGCCGGCGCGGAAGATCACCCCCGCGCAGAGGAAACCGATGCCGGTCAGCACGCCGTGAGCCATCCGGGCCGGATCGCTGACGATCTGGGCGCCGGGCAGGATGTCGAACCGCCACGCCCCCTGCGACACGGCCGCCTCCATCAGCAGGGCCGAGGCCAGGCAGACGAGGATATGGGTTCGGAAGCCGGCGGCGCGCCCGCGCCACTCGCGCTCGAAGCCGACCAGGCCGCCGGCCAGCACGGCCGCGAGCAACGGCAGGGCGAAATCGGGCAGGGAGGACAGGTCCATGACCAGCCAACGGGGAGGCCCCGCCAGCCGTTCCGCCCCGGGTTCCAGCCATGGCGCTACAATGTTGGGAACCCGACGTTGCTGTCCGGGTTATGTCCCTCTGCGGCCCCTCCGCCGCACTTGCCGGATCCCGCCATGGGCCGCCCGATGGAACGCCGCCTGCCGATCGACGCCTATGACCAGCTCAGGGCCGAGGTGCTGCGCGCCGCCGTGGAACTGTCCGAAGACCAGCTGCTCGACCTGACCGACGCCCTGCACGGCGTCATCCGCCTGCGCCGTCCAGGCCGCCCGGTGCGCAATCCCGACGGCTGGGTCACCGACGAGCTGCGCAGCTTCGCCAGCTGAGCCTGGCACTAGGGCTGGGGTTCCGGCGCCATGCGGAAGCGCACGGTGAAGGCGATCCGGCTGTCGGTCCTGAAACCGTCGATACTGTAGGGCCGGACGCGCGCCTGCCGCATCGAGGCCAGCGCCGCCTCGCCGAAGCCGGCGCCCGGCGGGCTCTCGCGCACGACCTCGCACGCGCCCAGCTCGCCCGAGGCCATGGCCTCGCAGCGCAGGGTGACGTCGCCGCCTTCGATGCCGCGGCTTGCCGCGAGGGCCGGAAAGAACGGCGCGGGCTGGCGCACCCATTTCGGCCGCGTCACCCGAGCTGAATCCAGCTGGCGGGCCGCCGCGGCCTCATCCAGGGGCGCGAGATCCGGCGCCGGAGCGTCGGGGGACATGGCGTCCGGGGGCGAGGACCCGGGAGCGGAAGCGACCGGGATCAGCACCTCCACATCGACCGCGTCGTCCCCGTAGGTGACCTCGCGGATGATGAAGGTGGCGTTGGACAGAAACCAGGCGATGGCGCCCGCCAGGCCGACGAGAGCCGCGATGGCCAACGCCCAGACCGCGACATCAATCCCGCGTCCGCGCCGTCCGCCCCCTGATGTCTCTGGCCCCCCGGTCTTCATCTAGCCCGCGTATTTCGCCAGGTCTTCGTCGGAGATGTCCTCGTTCGAATAGACGTTCTGCACATCGTCCTCGGCGTCGAGCGCGTCGAGCAGCTTCATCAGCGTCCCGACCGCCTCGCCGGTCACCGGCACCTCGGACTGGGGCTTCCAGACGATGGCCGTCGACTTCGGGTCGCCGAGCACCTTCGACATCGCCTCGGCGACCTCGTTGAGGTCCTCGAACTTCGTCCAGATGGTGTGCCCGGGCGCGTCCTCGTAGATGTCCGGCTTGACCAGATCGCTCTCGACGTCCTGGGCGCCGGCCTCGATGGCGGCCTCCATGATCTCGTCCTCGGTGCCGGCTTCGGCGGGATAGACGATCTGGCCGACCCGGTCCCACATGAAGGCCACCGAGTTCATCTCGCCCAGCGCCCCGCCGTTCTTGGTGAAGGCGGCGCGGATGTTGGAGCCGGCCCGGTTGCGGTTGTCGGTCAGGGCCTCGACGATAATGCCGACGCCGCCGGGACCCCGGCCTTCGTAGCGGATCTCCTCCATCGTGTCGGCGTCGCCGGACGAGGCCTTGTTGATGGCGCGCTGGATGACGTCCTTGGGCAGGCTTTCCGCTTTCGCATTGTTCACCGCCAGACGCAGGCGCGGGTTCATGGCCGGGTCGGGCAGGCCCGACTTGGCGGCGACGGTGATGTCGCGCGACAGCTTGGAGAACAGCTTGGACCGCTGCGCGTCGGCGCGGCCCTTGCGGTGCATGATGTTCTTGAACTTGGAATGGCCGGCCATGAGGATCTCTTGGGTGCGCTCTCGCTCGCGACGCGGTCGCTCGCTGCTTGAGCGCGGTCGCTGTTCGTCGGCGCGCCGTCTAGCCGATGGCGGAGCGGCTGTCACGGGCAGGAACCGCCAGCGTTGCGGGGCATTCCGGCACTGACCCTCCCGGAGCCCGCCATGACCACCGAAGACGTTATCCAGGACGCCGACCTCTACGCCGACCGGGACCTCGAGGAGGCCGACATCGTCGAGTGGTACGAGGCCCGCCCGGTGACCGTCCCCGCCGCCGTCGCCACCGGCGCCATCGTCGCCGCCTTCGCCCTCGGCGTGCTCACCGCCGTCGGCGCGCTGGCCCTGATGGGCCGGCTGGACGACTAGCTCTTCAGACTCTCCAGGAACCCCCGCATCCTGTCGTCCACCGGCACGGGCCGCTTGCTGTCGCGATCGACGTAGACGTGGACGAAGTGGCCGACGGCGGCGGCCTCGTCCTCGTTGTTGCGGAACAGGCCGATCTCGTAGCGCACCGACGATGTGCCGACGTGGGCGACGCGGACCCCGGCCTGGATCTCGTCCGGGAAGGCGGTCGGGGCGAAGTAGCGGCAGCCGGTCTCGGCGACGAGGCCGATGACCTTGCCGTGGTGGATGTCGAGCAGGCCGTTGACGACCAGCAGCCGGTTCACCGCCGTGTCGAACCACGAATAATAGACGACATTGTTGACGTGGCCGTAGACGTCGTTGTCCATCCAGCGCGTCGAGATGGCCTGGAAGCGGCGGTAGTCGCCGCGTCTGGTCCGTTCGATCGTCCCGGTCATGATGTCTCCCCTTTTTGGCGCGCTACCGCTCGGCGCGCGTTCCCGCCTTCGCGGGAATGACGTGCCTCGCTGCTTAAGCGCGTTTGGTGCGGGCTTCGGTCGAGTCCGCTTGGGTCCGAGCCTTGGGCTTGGCGGACGCGGCGTCAAGCGCCTAGCCTCGCCTCCATGAAGACCACCGCCGCCGTCCTCAGAGCCATGGGCGCCGCCCGCCCCTATGCCGACAGCCGGCCGCTGGGGCTGGAGACGGTGACGCTCGATCCGCCGGGGCCGGGCGAGGTTCTGGTGGCGATCAGGGCCGCCGGCCTGTGCCATTCGGACCTGTCGGTGATCAACGGCGACCGTCCGCGGCCAATGCCGATGGCGCTGGGCCACGAGGCCGCCGGCGTGGTCGAGGCGCTGGGCCCCGGCGTCGACGATCTGATCGTCGGCGATCACGTGGTCATGGTCTTCATGCCCAGCTGCGGCTGTTGCGATCCCTGCGCCGGAGGGCGGCCGGCGCTGTGCGAGCCGGGGGCGGCGGCGAACGGCAAGGGCGAGCTGCTCGGCGGCGGGGTGCGGCTGCACGGCGAGGACGGCGCGCTGCATCATCATCTCGGCTGCTCGGCCTTCGCCAGCCATGCGGTAGTGTCGCGCCGCTCGCTGGTGAAGGTCGACGCCGACCTGCCGTTCGAGCAGGCGGCGCTGTTCGGCTGCGCGGTGCTGACCGGCGTGGGGGCGGTGGTCAATACGGCGGGCGTTCGGGCCGGGCAGTCGGTCGCCGTGGTCGGGCTCGGCGGAGTCGGGCTGTCGTCGGTGCTGGGGGCGCTGGCCAGCGGGGCCAGTCCGGTGGTGGCGGTGGATCTCAGCGAGGACAAGCTGGCGCTGGCGCGGAGCCTCGGGGCGGTGCGGACGGTCCATGCGGCGGACGCCGACGCGGTGGAGCAGGTCCGGGCCCTGACCGGCGGCGGGGCGGACTTCGTGTTCGAGATGGCCGGCAGCGTCATGGCGCTGGAGGCGGCGTGGAAGATGACGCGGCGGGGCGGGACCACGGTCACCGCCGGCCTGCCCCCGCCCGAAGCCGCGCTGGCGGTCAATGTGGTCGAGCTGGTCGCCGGGGAGCGGACGCTGAAGGGCAGCTACATCGGGACCTGCGTCCCCAGCCGCGACATCCCCCGCTTCATCGGCCTGTTCCGCGAGGGGCGGCTGCCGGTGGACCGGCTGCTGACCGGGACCATTCCGCTGGAGCGGATCAACGAGGCCTTCGACGCCCTCGCCGACGGCGAGGCGGTGCGGACGGTGGTGACCTTCCCCTGAGCTCGTCATCCTCGGGCTTGACCCGAGGATCAGGGGCGGGAGGCGATCTGCGCGGAGGAGCCGGCCCGGCCACTCCGGTCGTGCACCGTTCAACGGAACACCGGACGGTCTGATCCTCGGGTCAAGCCCGAGGATGACGGCTTGGGATTGTGGGATGTGTCGCCTCCAAGCTAGAGCGGCAGGACCAGAAACACTGTGGGACTTCGCCATGGCCACCGAACTCTACGACCTGACGGTCCCTATCTTCACCCGCAGCCTCAAGGCCCTGTCGGCCATGCTGGACAAGGCCGCCGCCCACGCCGCCGAGACCGGCGACAGACCCGAGGCCCTGCTGGCCCGGCGGCTGATCGACGACATGCACCCGCTGGTCAAACAGGTGCAGATCGCCTGCGACGGACCCAAGCTGTGCCTCGCCCGCCTCTCCGGCGTCGAGGCCCCGGTCAACGAGGACACGGAGACCACGATCGCCGAGCTGCAGGCCCGCATCGCCTCGACCCTGGACTTCATCGGCTCGGTGCCGCGCGACGCCGTCGACGGTCAGGAAGACCGCGACGTGGTCCTCAAATTCCCCGGCGGCGAATGGCCGTTCAAGGGTCAGGGCTATGTCATCGGTTTCGCCCTGCCCAATTTCTTCTTCCACCTGACCACGGCCTATGGCCTGCTGCGCGGCGCCGGCGTGCCGCTGGGCAAACGCGACTTCCTCGGCGCCCCGGCCTGATCCGGTGCGCCGCCTGATCGACCTGCCCGGCGTCGACGCCCTGGAGCTGAAGGCGCTGATGAAGCCGCGCCTCGCCGACCCCGACCGGATCGACGAGCACCCGGAGGTCGACGAGGTCGCCCGCGCCGCCTTCGGCCTGACCCCGGCCGAGGCCGCCGACGTGCCCCTGCCCGCCGACTGGCCCGACCCTCTGCGCGACCTGCACCGCCGCTCCCCCGCCGAACTGGCCGAGGCCTTCGAGGCCGAGGGCTGGGACGTCACGGACAAACGCCGCAAGCCCCTGCGCCTGCTGCCCCTGTTCGCCCTGCCGCTGGCCCTCGCCGCCCGCGGCGTGGCGGGGACGCTGCCGTTCGTGGCCGAGCCGGATCACCCGACGACGGACTGGGGCGCGAGCCTGAAGGCGGAGGCGGGGCGGTTCAGGAAGGGGTAGGCTGAGCCAGCCAAGCGCTTGTCTGATAGATGCAGCGAGGCTTGGATCGGGCCTTGGGGAAAATGAATGCCTGCATTAGTCAAATTTGCCGCTCTGTCGGACGTCGAAGCAGGCGCACTGATGGGGTTTGGCAATGGCAGAAAGGCCGCAAATCGAGGGCGGTCAGCGAAGGTTGTTGCTAAAGAGATATCGGCTCTGCCCGTCGGCCAACTGCTCGAATTGCACGATGAACGCAGTGGTACCGAGAAAGAAGTCCTCGACGCGCTGTTCACGATCTTCCCCGATCTGATCACTGCGACAGAAGGCTATTTGCCTCGCACCGACGCCGTTATCGCGATCATCACACACCGGCTTGGGCACGGGGTGACTTCCTCGAACCTTGCTCAGGCGAATGAGTGCTGTTCGACCTTGGTCAGGGAGGTAATGGGGCCAAAACTGCGGCGCTTCATCCGAGAGACCTTGGGGAACGAGAGCGGTTTCGTCCCCCTTAATGAGGGCGAACTCGTGGAGTTTTTGACTGGGCCTTACGCTCAGTTCGCAAAGTCCGCCTCTAGCAGCCTCGTTTCCCGGGCCGGAAGCCTGAACGAGGGGCTGGTCCGTGAAGCCCTCAAAGCAGCGAATGTCCCCGCAACCAAGACCGGGGGTGAGGGAAATGCGGACGTACAAATCCTCGCAGGATCCACGAACCCGCCACAGACCCTGAACGTCGAGATCAAAAGCTATGGAGCGCGCGAGAGACTCCTCAGAGGCCTACACGATTGCAACCCTCCCAAGGTCGGTGTGGGCTTCTTCAATCGGGCATCAGAGTTCAACGGGGGACGAACCACCCTGCTGCTTGGGACAAAGGCCTCTGCAATCTACCTGCCGGAAGCGACCTTTGACGCCCTCGAGGACACCACTAGGGAAAGGCAGAACGCTCAAGGCGGACTGTTCTATCGGCCCTTGGCCATGTTCGGCGCAGACATGGCCGAATTTTCGCGGGTCGGTGTCAAGGCTTTCGGGGCAATATGACGAGAGCCCCGTGATGATCGTCGCCAACGACGTTTATCTGGTTGATATCGCTGAGCAACCATCGGTCAAGGCGCTCTGCTATTTCCGAGAGCTGTTGCCGACCTCTCCCTTTCAACGAGCACTCCCACACGGTTGCGACGCGCCAGCCGGCGTCGAGCAACATCGTTGAAGCCGCCTCATCCACCTCACAGTTCCGCCCGATCTTCTCCCGCCAGAACTCCGGCCTCGTTTTCGGCCATTTGAACAGGTGGCAGCCGTGCCCGTGCCAGAAGCAGCCGTGCACGAAGATCGCCGCTCGGTACTTCGGCAGGCACAGGTCCGGGTTTCCCGGCAGGTCCTTGCAATGCAGCCGGTAGCGGAAGCCGCGCGCATGCAACGCCTTGCGGATCAACATCTCCGGCTTGGTGTTCTTGCCCCGGATGCCGGACATCATCCGGCTGCGGGTCGCCGGGTCGACGACGTCAGCCAACAGCCGCCTTCGGCCGTTTCCCAAGCGCGGCGAAGAGGTGCGGCTTCATATGCTCGGCGACGGCTTTCACAGCCGGCACCACAACAGAATTTCCGAACTGGCGATAGGCCTGCGTGTCAGAGACAGGGATGATGAACTCGCCGCCGCGCGGCGAATCGAAGCCCATGAGGCGGGCGCATTCGCGGGGTGTCAGGCGGCGGGGGTTCTTGCCGTCTCCCTGCTTCACCAAGATTTCCGAGCCGTCCTTGAAGTAGCGAGCGGACAGCGTGCGGGCTACGTCATCGGGCCCCACCAGACCGAAGCCGAAGCCGTTGCCAGCGGCCTGATGCTTTTCCTTGTAGCGCTGGAGATAGTTCCAGAGGTGATCGGTCAGCGTGTATTTCTCGGACACTCGACCTGAATTGCCCAACGTGAAGCGCTGATCCGGGATTTCCGTCTCGTCGCCTTCCCGGTGCAGGATTTCGCGAAGCTTGGGAGCCGCATCGGGAAGCTTCATGTCGGCGAAGCGGAAGCCCTGATCCTCGCGGAAGCCGATGATGAAAATCCGCTCGCGGTGCTGGGGCGTCCAGTGGCGACCGTCGATGACGCGAAAATCGATCGTGTAGCCGAGCTCTTCCGTCAGAACATCCTTGATGGTCTGGAAGGTCTTGCCCTTGTCATGGCTGACGAGATTGCGGACGTTCTCCAGCAGGAACGCCGCCGGGCGATGGTGGGCGATAATGCGGGCGACGTCGTAGAAGAGCGTCCCTTGGGTCTTGTCCTCGAAGCCGTGAGCCCGCCCCAGCGCGTTCTTCTTTGACACGCCAGCGATGGAGAACGGCTGGCACGGGAAGCCGGCGAGCAGAACGTCATGGGCGGGGATATCCGCCGCTTCGATCTTGGTGATGTCGCCGTTGATCTCATGATCGTCGTCGGGGAAGTTCGCCCGGTAGGTCTTCTGGCTGTACTTGTCCCACTCCGAGGTGAAGACGCAGCGGCCGCCGATCGATTCGAAGCCCCGGCGCAGACCGCCGATGCCGGCGAACAGATCGATGAAGGTGAAGTCGCTCGAGTCCGAGTCCTTGTCGCCCTGGATCAGTTTCAGTGCCGGCTGCTTCGCCGCCGGACGCACGGGTCCGGGGATCAAGCCGAGATCGACCGCTTTGTCGGCCGTCGCCTGGCCAGCCTGTTTCACCATCAGAGCATACTCCGACACGGTCGACTCCGCGCTTGTTCAGCGTGGCAGGTTGGAGAGATTCCGCCAGGAGAACAAGTCGGGAACAACCTGATCATGAACAGGTTTCCGGATTCCTACCGGAGCGTCGCTTCACACCGGACGCGCTCCGCAACCATGGATCCCCGGGACAAGCCCGGGGATGACGGGACGGGGCGGGGGTCCCTCCTACGCCCTGTCCCGCACACGCATCGCCCCGCCGGCGCTGGTCTCCACCTCGAACCGGCCCGTGGCTCTGATCAAATCCGAGAGCTTGGCGTAGCCGTAGGTGCGCTGGTCGAAGTCGGGGTAGGCGTTCCTGAGACGGTTGGCGATGCCGCCGGCGTTGACCCAGCCGGCGCCGTCCTCGTCCATGTCGGCGATGACGGTCGCTATCAGACGGGCGGCCTCGGACGGGGGGCGTTTGCCGGGGGCGGGGGTGGCGCCGGGCTCGGCGGGGGCGGCGGCGGACTTGCGGCCGCGGCCGGAGGCGCTGGAGGCGGGGGCGGCGGGCTCGTCGTCGGCGTCGCCGGAGACGGCGCGGCCGGTCAGGTTCTCGGTGTAGATGAAGCGCGTGCAGGCCTGGCGGAAGCTCTCGGGCGTCTTGCGCTCGCCGAAGCCGTAGACGTCGACGCCCTCTTCGCGGATGCGCGAGGCGAGGCGGGTGAAGTCGGCGTCGGACGAGACGAGGCAGAAGCCGTCGAAGCGGCCCGAGTGCAGCAGGTCCATGGCGTCGATGACGAGGGCGATGTCGCCGGAGTTCTTGCCCTTCGTATTGGCGAAATTCTGCTGCGGCTGGATGGCGAAGCGGGCGAGGACGCGGGTCCAGCCGGCGATCTGGGCGGAGGCGAAGTCGCCGTAGATGCGCCGGGCGCTGGCCTCGCCGAGGGTGGCGATCTCGGTGAACAGGGCCTCGGCGATCTTGGGCGAGGCGTTCTCGGCGTCGATCAGCACGGCGAGGCGGGGGGCGCGGTCGGCGGCTCTGGAAGTGTCGGTCGCCATGGGTGAAGTCTCCGGTCGGGGTCTGGTGTGGCGCGGCGGCGGGGGCGGGTCAACCGGGTCGGGGGGCTGAGTCGGATAGCCGACGGAGCGAACGCCCGGCGTGACCGTTGTTCTCCGTTCAAGGGAGGCTGGATGGCCTACGGAAACCACTTTCTGGATACGCTGGAGCGCGCCGACGAGGCGGCGCTGCGGCCGCACCTGCGCGCGGTGGACGTCGCCGCCGGCCAGATCCTGATCGCGCAGGACGCGGAGGTCGTGGAGGTGCATTTCCCGGCCGACGCCCAGCTGGCCAATCTGGTGCGGTTTTCGGACGGCTGGGCTATCGAGACGGCGGTGGTCGGGCGCGAGGGGCTGTCGGGACTGTCGCCCTGCATGGCCGACACGCCGTGCGGCTGGGAGGTGGCGGTGCGGACGCCCGGGACCGTCCATGTGATGCCCGCCCGGGTGCTGCAGGAGCGGTTCCGGGCCAGCCCGCCGCTGCTGAACCAGCTGCTGCGGCTGTCGTACATCTACCAGATGCAGGCGGTGCAGCACGCGGCCTGCAATGCGGTGCATGCGGCCCTGCCGCGGGTGGCGCGCTGGCTGCTGTCCGCCTCGGACCTGGCGCCGGGCGAGCCGATCCGCTTCACCCAGGAGGAGCTGGCCGGGCTGCTGGGGGCGCAGCGGACCACGGTCAACGAGGCGGCCAACCAGCTGAGGGACCGGGGGGCGATCTCCTACGCCCGGGGGGTGGTGCGGATCCTCGACCGGGCGCTGCTCGAGCGGCTGGCCTGCGAATGCTACGAGATGGAGCGGGGGCGGATCGAGGGAGCGGGCGTGATGCCGGAGGCGCGGGCGGGCTAGCCCCCGATCCCGCTAGCGGGGCGCGACGATCTCGAGACCGGCGCCGGCGGCCTCGGCGGGCGAGCCGACCACGACGTCGAGGCGGACGTCGAGCGCGACGCCCTGCAGGGCGCGATTCATCAGCACGGGGACGGCGGCGCCGCCCGGGGCGACCCGTACGTCGAGCAGGAACCCTTCCTCGCCGTCCCGCCAGCGCGCGGCGGCCAGCCAGGCGGCCCTGACCGCCGGGTCGGCGGCGAACTCCCGGCCCAAGGCCTCGACGAGGCCGTCGGGGGTTTCGACGGGGGTGGTCACATGGGTGGGAGCCCGGTCGCGCGGAGCCGGATTGGGGCGGCCGATCAGGGCGGCCATGGCGTCGGGGGTCCAGCGCGCGCCGTAGGCGTGGCCGGGGTTTAGCACCGCCCGGTTCTCGCGGATGACCTCCAGTAGGGCGCGGCCTTCGAAGGCCACGGGATCGGCGTCGTCGATGGCCGTCTCGGCCCGCTCGCGCGACGTGAAGACGGCGGTGGCGGCGCGGCCGCCGATGTCGACGGTGTGCAGGCTCAGGACGTCGGGGGCGGTCTCGCCGGGCGCGCGCAGGACCCACAGCTGCGCCCCGGGCACGGCGGCCTCGAAGGCGGCGCGCGCCTCGTCCCCGCCCGAGGCGGCGGCCATCAGCAGGCGCTCGAGGTCGTTGAGAGGCTCGAAGGCGGGCCGGGCGGGGGCGGAGTCGGTCATGCGGGCGGTCCTGACGCGCGAAGGCAGAGGGGCGTCTGGATAGCGCAGGCCGGGGCGGCGGTCGACAGGCCCGCCGTCAGACCGTCAGCCGGCGGCGCGGGCCTGGCGGCGGCCCGAGGCCAGGGTCGACAGCCGGGCCAGCACGGCGGGGTCGCACGACGCCTCGGCGTCCAGCGCCCCGACGCCCTCGAACAGCCGCGCCGCCACGGCTTCCGGACTGTTGCGCCGCGCCGCCTCCAGCTCCGCCTCCCGCGCCAGCGCCTGGCCGATCGCCTGGGTGTCGCCATGCTCGCGTTTGGTGGCGTTGTGGCGGGTGATGCGGCGGCGGATGGCGTGCTCGGAGACCCGCCACTTGCGCGACAGGAAGGGGGCGGTCGCTCCCTCGCGGTACCCCCTGCAGATGATCTCCCAGGTGTCGGAGGAGAGGCGGTAGTGGGCGGAGCGGTCGGCGGCGGGCGGGGACGGAAGCGGCACGGGCGGAGGGAGCGGGGCGGGGGCGGTCATGACGCGGGAGGATAGAGGCCTGGTGCGTCAGGATCGGTCGTAGGGGTCGGAGCGCTTCCGCAAGAAGGCCTCGAGCCCGCTCCAGAAGGTCGGAGCCTTCCCCTTCGTCTCGCACTCCCACACGACGTGCACCGCCCAGCCCGACCGTTCCAGCGCCTCGATGGCGAGCCGGTCGCGTTCGACATTGCGGGCGAACTTGTCCTGCCAGAAGGCGCTTCGGGTCGAGGGCGAGCTCGCCGCCCGGCAGGCAGGGTGCCGGTGCCAGAAGCATCCGTGAACGAAGACGATGGCTTGGCGGCCGGGAAGCACTATATCCGGCTTCCCGGGCAGGTCCGTGCGATGGAGGCGAAAGCGGTAGCCGGCCCGATGCAGCGCCGAGCGGACCTTCATCTCGGGCGTGGTGTTCTTCCCGCGCACGCTGCGCATGATCTCGCTGCGCTTGGCGTCGACGGGAGGATCGCTCCACTCGGGTGGCGTCGGTCTGGGCACGACCTCAATCTGGGATTGGCGTTACCCAATTGCACCGGCTCGCAACGAATCAAATTACAGGAACAAAAGGCGATCGACGTGGGCCGTTCGGCCCTTTAGGATTCGCGAGAATCGAGCCGAGGGAGAGCGCCATGACCCGTCCTGTTGGAGTGGACCTGTTCGCCGGCGTCGGCGGCATGAGCCTCGGGTTCGAGCAGGCCGGCTTCGACGTCGCGGCGGCGGTCGAGATCGACCCCATCCACGCCGCGGCCCACGCGTTCAACTTCCCCGAAACGACGGTGATCGCCCGGTCCGTGCAGGACCTGACAGGGACGGAGATCCGACGGCTGGCCGTCCTCGGCGACCGCCCGGTCGACGTCGTGTTCGGCGGGGCGCCCTGCCAGGGCTTTTCGATGATCGGCAAGCGGGCCTTGGACGATCCTCGCAACGCGCTGGTCCGCGACTTCGTCAGGATCGTGCGGGAGCTCGACGCCTCGTACTTCGTGTTCGAGAACGTCAAGGGCATCACCGTCGGGCGGCACCGGGCCTTTCTCGACGAGCTGATCGCCGAGTTCGAGGACGCGGGCTATGTCGTGACCCTGCCGTGGAAGGTGCTGAACGCCGCCAGTTTCGGCGTGCCGCAGAATCGCGAACGCCTGATCCTGATGGGCGCCAAGGCCGGTCTGACCCTGCCGAACTATCCGGCGGCGATCACCCGCGCCGCAGGCAGCCGGAAATCGACGCTCCCCGAGGGCCCCAGTTGCAAGGACGCTCTGGGCGATCTGCCGGACGCTGAAAAGTTCGACAGGCTCCGTGAGTCGGATGCGGTGGCGACAAGCAGCTGGGGCACGCCGAGCGAATACGCCTCGGCCATGCGATGCCTGACTCGCGACAGCTGGGGTTACGGCTATGTCCGCTGCTGGGAGCCGCACGTGCTCACCTCCAGCGCCCGCACGGAACACACGCCGATCTCGCGACGGCGGTTTTCCGAAACCGCTCCGGGCGACGTGGAGCCGATCTCGCGCTTTTTCCGACTCCCGACGGACGGAGTCTCGAATACGCTTCGCGCCGGCACCGACGCGGCCCGTGGCGCCTTCACCAGCCCGCGCCCGATCCACTACAAGTTCGACCGGTGCATCACCGTGCGGGAAATGGCCCGCCTGCACGGGTTCCCGGACTGGTTCCGGTTCCACGAAACCAAGTGGCATGGGGCTCGACAGATCGGCAATGCGGTCCCGCCTCCAATGGCACGGTCCGTGGCATCTTGTGTAATGAGCGCCATCGGCCTCTCACCTGAAATGCCCGCGCGTTCCGTAAAGCTGGGCAATACCGCCTTGGTCGGGCTAAGTATGAAAACTGCAGCGGAGCTATTCGGACGTTCGTTTGAACCCCTTCGTCGTGACCGCAAGAGCGGCGCGACGAAGCGGAAGCAACACGAGATCGAAGCAGCGAGGGCTTTGTCAGGGACCTAGATGATCAGTCCGAAAACCCGGCCGAACCGTTATAAGATCCTGATCGGGGAGATCTTTTCCGATCACTTCAAGAAGGGAATGACCGAGTTTACGTTCGAGCGCGGGGAAATCGAGAAGGTCGCTACAAAGCTGGCGATCAAGCTGCCGAAGAACGTTGGCGACGTGATCTATGCGCTGCGTTACCGGATCGGATACCCTGAGAATATTCTGGCGACCCAGCCAAAAGGCAGGGAATGGATCATCGAAGGAGCCGGTCGGTCGGGCTATCGCTTCCGTCTCGTCAAGATTCAGCGAATTCTTCCGCGCGAAGATCTGGTCCAGGTCGCCATTCCCGATGCGACGCCTGAGCTCATTCGGTCTTACGCCTTGGACGACGAGCAAGCCCTTCTGGCGATCGTTCGCTACAATAGGCTGATCGACACCTTCCTGGGCCTCACGACGTACAGCCTGCAGAATCATCTCCGGACCACCGTCAAGGATATTGGCCAGATCGAGATCGACGAGCTCTACGTCGGGCTCGACAAGTACGGCTGTCACTACGTCGTGCCCGTTCAGGCGAAGGGCGGAAAGGACCAGATCGGGGTGGTCCAGACCACCCAGGACATCCGGTTTGTCGAAGAGAAGTTTCCCGGCCTTCGCTGCCGCGCGGTTTCGGCACAGTTCATGGACGACGGTGTTATAGCGCTCTTCGAACTCACCCTGCAGAAGGGCGAGGTTCGGGTCGTGGACGAGCGCCATTACAGACTTGTCTCCGCGGACAAGCTCGACCCGAATGCTCTAAGGAACTACCCGCCAAGCTAACGCGACGCTCGTCCGGCTTTGGTGCTCGGCCGGTGTTCTTGCCGCGAACGCTGGACTTGCGTTCGGAGCGCTGACCCACGCTGGGATTCTCCATCGTTGGCGCTACCGGGGAAATCCATTGCCAAGCTTCATTGACAACTCCTGCTGGCAAATCTTACCGTAGTGCCATGTGCGTGTCGCGCTAGCCAACGCCGGAAACGTTACTCTGTAGTACGGACTCGCAAGGTTCGTTCGTCATTCGCAACGACCCCCTGACTCACCGGCGTTGGTGCGCACCCCAAGGTTGCCGTGCAAGAACTTATCGAACGAGCAATTGTTAAGAAGGCGAAAGCCCTACTTAACAAGCACAGGCTTGAAGTAGATAGGGCACGCTCCTATGCGGACAAATATCAGACTAGGACCGGAGAAGTTCCGGGGACTCCGAGCATTTCCGAGCCGGAGGCGTGGAGTTTCCACCCGCACTTCAACCCAAGATACTGCATCAAGCACGCAAAATATCTTAGCAAGTCGGTCTGGCGGAAACTGCAAGAAGACGAGTACGAGCCAGTGCCGGCGGTCATGTCCGAGATTCCCAAGCCGGATGGCTCATCGAGAACCATCATGGCGTTTGCAATCCCGGACTCCGCGCTATCGAACGTCCTGCACAAGAATATAACACGACGAAATGCAAACATAAGCTCAAGCTATAGTTTTGC
This sequence comes from Brevundimonas sp., assembly GCF_035626535.1. Lineage (GTDB taxonomy): Bacteria > Pseudomonadota > Alphaproteobacteria > Caulobacterales > Caulobacteraceae > Brevundimonas. The sequence continues at coordinate 20,867 of NZ_DASPNO010000040.1, forward strand.
ATACCGCGACGACAAGACAGTATTTGACGCCGTTCTTCACCTGAGACGTTCTTTGTCCAGCGCGAAATCGTACGTCATTCAGTATGATTTCTCAAGTTATTTTGATCGGATTGACCATAACTTCTTGAGAAAGCTGCTATTCACTCGACGATTGTTCTTACTTTCGGGCGCAGAGACCAATGCGATCAAGGCGTTTCTTACGCATAGGTACGCTGCAAACTCAGCTTACACATCAGGTACCTTCGAGCGACGATCTGTTGGTGTGCCCCAAGGAAGCTCCATATCGCTGTTCCTTTCGAATGCCGCCGCGCACGACCTAGACCTATCCCTTGAACGGTTGAACGGCGTATTTACGAGATTCGCTGACGATGTCGTAGCAATAACCCGGTCCTACTCAGACGCTCTAGAAATTGCCAAGACCTTCAGAGAGCACTGCCGCGATGCGGGGTTAGCGATCAACTATAAAAAATCGCCCGGTATACAGTTCTTTGGCGACGGCCCCGGCAGGGAAATCCGGCATTTTGCAATCGATGGTGACGACGGGTCTTTAGTCGAGACGATCAACTTTATTGATTATGTCGGACATCGGATAACCGTCTCCGGGCCTGGAAATCCCACCATATCGATTCCGGATAAGGCCATTGCCAGGATTAAGCGGCGGATATCCAAGATCATCCATATCCACCTCTTCCATCACCGTCGGAACGCAACTGACCCCATGGACTTGGGCCGGTTTGGCCCAGGGTTCATGGACTGGGATTTGGTCACCTGCATCAATGAGCTTCGCAAGTACATTTACGGCGGACTGTCGAAGGCTGAGCTGGAGAGCTTTCTAAACGGCACGAGTCGGCTCAAGCGAGTGCGGGGACTCATGGGTTTTCTGCCCCTCGTCTCTGACGTCAGCCAACTCTCCGAACTGGACGGTTGGCTGGTGTCAGTTGTTCGACGGGCGCAAAGAGAACGCGTCAGGATGGCGGCCCTTAGGGGTGCCACAGTCCCCAAGCCACAGGAACGTCTCTTGATGGACGGCTCCTGGTACAACTTTCCCCTACTCGAGCACGACACTGCCATACCGAGTTTCGTGCTTGCGTGGCGAGCGTCTCGGAAATTCTCCCGCCGCTACGGGCTCGGGCGTATAGGACGGGCGACCTACTACTCGAGGATATCAGGCTTTAGCTGAGCCGGGCACAACCTTCCCAGCTTCTCAATCCTCGTCCATCTTCAGCGCGGCGATAAACGCCTCCTGCGGGATCTCCACCTTGCCGAACTGCCTCATCCGCTTCTTGCCCGCCTTCTGCTTCTCGAGCAGCTTCTTCTTCCGCGTCGCGTCGCCGCCGTAGCATTTCGAGGTGACGTCCTTCCTCAGCGCGCGCACCGTCTCGCGGGCGATGATCTTGCCGCCGATGGCGGCCTGGATGGGGATCTGGAAGAGGTGGGGCGGGATCAGCTCCTTCATCTTCTCGACCATGCCGCGGCCGCGGGTCTCGGCGCGGGCGCGGTGGACCAGCATGGAGAGGGCGTCGACCGGCTCGGCGTTGACGAGGATCGACATCTTGACCAGGTCGCCCGGCTTGTAGTCGGTCAGCTCGTAGTCGAACGAGGCGTAGCCCTTTGAGATGGATTTCAGGCGGTCGTAGAAGTCGAAGACGACCTCGTTCAGGGGGAGCTCGTAGACGACCAAGGCGCGGGAGCCGACGTAGCTGAGCTCGACCTGGGAGCCGCGGCGGTCCTGGCACAGTTTGATGACGCCGCCGAGGTATTCGTCGGGGGTCAGGATGGTCGCCTTGATCCACGGCTCGCTGATTTCCATGATCTGCATCACGTCCGGCAGGTCGGCCGGGTTGTGCAGGTCGATCTCGGAGCCGTCGCGCAGCTTGATCTTGTAGACCACGCTGGGGGCGGTCGCGATCAGGTCGAGGTTGAACTCGCGGCTGAGGCGCTCCTGGATGATCTCAAGGTGGAGCAGGCCGAGGAAGCCGCAGCGGAAGCCGAAGCCGAGGGCGGCGCTGGACTCCATCTCATAGGTGAAGCTGGCGTCGTTGAGGCGCAGGCGGCCGATGGCGGCGCGCAGGTCCTCGAAGTCGGCGGCGTCGACCGGGAAGAGGCCGCAGAAGACGACGGACTGAACTTCCTTGAAGCCCTTGAGCGGTTCGGCGGTGGGCTTCTTCTCGTCGGTGATGGTGTCGCCGACGGCGGCGTGGGCGACCTCCTTGATCTGGGCGGTGATGAAACCGACCTCGCCGGGGCCGAGGCTCTCGACCGGAGTGTTCTTGGGCAGGAAGACGCCGACGCGGTCGATCAGATGGGTCGAGCCGTTGCGCATCATCTTGACGCGCTGGCCGGCGCGCAGCGTGCCGTCGAAGACGCGGACCAGCACGACGACGCCGAGGTAGGGGTCGTACCAGGCGTCCACGAGCATGGCCTTGAGCGGGGCGTTCGGGTCGCCCTTCGGAGCCGGGAGGCGGGTGACGATGGCTTCCAGCACATCCTCGATGCCGAGGCCGGACTTGGCCGAGCAGAGCACGGCGTCGGAGGCGTCGATGCCGATGACGTCCTCGATCTGCTCGCGGACCCGCTCGGGCTCGGCGGCGGGCAGGTCGATCTTGTTGAGGACGGGGACGATCTCGTGGTTGTTGTCGATGGCCTGGTAGACGTTGGCCAGGGTCTGGGCCTCGACGCCCTGGGAGGCGTCGACGACCAGCAGGGAGCCCTCGCAGGCGGCCAGCGAGCGGCTGACCTCATAGGCGAAGTCGACGTGGCCTGGGGTGTCCATCAGGTTGAGGACGTAGTCGAGGCCGTCCTTCGCCCTGTAGTGCAGGCGCACGGTCTGCGCCTTGATTGTGATGCCCCGCTCCTTCTCGATGTCCATGTTGTCAAGGACCTGGGCCGACATCTCGCGCGCGGTCAGCCCGCCGGTGTGCTGGATCAGCCGGTCCGACAGGGTCGACTTGCCGTGGTCGATATGGGCCACGACGGAGAAATTCCGGATGCGTTCGATGGGAGGGGTCGTCATGGCCGCGCCGGTAGCACGGCGGGGCCGGATCGCCAACGCACACGGCGGGGCGCACGGCGACGCGCGGGCCTCTGCCACTGATTTTGTGGCGGATTACATCGGTGTAAGGGAGGGGATTCGCGTTTGAGAAGAGCTGGGGGACGGGCTATTCAACGGCCGATGACAAGGGGCTGCACCGGCGGCGCCTGGAGGCGCGGCTCCCCTTCCGCGCCGCATGGGGATCAGACGTGGCGAACAGACTGCAAGACACCTGGGCCGGCGCGGCCCTCCTGGCCCTGACCCTGACGCTCGCGGCCTGCAGCGGCGACGAGAAGGCCAGGGAGGCGGAGACCAAGGGCAAGGCCGGCGCGACCGGCAGCAGCCAGACGGTGACCGTGGTCGCCGCCGCGCTGCAGAACCTTCCGCGCACCGTCACCGCCTCCGGCACCATCTCGGCCTGGGAAGAGGTGCCGGTCGGCGCCGAGACCGGCGGGCTGACCGCCACCGCCGTCTATGTCGACGAGGGCCGCTACGTCCGTCAGGGCCAGCCGCTGGTCCAGCTCAACGACGCCCTGCTGCGCGCCCAGCTGCACCAGCAGCAGGCGGGGGTGCAGACCGCCGAGGCCAACGCCGCCCGCGATCAGGCGGCGCTGGGCCGGGCCCAGGAACTGAAGGAGCGCGGCTTCCTCAGCCAGGCCTCGCTGGACACCGCCCTGGCCAACCAGCGGGCGTCGGCCGCCAATCTCGCGGCGGCGCGGGCGGCGCTGTCGGAGACCCGGACCCGGGTGGCGCAGGCGACCATCCGCGCGCCCGTGTCGGGGCTGGTGATCAGCCGCAGCGTCACCCGCGGCCAGATCGTCTCGCCCGGGACCGAGCTGTTCCGCATCGTCCGCGACGGCCGGCTGGAGCTGGACGCCCAGGTGCCGGAAACGGACCTGGCTCTGGTCCGCGCCGGCCAGAGCGCCGTCATCTCGTCCGACCAGGTCGGAGAGACGACGGGGACGGTCCGCATCGTCACGCCCGAGGTCAATGCGCAGACGCGGCTGGGCGTGGCGCGCATCTCGCTGGCGGCGGGCGGAGGCTTCCGCCCCGGCATGTTCGGCCGCGCCCGCATCGACGTCGGCGCCAATCCCGCCGTCACCGTGCCGACGGCGGCGGTGCTCTATCGCGAGAACCGGCCGGGCGTTTACATCCTCGACAACGAGAGCCGCGCCCGCTTCCGGCCGGTGGTCATCGAGACCCGGGCCCGCGAGTGGACAGCGGTCGATGGCATCGAGGCGGGCGCGCGCGTGATCGTGCAGGGGGCCGGCTTCCTCGGCGAGGGCGACCGCGTGCGGGTGGTGGCTCCGGCCGCGCCGGCGCGCCGGGCGGCTCCGGCAGCGACTCCGGCCGCGGCCAGGAAATCCCCGGCCAAGGCGGGCTAGGACCGACCCATGAACAACCTCTCCGCCTGGTCCATCCGGAACCCGATCCCGGTCATCCTGCTGTTCATCGTGCTGACGATCGCCGGGATCGTCGGGTTCAACTCGATGCGGATCAACAACAACCCGGACGTCGAGTTTCCGCTGATCTACGTCGGGGCCGGACGGCCCGGAGCCGCGCCGAGCGAGCTGGAGACCCAGGTCACCCGGCTGATCGAGGACGCGGTCGCCGGGCTGGGCGGCGTGCGCCACATGGATTCGACGGTCAGCGACGGCTATTCCTCGACCTTCATCGAATTCGAGCTCGGCACCGATGTCGAGCGCGCCACCAACGACGTGCGCAACGCCATGGCCGGGCTGCGCGGCGACCTGCCCCAGGACATGCAGGAGCCGACGGTCCAGCGCATCGACATCACCGGCGACAGCCTGATCACCTATGTGGTGCAGTCCCCGACGATGAGCCCGGAGCAGCTGAGCTGGTTCGTCGACAACGACGTCAGCCGTGCCCTGCTGGCCATCCCGGGCGTCGGCGAGGTCAACCGCCAGGGCGGCGTCGACCGCGAGATCCGGGTCGAGATCGATCCGGACCGGCTGGCGGCGCTGGGCGTCACGGCGGCCCAGGTCAGCCAAGCGCTGGTCTCGGCCAACAGCGACCTGCCTGGCGGCCGGGTGACCGTTGCCGGGTCGGAACGCGCCATCCGGATTCCGGGGGCGGCGGGTTCGCTGGAGGAGCTGCGCGAGACCCGCATTCCGCTGGGCGGGGGCGAGAGCGTGCGGCTCGGCGACCTCGGCCGCGTCGAGGACGCCTGGAGCGAGCCGCGCTCGATGGCCCGGCACAACGGGCAGCAGGTCGTCACCTTCAACATGCTGCGCTCGCGCGAGGCCAGCGAGGTCAAAGTCGCCGACCGCGTGCGCGAGGTCGTGGCGGAGATGGACGAGGCCCATCCGGAGCTGGTCATTCAGCAGGTCACGGCCAATGTCGAATACATCGAGGAGAGCTACAACGCCTCGGTCGAGGCCCTGCTGATCGGAGCCGCGCTGGCGGTGCTGGTGGTGTTCGTCTTTCTGAGGGACATCCGCGCCACGATCATCGCCGCCGTGGCCCTGCCGCTGTCGCTGATTCCGACATTCGCCGTGCTGGCGGCGACGGGGCAGTCGCTGAACGGCGTGACCCTGCTGGCCCTGTCGCTGACCATCGGCATTCTCGTCGACGACGCCATCGTCGAGATCGAGAACATCGTGCGGCACATGCGCGACGGGAAGTCGCCCTATGACGCCGCCATCGAGGCCGCCGACGAGATCGGCCTTGCGGTGGTGGCCACCACCTCGACGATCATCGCCGTGTTCGCGCCGGTCGGCTTCATGCCGGGCATCATCGGCCAGTTCTTCATCGCCTTCGCCCTCGCGGCCTGCGTGGCGGTGTTCTTCTCGCTGGTCGTGGCGCGGATGCTGACGCCGCTGATGGGCGCCTATCTGCTCCGGCATTCGAAGAAGCATCACGACGCCGACCCGTTCTGGATGGCGCCCTATCTGGGCGCCCTGAAGGTGGCGCTGGGCAACCGCTGGAAGGTGTTCGCAGCGGGCACGGTGATCCTGATCGGCTCGATCTTCCTGGGCACGATGGTTCCGGCCGAGCCCTTCCCGGCCGGCGATCAGGGCCGCGCCTCGTTCAACGTCGAGCTGCCGCCGGGCGCGACGCTGCAGGAGACCGACGCCATCGTGCAGCACATGACGCAGGTGCTGTCGCAGCGGCCCGAGGTCGAGTCCGTCTACAGTTCGATCGACGTGGCCAGCGCCAATGTCGTCGCCGATCTCGTCGACAAGGGCGAGCGCCAGATGAGCCAGCAGGCGTTCGCCCGGATGATGGTGGACCAGTTCCGCGACGTCCCCGGCGCGCGGATCGGCACGGGCGGCGGCGGCGGCGGCGGACCCGGCGACGGCACCACCTACAGCCTGTCGCTGCTCAGCGACAACGGACCCGCCCTCGAGGCCGCGACGCGCGCGGTCGAGGCCGAGATGCGCAACGTCCCGGGCCTGGCCAATGTGGTCAACACCGCCTCGATCGCGCGGCCCGAGATTCTGGTGACGCCCAAGCCGGACCAGGCGGCGCTGATGGGCGTCTCGACGGGCGCCATCTCGCAGACGGTGCGGGTGGCGACGCTCGGCGACGTCGAGCAGAACCTGCCCAAATACAATCTCGGCGACCGGCAGATTCCGATCCGCCTGATGCTCAGCGAAGAGGCGCGTCAGGATCTGTCGGTGGTCGAGAACCTGCGGGTGCCGACGGCGACCGGCGCGTCGGTGCCGCTGGGCGCGGTGGCCGACATCACCTTCGGGGCCGGGCCGTCCTCGATCACCCGCCGCGACCGCTCGCGCGTGGCCACCATCACCGCCGAGCTGGAGGGCATCACCGTGGGCGAGGCCGCTCAGCGGGTGCGGGCGCTGGAGCCGGTCAAGAACCTGCCGCCGGGCGTGCGCGAGGTGCCGTCGGGCGACGCGGAGTTCCTGGCCGAGATGGTCACCGGCTTCGCCATCGCCTTCGGCTCGGGCCTGCTGCTGATGTATGCGGTGCTGGTGCTGCTGTTCAAAAGCTTCGCCTATCCGATCACCATCATGGCCGCCCTGCCCCTGGCCATCGGCGGCGCCTTCATCGGCCTGCTGCTGATGGGATCGAGCTTCTCGATCTCGTCGCTGATCGGGATCCTGATGCTGATGGGCATCGCGGCCAAGAACTCGATCCTGCTGGTCGACTATGTGGTCATGGCGCGGAAGACGGGCATGACCCGGTTCGAAGCCCTGCTCGACGCCGCCCACAAGCGGGCGCGGCCGATCATCATGACCACCGTGGCCATGGCCGCGGGCATGCTGCCGATCGCTCTGGGTCTGGGCGCCGACGTCGAGTTCCGTCAGCCGATGGCCATCGCGGTGATCGGCGGCCTGATCACCTCGACCTTCCTGTCGCTGCTGTTTATCCCGGCGATCTTCACCATCGTCGACGACGTCTCGGGCTTCTTCTCGCGGCGGATGGCGAAGATGTTCGCCAGTCAGCGGCACACGCCCGGGCGGCCGGCCCCGGCAGAGGCGGAGTAGGCGCAACGGCGGGGATCTGTCGCCAGCGGGGGCAGGCGAGCGGAGCAATGCCGGGGCTGTGGCGTTTGAAAGGGATGTCCAACCCCTTCCTTCGCAAGCTGGCGTATGGAACCGACCTCACCGCGGATGATCGCGAGTTTCTCCTCGAAGTCTCGGCGACCCCCCGGCCGGTTCCGGCCAGGACCGACCTGATCGGCGAGGGCGAGGAACCGGAAGACGTTCACCTGGTGATGTCGGGGTACGCCTGCCGCTACAAGATTCTGCCGGACGGGCGCCGGCAGATCATGGCGATCTTCGTTCCGGGGGACCTGTGCGATCTGCACGTCCAGATTCTGGGGCAGATGGACCACAGCATCGGCACCCTGTCGGACGCGACAGTCGTCGACATTCCTCCGGCGACGATCGGTCGCCTCATCGCCAACCCCCGCATCAACCGCGGGCTCTGGTGGATGACGCTCGTGGATGAGGGCACCCTGCGCGAGTGGCTCGTCAGCATGGGGCAGCGCGGCGCCAACGAGCAGATGGCGCACGTCTTCTGCGAACTGCACCTGCGTCTGCGGTCCGTGGGCCTTGCGGAGGACGACAGCTTCGATCTGCCGGGCACCCAGGAAGACCTAGCCGATCTGATGGGGATCACGCCTGTTCACGTGAACCGCACCCTCGCGGTCCTGCGCGAGAAGGGGCTGATCGAGATCGCCGGCCGACGTCTCGTCATTCCCGATGTCGGGCGGTTGCGGGCGTTTGGCGGGTTCGAGCCCAGCTATCTCCACCTGCGCGGCTGCAAGGCGCACGGAGACGTCATGCAGGAAGCCCCGGTGCTTCCGTGACCGGCCCCGCCATGCCCCGCTATTTCTTCGACACCATCGACGACGGAGTCCTGACGACGGACAGCACCGGCGTGATGCTCGCGGATCCCGACGCTGCCCGGGAGTTCTCCGTGGAAGTGCGCGACGAGTCGGGAACAGGGCTGTTCGCCGCCGAGCTGTCTTTCAGGTCGCGCCGGCTCGCCCGCGAGGCGTGAGTCAGCGCCCGGCCCCGGGGGACAGAACTCAGCGGTCGTCAATGCCGTCAGTCGCGCGCCCAAAACAAAACCGGCCGGGGTCGCCCCCGGCCGGCTCGTTCGTTTCGCCCCGGGGGCGACGCGATCAGTATTTGTAGCGCAGGGTGGCGCCGTAGGTCCGGGGCGCGCCCAGGAAGGCGTCATAGGTCTGGCTGTCGAGCGCCGGGTTGTAATAGGTGCCGTTCGGCTGGACCGTGCTCTGGAACGCCGAGCCCTGCAGGAAGGCGTTGTAGGCGACCTGGATGTACTCCTCGTCGGTCAGGTTCTGGACCCAGAACTCGGCCGTCCAGCGCTCATCCGCGCTGCCGACCATGAAGCGGCCGTTCAGCGTGGTGAAGGCGTCCTGCTGCTTGAAGGGCAGCAGGTCGGAGCCGGTGTTGTAGTCGCTCATATACTTGCCGGAGAGGCTGAAGCCCGTCCGCAGGTTGTCGCCGATGTTGCGGTCGAAATTGATCGACAGCGTGCCCGACCATTCCGGAGCGAACGACGCCCGGGCGCCCGGCAGCAGCGACAGCTGCGGGAAGTTGCCGGGGTTGGCCAGATCGGCGGCCGTGAACTCGCCGTACTCGGCGTCGGTCCAGGTCACGCCGCCCTGCAGGCTGAGGCCCTCGATCGGAGTGAACCACAGCATGTCGGCGTCGACGCCGCGCGAGACCAGTTCGGGGATCGACTCCACCACGAAGGAGGTGCCGAGGAAGGTATTGAGCTGGAAGTTCTCGAACCGCTGGTCGAAATAGGTCGCGTTCAGCAGCAGGGTGCGATCCAGCAGGGTCAGCTTGGCGCCCAGCTCGTAGCTGTCCACGACTTCCGAGGGGAAGAGCAGCGAGGCGTTGGGCGTGATGCCGGTCTGCACGCGGTCGAGGTTGTAGCCGAAGCTCTTGTAGCCGCGGGCGTACGAGGCATAGAGCATGGCCTCCGGGGTGAACCGGAATGAGCCCTTGACCGTCCCCGACAGCTCGCCGTCGCTCTCCTTCTCGGAGATCGTGCGGTTGTTATAGAAGGGGTTGGACCAGGGCAGGCACAGGCGGCCGAGGATCAGCGGCGCGTTGGCGGCGCCGATAGCCCCGGCGATGGCGGCCTGGTTGGCCAGGCCGGCGGCGCAGGTGCCCGAGGCTCCGCCGGTCGGGTTGGTCTGCAGGCCGCGCAGGCTCTTGTCGTCGAGGGTGTAGCGGAGGCCCACCGTGACGTCGAACTGCTCGGTCACCGCAAAGGTGTTGTTGGTGAAGATGGCGAACGAGTCGGACCGCTGCTCGTAGTTGTCCCGGACCGACTGACCGGCCGGGAGGGCCAGGCCGGTCGCCGCCAGCGGGCTGGGCGGCGGCATGGCGCCGCCGGTGGCCAGACAGCCCTGAATCTGGGGCGAGGTCGTGCCGGGGCGGGTGAAGCAGCCGATGATGCCCGGGCTGACCGGGAAGGCGGGAACGGCGGCGTTCAGCGCGGCGCTGAGCTGGAAGGACAGCATCGGTCCATAGTCGGCGCCGAGATAGAAGCTGTCGGCGCGGTCGATGTTCTCGGCCGTGACAAACAGACCCACCAGCCAGTCCAGACGATCCGTCTGGCCGGCCAGGCGGAATTCCTGGGTCAGGTTATCGACGCCGAAGCCGAACTCGCCGTCCTCAAGCCGGTAGGCGATGTCGGCGCCGGTGAAGTCGGCGTCCTGGCCGTTGACGAACTCCCAGTCGCGCCACGAGGTGATCGAAGTCAGGGTCGAGCCGCCGAACAGCGACGGCATGTCGATGTTGGCCTCGACCGAGATGCCCATGTCCTCGACGTCCTGGCCGGTCGAGCGGTTGGCGTAGGCCGTGCGCGAGAAGGGCAGAAGGCCGAAGCCGGGGGCCGGCGGGCGCTGGCCAGTGCCGTTCGAGAGCGCGTCGACGAACGGATAGGTCGGTCCGGTGCGGATCTGGGTGCCGACACAGCAGTATTCATCCCGGCCCGAGTAGTCGGCGATGACGCGGACCGAGGTGTTGTCGTTGGGCAGCCACAGCAGCTGGCCGCGGACGGTGCCGAAGTCCTGGTTGTTGTCGTCGGTCTCGGGACGGGGGCCGTCGCCGGTGTCGATGTCCATGAAGCCGCTGCGCAGGCGGCGGCCGGCGTAGAGGCGGAAGGCCAGGGTGTCGCTGAGCGGGCCGGTCACCGAACCCGAGGCGGCCATGGCGCCGTAGTTGCCGACGGTCAGTTCGGCGTTGAAGCCCGGCGTGAACGACGGGGCCTCGGTGATGATGTTGATGACGCCGGCCGAGGTGTTCTTGCCGAACAGCGTGCCTTGCGGGCCCTTCAGGACCTCGATGCGCTGCAGTTCGCCCAGGTCGCCGAAGCCGACCGAGTTGCGCGAGCGGTAGACGCCGTCGATGACGATCCCGACCGAGCTTTCCAGGCCGGGGTTGTCGCCGACCGTGCCGACGCCGCGGATACGCGCGGTGGTCGAGGCCTCGGACGCCGTCGAGGTGACGGTCAGGCCCGGGGTCAGGATCTGCAGGTCCTTGATGTCGCGTACGCCCGCGTCCTGAAGCACTTCCTGCGACAGGCTGGTGACCACGATCGGCACGTCCTGCAGGTTCTGCTCGCGCTTCTGAGCCGTGACGATGATGTCGTCCACGGTGGTGGCGCGGTCCTGATCGGCGTCCTGGGCCGAGGCGGCCCCGGCGAAGCCGAACACCACTGCGCCGACGACGGCCGCCGACGCAGTGGTGCGAAGAAGGTTGGTAAGGCGCATGGTCGCTCCCCGACATGGGCCGGGGTTCCCGTATGGAACGGGGTGCCGCGGCGTTTCCTGATCCCTGGCCCGCGCCCTTCTTGCGGAGCGCGGAAACTCCAGCATTCGGGGTAATCCAAGCCGGACTCCGCCACAAGCATCGCGGCCCGGAGCGGCCCTATTTCAGCCATGCCGCAAGCCTGACTGTGACGCAAAAGCGACAGAAATCGCTGACCTTAGGTCAATATTCACCCCCTAATCGGCAGTATCCGCGCCTTGGTCGGCCAATTCCTTGCGCCGCCGGCCAGCAATCGCCAGCACGGCCGCGCCTGCGACCGCTGACAGGAACGACCCCCCCAGCACGCCCAGCTTGACCTCGACCTGCTGCGGCGAGTCGATGGCGCCGGGGAAGGCCAGAACGCCGATGAACAGGCTCATGGTGAAACCAACGCCGCACAGCAGGCTGACGCCGTAGAGCTCCAGCCAGGTGGCGCCGGTGGGTCGGCGGCCGACCTTCAGGGCCGACGCGAGCCAGGCCGCCCCGAAGACGCCGATCTGCTTGCCGATGAACAGGCCCAGCGCCACGGCGATGACCAGCGGCGCGAACATCTGCTCCAGCGAGAGGCCGCCGAAGCTTACGCCGGCCTTGGCGAAGGCGAACAGGGGCAGGACCAGATAGGCGACATAGGGGTGGAGGTCGTGCATCGCCTCCTTGAGCGGACTCTGCCTGTCGCAGCGCCGGTCGTCGACGGGCACGATGGCGGCGAAGGCCACCGCGGTCAGCGACGTCGACAGGCCGGAGAGCACGGTCAGGTACCAGACCAGACCGAAGCCGAGCACCCAGAACGGCGCCGGCACCTTGCGCAGACGCGCCAGCACGCCGCCGACGAGTAGCAGGCCCACGACCCAGACCAGCGGCTGCCACTCGACGCCGCTGGAGAACAGGGCCGCGATGAGGGCGATGGCGCCGAGGTCGTCGACGATGGCGAGCGTGAGCAGGAAGACCCTGAGCGAGGACGGCAGCTTTCGCGCCGCGACGGCGAAGACGGCGAGGGCGAAAGCGATGTCGGTCGCCAGCGGGATGGGCCAGCCGCCGTGCGGGCCGCCGGCGGCGCCGGAGACGGCCAGATAGACGAGGGCCGGCGCGACCATGCCGCCCAGAGCCGCCAGCACCGGCGTCGCCAGTTTTTTCGGATCGCTGAGCTCGCCCCTGAGAATCTCGTATTTGATCTCCAGCCCGACGACGAGGAAGAAGATGGCCATCAGGCCTTCCTTGATCCACTCGGAGATCGACAGTTCGAGCAGCAGCGGGCCGACCTGCAGCACGTGTTCGCTCTTCAGCCAGGCGAAATAGGTCGGGGACAGCGGCGAATTGGCGACGATCAGCGCCGCCAGGGCGGCGAGGCCGAGCACCGCGCCCGAGGCGGCCTCGGTCTTGAGGAAGTCGAGAGTGATCTTGCGCGCCACGGCGGGCCTCCGGGTTGGAAGGGTCTGTCGTGGCGCCCGGTTATCGACGGGCGCCGGACCGGGTTCGCGCCGCGATGCGGGCGCCGGCCTGGCCCCGGGGCGCCGTGAACGACGGAGGGGCCTGATCTCTGCGGAGACAATACGGCGCGGGCGCGGAGGTTCAAGACGCCGCGGAAACGTACCGCGCCGGTTGCTCTCGGCGGCTCAAGACCGCATCTGGCCTCCATGCCCCCCTCCCCCGCCTACCGTCCCGAGCCGCGCTTCTTCGATCTGGGGGAGGAGTATGGCGACGCCGTGCGGGCGGCGGACTTCCCCGAGACCCGGCTGCGCTTCCGCAACGACCGGGCCGCGGCGACGGTCGGACTGGAGACGCTGACGGATGCGGAATGGATCGCCCATTTCGGCCGGTTCGAGCCGTTGCCGAGCCAGCCGGGGCCGGTGGCGATGCGCTATCACGGGCATCAGTTCCGCACCTACAATCCCGATCTGGGCGACGGGCGGGGGTTCCTGGCGGCGCAGCTGCGCGCCGGCGACGGCCGGTTGCTGGATCTCGGCACGAAAGGCTCGGGGCAGACGCCGTGGTCGCGGGGCGCGGACGGGCGGCTGACGCTGAAGGGCGGCGTGCGCGAGGTGCTGGCGGCGGAGATGCTGGAGACGCTCGGCGCGCCCACCAGCCGGGCGTTCTCGCTGATCGAGACCGGCGAGGCTCTGGAGCGCGGCGACGAGCCCTCTCCCACCCGCTCGGCGGTGCTGGTGCGGCTGTCGCACAGCCACATCCGCTTCGGCACCTTCCAGCGGGCGGCCTACATCGGCCGACCGGACATGATCGAGGCGCTGATCGAGCACGCGCGGTCACTCTACCACCCGGGCGTCGCCAGCGGAGACACGCCGGGCTTCCTGCGCGCGGTGGTCGAGGCGTCGGCCCGGCTGACGGCGCGATGGATCGCCGCCGGCTTCGTGCACGGGGTGCTCAACACCGACAATCTGAACGTCACCGGCGAAAGCTTCGACTACGGGCCGTGGCGATTCCTGCCGCACTATGAGCCGGGATTCACGGCGGCCTATTTCGACCAGTTCGGGCTGTATGCCTTCGCGCGCCAGCCGGAGGCGGTGTTCTGGGCCCTGACCCAGTTGGGCGGGGCGCTGAAGCTGGTGGCGGACGCGGAGCCGCTGACCGGGGCGCTGAACGGGTTCGGCCCGGCCTATGTCCGCGAGCTGCGGGCGGCTTTTCTGGCCCGGCTGGGCGTGTCGAGTCTGGGCGAGGCGGCGGACCAGAGGCTGCTGGACACGACGCTGGCGCTGCTGCGCGAGGGCGGCGAGGCGCTGCGCTGGGAGCCGCTGTTCTTCGACTGGTTCGGCGGCTTCGCCTCGTCGGCGCGGGCGCTCGGCGGGCCGCGCGGCAGGCTCTATCAGGGCGAGGCGTTCGACGCCTTCCGCTTCGCCCTGTTCGAGCACGAGCCGGACCGGCCCGAGCGGCTGGAGCATGCGGTGTTCGCCGCGCCGGAGCCCGAGGAGATGCTGATCGACGAGGTCGAGGCGATCTGGGCCGCGATCGACACGGGCGACGACTGGGGGCCGTTCCACGCCAAGCTGGAGCGGCTGGCCAGGGCCCGCGAGGCGTGGAGCCTGACCGGCTGCTGACAGCAGGCTGGCAGCAGCGTGGCGGTATGGATGATGCCGCCGGCGCTGGCCGGCTCCTCCCCGGAAGGCCCTTCGCCGTGCCACCCCTGATCTGTTCGCGCCGCCGCGCTCTTAAGACGCCCGAAACCGCTGCCGCATTACAAGGATTTATGAATACGGCCACGCTTTGGCCGCGGGGCTCTCGCAGAAGGCGGTCACGGATGGTTACGGTCTCGCTTCGCGCCCTTGCGGACAGGCTGGGCCGTTCCAACCTCGCCACTGTTGCCAATCAAAAGAGCGCCGCTCCCCCGGCGTCCCCTAAAATGACTTCTCAGGTTCTCACTCCCGCCCGCTCGCGCCTCGCCGCGAGCTACCGCAATCTGACGCTCTGGACGCTGCAGGGCTGGCTGGCGATGTTCTTCATCGCCGCCGGCTACGCCAAGCTGAGCGAGCCGATGACCAATCTGGTCGAGCTGATGCGCTGGCCGGCGCTGGTCGAGGCGAACATGGTGCGCGGCCTCGGCGTCGCCGAGATCGTGCTCGCCGTGCTGATCCTCGCGCCGCTGGTGTCGTGGAAGCACGGCCGGCCGCTGCTGGTCACCGCCGCCGCCGGCCTGCTGGCGCTGGAGACAATCATGCTGGGCGTGCACGCCCTCGGCCTCGAGGGTGGCTTGGCGCTGACCAATCTGGTGCTGATCGCCATGACCGCGCCGGTGCTGTGGTATCGGGCCCGCGAAGTGCGCTGACGCGCGAGGCAACGGGCAGCAGGCAGCAGGGTCGCCGAGCCCTTGAATGCCGCCTGAGGGAGACGCCAGCCAATGTCGTCTCCCTTTTTGCTGCCTGTTGCCTGTTGCCTGTTGCCTCGCCTCAATCCTTCCCTTTACGTGCACGTCAAGTTCGGTCTAGAACTGCCGCATGGCGACCGCCGACGATCATCGCACCTATTCGATCCGCCAGCTGTGCCGCGAGTTCGGGGCGACGGCGCGGGCGCTGCGCTTCTACGAGGACAAGGGGCTGCTGACCCCGGCGCGGAAAGGGCAGACGCGGGTCTATGACGCGCGCGACCGGGCCCGGTTGAAGCTGATCCTGCGGGGACGCCGCATCGGCTTCTCGCTGCAGGAGATCCAGGAGATGCTGGATCTCTACGACCACGACAACCACAACGCCCATCAGATGGCCGTCGCCCTGCGCCGACACCGGGCTCAGATCGCCGCGCTGAAGCAGCAGCGTGAGGACCTCGACGCGGCCATCGAGACCGCCGAGGAGGCCTGCGCCGTGATGGAGCGCAAGCTGGCCGAGCACCGTCCGGACCTGCTGCCGGGGGCCGAGGAATACGCCTCGCTGCTGCGCGAGCGGCTGAACCCTGACAACCACCACCAGCCTTTCAAAGCGAGAGCGTAACTCCATGGCCTACAAGGCGCCTGTCCGCGACCTGACGTTCATCCTGAACGAGGTGCTGGAGATCGACCGCTACGCCAACCAGCCCGGATTCGCCGACGTGTCGTCGGAACTGGTCGGCCAGATCCTCGAGGAAGGCGCCAAATTCGCCGAGGAGGTCATCGCCCCGCTGAACCGGGTCGGCGATCTGGAAGGCTGCAAATGGGATGACGGCAAGGTCACCGGCCCGACCGGCTGGAAGGAGGCCTATCAGCAGATGGTCGCCGCCGGCTGGCCGGGGCTGAGCTCCGACCCGGAATACGGCGGCCAGGGCATGCCCTCGATCGTCGGCATGGCGTTCGGGCAGATGACGGCCGCGGCCAGCGCCGCCTTCTCGATGTATCCGGGCCTGACCCACGGCTGCTACGAGGCGCTGCACGCCAACGGCTCGGACGAGCAAAAGGCGACCTATCTGCCGAAGCTGGCCACCGGCGAGTGGGGCGGCACCATGAACCTGACCGAGCCGCAGTGCGGCACCGATCTGGGCATGATCCGCACCAAGGCGGTCCCGAACGGCGACGGCAGCTATTCGATCACCGGGCAGAAGATCTGGATCAGCTCGGGCGAGCACGATTTCACCGACAACATCATCCATCTGGTGCTGGCCCGGATCGAGGGCGCCCCGGCCGGGATCAAGGGCATCAGCCTGTTCGTCGTGCCGAAGTATTTCGTCACCGAAGACGGCGGCGTGGGCGAGCGCAACGAAGGCGTCGGCTGCGCCGGGCTCGAGCACAAGATGGGCATCCACGGCAACGCCACCTGCGTCATGGCCTATGACGGCGCCAAGGGCTGGCTGGTCGGCCAGGAGAACAAGGGCATGGCGGCGATGTTCGTCATGATGAACGAGGCCCGCCTCGGCACCGGCCTCCAGGGGCTGTCGATCGGCACGGCCGCCTATCAGGCGGCGGCGGAGTTCGCCAGGGACCGGCTGCAGGGCCGCTCGCTGACCGGACCGAAGAACCCGGACGGCCCGGCCGATCCGATCATCGTCCACCCCGACGTGCGGCGCATGCTGATGGAGGCGAAGGCCTTCGTCGAAGGCGGCCAGGCCTTCATCCTGTGGACCGCGCTACAGGCCGATCTGCAGCGCTCGGAAGACGAGGCGGTGGCGACGAAGGCGCGCGACTACATGGGCCTGATCACACCGGTGCTGAAGGCCTATCTGACCGACAAGGGCTTCCACGCCGCGTCGCTGGCCATGCAGGTGCACGGCGGCAGCGGCTACACCGAGCATTTTCCGGCCAGTCAGTATCTGCGCGATGCGCGGATCACCATGATCTACGAGGGGGCCAACGGCATCCAGGCGCTGGATCTGGTCGGGCGCAAGCTGCCGGCCAACGGCGGGCGGGCGATCATGACCTGGTTCGCCGAGATCGACGCCTTCACCACCCAGTACGGCGGGGACGAGGGGACGGTGAAGCCGTTCATCGACGGCCTGACCGACGCCAAGAAGAAGCTGCAGGAGGCCACCATGTGGCTGATGCAGAACGGCATGCAGAACCCGGACAACGCGGGGGCGGCGAGCACCGACTATCTGAACATCTTCGGCCTGACGGCGCTGGCCTATGTCTGGGCGCAGATGGCGATCGCGGCGCAGAAGGCGGTGGACGGCGGACCGAGCGATCCGTTCTACGCCAACAAGCTGGCCACCGGCCGCTATTTCGTCGAGCGCATCCTGCCGGACGCGGGGGCGCATCTGGCCAAGCTGAAGAGCGGGGCGGATGTGCTGATGGCCCTGCCGGCGGAGGCGTTCTGATCTGATTTTCTCCCTCCCCGGGCGGGGAGGGTGGTCGGCGCGTCAGCGACGACCGGGTGGGGCGGGCCGGTCCTTCAGGACGTGGGGCCCGCGTCATCGAGCCGTCCCCACCCGGTCGCTTCGCGACCACCCTCCCCGGGACGGGGAGGGAAAAGGCGAGTGTCACCATGAACGTCCTCAACGTCCCCGAACCCGACTTCATGCAGGAAGAGGAGATCAGCCTCTTCTCGGACAGCGTCGGCAAATGGATCGACGAGCATGCGCCGCCTGAGAGGGTGCAGGAGTGGATCGCCAACTCCTCGGTGCCGCGCGAGCTGTGGACGCAGGCCGGGGAGGCGGGGCTGCTGGGGCTGTCGATGCCGGAGGAATACGGCGGCATCGGCGGGGACTACCGGCACGAGGTGGTGCTGATGCGCCAGCTGGGCTGGAAGGGCGCGGACCATTTCGGCATCTCGCTGCACAACGCCATCGTCGCCCCCTACATCTGGCACTACGGCACCGAGGAGCAGAAGCAGCGCTGGCTGCCGCGGCTGGCTTCGGGCGAGCTGGTCGGGGCCATCGCCATGACCGAGCCGGGTGCGGGCTCGGACCTGCAGGGGGTCAAGACCACCGCCATCAAACAGGGCAACCAGTATGTGGTGAACGGGTCCAAGACCTTCATCACCAACGGCCAGCTGGCGAACTTCGTCATCGTCGTGGCCAAGACCGACCCGGCCGAGGGAGCGAAGGGCACCAGCCTGATCGTGGTCGAGACAGACGGCGCGGAAGGCTTCGAGCGCGGCCGGAACCTGCACAAGATCGGCATGGAGGGGAACGACACCTCCGAGCTGTTCTTCAACGAGGTGAAGGTCCCGGGCGAGAACATCATCGGCGGCGGCGAGGGCCAGGGCTTTATCCAGCTGATGCAGCAGCTGCCGCAGGAGCGGCTGAACATCGCCGTGCAGGGAGTGGCGGCGGCGGAGCGCGGGCTGAGCGAGACACTGGCCTACGTCAAGGAGCGCAAGGCGTTCGGCAAGCGGGTGATCGACTTCCAGAACACTCAGTTCAAACTGGCCGAGGTGAAGACCAAGCTGACGGTGGCCAAGGTGTTCGTCGACCACTGCCTGGGCCTGCACCTGCAGGGCAGGCTGGACGCCGCCACCGCCTCGATGGCCAAATACTGGGTCACGGACATCCAGGGCGAGGTCATCGACGAGATGCTGCAGCTGCACGGCGGCTACGGCTACATGAACGAGTATCCGATCGCCCAGCTGTACAAGGACGCGCGGGTGCAGCGGATCTACGGCGGAACGAACGAGATCATGAAGCTGCTGATCGCGCGGACGCTCTGACACTCTCCAAGACCGTCACCCTCGGGCTCGACCCGAGGGCCAGACGTTCCGCAGCTCGGTGTCGATAACCTCGCACCGGCCGTTGAGCCGTCCCGACCACGACCGCGCACCGGACGGTCTGATCCTCGGGTCACGCCCGAGGATGACGGAGGGGGCGCGGATGGGTAATTGCCAACCATGATCCGCCTCCACGTCCCCCAGCCCCTGTCCGCCGGCGCGGCGATCCTGCCGACGCTGGATCAGTCGCGGTATCTGACGCAGGTGATGCGGCTGAAGGCGGGGGACGCCCTGCTGGTGTTCAACGGCGCCGACGGCGAGTGGCGGTGTGTGATCGCAGAGGCGCTCAAGAAGGGCGTGGTGCTGAAGGCCGAGGAACAGATTCGGCCGCAGACCACCGTTCCGGACGTGCATCTGCTGATCGCGGTGGTGAAGAAGGCGGCGCTGGAGTTCGCGGTCGAGAAGGCCACCGAGCTGGGGGCGGCGCGGATCGGGCTGGTGACGACGCGGCGGACGCAGGGCGACCGGGTGCGGATGGACCGGCTGGAGGCCATCGCGGTCGAGAGCGCAGAACAGACCGGACGGCTGGACGTGCCGGCGATCGACCTGCCGGTGAAGCTGGAGGCGCTGCTGGACGGCTGGGACGCGTCGCGGCGGCTGATGTTCTGCGACGAGACGGGCGGGGCGCCGGCGATGACGGCTCTCGCGTCGGCCGCCCCCTCCACCGCTTCACGGTCCCCCTCCCCCGGCGGGGGAGGAACGGGTGAACCCTGGGCCATACTGATCGGGCCGGAGGGCGGGTTCGCGCCGGAGGAGCGGGCGCGGCTGAGGGCCCTGCCCTTCACCGCGGCGGTGTCGCTGGGGCCGCGGGTGCTGCGGGCGGATACGGCGGCGACGGCGGCGCTGACCCTGTGGCAGGCGGCGGTCGGCGACTGGGAACGGTAGACCCAAGGCGGCCTTATCCATGCCGCAGCAGATTGGGGCTTGAGCGGGGCCGTTCGCCCGCCCATCTAGCGGCGACAAGAGGGGCTGGAACACCGCATGGCCGACGCCGAACCGCTGACCCGCGAAGACCTGATCGGCGCCATGTCGAAGGGGTCCAAGCCCAAGTCCGAATGGCGCATCGGCGCCGAGCACGAGAAATTCGGCTTCGACAAGTCGACGCTGCGGCGGCCCGAATACGACGGGCCGACCGGCATCAAGGCCATGCTGGAAGGCCTGACCCGCTTCGGCTGGCGGCAGGTGTACGAGGGCGACCATGTCATCGCCCTCGAGCGCGAGAACAGCGAGGGCTACACGGCCTCGATCTCGCTGGAGCCGGGCGGGCAATTCGAGCTGTCGGGCGCGCCGCTGCCGGACGTGCACGAGATCTGCAACGAGACCGGCCAGCACCTGATGGAGGTCAAGCAGGTCGCCGACCAGCTGAACCTCGGCTTCCTCGGGGCCGGCTTCGATCCGCTGTGGCGGCGCGAGGACGTGCCGGTGATGCCCAAGGGGCGCTACGACATCATGCGCGCCTATATGCCGAAGCGCGGCTCGCTGGGCCTCGACATGATGCTGCGCACCTGCACCATCCAGGCCAATCTCGACTTCGACGGCGAGGCGGACATGGTGGCCAAGTTCCGCACCTCGCTGGCGCTGCAGCCGGTCGCGACGGCGCTGTTCGCCTGTTCGCCGTTCACGGAAGGCAAGCCGAACGGCTTCCTGAGCGCCCGCGCCAACGTCTGGACCGACACCGATCCGGACCGCACCGGCATGCTGGATTTCGTGTTCGAGGACGGCTTCGGCTTCGAGCGCTATGCGGATTATGCGCTCGACACGCCGATGTATTTCGCCAAGCGCGACGGCCGCTATGTCGACCTGTCGGGCCAGTCGTTCCGCGCCTTCATGGACGGGAAGCTGGACGCGCTGCCGGGCGAACGGGCGACGAGGAAGGACTGGGGCGACCACCTGACCACCCTGTTCCCCGAGGTACGGCTGAAGTCCTATCTGGAGATGCGCGGCGCCGACGGCGGACCGTGGAGCCGCATCTGCGGCTTGCCAGCGCTGTGGGCCGGCGTCCTGTACGACGCGCCGTCGCTGGCGGCGGCCTGGGACCTGGTCAAGAACTGGGACATCGCCGATCACGAACGGCTGCGCCGCGACGTCACCCGGCTGGGACTCAAGGCCGAGGTGGCCGGACGCTCGGTGCGCGAGGTGGCCGTCGATCTGGTCGACATCGCCAAGCATGGGTTGAAGAACCGCGCCCGCTTCTCGGGCGGAATGGTCGACGAGCGCGGCTATCTGTCGGAGCTGGAGGACATCGCCGACAGCGGCGTCACGCCCGCCGACCGCCTGCTGGAGTTGTACCACGGCGACTGGCATGGCGACGTCGGACGCATTTATCGCGACTTCGCCTACTGAACGGCAATGCGGCCTTAACCCGAACCGGGTTATGCCTGCTCGTTCGGAGGCGGAGGCGAATACCAGCATGAGTTGCAGCGCGGTCGCCGCCCTGTACGACGGCGCCGGTCTCGCCGGCGATGACGCGGAACTGGCGCGGTTCTTCGACGTCTCGCTCGACCTGCTCGTCATTCGCGATCTCGAGGGGCGGGTCGTCAGGGTCAGCCAGTCCTGGCAGACCGCGCTGGGCTATACGCCCGAGGAAATGCAGGGAACCCTCCTGTTGCGGCTGGTCCACCCCGACGACATGCCGGCGACGCGGCAGAGCGTGCTCGAGGTGGAGAACCGCAAGCCCGGCGATCCGGTGCTGGGCCAGATCAACCGCTACCGTCACAAGGACGGCAACTACCGCACCCTGGAATGGCGGGCGCAACGGTTCGGCGACCGCATCTACGGCGTGGCGCGGGACGTCACCGACCGGGTCGCGGCCGAACAGACCCTGCGCGACGCCATGGCCGCGGCCGAGGCCGCCAACCGGGCCAAGTCCGACTTCCTCGCGAATATGAGCCATGAGATCCGCACCCCGCTGAACGGGGTGATCGGGATCGTCGACGCGCTGTCGCGCACGCCGATGTCCGCCGAGCAGGCGGAGATGGTGGGACTGATCCGCAGTTCCGGCCATACGCTGGAACGACTGGTCTCGGACATCCTCGATGTCTCCAAGATCGAGGCCGGGCAGCTCGATCTGGAATGCCGGCCGTTCGATCTCGAGGAGGCGCTGGAGCCGCTGGCTATGATGCGGGCCCGGGCCGGGGACAAGGGGCTGGCCTTCCACGTCCGCCGCTCGCCGGAAGCGCGGGGCGTGTTCATGGGCGACAGCACGCGGATCCGGCAGGTGCTCGGCAACCTGCTGTCGAACGCAGTCAAATTCACCGCTGAGGGCGCGGTGTCGGTCTCGGTCGAGGTCTGGTCCGAGGACCCGGAGGGGCTGGGCGACGCCCATTGGCTGGCCCTGACCGTCGAGGATACCGGAGTAGGCTTCGGCTCCGCCCACGCGGCGCGGCTCTTCGACCGCTTCAACCAGGCCGACAGCACCATCACCCGCCGGTTCGGGGGCACCGGCCTGGGCCTGTCGATCTGCCGGTCGCTGGTCGAGATGATGGGCGGCCAGATCGAGGCCCGCTCCACGCCCGGCGTCGGGAGCCGGTTCCGCTTCGTCCTGCCGCTGAACCGGGCCGGCAGCCTCGCCGACTACGACGCCCGCAAGCCCGACGCCGCGGCCCCGGGCTCGCCGAAGCCCGGGCGGACCCTGCGGGTGCTGCTGGCCGAGGACCACCCGACCAACCAGCGCGTGGTGCAGCTGATCCTGGCCAGCCAGGGTGCCGAGGTGGTGATCGCCGGCGACGGCGCCGAGGCGGTCGCGGCCTTCAAGGCGGGGCCGTTCGACGTGGTGCTGATGGACATGCAGATGCCGGTCATGGACGGGCTGACGGCGACGCGGGAGATCCGCGCCCATGAAGCCGCCAGCCCGGGCCTGGCGCGGACGCCGGTGGTGATGCTGAGCGCCAACGCCATGGCCGAGCACCGCGAGGACGCGCTGGCGGCCGGGGCGGACAGCCATGTCGCCAAGCCGATCACCGCCGCCAGCCTGCTGGCCGGCATCGAGGCGGTGATCGGATCCTAGACGGCGTTCAGGCGGCGGCCGCGTTGCACTGGGCCAGCTCGGCCTCGGTGAGCGCGACGCCGTTCCGCTCGTAGCGGGTCACCGCGCCGAAGCGGGCGACGAAGCGGCGGCATTCGCGCAGCACCGGCTGCGAGGCTCCGGGACCGCGGGCGACGCAGGCGCCGTCCGGCCCGCAGGACCACGAGCGGCCGTCGAGGACGAGGCGGCGGGCCTCGCCCGGGGCCGCGAGGGTGGCGGCGGCGTCGAGAAGAGGAGCGGGCTGGGCGGCCGCGAGGGTCGCGGCGATCAGGGACATGAGAAGCATCGGAGCCTCCTGGGCTGGTCTTCTGGGGCTGTTCAAGGCGGCCGGTTCGTGCGAAAGTGACCGACCGTGCACATATGAGTGACCGCTCGGTCACTTCGAGTCAACAGAAAAGTGTCCGCTCGGATACTTTTGTCATGGAGGTCTGCATGCCGCCCAAAGGCGCCGCCACCCACGCCCGGCTGATCGAAGAGGCGATGACGCAGGTCACGGTGCGCGGTCTGGCGGCCGTCAGCCTGCAGGACGTCGCCGGCGCCGCGGGCGTGTCGAAGAGCGCGGTGCTGAAGCATTTTCAGTCCAAGGAGGCGCTGCAGGCAGAGGTGGTCGACACCATGATCGAGCGCTTCACCGAGGCGGTGTGGCGGCCGGCCGAGCCCCTGCCCCCCGGCCGCGAGCGGCTGGACCGCATCTTTCAGGGCGAGTTGGACTGGATCGATGGCGAGGACCGCCCCGGCGGCTGCCCGCTGAAGGCGGCGGCGATGGAACTGGACGACCAGCCCGGACCGCTGCGCGACACGCTGAAGGCCAGCCAGCAACGCTGGGCCAGGGTGCTGAAGCGCGAGTTCCGGACGCTGAATCCGAACGCCGACGACGCCACCCTGGAAGTGCTGGTGTTCCAGTTCAAGGGCATCGTGCTGGCCTACGGGCATTCGCGCCGCCTGCTGGACGACGAGACGGCGCGGGCGCAGGCGACCGCGGCCTACCGGATGCTGGTCGGGGCGGCTTGATCGGCGCGCGCGAGCAGACGAAGGTCGCCGGCGACAGGAGCCCGGACATGCCGACGACCGTCACGCCGATGATCCATGTGCCCGACGTCGAGGCGGCGGCGGCCTGGTACGCACGGCTCGGATTCACCATCGAGGGCTCGGCGTCGGACGGGCGCGAGACGACCTGGGCGAAACTGACGCTGGGCGAAAACGCGGTGATGCTGAACTGCGGCGGCCGGCCCGCCCAACATGACCGCCGGGACGTGGATCTCTATGTGGGCGTGAACGACGTCGGGGCGTGGCGCGATCGCCTGCCGGAGGAGATCGAGATCATCCAGGACGTCTATGACGCCTACCACGGCATGCGCGAATTCATCGTGCGCGACCTGAACGGCTTCTGGATCACCTTCGGACAATGGATGGGCGGAGAGCAGACGGCATGACCGGAACCATTCGCGTCGGAATCGGCGGCTGGACCTATGAACCGTGGCGGGGCGTCTTCTATCCGGAGAAGTGGAGTCAGAAGCGTGAGCTGGAATACGCCAGCAGGCACACGACCTCGATCGAGATCAACGGCACCTACTATTCCGGCTTCAAGCCCGAGACGTGGATGAAGTGGCGCGACGAGACGCCCGACGATTTCGTCTTCGCGGTCAAGGCCAGCCGCTTCTGCACCAACCGCAAGGTGCTGTCCGAGGGCAATGAGAGCCTGGAACGGTTCCTCGATCAGGGGCTGGCCGCCCTGGGAGACAAACTGGGGCCGATCAATTGGCAGTTCATGGCTACCAAGAAGTTCGACCCGGTCGACTTCGAGGGCTTCCTGAAGCTGTTGCCGAAGGAGAAGGACGGGGTCCGGCTGCGGCATGCGCTGGAGGTCCGCAGCGGCACCTTCGACAACGAGCGGTTCTACGACCTCGCCCGAGAATACGGAGCGGCGATCGTCTACGGCCATGACGACGAGGCGCCGGAATGGCCGCGCATCGATCAGGACACCGCAGACTTCAAATACGCCCGGCTTATGTCGAGCCGGGAGGATGAGCCCACCGGAATGACCTCCGCCGAGCTGGACGGGATCGTGAAGCAGACCCGCGAATGGGCGAAGAAGGGCGACGTGTTCGCCTACTTCATCTCCGGGGCCAAGGTGCGCAATCCGGCGGCGGCGCAGGCGCTGATCGCGAAGCTGGGACAGTGACCGGCCGGGTGCAGGGAAGCTGCCACTGCGGGGCCCAGCGGTTCACCGCCCCGGCCCCGGAGATGGTGACCCACTGCAACTGCTCGAGCTGCACCAAACGGGGGACGGTGGCAGCCTATTACGCGCCGGAGGAGGTCGAGCTCAGCCTGACGCCGGAGACGCTCGTCGCCTACGAGTGGGGCGACCGGATGATGACCTTCCATCACTGCGCGACGTGCGGCTGCGCCGTTTTCGCGGAGTCGGATGCGTGGACGACGGACGAGGGCGAGGACCGGCCAGAACGGATCACCCTGAACGCGCGGCTGTTCGACGACTTTGACCTCGCTGCCGTGCCGGTGCGCTACGTCGACGGCCGCAACGGCTGGTGAACTGAACACGTCTGCGCCCCTCCGCGGCCAGCCTGGCATTACGGCGAATTAAGCAACCCGATGACCCTTGCTTTGATAGGTAGCTGGCCACGCACGATAGGAGGCAGCAATGACCGGTGATGAAACGATCGTCCGCCTGCAGAAGCAGGTCGGCCGTTTGCAGGCAGTCACCGTGGCGATGGGACTTGGCCTCGCCGCGGTGCTGGTGAGCGGGGCCGCGCGCGACCCGATCAAGGACGAGATCAAGGCGCGGCGGATCGCGCTGGTCGACTCCCGCGGGGTCGAGCGGGTGGTGATGGGCGAAGACACGGGCCGCCGGCACGGGCGCTCCGCCGCCGTCTGGATCTATGACGAGACCGGCGCCGAACGCGGCGGCATGGGCACTTTCGAGAATGGCCAGGCGTCCATCGCACTGGACGCGCCGGCCGGCGTAGGCGCGCCGATGCCGGACCGACTGGGACTGGTGGTGTCGAGCACGGGCGCCGCCGCGATCCAGCTGAACAACAACGACACCGGCGTGCCGGTGCGGCTGGTGACCGATGCAGAAGGCGGCGGCGGGGTGGAGCTGATCGAGTTCGACCACGCCGAACGGAAGGCGCGCATCCGGCGCCTCACCTACGGCGACGACACCCGGCGCGAGGTCTCGCTCGGCGAGTGACGGCGGTTGCCGCGGAAAGGCGCGGCGCCTAGCTAGAGGCGCCACCCTCCCCGCGCTTCCGGAAATCCGCCATGCCCATCGCCACCCGCGCCTTCGCCGCCACCGCGGCCGACGCCCCGCTGACGCCGTACAGCTTCGACCGGCGCGATCCGGGCCCGGACGACGTGGCCATCGACATCAAATTCTGCGGCGTCTGCCACTCGGATCTGCACGTGGCGAAGAACGACCTCGGCAACACCCGCTATCCGATCGTCCCGGGCCATGAGATCGCCGGCGTGGTGACGGCGGTGGGGACTAATGTGACGCGGTTCCGGGAAGGCGACCGGGTCGGCGTCGGCTGCATGGTCGACAGCTGCCGGACCTGCCCGGCCTGCCTCGAGGGCGAGGAGCAGTACTGCGTTCCCGGCATGACCCAGACCTATGGCTCCCCCGATCCGAAGGGCGCAGCGGTCGGGCAGACCATGACCCAGGGCGGCTATTCCGATCGCATCACGGTCGACCAGAACTATGTGCTGCGCATTCCCGACAGCATCCCGCTGGACGTCGCCGCGCCCCTGCTGTGCGCCGGTATCACGACCTATAGCCCGCTGCGGCAATGGGGGATCGGGCCGGGATCGAAGGTCGCGGTAGTCGGGCTGGGCGGACTTGGCCACATGGCCGTCAAGCTGGCCGCGGCGATGGGGGCGGAGGTGACGGTGCTGTCGACCTCCGACCGCAAGAAGGCCGACGCCGAGCGGATGGGCGCGAAGCATTTCCTGATCAACTCGGACAGGGCGGCCATGAAGGCGGCCGGCGAAACGTTCGACCTGATTATCAACACCGTCTCGGCCACGCACGAGATCGCCAGCCATGTGAACCTGCTGGCGCGCGACGGCACCATGGTCATGCTGGGCCTGACCACCGAAGGCCTGCCGGTCTACGCCATGCCGCTGCTGTGGCGCCGCCGGCGCATCGCGGGGTCGCTGATCGGCGGGATCCGCGAGACCCAGCAAATGTTGGATTTTTGCGCCGAACACGGCCTGGCCTGCGATATCGAAGTCATCGCGCCGGACCAGATCAACGAAGCCTATGCCCGCATGGAGCGCTCGGACGTGCGCTACCGCTTCGTGATCGACATGGGCCGCTTCGATAAAGCCGCGTGAGCCTGTCCTTTCCGCGCAACGGCTGGCGGGCTAAAGCGTATCCATAAGCAGGCGGCCCGGACGAGAGGCCGCCGCTCAGGACAGGGAAACGGACATGGCACGAGTGGCTCTGGTCACGGGCGGCACCCGCGGCATCGGCAAGGCGATCGCCCAGCGGCTGAAAGAAGACGGCATGGCCGTGGCCGCCGGCTATTCCGGCAACGAGGAGGCCGCGCGGGCGACCGCCGAGGAGCTCGGCGTCATGGTGGTCAAGGGCAACGTCGGCTCGTTCGAGGATTGCCAGCGGGCGGTGCAGCAGATCGAGGCCGAGCTGGGCCCGATCGACATCCTGGTCAACAACGCCGGCATCACCCGCGACGGCTTCTTCCACAAGATGAGCGCCGACCAGTGGTCCGACGTGATCCGGGTCAATATGGACAGCGTCTTCAACATGACGCGGCAGGTCATCAACGGCATGCGCGACCGCGGCTTCGGACGCATCGTCAACATCAGTTCCATCAACGGCCAGAAGGGCCAGATCGGCCAGACCAACTATTCGGCCGCCAAGGCGGGGATGATCGGCTTCACCAAGGCGCTGGCGCTGGAGAATGCGCGCAAGGGGGTCACGGTGAATTGTATCGCCCCCGGCTATATCGACACCGAGATGGTGGGGGCCATGGACGAGAAGGTCCTGGCCGGAATCGTCGCCCAGATCCCGGTGGGAAGGCTCGGAAAAGGCGAGGAAATCGCCGATATGGTGTCGTGGCTGGCCGGGGAACGTGCCGGATATGTCACAGGCTGCACCCTGTCGCTGAACGGCGGTCAGTATCTGGTGGGCTAGGGCGCGGCCGCCCAAAATCCGCCGCGCAGCAATTCCACGACGGACGCCATGGAGTTGACGGCGAGGGTCAGAACGGCGCGCAGGCCGCTTTTGACCGCGATGGCGATCGCCCTCGCGGCGGCCGTGCTGTCGCTGCTGTTCGTCGCCTCCGACGCCACCGCCCAAAACCGCGGCAACGCCCAGGCCGAGCAGAGCCAGTCGCTGCGCGATCGCCGGCCGTCCGCGCCGGCCCTGCCGCCCGTCGGCCGCTATGTGGCGGAGTCTGGCGAGGGCTTCATCCTCGACCGTTCCGGACGCCATCCGCTGCTGCGCTTCGACCGGCGCGACGAGACATGGGTGTTGAGGCCCACCGCGGCGCCGCGCGGCGACGTGATCTATCGCAACGACGCCGGCGAGCAGGTGCTGCGGGTGACGCCCAGCGGCGGCATGACCGTCTATACGTCTCGCGCGCCCGGGGGATCGCCCGCCTCGTTCAGCGGCGCGGGCCGGAGCCTGACCCCGCCGACGCTCGGCCCGATGCTGCTGTTCCGCCTGATGGCCCAGCGCAGCGCCATGGTCAGCCAGGTCGTCGGCCATCTCGTCCAGGTCGATCTGGACGGCGACCAGTCGGAAGCCCTGTGCGTCGAGGCCCTGGTCGTCACCACCGAGGCTGTCATCCGCATCGCCCGCTCGCCCACCGCCCGGCAGTATGTCGCCGAACTGCGCCGCATCTCGATCGTGGAGGGTTCGCGGGCCGGAGTGACCTATTCGCGCGGCGTCCTGACCGTCACCGTCGACCCGGGCGAGGGCATGGCCGGGCGACCCTCCTCGGCCCGGGTGATCCGCGCCATCGTGCCCCGCACCTAACCGCGGAACTGATCCTTGGCCGCTCGCCGGGTCGCGAAATCCGCAGCGTCGGCGGCCCGCAGGAATGGGTTGAACGCCTTCTCCGCTCCGATGGTGGTCGGAACCGTCGGCTGACCCCGCTCCCGCGCCGCGAACACCGCCGCGGCCCGCGCCGCCATCTGCGGCCGGTCATCGAGGCTGAGGGCGAAGCGGGCGTTGGCCGCTGTGTATTCGTGAGCGCACCAGACCGTGGTCCCGTCGGGCCAGGCGGCGAGCTTCTGCAGGCTGTCCCACATCTGTTCCGGCGTGCCCTCGAACAGGCGGCCGCAGCCGAGCGCGAACAGCACATCCCCGACGAAGGCCTGGCCGCCGGCCGGGTCACGGTAGACGATGTGGCCGAGGGTGTGGCCGGGCGTATCGGTCACTTCCAGCCCGGTTTCGCCCAGCATCACCGTCTCGCCGCCGCGGACGACACCGTCCAGCGGAGCCGCCCGGCGAACCTCCTCCGGGCCGAGAATCCCGCAGCCGGTCGCCGCCTTGACGGCCGCGTTGCCCTGGGTGTGGTCCAGATGCCAGTGGGTGTTGAGGATCAGGTCCAGCCGTCCCCAGCCGGAGCGCTCCAGATCGGCGAGGATGGCGTTGGCGTCCGGCGTGTCGATCGTCGCCACAGCGCCGGTGGCGACGTCGCGGACGAGGAAGCCGTAGTTGTCGGAAAGGCAGGGGAACAGGCGAACGTCCAGGGGCATGCCGCATTCTAGCAGCGGCCCCTTCCGCGGCCTATGGTGACCGGATGCGGCGCAGCATCGAGGAGCTTCGGACCTTCTACGGCGAGCCGGCCGGCGCGCTGGCCCGACGGCTGCTGGCCCGCCGGCTCGAGGACGCCTGGGGCGAGGCGGCCAATTGCGACGTGCTGGGCGTCGGCTATGCGACCCCGTGGCTGGACGCCTTCGTCGGGGCCCGGCGGATCGTCGCCGCCATGCCGGGCGGACAGGGGGTCGAGCTGTGGCCGTCGGTCGGGCGCAACCGAACCGTCCTCGTCGACGACCGGCGCCTGCCGTTTGCGGCGGGGAGTTTCGACCGCATCCTGCTGGTTCATGCCCTCGAGGAGGCGGAAGACGCCGCCGGCCTGCTGGCGGAAGCGGTGCGGGCCCTCACCCCGGCCGGGCGAATCATCCTGATCGCCGCCGCCCGGGGCGGGCTGTGGTCGCGGGTCGAGGCGACCCCGTTCGGCCACGGCCGCCCCTTCACCCGCCGCCAGCTGGAGCGGCTGGTCCGCGACGCCGGGCTGGAGCCCACCGCCTGGTCGCAGACCCTGTACGTGCCGCCGTGGGGACCCTTGCTGCCTCTGGCCGACGGCTTCGAACAGGTCGGCCGCCGGGTCATGCCAGGCGCCGCCGGCGTCATCCTGCTGGAGGCCACGCGACAGGCCTATGCCCGGGTGCATCCGGGCAGCGCCGTGGCCACGGCTTCCGTGCTGGCGCCCGCCCTCCATCCCCAGCCGGCCTCGCGCAGCCGCCGGGTGCGCGCCTGAGGCGTTTCCCCTGCTTTGCAGGCCGGCCGTCAGGCCCTAAAGGGCGGACATGCAGAGACTGATCCTGATGCGGCACGCCGAAGCCGAGCGGGCCGCCGGCTCGGGCCGCGACCGTGATCGCGCCCTGTCGGCGCGGGGCCGGCTCGACGCCGCCGCCATGGGGCGGGCGCTGGCGGCGCGCGGGCTGCGGCCGGATCTGGCGCTGGTCTCGCCGGCGACGCGGACGCACCAGACCTGGGACCTGCTCCACGACGCCTTCGGCGACGTTCAGATCCGCGATGACGAGGCGCTGTACAACGGCGGCGCCGACACCCTGCGCCGGCTGGTCGAGGCGGCCGAGGACGAGGCCGGCTGCCTGATGCTGGTGGCGCACAATCCGGGGGTTCACGTGCTGGCGGTGGAGTATCTGATCGAGAGCGCCGCCTCTCCGTCGATCCTTGACCGCATGACCGGCGGCTTTCCGCCGGGTGCGGCGGCGGTCTTCAGCGTCGACGCCGCCGGACGCCGCACGCTCGAGGGCTATCTGCAGCCGCGCGACCTGGCTGCGGAATGACGGCGGCCATCTACAAGCTGGTCGACCGCAGCGAGTGGGAGGCGGCCCGCGCGGCCGGCGCCTATCACGGGTCGGCGGTCGACCGCGCCGACGGCTACATCCATCTGTCGAGCGGCGCACAGCTCGCGGAGACGGCGCGCCGCCACTACGCCGGCCGCCGGGGGCTGGTGCTGGTCGAGGTGGCCGTGACGGCCCTGGGCGAGGCGCTGCGCTGGGAGCCCTCGCGGGGCGGCGACCTGTTCCCGCACGTGTACGGCCCCCTGCTCCTGTCGGCGGCGCGATCCGAACGCGCCCTGTCGGTGCGGGACGACGGAACCCCGGTCTTCGAGGACGGAGCGGTCGGATGGCCATGACCGACATCGGGGCCGCGGTCCTGCGTTCGCTCGATCCCGAGACGGCGCACCGTCTCGCCATCCAGGTCCTGAGGGTCACGCCCCTGCCCGCGCCCCGCGCGGACGATCCGGTGCTGGCCACGACCGTCGCCGGCCTGCGTCTGACCAATCCGGTCGGTCTGGCCGCGGGGCTGGATAAAAACGGCGAGGCCTTGCGCGGACTGTCGCGGCTCGGCTTTGGCTTCGTCGAATGCGGCTCGGTCACGCCGCGCCCGCAGCCGGGCAATCCCCGACCGCGCCTGTTCCGGCTGTCTGAAGACCGCGCGGTGATCAACCGGATGGGCTTCAACAACGACGGTCTCGAGGCCTTCGCGGCCCGCCTTGCCCGGCGCCCGGGCGGGGCGGTGATCGGGGCCAATCTTGGGGCCAACAAGGAGACGGAGGACAAGGCCGCCGACTATGTCGCCGGGCTGAGGCGGCTGAAGGGGCTGGCCGACTACGTCACCGTCAATGTCTCGTCGCCGAACACGCCGGGGCTGCGCGACCTGCAGGGCCGGGCGGCGCTGGACGACCTGCTCGGCCGGCTGGCCGAAGCCCGTGGGGGCGATCCCACGCCGGTGTTCCTCAAGATCGCGCCCGACCTGGGCGGGGCGGAGATCGGCCTGATCGTCGAGGCCGCCCTCGATCACGGCATCGACGCGCTGATCGTGGCCAACACCACCCTCGACAGGCCGGAGACCCTGCGCTCCCAGGACCGGAACGAGAGCGGCGGGCTGTCCGGAGCGCCCCTGAAGGCGCGGGCGCGGGCGGCCCTGAAGGCGGCGGCGGAGGCGGCGGCCGGCCGCCTGCCGCTGATCGCCGTCGGAGGCATCGACTCCGGCGCGGAGGCCTATGATCGCCTGCGGGCCGGGGCCTCGGCGGTGCAGATCTACAGCGCGCTCGTGTTCGAGGGGCCGGGGCTGGTTGGACGGATCAAACACGAACTCGCCGACCGCCTGAAGTCCGACGGCTTCTCCACAGCGGCGGAGGCCACGGCGGCGGCCCGTTGACGGAGCGTTAGGGCAAGCCCGGCATGATGCGACGAGGGCGAACGAGCCCGATCCGGGGGAGCCGCATGGCGATCGCCAAAGCCGACATGCCTGCCGCCGCCCCCGACAGCTGGGCCGGCGCCGTCCGCCAGCGGCGCAAGGCGCTGCTGCAGCGGCTGGGCATGGCCGCCGCGTGCGCGCTGGTGTTCAGCCCCCTGCTCGGCTGGTCGCTCAGCGCCGCGTGGATGCTGGGATATTTCACGGTCCAGCTGATCGACCTGTGGATTTTCGGCCCGATCAACGACGGCAAGACCGAGCGGCTGCGCGGCCTGCGCAGTCTGGCCGGTCACGCCATACTGGCCATAAACGCCAGCTATTTCGGCAGCCTGGCCATTCCGCTGTGGATCGTCGGCGGCGCCATGGGCGGCATCTGCGCCTCAATGCTGCTGTCGGCCGGCGCGATCTATTCGATGATCAACGCACCGCGCTCGACCTCGGTCTTGATGCTGACGGTGACGCCGCAGTTTCTCTATCTCGCCTCGACGCCGTTCTTCATGGCTGCCCACGGGGCCTCGCCCGCCTTCGTGACCGCAGCCTCGGTCGCGGTCGGGGTCTTCATCACCTACTGTCTGTCGACCTGGCAGCGCATGAACCAGGCGCGGGACTCCGAAAGCGCCGCGCGCATCGACGCCGAGGAGAAGCGCGCCACGGCCGAGCGCATCATGGAGGGCCGCAGCGCCTTCCTGGCCGCCGTCGGCCATGACCTGCGCACGCCGATCAGCGCCATCCTGACCGGTTCGGCGGAACTGGAGCGCGGCGCCGTCGACGGCAACGCCCGGGCCCAGGCCCGGCTGATCAGCGACGCCGGCTTCATGATGAAGGCCCTGCTCGACGACCTGCTCGATCACGCCAAGCTCGAGGCCGGGCACATGACGGTGGACGCCGTCGACTTCAACCTGCGGGATCTTCTGAACCAGTCAGCCCGGCTATGGCGCGGCCCGGCCCGGGCCAAGGGCCTGAAGCTGCGCATCGAGGGCGCCGCCTCGGTGCCGACCTCGGTGCGCGGCGACCCGATGCGGCTGCGTCAGGTGCTCAACAACCTGATATCCAACGCCATGAAGTTCACGGTCGAGGGCTCGATCACCCTGCGCTTCAATGTCTGGACGGAAGACGCCGGCGGCCATGCCGTGCTGATCGAGGTCGCCGACACCGGCCCGGGCATGACGCGCGATCAGCTGGCGCGCCTGTTCACCCCCTTCGACCAGACCGCCGACGGCGTCAGCGCCCGTCACGGAGGCACCGGTCTCGGCCTGTCGATCAGCCGGCATCTGGTCGAGCTCATGGGCGGCCGCCTGACCGCGCGCAGCCGCGTCGACCATGGCTCCAGCTTCACCCTGGCCCTGCGGCTGGAGCCCGCCCAAGCCGGCGCCGTGGTCGCCCCGGCGCTGGACCAGGAAAGCCGCGACGCTGTCGCGCGGGCGCTTTCGAGCCGGCCTTCGGCCCCGGCCACGCCCGCGCCGGCGGCCCAGTCGCTGATGGAAGCGGCCGTCGAGCCGGCCGGGCCCGCGCCTGAGCCCGCGCCTGAGCCGGTCGCGGACGAGAACGAGGACGACGGCCGGCCGATGCGGGTGCTGGTCGTCGACGACCACGACATCAACCGGCGCGCCATCCAGCTGATCCTGCAGCCGCTCGGCTGCGACATCGCCACCGCCGCCGACGGCATGGCCGCACTGAAGATCTGCGAGACCTCAAGCTTCGACCTGATCTTCATGGACGTGCGGATGCCCGAGCTCGACGGGCGCGAGACCACCCGCCGCATCCGCGACGGCAACGGCCCCAACGCCCTCGTGCCGGTCATCGCGGTGACGGCGGATACGGCGCCGGAAGACATCGCCGCCTGCACAGCGGCGGGCATGACCTATTTCGTGCCGAAGCCGATCACCCCGCCGATGCTGCTGGGAGCCATCAACCACGTGATGACCATGGCTCAGGCCGAGGACGCCCCCGCGGTCGAGACCGCCGCCGCCTGATCCTTCACCGCGGCGACCAGCCGGGCCGGGAACTCCGGCGACTTCATCTCGCACTCCCAGATCGTCAGCACGCGCCAGCCGGCCGCCTCCAGCGCCGCCTGCGCGGCGGCGTCCCGCGCCCGGTTGCGGTCGATCTTGGCCGTCCAGTAGGCGGCGTTGGCCTTGGGTTGGCGCGCGCCGCGAGCGCAGTCGTGGCCGTGCCAGAAGCAGCCGTGCACGAACACCGCCGTGCGCCGTCCCTTCATGATCAGATCGGGCCGCCCCGGCAGAGCGCCGCCGCCCAGCCGGTAGCCGACCCCCGCCGCCCGCAGGGTTCGGCGCACGGCCAGCTCCGGCGCGGTGTCGCGACCTTTCACCCGACGCATCACGGCGCTGCGTTTCTCGGGGGTGAAGACGTCGGTCATGGCGCAGACCTCGCGCCCGCACGGCGCTCAAGCAACGAGCAACCGCGTCGCGAGCGATAGCGCTCCTTTCAGAGCTGCGTCAGCATGTGCTCCGCGGACGAGACCTTGAACTCGCCGGGCTGCTCGACATTCAGCTGCTCGACCACGCCGTCGCGGACGATCATCGAATAGCGCTGCGAGCGCTCCCCCATGCCGTAGGCCTTGGCGTCCATCGACAGGCCGA
The DNA here is from genome assembly GCF_035626535.1 of Brevundimonas sp. Taxonomy (GTDB): domain Bacteria; phylum Pseudomonadota; class Alphaproteobacteria; order Caulobacterales; family Caulobacteraceae; genus Brevundimonas. The sequence goes on from NZ_DASPNO010000040.1 coordinate 55,913, forward strand.
GCGCGCGGGTGAAGTCGCCGTTGCCGTCGCCCAGCATGACGATGTCATCCTTGCCGACCCCCTGGCTGTCGGCCCAGGCCCCCATCACGAAGGCGTCGTTGACCGACAGGCAGGCGACGGTGTCGACGCCCTTGCCCGCCAGATCCTCGCGGTGGTCCTTGAAGCCGGGCAGGTGTTTCGCCGAACAGGTCGGGGTGAAGGCCCCCGGCACGGCGAACAGGGCCACGGTCTTGCCGGCGAAGATGTCGTCGGTGGACACCGGCTTCGGGCCGTCGTCGGTGGCGCGGGTCAGGGTGGCCGAGGGGATGCGGTCGCCGATCTGGACGGTCATGGGAGGCTCCGGAGCAGGGGTGAGAGGTCAAACTCCCGGTCCAGATAGGCTCTGCGAAGCGATGCGCCAACCTTTCCCGCGCCCGCGGCCTTGCACGTCCGGCGTGGGGGTCCAAGATAGACGCCATGGACCAATTCCAATCCTTGGCCGGGCGGCTGCTGGTGGCCATGCCCGGCATCAGCGATCCCCGCTTCGAACACGCCGTCATTCTGGTCTGCGCCCACCGTCCCGACCACGCCATGGGCCTGCGCCTCGACCGCCCCGCGCCCGGCATCGACCTGAAGGCGGTGCTGACCAAGCTCGAGACCCCGGCCCCGGACTCGGCCTCGCAGTGCGCCGTGCTGGTCGGCGGGCCGGTGGAGCGCGAACGGGGCTTCGTGCTGCACACCGACGACTGGCTGATCGAGGACGCCTCTCTGGCCTTCGGCGACGGCCTGGCCATGACCGGCACCCGCGAGGCGCTGGCGGCGATGGTCGATCCCGCCGCCGGTCCGCGCCGCGCCGTGCTGCTGCTCGGCTACGCCGGCTGGGGCGAGGGGCAGCTGGAGGACGAACTGGGCGAGAACGTCTGGCTCACCGCCGATGCCGATACGGACCTGATCTTCGATCCGGACTACGAAGGCAAATGGGGCAAGGCGCTGGCCGGACTGGGCGTCGATCCGGCGCAGCTGTCAGGGCAGAGCGGCCGGGCGTAGACGGACGCCGGCGCCTGAATTCTCAGGCTATCCGCCCCTTCTGAGAACCTTGTCTCTCGCGGAGGCGTGCTCGCTCAAATTCTGGCGGCCGTGCTCGTAGTCGGTCGCCTGAATGTTCCGACATCTATAGTCCTGCCGCGCGTCGGCGGTCTGACGACCGGTGGGAGCCAGGCTCGTGCCCAGACGCTGACAATGCTCCGTCCGCTCGGCCAGCGTCATGGGGCTGGAGTCGATCGGGGCGCAGGCGCCCAGGGCCAGCATCCCGCACGCCAGGAAGATGGAAACGATCGAAGCTCGTATGGGTCGATCTCCCGCCGAGGCCGGGGGATTGGCCCCTGCCGCGGACTACATACCCGGGGGCGTCACTCGTCGAGGTTAACGGATGCGAGCTGAGGTTGCGGGCCTGGCCGGCAGGTCGTCTTGAGCCGATTGCGACTGTCGGATCGACCTAGGCCGAGCGCGCCTTGATCGGCGCGGTGCCGTCGGCGAGGGACTCGTTGAGATAGACCTCGGCCTCCTGGGCCGCCAGGGCCGGGGCGTAGCCGAAACCCTGGCCGTAGTGGCACTGGGCGTCCAGTAGCAGGGCGGCCAGGCCGGCGTTCTCGACCCCCTCGGCGACCACTTCCAGCGACAGGTCGCGGCCGAGGTTGACCACCGACTTGACGATCTTGGCCGACCCCTCGTCCTTGTCCATAGTCAGAACGAAATAGCGGTCGATCTTAAGGGTATCGAACGGCAGCTTGGCGAGCCAGGTCAGGGACGAGAAGCCGGTGCCGAAATCGTCGAGCGCCAGCGAGGCCCCGGCGTTGCGCAGCTGGGTCAGGGTGTCGGCGGCGCGCGTGGTGTCGCGCATGATGTCGCCCTCGGTGACCTCGAGCTTCAGCGCGCCCTTCGGCAGGCCCGACTCGGCGATGATGCGGGCGACGTCCTCGACCAGATTGGCCCGTTCGATCTCTCCGACCGACAGGTTGACGCTGCAGAACAGCCGGCCGGCCGACGGGTGGCGCACCAGCCATTCGGCCAGCTGGCGCGACGCCTGCCTCATCATCAGCAGGCCGAGGTCGTTCATCAGGCCCATTTCGTCGGCGAGGCCGAGGAATTCGTCGGGCGGCACCAGTCCGCGCTGCGGATGCCGCCAGCGGGCCAGCGCCTCAAAGCCGGCCACGGCGCCGGTCTTCAGGTTGACGATCGGCTGGTAGAACGGCTCGATCTCGCCGCGCACGAAGGCGTTGCGCAGGTCGGCCTCGAGCGCCAGCCGCGACAGGCTGTCGGACTCCAGCGCCCGGCCGTAGGCGGCGGCCCCGCCGCGGCCGGCGGTCTTGGCCTGTTCGACGGCCAGCTCGGCCCGGCGCAGCAGTTCGGCCGGATCGGGCGCATCCGGCCCGCCCTCAGCGGCCACGGCGCCGATCGAGACGGTCGGATAGATGTCGAAGCCGGCGACCCGCAACGGCTGCTCCAGCGCTTCGCGCAGACGCTCCGAGGCGGCGCCCGAGCCGCGCGGTACGATGACCGCGAACTCGTCCTCGCCGACGCGGGCGGGATTGGCTTCCTGGGCGAAGGCCCCGTTCAGACGCGAGCCCAGCGCCGCCAGCACCAGGTCGGCCCGCTCGTGCCCCAGCGCCTCGTTCAGGCGCCTCAGGCGGTCGACGTCGGCCACCACCAGTTCGAAATCACCCGGCTGGGTCAGGGTCTCGCCGGCGCGGGCGAGGAAGGTGCGGCGGTCCAGCAGTCCGGTCAGATAGTCCCGGTGGGAGGCCGCGAACTTGGTCTCCAGCGCCACCACCCCCGCGGCGCGCAAGCCGTCCTCCAACCACACGCCACGCCACAGGCAGGTCTCGGAATCGCGCATGCGCATACGCACGGCGACCTCGGTCCCCTCTTCCTGCGGCTTGAGGATGCGCTCGGCCAGCGAACGGTCGGACGGGACGGCGACGGCGGTGAAGGCCGCGCCCGAGCACTCCGGCGCCAGCGGCCCGAGACCCAGCGCGCGGGTCGCGCCGGTGAAGCGCATCTGGTCGTCGGACGGTGTCCATATCCACAGCGCCGTGTCCGCGGCGGCCAGCGCCTCGATGGCGGTCGTCGCGTCCCAGGCCAGACTTCTGGAGCGAGTGTTCAAAACGCGTGACGGTCCCGACAGGACGGCGTCCGGGAGCACCCCGGTTCAGCCGCCGCGCCCGGCCGCGTCGTTGACGATGCCGAACAGCAGATGATCTGCCCAAGCGCCGTTAATTTTGAGATAAGCCCGCGCCTGTCCCTCAAGCACGAAACCCGCCTTTTCCAGCACCCGGCGCGAGGCCAGGTTCGTCGGCACGCAGGCGGCGTCGACGCGGTGCAGGTTCAGCTCATGGAAGGCGTAGGCCACCACGGCCCGAACCGCCGCCGTGGCGTAGCCGCGTCCCGCCCACGGCTGGCCGATCCAGTAGCCCAGGGTCCCGGACTCGGCGACGCCGCGCCGCACGTTCGACAGGGTGATGGCGCCGACCAGCGACTGGTCGGCGTCGGCGAAGATGAAGAAGGGCCAGGCGTTCCCCGCCTCCATCTCGCGGCCGTAGATCGACAGGCGGCGCTTGAAGGCGGCGCGGGTCAGGTCGTCCTCGGGCCAACTCGGCTCCCACGGCTGCAGATAGGCGTGAGAGGTCTGGCGCAGCCGGGCCCACGCCTCGTGGTCCGAGGCGCGCGGCGGGCGCAGGATCACGCCTTCGCCCTTCACGACCGGACCGGCCGCGTCGTTGATCCAGTCCAGCAGGGCCATGGCTGAAGGATAGTCCCCCGACGATCAGCCGAAAAGGGTTTCGCGGAAGGCCGCCCCGGCCGGAGCGGCCGCCTTGGGGCCCAGCACGGCGGTCGCCGCGCGGCCGGCCGACAGCGAGGCGGCCGCCGCCGCGCGCACGTCGTCGACGCTCTGCGCCAGCGTCCGGTCGGCCATGGTCTGGGAGGCGATCGGGGCGCCGAAGATCAGCACCTGCGCGGCGGCCCGTCCGGCCCTCGCCGCCGGGCTTTCGTCGGACATCCACAGGCCGGCGTTCATCACCGCCTTGGCCCGCGACAGCTCCGCCGCCGTCGGTCCGCTCCCGGCGAGGGCCTTCAGCTCGGCGGCGCAAACCCGCGCCAGCTCCACCGCCCGGTCGGCCGACGCGCCGGCGTAGATGCCGAGGATGCCGGCGTCCTCATAGGGCTCGTGATAGGCGTCGATGGCGTAGGCCAGGCCGCGCTCCTCGCGGGCGCTCTGGAACAGGCGCGAGGCCATGCCGCCGCCAAGGATCTCGGTCATCAGCCGCGCCGCCGCATAGGACGGATCGGCGGCCGAGGGGGCGGGCAGCTGAAAGACGATGTTGGCCTGTTCGATGCGCCGCGACAGAGCCGCGTCGCCGCCGGTGAAGCGCGGAATCGCCGGAGCTTCGGCGGGCGTCGCGGCCTCGCCGCCGAACCAGCGCTCCGTCAGCGCCAGCAGTTCCGCCTCATCGACCGCTCCGGAGGCGGCGACGACCATTCGGTCGGGGGAATACAGCCGCGCCCGCCAATCGCCGATGGAGGCGCGCGTGATCGGCCTCAGACTGGCCACGGAGCCGAGGATCGGCCGGCCCAGCGGCTGGCCCTCGAAAGCCCGGGTCTGTGCCATTTCGAAGACGTGGTCGTCGGGGGTGTCGAAGGCCTCGGCGATCTCCTGCGCAACCACGTCCTTCTCGCGCTCGATCTCGTCGGGGTCGAGGGTCGGGCGGAACACCAGGTCGGACACCACCTGCATGGCCAGCGGCAGTGAGCCGTGCAGGGCCCGCACCTCGAAACTGGTCCGCTCGTAGCCGGTCGAGGCGTTCAGCGAGCCGCCCTCGGCCTCGATCCGCTCGACGATGTCGCGCGCGCCCATGTCGCCCGCGCCCTTGAAGACGAGGTGTTCGAGGCAGTGCGACCAGCCGGAGCGGGCCTCGTCCTCCCATTTGGCGCCGCCGCGGACGGCGACGGTCAGGGCCAGGGTGCGGAGGCCGGGCATGGGATCGCAGACGACGCGGACGCCGTTCGACAGGGTGTGGAGCGTGGTGGTCAGGACGGGCTCTTTTCCGGGCCGCCGCGCAGCTTGCGGCGAAGCAGGGCGACGTAGACGCCGATCAGGGCCAGCGCCAGCCCGAACCAGGTGATCGCATAGCCGAGGTGGTTGTTCGAGAACGCGGCCGGAGGGGCGGACGGCTTCAGCGCCAGCCATTCGGGGTTGGAGGAGGTGAGGGCGAAGAGGGTCCACGGGGCCACCGGACCTTCCACTCCCAGCGCGCGGGCCATGGCGGCGTTGTCGCGGGCGAAGAAGCGCCGGCCTTCGGCGGCGAGGGCCATCGGTCCTGGCGGAGGCGTCCTTCGCACCTGCGCGACCAGCTGCGTCGGCGCCTCCGAGGCGGCGACCGGTGGACGGGCGGAGATGGCGTCCGCGACGAAGCCGCGATCGACCAGCAGGGTCTGGGGGTAGCCGGGATGTCGGCAGGCCGAGATCAGCCGGACGCCCGGCTGGCCTTCATGGATGGTCTGGAGCTCGACATAGGGGGCCGTGGCCAGCCCCGGGCAGATCAGCGCCACCCGGGAGAACTCGGGATTGTCCGCGCCGAGGACCCAGGAAGGCGCTTCGGGCAGGGCCGCCCCGGCCTGTTCGGCCTGCGCGATCAGTCCCTGTTTCCACTGCAGCCGTTGCACCTGCCAGACGCCGAGCGTCACGAGCACGGCCAGGACCAGCGCCGAGGCGATTGTCAGGATCCACGGGAAACGGCGCATCAGCCGCGCTCCGTCCTGTTGCGCATCTGCAGGGCGATCATGACGCCCTTGCCGGGCCGCATCAGGCCCAGCGACAGCCCGGCCACCAGCGGCAGGGCCACGGCGACCATGGCCCAGACCGGCGGATTGTAGGCGATCTGGACGAACAGGGCGCCGAACACCACCGGCGCGCCGGCGATCTGCATCACGAAGACGGCGGCGCCGTCTCCGGTGTTCAGCCGGGTGAGGTCGAAGCCGCAGGCGCGGCAGCGCTCCACCACCTTGAGGAAGCCCTCGAACAGCCGCCCCTTGCCGCAGTTCGGGCAGCGGCAGCGCAGACCGGCGCGGATCGGGTCGATCGGCCCAACCTCATCAAGCAAAGAGGCGCGGGACTGTTCGTCCCGCGCCGGCTGAAGATCAAGTCCTGTGGGACCGGTGGTCACCCGAAGGTGACGTAGACGAAGGCGAACAGGAACAGCCACACCACGTCCACGAAATGCCAGTACCAGGCGGCGGCCTCGAAACCGAAATGCTTCTCGGGGGTCATCTGGCCGGCCAGAATGCGTAGCAGGCAGACGGTCAGGAAGATGGTCCCGATCAGCACGTGGAAGCCGTGGAAGCCGGTCGCCATGAAGAAGATCGAGCCGTACAGGCCCGAGTTCAGCGCCTCTTCGTTGAAGAACAGGTTCTCGTGAATGATGTGGCTGTACTCATAGGCCTGCACCGACGTGAACAGCACGCCGAGCGCGATGGTGATGGCGAGGCCGATCTTGGTCGCCTTGCGGTCGCCGACCTGCAGGGCGTGGTGCGCCCAGGTCACCGTCGTGCCCGACAGCAGCAGGATGATGGTGTTGAGCAGCGGTAGCTGCCAGGCGTCCAGCACCTCGACGCCCTTGGGCGGCCAGGTCGACCAGGCGGCGGCGGTCTCGGCCCAGTTGCCGATCTCCGGAATGTGGGCGCGGGCTTCGTTGAAGACCGCCATCTCGAAGAACATCCAGAAGAAGGCGGCGAAGAACATCACTTCGGAGGCGATGAACAGGATCATGCCGTAGCGCAAGCCGATCGAGACGACCGGCGTGTGATCGCCCTGGCGGCTTTCCTTGATCACGTCGGACCACCATCCCGCCATCGAAACCAGCACCCCCGCCAGACCGGCGAAGAACAGCGCCTGCTTGCCGTCCGAGAGCAGGGCCGAGGCCAGCGGTCCGGAGTCTGCCGGAACCAGGCCCTTCATCCAGACCACGGCGCCGACCATCATGACGACGGTCGCGATCGACGACACCAGCGGCCAGGGGCTGGGATTCACCAGGTGATAGTCGTGATGCGGAACTGCGTGGGCGTCGGCCATCTGGGTCTCTTGCAACGGTCGAGAGTCGTGTCGGGGTGGCTATAGCGTCGGCTAACCGGCCGCGCCAGTGGCAGAGGCGTCTTCGGCGCCCTTGGTCGGATAGAAGGTGTAGCTGAGGGTGATCTCGCGCACGCCGCGGCTCTCGCGGTCGCTGGCGATCTCGGGCGCGACGAAATACTGGACGGGGAATTTCATCGTCTCGCCGGGGGCGATGACCTGCCCCTCGAAGCAGAAGCACTGCAGCTTCTGGAAATAGGGTCCCGCTCGTTCCGGCACGACGTTGTAGGCGGCGGTGGCGTGGATCGGCCGGTCCGAGGTGTTGGTCACGTCGAAATAGGCGAGGCCGGTTTCGCCGATCCGAACCCGCTGGCTGACCTGCTCGGCGCGGAAGGTCATGGGCAGGCCGCGGACATTGGTGTCGAAGCGGATCAGCACCGTCTCGTCGAGCACCGTGTCGGGGGCCTTGTCGGCGCGCATCACCGTGCCGTCGAAACCCGTCACCTGACAGAACAGGCGGTAAAGCGGCACGGCGGCGAAGGCCGCTCCGGTCATGCCCATGACGGCGAACACGCAGGCGATGGCGATGAGGTTCTTGCGGTTCATGGCGGCGGCCTCACCCGCCCTGCCCGGCCAGCTGGCCCGCCGCGGCGGCGGCGGCCTGACGGTCGTCCATGTTGCCCTTCATCTTCAGCACCGTGGTGGTGAAGACCAGCACGATGAAGACGACCAGCCCGCCGGCCAGGGCGCGGTTGCGCCGCTTGCGGGCGGAGAGCTCTTCGGGGGTCAGGCGCATGGCGGTCAGAGCCTCATCATCGGGGTCATGCTCTCGACCAGCAGGGCCGCGAACAGGGCCATCAGATACAGGATCGAGAACGCGAACAGGTTCCGGGCCGGTTTGGCCTCCGCGCGCACGTCATACAATGCGGCCTCTCGCCCCACGGCCTCGGCCTTGTCGGGCTGGTCGCCGGCCCGCGAACGCCACAGCCGTACGGCCAAGAACAGGAAGCCGATCCCGCCCGCGACCGACACCGCCAGATAGACCGGTCCGCCGAGGCCGGTCAGCCCCGGCGCGACGGCGACGGGGACGAAGACGAGGCTGTAGAGCAGTATCTGCAGGCGCGTAGACTTCGCCCCGCGCGCCACCGGCATCATCGGAATGCCGGCCTTGGCGTAGTCGCCGGCCGAATAGAGCGCCAACGCCCAGCTGTGCGGCGGCGTCCACAGGAAGATGATCAGGAACAGCAGCCACGCCTGCCACGGCGCCGAACCCGTCGCGGCGGCCCAGCCGATGACCGGCGGAAACGCGCCAGCGGCTCCGCCGATGACGATGTTCTGGGGCGTCCGGCGCTTGAGCAGCAGGGTGTAGAAGCCGGCGTAGTAGACGATGGTCAGGGCCAGCAGGCCGCCGGCCAGCCAGTTGGTCGCCATGCCCAGCAGCATGACCGAGAACACCGACAGCACGACCCCGAAGGCCATGGCGTCGTTCTTGCCCACGCGCCCCGCCGCCACAGGCCGCCCGCGGGTGCGGCGCATGAGGGCGTCGGTCTCGCCCTCGAGCGCCATGTTCAGCGCGCCCGCCGCGCCCGCGCCGACGGCGATGCACAGGATGGCGATGACCGCCGTCAGCCAGCCGATGTCGCCGCGCGCCACGACCAGTCCGGTGACCGCCGTGAAAATCACCAGCGACATCACGCGCGGCTTCAGCAGCTGGAAATAATCTTCCGGCTGGGCCGTGCTGATCGAACGCGTGGCGGTGGGTTGGGTCATGGCATCCTGAAAGCCGAAAGCCGCCCCTTCGTCCGAAAGAGCGGCCCCCGTTTGTCGTTCCGGCCGGGGCCGGTCGTCCTAGTGCTCGTCGCTCTTGACCACCGGCAGCTCGTTGAACTGGTGGTGGGGGGGCGGCGAGGACAGGGTCCACTCCAGGGTCGTGGCGCCTTCGCCCCACGGATTGTCGACGCCCTTGCGGCGGCGGACGGCGGATTCGACCAGCATCACCAGGAAGACGAGCACGCCGATCGCCGTGATCACGTAGCCGATCGAGGAGACCTGGTTCCACAGGGTGTAGCCGTCAGCGTAGTCGACGTAGCGCCGAGGCATGCCCTGCAGGCCGAGGAAATGCTGCGGGAAGAACACCAGGTTCACGCCCACGAACATGATCCAGAAGTGGGCGGCGCCGAGGAACTCGTTGTACTTCACCCCGAACATCTTCTCGAACCAGTAGTAGAAGCCCGCGAAGATGGCGAAGACGGCGCCCAGCGACAGCACATAGTGGAAGTGCGCCACCACATAGTAGGTGTCGTGGAGGGTGTAATCGATGCCGGCGTTGGCCAGCACCACGCCGGTGACGCCGCCGACCGTGAACAGGAAGATGAAGCCGATCGCCCACAGCATGGGCGTCTTGAAGCTGATCGAGCCGCCCCACATGGTGGCGATCCAGCTGAAGATCTTCACCCCCGTCGGCACCGCGATGATCATGGTCGCCGCGACGAAATAGGCGCGCAGGTTCACGCTCATGCCGACCGTGAACATGTGGTGGGCCCACACGATGAAGCCGACGAAGCCGATGGCGACCATGGCGTAGGCCATGGCGAGGTAGCCGAAGATCGGCTTCTTCGAGAAGGTCGAAACGATGTGGCTGACCATGCCGAAGCCGGGCAGGATCAGGATGTAGACCTCGGGGTGACCGAAGAACCAGAACAGGTGCTGGAACATCACCGGGTCGCCGCCGCCGGCCGGGTCGAAGAAGCTGGTGCCGAAATTGCGGTCCGTCAGCAGCATGGTGATGGCGCCGGCCAGAACCGGCAGCGACAGCAGCAGCAGGAAGGCGGTGACCAGCACCGACCAGGCGAACAGCGGCATCCGGTGCAGGGTCATGCCCGGCGCGCGCATGTTGAAGATGGTGGTGATGAAGTTGATGGCGCCCAGGATCGACGAGGCGCCCGCGACGTGCAGCGAGAAGATCGCCAGGTCCATCGCCGGCCCGGTGTGGCCCATCGTCGAGAGCGGCGGATAGATGGTCCAGCCGCCGCCGAAGCCCTTGCCGGGGCCGCCGTCGACGACCATCGACAGGCAGAGCAGAATCCACGCGGCGACCAGCAGCCAGAACGACACATTGTTCATGCGCGGGAAGGCCATGTCCGGCGCGCCGATCATGATCGGCACGAACCAGTTGCCGAAGCCGCCGATCATCGCCGGCATGACCATGAAGAAGATCATGATCAGGGCGTGGGCCGTAACGGTGACGTTATAGCCGTGCTTGGACGCCTCGATCAGACCCAGCTGTTCGATCAGCCCGCCGGCGACGAACACGTCCATGCCCGGCGTGGCCAGCTCCCAGCGGATCAGGCCGGACAGGGCGCCGCCCACGATCCCGGCCATGATGGCGAAGATCAGATAGAGGGTGCCGATATCCTTGTGGTTGGTCGACAGGAACCAGCGGGTGAAGAAGCCCGGCTTGTGGTCGTGGCGCCCGTCGTGGTCGTGGGCGAGGTTCGCGGCTGCGGTGGCCATGGTCTTTGGGGCTCTCGCGTATCGTTACTGGGCGGCCGGAGCGGCGGCGGTGTCGGGGACGGCCGGAGCCGAGCGGGCCGAGGGCGAGCGGTCGACAGCGCCGGCGTCGGCGGGGGGTTGTCCGGCGGGAGCGCCGGCGGCGGGCTGCATCGCCTCCGAGGACACGTTGCGCGAGGCGACGGCGCCGGTGGTGCCGGCCTCGATCTGGGCCGCGGTGCCGCCCGGGGCCTCGGCGGCCGTGCGCGGCGTCATCGAGCCGCCCTTCGAAGCGACCCAGGCCGCGAACTCGGCGCGCGACACGACGTTGATCTGGATCGGCATGAAGGCGTGGTCGACGCCGCACAGTTCGGAGCACTGGCCGTAGTAGATGCCCGGCCGCGTGGCGCGGAACCAGGTTTCGTTGACCCGGCCCGGAACGGCGTCGGTCTTCAGGCCGAAGGCCGGCAGGGCGACGGCGTGGATGACGTCGGCGGCGGTGACCAGAAGGCGGACATTGGCGCCGACCGGCACGACCATCGGCTCGTCGGCAGCCAGGCGGTAGAGGCTGTGATCCATGCCGCGCCGGGCGATCTCTTCTTCCGGCAGCATGTTGGAGATGTATTCGGCGATGCCCTGGTCCGGATATTCGTAGGCCCAGTTCCACTGGTTGCCGGTGACCTTAACGGTCAGGTCCGGCTCCGGCATGTCGTGATAGGCGAACAGCAGGCGGAACGAGAACAGCGAGATGAACACCAGGATCAGGACCGGCACGACCGTCCAGATCACCTCGACCAGGGTGTTGTGGCTCCACTTGGCCGGGACCGGATTGGACTTCTTGTTGTAGCGGACCACGATCCAGATGATCAGGCCCAGCACCAGCAGACAGATGAAGGTGATGATCGGCATCAGGATGGCGTCGTGGAACAGGTGGGCCTGTTCCTTCAGCGGCGCGGCGGCCGGCTGCAGGCCGACGGCGCCGTCGGTCGGCTGACCGACCAGTTCGGGGCCCTCATTGCACCCGGCGGCGAAAAGAGCCAGGGCCAGCGCGGCCATGCCGCTGCCGATCAGACCCCGGGCCCGCGTGCCCATCCCCATGCGAGACATCCTCATAAACCGTTCTGCCGCAAGCGCTTGCGAGTGAATCGCAAGCAGACGCCGGGGCGACCGCCCGCAGCGTTTCCTGGGCGGGTCCTTATCGCCCTCCCCCGCGCTTGCCAAGCGATTGGACGCCGCACCCGACCTCCGCCGCCGGATTAAATGGCTGTCATGTTTGAACAGCTACCTTGCGCCGCAAGATACCTTGCGATACCTCTTCCTCATCAAGGGAGACGCCGAGGTGCCTGAAACCATTGAAATCCAGCTGAAGAAGGGAGTGCTCACGTTGTGTGTGCTGGCCCTTCTCAACCGCCACGACAGCTATGCCTATGAGATCGCCTCGACGCTGTCTGACGCGATCGACATGGGCGAGGGCACCATCTACCCGCTGATGCGGCGGATGCAGTCGGACGGCCAGGTCGAGACCTATCTGGTCGAATCGTCCACGGGCCCGTCGCGGAAATACTATCGCCTCACCGACGCCGGCCGCCGGGCGCTGGAGACGCAGACCGCCGAATGGCGCGCCTTCGTCACCGCCGTCGAGGGCGTCATGAACGCCGAGGCCGAACCGGCCGCGCCGGCCGCCGCCGCCAAAACCGCCAAGTCTGCCGAAAGGGGAGCTGAACAATGACCCGCGCCGAATTCATGGGCCGGTTGAGGCGGGGCCTCGTCGGCATGCCGACCGCCGCCGCCGCCGAGATCGCGTCCGACTACGAGATGCATTTCGAGGACGGCGCCGCCGCCGGCCGCACCGAGGCGGAAGTCGCGGCCGCCCTCGGCGATCCCGACCGCCTCGCCCGCGAGCTTCGGGCCGAGGCCGGCGCGCGCCGCTGGGACCAGGAGAAGAACCCGTCCGCCGCCGCCGGCGCCGTCTTCGCGGTGCTGGGGCTGGGCGCGATCGACATCCTGATCCTGCTGCCCATCCTGATGGGCGTGATCGGCGCCCTGTTCGGCTTCTTCATGGCCGCCATCGGCCTGTTCATCGGCGGTGGCGCGGTGATGGTGGCCGGGCCGTTCGCCGGCTTCCCCGGAGGCGGGCTCGCCGCCGTCCTGGCCGGCATCGGCATGATGGCCGGAGCGACCGCGATCGGCGCCCTGACCACCGTCGTCACCATCCTGCTGGTCAACGCCACGGTCTGGTACGCCCGCCTTCACTACCGGCTGCTCAAGCCGGCCCTCGAACCCCAAGCCCAGGCCTGAGGAGAGATACGAATGATCCGCACCCTCCTGATCATCACCGGCGCGAGCCTCGTGCTCTGCGCCGCCGCCCTGGGCGGGGCCGGGGCCCTCGGCGGCAACGATCTCGCCCGCCACGGCTGGACCTGGACCTTCCGCGACCATGGGGACGGCCATGAAGAGACCGTCCGGTTCGAACGGGCCGACCGGGGTCCCCGCGTCACCCGCACCCTCGCCTGGGACGGCAGCGACCGGCTGGACATCGATGTCGCCGCCTTCGTGACCTACGTCCAGGGCGACGAGGCCTCGGTCGAGGTTTCCGGTCCGCAGAACCAGATCGACCGCCTGCGTCTGAGCGGCGGCCGACTGACCTTCGACGAGGACGACGACAACGTCGAGGTGGTCGTGTTCGGTCGGCGCCACAACGACCGGATCCGGATCACGGTCACCGCGCCGTCAGTCCGCAGCTTCAACCTGTCCAGCTCGGGCGATCTGGTCATCCGCGACTACGATCAGCCGAGCCTGGCCGTCTCGATCAACGGTTCGGGCGAGGTGGTCGCGACGGGCCGGACCGAGACGGTCGACCTCGACATCTCGGGCTTGGGCGAGGCGGACCTTTCGGGCCTCGAGACGCGGGACGCCGATATCGACATCTCCGGATCAGGCGAGGCCGCCGTCGGCCCGACCGGCGCCGCCCGGATCACCATCTCCGGGTCGGGCGATGTCGATCTGACCCGCCGGCCGGTCAGCCTGAGCCAGAACATTTCGGGCTCCGGGGACGTCAGCCAGCGCTAAACAGTCGCGGTGAGGCCGGTGACTTCGCCGGCCTCACCTCCTATTTCAGCGGCATGACCCTGCCCGTCCAGCCGCCCGCCATCCTCGAATCCGCCGACATCGCTCCGGACGAGGCCCTCTCCATACTGCAGGACGCGCTGGCCGGGGCCGACGACGGAGAGCTGTTCCTCGAACGCGCCGAATCGGAATCGCTGGTCTTCGACGACGGCCGGCTGAAGTCCGCCGCCTATGACGCCGCCGAGGGCTTCGGCCTTCGGGTCGTGGCGGGCGAGACCGCCGGCTACGCCCACGCCAACGAGATCAGCGGCCGCGCCATGCGCCGCGCCGCCGACAGCGCCGCCCTGGCCAAGGCCGGCCGCGCGGGGGTCGCCGCCGCCGAAGCGCCGCGGGCCACCAACCAGGTGCTCTACGAGCCGGTCGACCCGCTCGCCTCCCCCGCCTTTTCCGACAAGATCGCCCTGCTGTCCGAGATCGACGCCTGGGCCCGCGCCCGCGATCCTCGCGTGGTGCAGGTCTCCGCCAGCCTCGTCGGGGAGCGCCGCCACATCGAGATCCTGCGCGGCGACGGACGGCGGGTCGACGACGTCCGCCCGCTCGTCCGCCTCAACGTCTCGGTCACGGTGGAGAAGGACGGCCGCCGCGAAAGCGCCTCATCGGGCGCCGGGGGCCGGGCCGGGTTCGAGACCTGGATCGCGCCTGATCGCTGGCGATGGCAGGTCGACGAGGCGCTGCGTCAGGCGCTGGTCAATCTGGAGGCGGTCGACTGCCCGGCCGGCGAGATGGACGTGGTGCTCGGGGCCGGCTGGCCCGGCGTTCTGCTGCACGAGGCGATCGGCCACGGCTTCGAGGGCGATTTCCATCGCAAGGGCTCGTCGGTGTTCTCGGGCAAGATGGGCCAGCGCGTCGCGGCGCCGGGCGTCACCGTGGTGGACGACGGCTCCATCGCCGGCCGCCGCGGCTCGCTGAGCATCGACGACGAAGGCACGCCGACCTCACGCACGGTGCTGATCGAGGACGGGATCATGGTCGGTCTGATGCACGACCGGCTGTCGGCGCGTCAGCTCGGCGCGCGGGCCACCGGCAACGGACGGCGCCAGTCCTTCGCCCACATGCCGATGCCGCGCATGACCAACACCTTCATGGAAGGGGGCAGGGACAGGCAGGCCGACATGATCGCCTCGACGAAGCGCGGCCTCTACGCGGCCAATTTCGGCGGCGGCCAGGTCGACATCACCAACGGCAAATTCGTCTTCCAGTGCACCGAGGCCTATCTGATCGAGGACGGCAGGATCACCGCGCCGGTGCGCGGCGCCACCCTGATCGGCGACGGGGCCACGGCCCTGACGAAGATCGAGATGGTCGGCGACGACTTCGCCTTCGACCCGGGCGTCGGGGTCTGCGGCAAGGCCGGGCAGGGCGTGCCCGTCGGCATCGGCCAGCCCAGCCTGAAGATCCGCGGGCTGACAGTCGGCGGGACCGCGGTCTAGGCTCCGTTGTCCGCCGCGGCGGGCGCGAGCGCCTCTGTCCGCCACTCCGGTCCGACCACCTCGAAGCCGCGGGCCTTGAGGCTGTCGAGCACGCCGCCTTCCTCGGCCAGCAGCCGGATGGGGGCGACGCCCATGGTCACCCCGGGGGAGATCAGCGCCGTCTCGATCGCCGCCGCCCACTGCTGGTGCAGCTGCGGCGCGATCTCGGGGTCGCCCCACGGCCAGCACTGGTTCAGGGCCCGGTCTATCGGCGAGGCGACGACCTCGGGAACGCGCCGGGCGCGCCAGTCCTCGGCCCGCTCGCGCGCGGCGTCCGCCCCCCGCTCGGCGGCGGCGATGGCGGCTTCCATACAGGGAACGTGAGCCGACTGCGGGGCGTCGATCAGGCTGGCGATCAGTTCGTCGCCGCGGACCGTGCCGACCGGACGCGTATCGACCCGGGCGCGGCGCGCCGCGCGCCGGATCACATCCATGGCGTCCTCGCCGCCGCGGCGGCCGGTGTAGCCGGCCTTGTCCTGCATCAGGTCGAAGCCGAGGATCAGCAGGCTCCGTTCGCGCCAGTCCTGATTGCGCTCCCCGGCCATCACCGCCTCCAGCCGGGCCTGCCATTCCGGCGTCAGATAGTCCGCCGTGGTCTGGCCGCGAGGCATCCGCGAGATGGTGCGGATGCGCCAGATGACGCGCAGCAGGTCGGTGAGCGAGGCGCGGCCTTCCTGCGGCGTCAGGATCAGCTGCGAGCGGGCCGCCGCCGCCTCGAGGTCGTCGGGCCGCCATTCCAGATCGCGCGGGATGCCAGTGATGGCCCCGACCAGGATCAGGGTGCTGTCGCCCCGGGTCACCGTCCACATCGGCGCGCCCGAGCGCCGGGCCAGCACCACCACTTCCTCGATCGTCGTGGCCTCCGGCTCCTGCGGCGTCTGGGCCCGGGCCGGCTGCGCCGCGGCCGTCAGAAGGCCAAGAGCGAAAAACAGGGCGAACATTGATTTCACGATTACCTGCCGTATTCAGTATTGAAGCCTGAGAGTCGCGGCCTTGTTAAGAACACCAGCATGACAATCTCGTAATGATGTCCACTTTTTAATCCACCTTGCGGTCTTGTAACTGGAGCCAGCCGCGTCAGGACGCCACACCTTCGTCACACGACGAGGGGAATCCTGCAATGACGAAGACCATCCTGCTGGCCACGACCGCCATCCTGTTCACCGGAGGCGTGGCCGCGGCCCAGACCGCCTCGGATGGCCCGGATCCGCAGGTCGCCCAGGCGCCGGTTCCCACCGGCCCGACCAGCCAAGCGCCCCAGACCGACGCCGCCCAGCAGGGCGTGCTGGTGTTCACACCCGACTTCTTCGCCGACCAGCGGCCCAACACCGCCCTCGACATGGTCGCCCGGGTGCCGGGCTTCTCGATCAACGACGGCTCGGGCAGCCGCGGCTTCGAGGGCGCGGTCGGCAATATCCTGATCAACAACGCTCGCCCGGCGTCCAAGAACGACACCGGCTCCAACGTGCTGTCCCGGACCCCGGCCAACCAGGTCGAGCGCATCGAGCTGATCCGCGGCGGCGCCCCCGGCATCGACATGCAGGGCTATTCGGTCGTCGTGAACGTGATCCTGAAGACGGAGAACACCCGTCAGTCGATCCTCACCGGCACCGCCTTCCTGTTCGACGGCGGCCGCGATTCGTTCGCCGGCTCCTACCAGTTCACCGCCCGCGAAGGGGAACGCACCTGGGGCGTCACTCTGAGCGACGGGGTCTCGATCAGCGACGCCAACGGCGTGGGCCCGGTGGTCCGCACCGACGTCAACGGCAACGTCATCCGCCAGGAAGACTACTTCAACGACTCATGGGGCGGCGGCCAGTCGGTGCGCGGCAACTACGCGGCTCCGATGTTCGGCGGCAAGATCGACCTGACCGCCCGCTACGGCGTCAACGACTTCCATAACGTCAGCCTGCAGACCGCCACCGGCGTGCGCCGCGAGAACCTGTTCGACAACGACGGCGACGGCGGCGAGTTCGGCGCGGTCTACACCCGCCCGCTCAGCGACCGGCTGAACATGGAGACGCGGCTGATCCACCAGTGGAACAGCTTCGAGTCCGTTTCGACCTCGCGCACCCAGCTGGGCGGCGTCGACAGCCCCGAACAGCAGTTCGTCGGCGCGGGCGATTCGTCGGAAAGCATCCTGCGAGGCCTGGTGCGGTTCGAGAAGTCGGCGGCTCTGACGTTCGAGACCGGCGGCGAGGTCGCCTACAACATGCTGGAGGTCGATCAGGCCTTCTCCATCGGCGGGGTGGCCGTGCCGCTGCCGTCGGCCTCGGTCAAGGTCGAGGAGACCCGCGGCGAACTCTTCGGCAAGGGGACCTGGCGGGTGCGGCCCGACCTGACGGTCGAGGGTGGCCTGCGGCTGGAAAGCTCGACCATCAGCCAGTCGGGCGACGCCGAGCAGGAGAAGAGCTTCTTCTTCGCCAAGCCCCGCTTCCTCGCCACCTGGACGCCGATGGCCAACAACCAGCTGCGCCTGCGCTTCGAGCGCGAGGTCGGTCAGCTCGACTTCGGCGACTTCGCCGCCTCGGCCGACCTCGACGACGAGAACGTGTTCGGCGGCAACGTCGACCTCGAGCCCGAGCAGCGCTGGATCAGCGAACTGATCTACGAGCGCCGCTTCTGGGGCGACGGCATCGTCAGCGTCGGGCTCCGCCACGACGAGATCACCGACGCCCTCGACGTGATCCCCCTGGACATGGGCCTGTCGGCGGTCGGCAACATCGGCGACGGCACGCTCGATCAGCTGGCCGTGACCGTCGCCATCCCGACGGACAAGCTGGGCGTCGCCGGCGGCATGTTCCGCTTCCGAAACACCTGGAACCACACCGAGGTGACCGATCCGACCACCGGCGAGATCCGTCCGATCTCCAACGTGCGCGCCAGCCAGGCGGTGTTCTCCTGGGAGCAGGATCTCACCAGCTGGAAGCTGCAGTACGGCATGGCCTACATTCCGATCCTCGGTCAGAAGGGTTTCGATCCGGACCAGACGTCGGGCTGGCGCGGCCACGACTATTTCGAGGCCTGGGCCGAGTACAAGCCGACGGGGACCCTGGCGATCCGGGCCCAGGTCAATATCTGGAACGACTTCGACGTCGAGCGCACGGTCTATGCCGACCGTTCGCCGGCGCGGCCGATCGCCTTCGTCGAGCACCGCTACGTCGACCCACGGACCTTCTTCCAGATCCGGGTCCGGAAGACGTTCTAGGTCCGCCTGCGCAAGACCTCCCCCAGAGGCAGCCCACCGCAGGCTGGACGGCCCCGTCGGCGAAAGCCGGCGGGGTCTTCTATTGCGCCCGGTGCACCACCACGCCGTCCACCACCGTCAGCACCGCGTGGCCCTTGGGGATGTCGGCGACGGGCGCGGTCATCAGATCGACCGAGAAGGCGGTGAAGTCGGCGCGCTTGCCGACCTCTATGGTGCCCAGCTCGTCCTCGCGGAAGCTGGCGTAGGCCGGCCAGAGGGTGAACATCTTCAGGGCGGTCTCCCGGTCGACCGCTTCGTGCGGCCGCCAGTCGGGGCCCTGGAAGCCCTGGAGGTCGCGCCGGGCGACGGCCGCGTAGAATTCGATCAGCGGCGCGCCGCGCTCCACCGGCGCGTCCGAGCCGCCGACGACGATGACGCCCAGGTCGGCCAGGCTATGCCACGCATAGGCCCCGTCCAGCCGGGCGTCGCCGAGCCGGGCCGGCGCGAAATGCAGATCGCCGATGGCGTGGCTGGGCTGCATCGAGGCGATGATCGGCAGGTCCACGAACCAGTGGTAGTCCTGCGGACGGACGATCTGGGCGTGCTCGATGCGCCAACGCACGTCGGCGCCGTTCGGCCGATCCTCGGGCGCGACGCCGGCCAGCGCCTGCTGGTACCATTCCATCACCGAAGCGTTGCCCCGGTCGCCGATGGCGTGGGTGGCGACCTGGATGCCGCCCTTCAGCGCCGCCTGGTAGAGCGGCACGATCTCCTGCTCGCTGATCTGCATCAGGCCGGTGGTGTCGGGCCGGTCGGCGTAGGGCTCGAACAGGGCCGCGCCGCGCGAGCCGAGGGCGCCGTCGGCGTAGTATTTGATCGCCCGGGTGATGATCCGGCCGTCGGCGACGCTGCGCGGCCCGCCGGCGATCAGTTCAGCCGCGCCGTCCGGGGTGATGCTGTTGTAGACCCGGATCGGGGCCTCGCCCGCCTCCGCCATCTGCTCCATCAGCGGCACGTCGCGCCACGGCGCGCTCATGAAGTGGAGGCCGGTCCAGCCGTACTGCGCCTCGACGCGGAAGCCGGCGCGGTAAGCCTCGCGCAGGGCGGCCGGGTCGGCCTGAGGCAGCAGGCCGGAGACAAGTTGCTCGGCGGCGTCGACCAGCAGGCCCGTGGGCTGGCCGCGCTCGTCCTTGAGAATTTCGCCGCCGGCGGGCGCGGCGGTGTCGGCGGTGATCCCGGCCGCGGCGAGGGCGGGGCTGGAGGCGACCACCGCATGGCCGTCAGCGCGGCCCAGCAACACCACGCGGCCGGGCGCGGCGGCGTCGAGGTCCTGTCTCGTCAGGAAGCGCGCCTCGGGCCAGTGCGTCTCGATCCAGCCGCGGCCGACGATCGGGCCCTCGGGATGCGCCTCGGCCCAGGCGGTCAGGCGCGCCATGGCGTCGGCGATCGAGGCCGAGCCCTCGAGGTTCAGCGTCATCTCGCGCCAGCCGATCCCGTCGAGGTGGGCGTGGCCGTCGGTGAACCCGGGGAACAGGGCCGCGCCTTCGAGATCGACCGTCGGCACCGACGCCGGGACGTCAGGCTGGTCGCGTTCAGCGCCGACCCAGGCGATGCGGCCGTCGCGCACCAGCACCACCTCGGCCGTCGGAGCCGCCTCATTGCCCGTATAAATCCTGCCGCCGCGGATCAGCAGATCCTGCGCCTGCGCGGTCGTGGCCGCCCCGGCGAGGAGCAGAGCGAGGAGGAAGGTGCGGCGCATCTGACGGTTCCTGAGTCTGGCGGACTTCGGACTCGCCTTACCACGACGGCTCCGTCAAGCTCCGGATCAGGAGAAAGCTGATGATCGTCACCGCCCTGTTGCTGTCCCTGCTCGCCGCCAACCCGGAATCGCCACCGCCGCGGGCGGAGTTGTGCCTCGCCCACATCAACGCGATGATCGTGGAGGCCGAGCGCGAGACCGGCCGGGTCGCAGGGCCCAGCTGGTTCATCCGCAGCTGGTGGACAGCGAAGCTGCCCGAGGACGGAACGGCGGAGGCGTGGACCGGGGAACAGCGGACCCGGCTCGAGCTTTCCATGGCGGAACGCAAGGCCGCGGATCCGGAGGCTTTCCAGGCCGAACTGCAGTCCTGCGTCGACGAGGCCATCGAGGGCGGGGCCCTGCCCTAGGAGCGAAGATGAAGCTGTTCACCATCGGCTACGAAGGAGAGCCGCAGGCGGCGGTGATCGACCGGCTGAGGGCGGCGGGGGTCGAGGTCGTCGCCGACGTCCGCGCCGTGGCGGCGTCGCGGCGGGCGGGCTTCTCCAAGACGGTCCTGGGGAACAGCTTGCATGAGGCCGGTATCGACTACGTCCACCTGCGCCCGCTGGGCACGCCCAGGGCCGGGCGCGACGCGGCGCGCAAGGGCCGCATCGGCGAGATGCGGGAAATCTTCACCGAGCACATGCAGGAGCCGCCGTCGCAACTGGCGTTCGAGCAGCTGCGCGATCTGGCGAAACAGAAGAAGACCGCACTGCTCTGCTTCGAGGCGGATCACGCCGGCTGCCACCGCGCGGCGCTGGCCGAGCGGCTGCAGGCGGAGGACGGCTTCGAGGTGGTGAACCTCTAGGCCGCCGCCTTCCGCTTGCCGGCGAAGTCGCCGTAGAAGGTGCGGCCCTGCTCGGCCATGTCGCGGAGCAGCTGCGGCGGCGAGAAGCGGTCGCCATAGCGGGCGGCGTATTGATCCGCCTGCTCGACGAAGGCCTTGAGCCCCGTCTGGTCGATCATCGTGATCGGTCCGCCGGTCCAGGGCGCGAAGCCCCAGGCCAGGATGGCGCCGACGTCGGCCTCGCGCGGGTCGTCGATGACGCCCTCTTCCCAGCAGCGGGCGACCTCGACGGCCTGGCGGTAGAGCAGGCGGCGCTTCTGGTCCTCGACCATCTCCGGCGTCGAGTCGCTGATCTTCACCGGGGCCAGTTCGGACAGGCCGGACCACAGCTTTTTCGGCTTCGTTTCGTAGTCATAGAAGCCCTTGCCGTTCTTGCGGCCGTAGCGGCCAAGGTCCTCGACCATGGTCTGGACGATCTTCCAGCCGGGCAGAGGCTCATACGCGTCGCCGAGGTCTTCCTTCGTCTGTTTGGCGATCTTGACCGACAGGTCCAGCGCCACGTCGTCGTGCATTTCCAGCGGACCGCGCGGCATGCCGGTCATGCGGCCGATGTTGTCGATCAGGGCGGGAGCGTAGCCCTCCTCGAGCATGGCAAGGCCCTCGGCGACATAGGTGCCGAAGCAGCGGGAGGTGTAGAAGCCGCGGCCGTCGTTGACGACGATCGGGGTCTTCCTGATCTTCATCACATAGTCGAGCGACTTCGCGATCGCGGCCTCGCCGGTTTTCTCGCCGAGGATGATCTCCACCAGCATCATCTTGTCGACGGGCGAGAAGAAGTGGATGCCGATGAAGTCCTCGGGCCGGACCGACGCTTGCGCCAGGCTGGTGATCGGCAGGGTCGAGGTGTTGGAGCCGAACACGGCCCCGGGCTCCAGCCGGGCTTCCGCCCGCTTCGTGACGTCGGCCTTGATCTCGCGGTTCTCGAACACCGCCTCGATGACCAGATCGGAACCCTTGATCAGGTCGTAGTCCGTGGTCGCGGTGACCGAGGCGAGCAGGGCGTCGAACTTCTCCTGCGTCAGCTGACCACGCGACAGGCGCTTTTTCAGCAGTTCCTCGACATGCGCCTTGCCCTTGTCGGCGCTCTCCTGATCGCGGTCGATCAGGATGGTCTCGATGCCGGCCATGGCCTGCACATAGGCGATGCCCGCGCCCATCATGCCGGCGCCAATCACGGTCACCTTGCGCGGATCGGACTTCGGCACCCCCGCCGGGCGGACAGCGCCCTTGTCGAGCTCCTGCTTGGAGAGGAACAGGCTGCGGATCATGCCCTGCGCCTGCGGCGTCATCAGGGTCTTGATGAAATAGCGGGTTTCGATGCGCAGGGCGGCGTCGATGGGCACCTGCACGCCCTCGTAGACCGCCTTCATCAGGTTCAGCACGGCCGGATAGTTGCCGTACGACTGCTTGCGCAGCATGGCGTTGCCGACGAGGAAATTCTGGATGCCGGCCGGGTGGTAGGGGCCGCCACCGGGCAGCTTGAAGGACTTGTCGTCCCACGGCTGGACGGCCTTGCCGCCGCCCTTGATCCACGCCTTCGCCGCCTCGACCTCCGAGCCCCTGGCCACCACTTCATGCACTATGCCGGCGCCCTTGGCGTCGTTGGGGCGGAAGGACTTGCCCTCGCTCATGGCCATCATGGCCGCCTGCACGCCGATCAGACGCGACAGGCGCTGGGTGCCGCCGCCGCCGGGGAAGAGGCCGACCTTGATCTCGGGGAGGCCGAGCTGGATCTTGTTGTCGTCGCCGGCGACCCGGTAATGGCAGGCCAGCGTCAGTTCGAGCCCACCGCCGAGCGCGAGACCATTGATCGCGGCGGCCACCGGCTTGCCGCAGGTCTCGAGAGCTCGCAGGGCGCCGTTCAGCCGCCAGCCCGCGTCGAAGGCCTCCTGCAGCGAGCCGCCGGCCAGCATGCCATCCGCCATGTCGCCGAGGTCGGCGCCAGCGCAGAAGCCGCTCGCCTTGCCCGACGTCAGGACGGCGCCCTTGATGGCGTCGTCCGTCCTGATCCGTTCGACGACCTGCGGGATCTCCGCCATGACGCCCGAGGTCAGGGTGTTCATCGACCGCCCCGGCACGTCGAAGGTGATCAGGGCGATGCCGTCGGCGTCAACGTCGATCTTGAAGTTTTCCATCTCAGTCAGCTCCGATCAGACGCGTTCGATGACGGTGGCGGTGCCCATGCCGCCGCCGATGCATAGGGTGATGAGAGCGGTGGACTTGCCGGAGCGCTCGAGCTCGTCGAGGACGACGCCGGTGATCATGGCGCCGGTGGCGCCGAGCGGGTGGCCCATGGCGATGGCGCCGCCGCAGACGTTGATCCTGTCATGGTCGATGTCGAGCGCCTGCATGTAGCGCAGGACGACGGCGGCGAAGGCCTCGTTGAGCTCCCACAGATCGATGTCGGCCGTGGTCATGCCCAGCTTGCCGAGCAGCTTGTTGGTCACGAACTCGGGGCCGGTGAGCATGATCGAGGGCTCCGAGCCGATCGAAGCGGCGCCCACGATGCGGGCGCGGGGCTTCAGGCCCAACGCCTTGCCGGCTTCCAGCGAACCGATCAGCACGCCGGCAGAACCGTCGACGATGCCCGACGAGTTGCCCGGCGTGTGGACGTGGTTGACCCGCTCGACCTCGGGGTAGCGCTGGTTGATCACGCTGTCGAAGGCCATCTCGCCCATCATGGCGAAGGACGGGTTCAGGGCGCCGAGCGTCTGCATGTTAGTGCCGGGGCGGATGGTCTCGTCGCGGTCCAGCTGGACGAGGCCGAGCTGGTTCTTGACCGGGACCACCGATTTCGAAAAGCGGCCCTCTTCCCAGCTGCGGGCTGAGCGCTTGTGGCTTTCGACGGAGTAGGCGTCGACATCGTCGCGGCTGAAGCCCCATTTGGTGGCGATCATGTCGGCCGAGACACCCTGCGGCACGAAATAGGTCGGGAAGGCGGAGGACGGGTCGACCGGCCAGGCGCCGCCGTCCGAACCCATCGGCACCCGGCTCATCACCTCGACGCCGCCGCCGACGGCGAAGTCCGCCTCGCCCGCCTTCACCTTGGCGGCGGCCATGTTCACGGCCTCGAGACCGGAAGCGCAGAAGCGGTTGATCTGGACGCCGGCGGTGGTCTGGGCCCAGCCGGCCGACAACACGGCGGTGCGGGCGATATCGGCGCCGAGTTCGCCCACCGGGGTGACGCAGCCGAGAATGACGTCGTCGACTTTCGAGGTGTCGAGGTCGTTGCGGTCGCGCAGCGCCTCAAGCACCTGGGTGGCCAGGCTGAGCCCGGTGATCTCGTGGAGCGAACCGTCCTTCTTGCCCTTGCCGCGCGGCGTGCGGACCGCGTCGTAGATATAGGCGTCGGCCATGGGTGCGTCTCCAATAAGGACGGATTCGAAGCGTTGGGGTCAGAAAACCTACGTTTACGTCAACGTCAAGTTTTTTCGCTCCCGTGGAACGGGTTGGTCAGGCCGGACGTGGCAGACAGCCTCGATGTTGAAGCCGTCCGGATCGAGCACGAAGGCGGCGTAGTAGGTCGGGCCATAGCGCTCGCGGACGCCGGGCCGGCCATTGTCCCTTCCGCCGGCCGCGAGGGCGGCGGCGTGGAAGGCGCCCACCTGGGCGCGGGTCTGGGCGCGGAAGGCGACGTGGTTGCCGGGTCCTGGGCTCTTGTCCTTCGCGATAACGAAATCGGGCTCGTCGCCGACACCGAACATGACGACGGTGGGACGCTCGCCCGGCTCCGGCGGGACTTGCTGCACGATCCGGTAGCCCAGCGGCGCGAGCGCCTCCGCGTAGAAGGATCGGGAGCGGACGACATCCGAGACGTCGAGGCCGATGTGATCGATCATGTCGCACTCCGCAGGGACTGTGCTCCGGTGAACGCCGGCCAGGCACGGTGGATCAACGGCCCGGGAGAGAACGACTCTCAGGTCGGCCTGTGTCGGGAACGCGACGCCGCCGAGCGTCTTACGTCGCCAGACGCACAACCCGCGTCAGGAGAAGCACCCCATGGCCCAGAGCTACGAAGAGATGGACGCGATCGCCATGCTGAAGGCCGACCACCGCAAGGTGGAGGA
This sequence comes from Brevundimonas sp., assembly GCF_035626535.1. Lineage (GTDB taxonomy): Bacteria > Pseudomonadota > Alphaproteobacteria > Caulobacterales > Caulobacteraceae > Brevundimonas. The sequence continues at coordinate 80,998 of NZ_DASPNO010000040.1, forward strand.
GCTGTTCGCGAAGTTCGAGGAGACCAACGGCAAGGCGACCAAGCAGCGGCTGGCGGAGCAGATCTGCCTCGAACTGAAGGTGCACACGGCGATCGAGGAGGAAATCTTCTATCCGGCCTGCCGCGGGAGGGTCGAGGACGACCTCGTCAACGAAGCCTACGTCGAGCACGACAGCGCCAAGCTGCTCATCAACGAGATTGAGGCCGGCGGTCCGGAAGAGGATTTCTACGACGCCAAGGTCAAGGTGCTGTCCGAGATGATCGAACACCACGTCGAGGAGGAGGAGAAGCGCTCCGAGGGCATGTTCAGCCAGGCCCGCGCCGCCGGCCTCGACATGGACCTGCTGGCCGACCAGATGCGGGCCCGCAAGGCGACTGCGATGGAGGAATTCCAGGCCGGCAAGCCCGCGGAGACGCGGACGCTGGAGGGGGACGACGTCGAAAGCGCCCTCGCCGACCAGCCATTTGGCGACGGGGCCAGCCTGCGCTGAGCCGGACAATGCCGATGCTGCGTTCCGCCGCCTGCGCCGCCGCTGCAGGATCGATAGCGGCCGCCTGCGCCTCGCCACCGCCCGGCGCATGCGGCCGCCGCCTCCGGCGCGGGACATCCTGCCGATCGAGGCCCCGCGCGACAGTCGCCCCTCCGACTCCGTCGAGGCCCGGCTGCTGGCCGCGCACAACGCCGAGCGCGACCGCGCGGGCGTCCCGCCGCTGCGCTGGGCGGAGAACCTCGAAACGGAGGCGCGAGGCTGGGCGCGGGAGTTGATCGGCACCAATCGCTTCACCCACGACCCGACCCGTCACGGTCACGGCGAGAACCTGTGGACCGGCTGGGGCGGCCGCGTCTGGACGCCGGAGGAGATGGTCGGCGAATGGATCGCGGAGAAGGCGAATTATCGTCACGGCGTGTTCCCGAATGTCAGCCGGACCGGGAACTGGAGCGACGTCGGCCACTATACCCAGCTGGTCTGGCGCGACACGACCCACGTCGGCTGCGCGGTCGAGACGCGGGGCGATCGCTCGGTGCTGGCCTGCCGCTACGCGCCGCCGGGCAACATCGACGGGCGGATGGCCTGGTGAGTCTCAGCTGACGTAGCCGGCCTGCATAAGTTCGGCGATGTGGATGATGGCCACGGGCCGCTCATCCTCCACCACCAGCAGGGTGGCGATCTTGTTCTGGGTCATCAGGTCAATGGCGTCGCTCATGCGCGCGTCGGGGCCGATGACCTTGGGACGCGGACTCATGACGTCGGCGGCGGTCAGGCCGGCGAGTTCCCCGCGGGAGAAGGCGCGGCGCACGTCGCCGTCGGTGACGATCCCGCCCAGGGTTCCGTCACCGTTGAGCACCGCAACGGCGCCCTTGCGGCCTTCGGTTATCGCGGAGACCACTTCGGCGAAGGTCGCCGACAGCGGCACTGTGGCGGGCGCCGGCGGGCGGTCGCCCATCCAGTCCCGGACGCTCTGCAGGCTCATGCCGAGCTTGCCGCCCGGATGATGAAGGCCAAAGTCTTCGGCGGTGAAACCGCGGCGGTCCATCAGCACCATGGCCAGCGCGTCGCCCATGGCCAGGGTCATCAGCGTCGAGGTGGTCGGCGCCAATCCGTTGGGGCAGGCCTCGGCCACCTGCGGCAGTGTCAGGCAGACGGCGGACGAGCGGCCGAGGAAGCTGTTCGGGCGCTGCGTAATGCCGATCACCGGAATGCCCTCGCGCTGGCAGTAGATCAGCGGATCGCGTAGCTCGCGGCTCTCGCCCGAATTCGAGATGGCAAGCAGGGTGACATCCTTGCGCAGCATGCCGAGGTCGCCGTGGCTCATCTCGGCGGGGTGCACGAAGAAGGCATTCGTCCCGGTCGACGCAAGGGTGGCGGCGATCTTGCCACCGATGTGGCCAGACTTGCCCATGCCGGTGACCACGAGATAGCCGGGCCGGGACAGGATGATCTCGCAGGCGCGGGCGAGGCTGTCGTCGAGACCGGCCTCCAGCGCCTGCAGCGCCTCGACGTTCAGCCGGATGACCTCGCGGGCACGCGCCGTCGTCGCGGCAGGATCGGCGGACAGGACTGGTCTTGCAGCGTCGCTCATCCCCGCGATGTGGCGCATCGGGCCGAGATTCACAATCTCCACAACCGCCGTCGGAGATTGCTGCAATGCGAGAAATTGCCGCCCAAGGGTCAACCTTCGCCGCACGACTGCGTTAGAAGGGGCCATGCGGATTTCACACCTGATCGCCGACGGCGCGCCTGCGCCGCTCGAGACCGCCACGCATCTGCCGCCGCCGCCGACCCGCCTGCCCCGCCCGGCCCTGTTCCTCGACATGGACGGCGTGCTGGCCCCCCTGGCCGAAACTCCGGACGCGGTCGTGCCCCACCCGGAGCGGACGGCGGCGCTGCGAGCCTTGGCCGACCGCCTTCACGGGCGGGTCGCCATCATCAGCGGCCGGACCATCGCCGAAATCGACCGCATCGCTGAGGCCGCCTCCGCCTCGGCCTCCGGCGTGCACGGGCTGGAACGCCGCCGCGCCGATGGCTCGTTGGACAGGATCGAAGCCTCACCGGCGGTTCGGGACGCCGTCGCAGCCTTCGAGGCGTTCGCGCGCACCCGGCCAGGCGTCATCGTCGAGGACAAGGCGGTGTCGGCCGGGCTGCACTATCGCGGGGCCCCGGCGGAAGCGGACGCCGCCTTGGCGCTGGCGCGGGCGCTGTCCGACCGGACCGGGCTGACGCTGCAGGCCGGCAATCTCGTCGTTGAGCTGAAGACCCCCGGAACCAGCAAGGGAACCGCGCTGAACGCCTTCATGCTGGAGCCTCCGTTCGCCGGAGCCGTTCCGGTCATGCTGGGCGACGATCTGACGGACGAGGACGGCTTCCGCGCCGCGGAGGCCCTCGGAGGCTTCGGCGTGCTGGTCGGGCCGCCCCGCGAGACCGCCGCCCGCTACGGCCTGCCCGGCGTGGGCGCCGTTCTGAAGTGGCTGAACGCCGTCGAGGAGTGCGCATGACCCCGAACCTGGACCTCGCCCCGATCGGCAACTGTTCAATCAGCGCCCTGATCGACCGCAACGGGCGCTATGTCTGGGCCTGCGCGCCGAGAGTAGACGGCGATCCGGTCTTTTCAGCCCTGATGGACGGCTACGATCCGGATCACGGCTTCTGGGACATCGAGCTGGAAGGGCTGAAGCACGTCAGCCAGGGCTACATCCGCAACACGCCGGTGCTTCGGACGGTGATGACCGCGGAGAACGGCGCTTCGATTGAGGTCATCGACTTCGCGCCCCGCCACCCCAAACACAGCCGCACCTATCGTCCGCTGGCCTTCGCCCGGGTCGTACGGCCGCTGGAAGGTTCGCCGCGCATCAAGGTCCGGCTGCGTCCCTCGGCGGACTGGGGCGCGCGGCCGGCCGAGCGGACCAGCGGCTCCAACCACATCCGCTATCTGTGCACCGACGTGACCTTCCGCCTGACCACCGACTGCCCGGTGTCGCACATCCTCAACGAGCGGATCTTCCGTCTGGAGCGCCCGCACGCCTTCTTCCTCGGTCCGGACGAGGGGTACGACCAGGACGTCGGCCCCGGGGTCGCGGCCGCGCTCGACCGGACGGTGGCCTACTGGCAGGACTGGGTCCGCACCCTCTACCTGCCGCTGGACTGGCAGGAGGCGGTGATCCGCGCCGCCATCACGCTGAAGCTGTGCGCCTATGAGGAGACCGGCGCGATCGTAGCCGCGCTGACGACCTCGGTGCCCGAGTTCCCGGAGAGCGGCCGCAACTGGGACTACCGCTACTGCTGGATCCGCGACGCCTACTATGTGGTGCGGGCGCTGAACCGGCTGGGCGCGGTCGATATCCTCGAGAACTATCTCGGCTACCTGAGAAATCTGGTCGACAACTCGGCCGGCGGTCACGTCCAGCCGGTCTATGGCGTGGGGCTCGAGCCCGGCATCGGCGAGCGGATCGTCGAGACCGTCGAGGGTTATCGCGGCATGAAGCCCGTGCGTATCGGCAACCAGGCGCACGAGCATCTGCAGCACGACGTCTACGGCCAGATCGTCCTGCCGCTGGTGCAGACCTTCTATGATCAGCGGCTGCTCCGGCCCGGCACAATCGAGGACTTCCACGCGCTGGAAAAAGTTGGCGAACGCGCCTTCGCCATGCATGACCAGGTCGACGCGGGCCTGTGGGAGTTTCGCACCATCGCGCGGGTGCACACCTATTCGTCGGTCATGTGCTGGGCGGCCTGCGACCGCCTCGCCAAGGCGGCGGATCATCTCGGCCTGCACCAAAGGGGCGAGATCTGGCGGGAACGGGCCCGGATCATCCGTAACCGGATTGAGACCGAGGCCTTCGTGCCGGACGAAGGACGGTTCGCCGCCAGCTTTGGCAACCGCGAACTGGACGCGTCGCTGCTGCAGCTCACCGATCTGGGATTCCTGGATCCGCTGGACCCGCGGCAGGTGAAGACCTTCGAGGCCATCGAGCGGGACCTGAAGAAGGGGCCCTATCTGTTCCGCTACATTGAGGCTGACGATTTCGGGGAGCCCGAGACGGCGTTCAACTTCTGCACCTTCTGGTTCATCGAGGCCCTGCACCTGAACGGCCGCACCGAGGAGGCGCGGGAAATCTTCGCGGAGATGCTCAACCGGCGGACGCACGCCGGCCTGCTGTCGGAGGACATATCGCTGGGGGACAACGAACTATGGGGCAACTACCCACAGACCTATTCGCTGGTCGGCATGATCAACTGCGCCGTCCTGCTGAGCCGTTCGTGGACGGACGCGAGATGATTTCGCTCAAAAGAATGCGTCGGGACCTCGGACCGGCCGGAGGCGTTTCAACGCCATGAGCCGTTTGATCGTTGTTTCCAATCGTGTTTCCGCGCCGAAGGACCCGGCGGCCGGTTCGGCGGGCGGACTCGCGATGGCGCTGTCCGCGGCGCTCCGGAAATACGACGGCCTGTGGTTCGGCTGGTCGGGCGAAACGGTGGACTCCTTCAAGCCGGAGGCCAAGATCGAGGACCGGGCGGGCGTGACCGTCGCGCTTGTCGACCTCGAGGCGCAGGACGTCGAGGAATATTACAACGGCTACGCCAACAGGACGCTGTGGCCGCTGTTTCACCACCGCGTCGACCTGACCGCCTACGAACGATCCTATGGCGAGGGCTATGAGCGCACCAACGCCCGCTTCGCCGAGGTGCTGGCGCCCTTGCTCCAGAACGACGACCTGATCTGGATCCACGACTACCACATGATCCCGCTGGCCCGCGACCTGCGCAGGCTGGGGGTGAAGAACCGCATCGGCTTCTTCCTGCACACGCCATGGCCGGCGAGGCAGTTGCTCGTCACCCTGCCGCACCACCGGCGGCTGGTGGAGTCGATGTTCGACTACGACCTCATCGGCTTCCAGACCCGGGAGTGGCTGGACCTGTTCCGGGACTACGTCGCCTCGGAGCCGAACGTCCACGGCCGGCTGCTGCCCAACGACGCGCTGGAGGCCTTTGGCAAGACCGTCCAGACCGGGGTCTTCCCGATCGGCATCGATGTCGAAGCCTTCCTGGCCGCGCGCAACTCGACCTTCGGCGCGCGCACCTACGACCGTATGGCCGCCTCGTCGGCCTTCCGCTCGATGATCGTCGGCGTGGACCGGCTGGACTATTCGAAGGGGCTGGAAGAGCGCCTGCTGGGTTATGAGCAGTTCCTCGCCGACAATCCGGACATGCGCGGCGAGGTCTTCCTGCTGCAGGTGACCCCGATCAGCCGCGACGAGGTCGACACCTATCAGGATATCCGCGCCCGTCTCGACGCACTGGCCGGGCGGGTCAACGGTGAATACGCCGACATGGACTGGCAGCCGGTCCGCTATCTGAACCGCACCTACCGCCGCGACCAGTTGGCCGGAATCTATCGCGCCGCCAGGGTCGGGCTGGTGACGCCGCTTCGCGACGGCATGAACCTGGTCGCCAAGGAGTATGTGGCGGCCCAGAATCCCGAAGACCCGGGCGTGCTGGTGCTGTCGCGCTTCGCCGGAGCGGCCGAGCAGATGGGCGAGGCCCTGCTGGTCAATCCGTTCAGCCGCGAGGAGCTGTCGGACGCCATCAAGCGGGCCCTGACCATGCCGCTGTCCGAGCGCAAGCGGAAGTGGGAGTGTCTGATGCAGGTGGTGCGCGACACCGACGTGGGCCAGTGGCGCAACGACTTCGTGGCCACGCTGCGGGCGGTTGAGAGGCCCGCGGACGGCGACACCGACGCCGCCGTCCACGCGGCCTGACGGCACGCCGGGCTCAGGCGACCTGGGCCAGCACCGGGGGCGTTCCGTCCTTCGCCGTGGCCATGGCGTTGGCCGGGCGTTCGAGCACCCGCTCCAGATAGTCGTCCAGCGCCGCGCTCGCCGGGGCGAACTCCCGTCCCCAGGCCAGGGCGCTGCCGACCATGACGTCCACGGCGGTGAACCGCTGTCCCATCAGATATGGCCCGCGATCCAGCGCGTCGAACAGGCGGGCGATGACCGCATCGTAGCGAGCCTGCGCCTTCGCATCGGTTTCAGTCGCGCCGCTGATCTTCGACCAGAAGGCCGGCTCCATCTCGCCTGCGGTCCAAGCCAGCCAGGTGAGAAAGGCGCCGCGCTCCGGCGAGCCGGCCGGCGCGCCGAGTCCCGCTTCGGGGAACAGGTCGGTCAGGTAGAGCGCCACCGCGAGGGATTCCGTCACCAGCACATCGTCGTGCAGCAGGGCCGGCACCTTGCCGTCCGGATGCGGATTGCGCGGATCACGGGCGCCGGAGCCGTCCATGCGGGCGATGTCACAGTAGCAGATGTCGTAGCCGGTCCCGATCTCCTCGAGCAGCCAGACCAGCCGCGACGACCGGGACCATGGGGCGTGGAACAGGGTCAGCATCGTCAATCTCCAGGCAAGTGGACGGCCCCTCGCCGTCGATTGGATTGACTACTGCCACCCTGCTGCCACCATGCTGTCAGCAGGCGTACACAAGACTGGCGGAATGAGACGCGCAGACCGGCTATTCCAGATCATCCAGGTGCTGAGGCGGTCGTCGAAGCCGCTGACGGCCGACGCCATCGCCGCCGAACTGGAGACCTCGAAGCGCACCATCTACCGCGATATCGCCACCCTGATGGGCCAGCGCGTGCCGATCCGGGGCGAGGCGGGACTGGGCTATGTGCTGGAGGGCGGCTTCGACCTGCCGCCGCTGATGTTGACCTCCGACGAGATCGAGGCGGCGGTGCTGGGCGCGCAATGGGTGGCGGGGCGCGCCGATCCCGCCCTGGCCCGCGCGGCCCGCGATCTGGTCGCCAAGATCGCCGCCACCGTGCCGGAGCGGCTGCGTCCGGTGGTGCTGGAGCCGGCGGTGGCCAGCCCGCCGGTGTGGGAGCCGCGCAAGGACGAGGCGCTGGACATGGCGCGCCTGCGGGCGTCGATCCACGCCGGGCGCAAGCTGACCCTGCACTACCGCGACGAGCAGGAGCGCGAGACCCGGCGTACTATCTGGCCCTTCCTGATCGGCTACCGCGAGACCACGCGGCTGCTGGTCGGCTGGTGCGAGATGCGCGGCGACTTCCGCACCTTCCGCACCGACCGGATCGTCGATGCGGAATTTCTCGAGGATCGCTATCCCGCGCGGCCGGCCGTGCTGCGCGCCCGCTGGCAGGCGGCCAAAGAAGCCGAGTGGAAAGCGCGCGGCTGCGACGGCCCGCCTCCGCCGCGGCCTCAATAGATCTCGATCAGTCCCGCGGCCCCCATCCCTCCACCGACGCACATGGTGACGACGCCGTATTTCGCGCCGCGCCGCCTGCCCTCGATCAGGACGTGGCCGGTCATCCGCGCGCCCGACATGCCGTACGGGTGGCCGATCGGGATGGCCCCGCCGGAGACGTTGAGCCGGTCCTCCGGAATGCCGAGCCGGTCCCGGCAGTAGATCACCTGCACCGCGAAAGCCTCGTTCAGCTCCCAGATGCCGATGTCGTCGACGGTCAGGCCGTGCCGCTCCAGCAGGCGGGGCACGGCGAAGACCGGGCCGATGCCCATTTCGTCCGGCTCGCAGCCCGCCACGGCCATGCCGCGGAAGGCGCCCAGCGGCTGGAGTCCGCGGCGTTCGGCCTCCTTCGCCTCCATGATCACGCTGGCCGAGGCGCCGTCCGACAGCTGGGAGGCGTTGCCGGCGGTAATGGACCGGCCTTCCCTGATCTTCTCGCCGCCACCGAACACCGGCTTCAGGGAGGACAGGCCTTCGAGGGTGGTGTCGGCGCGATTGCCCTCGTCCTTCGAAAGAGTGACCTCTTTCGCCGATGCCTGCCCGGTGGCCTTGTCGACGACCTGCATGGTCGTGGTCATCGGCACGATCTCGGCGTCGAACCGGCCCTCGGCCTGGGCGGCGGCGGTGCGCTGCTGGGATCGCAGGGCATATTCGTCCTGGGCCTCGCGGCCGATCCCATAGCGCGCGGCCACCACCTCCGCCGTCTCCAGCATCGACATATAGATGTGCGGCACGCGCTGGATCAGGGCGGGGTCGCGCAGCCGGTGCAGGTTCATGTTCTGGTTCTGCACCAGCGAGATCGACTCCAGTCCGCCGCCGACGGCGACCACCTGTCCGTCATGGGTCACCTGTTTCGCCGCCGTGGCGATAGCCATCAGGCCGGAGGCGCACTGCCGGTCCAGGCTCATGCCCGCCGTGGTCACCCGCAGGCCCGCCGCCAGCGCCGACTGGCGGCCGATATTGGTGCCGGTCGAGCCCTGCTGCAGGGCGGCGCCCATGACGACGTCCTCGATTTCGGCGGGATCGACGCCCGACCGCTCGACGGCGTGCCGGATGGCGTGGCCGCCCAGCTGCTGGGCCTGGGTGTCGTTGAACGCCCCGCGATAGGCTCGCCCGATGGGGGTTCGGGCGGTCGAGACGATGACGGCTTCACGCATGGGAGTTCTCCAGATATTCGGAGGCAGGTTAGCCGCCTGCCGCCACGTCAACGCAAGGCGTCAGCCCTTCCGGGCCGCCTGGGCCTTGGTCAGCTCGGTGAATCCCTGGGCCGCGCCCATTTCCGGCACGATCTCGCCCGTGCGGTCCGAGATTTCGCCGAAGCGGGCCGCCACCTGTTCGGGGGCATCCTCGCCGGCGATCCAGGCGCCCTGTGTCAGCGTCACATAGGCGCGCTCGAAACCGCCTGCGCCCGCGGCGAGGATGCAGCGGCTCGGCGCGTCCTCGCTGACCAGATACAGCAGACCCGGGGTCACCATGTCCGGCCCCAGAAGGTCCAGCGGCAGGCGCGCGCCCAGATCTTCCGTCATGCGCGTGTGCGCCGTCGGAGCGAGACAGTTGATCCGGATGTCGTTCTTCGCCCCCTCGATCGAGAGCGTCTGCATCAGGCCGACGAGGGCCATCTTGGCCGCGCCGTAGTTCGACTGGCCGAAATTGCCGTAGAGGCCGGAGGACGAGGTGGTCATCACGATGCGGCCGTAGTTCGCCTCGCGCATGATGTCCCAGACCGCCTTGGTGCAGTTGACCGCGCCCATCAGGTGGACATCGACGACGAAGCGGAAATCCTCCAGCTCCATCTTGGCGAAGGTCTTGTCGCGCAGGACGCCGGCGTTGTTGACGAGGATGTCGACCCGGCCCCACTTCGCCATGGCGGCGCCGACCATCGCCTGCACCGCGGCGGCGTCCGTGACGGAAGCGGCGTTGGCCATGGCCTCCCCGCCGGCGGCTTCGATCTCCGCCACCACGGATTCGGCGGCGGTCGTTGAGCTCCCGGATCCGTCGCGGGCCCCGCCGAGATCGTTGACCACGACCCTGGCGCCGCGCCGGGCCAGGGCCAGCGCATGCTCGCGCCCCAGCCCGCCGCCGGCCCCCGTCACGATCGCCACCCGGCCGTCGAACCTCATCGCCATGCGTCTGCTCCGTTGATTTGTCGGGACTCCTAGCAGGCGTCCCGGCCTGAGACAGCCCCGCCCGAATGTGTTGAAACGGCGCCACAGTCGCCGCATTCCGAGCGAAATCAAGGAACCGGAACCGTACATTGCCGTTCGGCTCCGGAGCGCCCCGTGTAAAGCGTGGGCATTCGGGCAACCTTGAGTGTGAGGGATATCATGAAGGTGAAGCTATTAGCCGGCGTCGCGATGGCGGGGCTGTTCGCAGCCGGCGCTGCGGCGGCCGATCCGAACGGATGGTACGGCGCGATTGACGTCGGCTACCACATGCCGGAGGCCGACACCTCCTATGGCATCGAGATGGAGGTCGACGACGACTGGGCCGGTTTCGCCCGTCTCGGCTACCGGTTC
>NZ_DASPNO010000041.1:0-7360 GCF_035626535.1 Brevundimonas sp.
TGTAGGCCGTCTTGATGTCCTCGCCGACCAGTTTCTTGATCGAGGCGACGACGTCGGAGTGGTCCTCGGCCTGGAAGTCGAAGGGCTCCTTGGCGGCGTGCTCGGCCAGGTCGATGATCGCGTCGATGACCGGCTGCATGCCGCGGTGGGCGAACATCAGGGCCTCGAGGAAGGTCTCTTCCGAAAGCTCCTTCGCTTCCGACTCGACCATCATCAGGGCGTCCTGGGTACCGGCGACGACGAGGTCGAGGTCCGAGTCCGGCATCTGGTCGAGAGTCGGGTTCAGCACCAGCTCGCCGTCGATGTAGCCGACGCGCGCGCCGCCGATCGGGCCCATGAACGGCACGCCCGAGATAGTCAGGGCCGCAGAGGCGGCGATCATGCCGAGCACGTCGGGGTCGTTCTCCATGTCGTGCTGGAGGACGGTGACGATGACCTGGGTCTCGTTCTTGAAGCCCTTGACGAACAGCGGGCGGATCGGACGGTCGATCAGGCGGGAGACCAGCGTCTCTTTCTCGGTCGGACGGCCTTCACGCTTGAAGTAGCCGCCCGGGATCTTGCCGGCGGCGAAGGTCTTTTCCTGGTAGTTGACGGTCAGCGGGAAGAAATCCAGGCCCGGCTTGGGCGCGCGGCCGTAGACGACGGTCGCCAGGACCACGGTCTCGCCGTAGGTCGCCAGCACGGCGCCGTCGGCCTGACGGGCGATGCGGCCCGTTTCCAGCGTCAGCGGGCGCCCGGCCCACTCGATCGTCTTGCGTTTGATATCGAACATGTTTCGTCTTTCGTATCCCGCGGGCGGATTCCGCGCGGGGTCCCATCAGTGGGTGGAGCGTCGGGCGTTCAGTCCTTCGGTCCATGGGCCGCCGCGCCATCGCGACAGACCCGGGAGTGGTTGAGGACCGGTGTTCAGCCCTCGCGTCATGCGCCGGATAACCCCGCGGCGCGCGGGTTGGTTCTTACTTGTCACGCTTCCCGGACGGCAAACCGGAAGCCCATTTTGCCTGGAAGCGTTTGAATGCGGAACGAGGCGCGGGCATGGCCCGCGCCTCGAAAAACTCTTCCGCCCGTTCCCGGCGCCCCTTAGCGGCGCAGGTTCAGCTTGGTGATCAGCGCCGTGTAGCGCTCGCGATCAACCTTCGACAGGTGGTCAAGAAGGCGACGGCGCTGCGAGACCATCTTGAGCAGGCCGCGGCGCGAGTGGTTGTCCTTCTTGTGCGTCTTGAAGTGCTCGGTGAGGTTGGCGATGCGTTCCGAGAGGATCGCGACCTGGACCTCCGCCGAACCGGTGTCGCCCTCGGTGCGGGCGTTGTCGGCGATGACTTCGTGCTTGCGTTCAGCAGTAATCGACATCGGGTATGCTCCTACTGGAGGTTAAAAACGCGGTCGGGTTCAAAGCGACCGGCCCGCAACTGACCGAGAGCAACGAGGGTCTGGCCCTGAAAGGCTGAAACAGTTCTGGAGCCCTCCCGAAGGCGGCTCTTCAACGTTTCGACCTGTCGGGGGAGCAGAACGATCGGCCGTCCCTGCCGAAGCGAGAAGGCGTCTTGATCCGTCACGGCCAGCTCCGGGATGTCGTCCAGGGCGGTCGCTACGGGAAGCAAGCCTTCCGAGGCGGCGTCCCTATGCACCAGATCGGTCAGGAAATCCAGCGATACGGCGTTTTCCGTCGAGAACGGCCCGACCCGCTCACGGCGCAGGGCTGAAACATGCCCCTCGGCCCCCAGCGCGGCCGCCAGATCGCGAGCCAGCGAACGCACATAAACGCCCTTGCCGGTGCGGATGGTCAGCTCGACATGGTCGGCGTCCGGCGCGTCGGTGACCGCCGCCTCGTGGATGGTCACCCGCCGCGTCGCCAGCTCGAAGTCCACCCCGTCGCGGGCCAGATCATAGGCCCGCTGGCCGTCCACCTTGATGGCTGAATACTGCGGCGGGACCTGGTCGATCTCGCCGGTGAAGGCCGGCAGGGCCGCGCGCACCGCCTCGACCGAAGGCCGCACGTCGGAGCGGGCGACGATCTCGCCCTCGCGGTCGAGACTGTCGGTAGAGACGCCCCAATTGATGGTGAAGCGGTAGACCTTCCCGGCGTCCATCATGAAGGGCACAGTCTTGGTCGCCTCGCCCAGGGCGATGGGCAGGATGCCGGAGGCCAGCGGGTCCAGCGTTCCGGCGTGCCCCGCCTTCTGGGCGTTGAACAGGCGCCGGATCTTCGACACCGCCTCCGTCGAACCCATCTCCAACGGCTTGTCGAGACAGACCCAGCCGTTGACGACGTCGCCCTTCTTGCGGCGCGCCATCAGAGGTCTTCGTCGGGCCGTGCGATATCCGCCTGCACCCGCGGATCGTCGAGCAGGCGATTGAGCCGCTCGGCCGCCGCGAAGCTCTCATCGTGGCGGAAGCGCAGATCGGGCGTAAAGCGCATGTCGATGCGCCGCCCCAGCACGCCGCGCAGGAATTTCGCATGGGCGTTCAGCGCCTTGACGATCTCGTCCACATGGCTCGCGACGGGGGCGCTGTCGACGCCGGCTCCGAGCGGCTCGACGAAGCAGGTGGCGTGCTTGAGGTCCGGCGAGAGGCGCACCTCGGTGACCGTCACCGACACGTCCTTCAGGGCCGGATCGTGGATCTCCTCCTCGCGCAGCACCTCGACGAGAGCGTGACGGATCAGTTCGCCGGCGCGGAGCTGGCGCTGGCTGACGGTTCCGGCCTTGGGATTGGGCTTGCGGCTGCTCATGATCGGGTCCTCATCGCCCGCCGGGGCTCGGACCCGGCTCGAAAAGCGAAGGGGCGCGGTCTAGTCCCGCGGAGCCGCGGTGTCCAGTTCGGACCGGTCGATGGCGGCCATCAGTTCCGACGAGACGATGGAGCGGAACGGCCGCACCGGCAGCCCCGCCGCATTCAGCACGCCCGACGTCCAGTGGTTGCACAGGTGGGCGATCGAGAAGGTCTCGCGGCTGGCGAAGAAGCGGGCGTCGTCCCCTTCGCGTGCGGCGGCGACGCGCGGCCCGCCGCTCGACAGGTCCAGCGACGCCTCGACATGGGCGGCCATGGCCTCGAACCCCTGCGGGGTCAGACGGAAGCTGCGGCGGCCGTCCTCGGCGAACAATTCGGTCGGGTCGCGCTGGGCCGGATCAAGCATGATCACCGAGGCGTTGCCGGGCCGGAAAAAGGCCCGCATTCCGTCGGGCAGGCGGCCTTCCATCGGGCTCTGGTCGACATAGAATTTGGCGTCGCCCCAGCCGATCAGAATCCAGTCGCCGGCCGGCAGGGCGCGCACCGCCTCGGCCAGCGGTCCGCCGCGCGCCTCCAGCGCCGCCCGCGGCACGGCCAGGTCGGTATGGAAACCGTTGTCGAGAAGGTGCAGCTCGACGCCGGGCGCATCCGCGGCCGCCCGCCACAGCGTCGGGTCGCCGGGCGCGGTCCAGGTCCACAGGGCGGCGCCCAGACCCACGGCGGCGGCGGCGCCGACGGCGCCGAGGCCGGTGCGGGAGCGCCTGTGCCTCATCGGGCCGAGAAACTCCACACGCCGCACAGGGCCGAGGGCGGCGTCGCGGGGTCCACCGTCCGGGTGCGGAACAGCATCAGGTCGACCCGGTCCCGGCGATGCAGCAGGGCGGCGACGCCGGCGGGCTGGCCGCCGCACAGGCTGAGCGGCGCCACGGCCTGCCCGCGCAGCGGCGGCACGACCTCTCGCAGTTCGATCTGGGCGTCGGCGGGCGCATCGAGGCGGGCGGCGAAGGTCTGGCCGGGCGCAAAGGCTTCGCGGCCGTTGGCGATGCGCAGCGGCCGGGTGCGCACGGCCTCTCCGTTCTCGAAGCGGAGCTCGGCGCCGACCACGGCCAGCGATCCGGTCGCGGCGCGGGTGGCCTCGTCGGCCGGCCCGTACTCGCCTTTCAGGATGGCCGTCGAACCGGGCTCCGCCGCCAGCGGGCGGGGCTCACCGGCCACCGCCGCCTTGAGGCCCTCGATTCCGTCGGCCGCGCCCGAGGGCAGGCGGCCAGCCCAGTCGGCGATGCGGCCCAGCGCGGGTCCAGTCTCGTCGCGCAGCGTCTCCCACGCCGCCACCGTCTGCTTCTGTTCGACGGCCAGCAGGAACAGCACCAGGCAGACGAACGACAGCGCGCCGGCGAGGCGTTTCATCGCGGTCTGCGGCTGGGCCGTGGCGGCGGTCATGCCGTAACCCTAGCGAGGGTCGGCGGCGAGGTGAACGCCTATCGCCCGACAGGGGCGCCGGAGTCGTCGGCCCCCCCCGCGGGCGGCATGGCCCACTCGCCGCGCCAGTTGTAGGTCAACTGCACGCAGTGGCGGTAGGCCCCGTCCGGCCAGCGGCCGACGGCGTGCAGGGTCAGCGGATGGCCGAGCTTGACCCGGCCCGCCACCAGCCAGACCTCGTCCGAGCCGGGGCAGAGGGCGCGCGACAGGGGGCGGCCGTCGCCCTCAGGGGTGATGTGATAGACCGTGCGCTCGCTCGAGCCAGCCGGCAGGACACCGCGCACCTCGCCGGGGCCGCCGCGGCGGATATCGGCGGCGCCGCGCTGCGAGGTGGAGATGATCCGCCGCACGCTGATGGCGCCGAACAGGCCGCGGTCGGCCTCCAGCGTCACCCCCCGGGTCAGGGCCTGGGTGATCCGGTCGGCGGCGTCGTAGGCCAGGTAGCGGGTCTCGGCCGCGGCCGGTCCGGCGACGGCGAGAAGGGCGAGGACGGGGACCAGGATGCGGCGCATGGGACGTTGATCCGTGAAGGATGAGGCGAAACGGCGGCATATCCTCCCCATTTCATGGGGAGGTGGCCCGGCGCGCAACGATGGGACGGAGGAGCCGGCGGCCGCGACGCGGACAGAGCCCCTCCACCGCTTCGCGGTCCCCCTCCCCACTGCGTGGGGAGGAAATCCTACTCAAGCGTGCGCTTGATCTCTTCGACCGTGAAGCACTCGATGTAGTCGCCGGCCTTGATGTCCTGGAAGCCCTGGAAATGCATGCCGCACTCCTGGCCCGACGGGACCTCGTTGACCTCGTCCTTAAAGCGCTTGAGCGTCGTGAGCGTACCCAGCTCCAGCACCACCACATCCTCGCGGATGATGCGGACCTTGGCGCCCTTGCGCACCACGCCCTCCGACACCCGGCAGCCGGCGATCTTGCCGGTCTTCGAGATGTCGAACACCTGCAGCACCTGGGCGTTGCCCAGGAAGGTTTCGCGCTGCAGCGGCGCCAGCATGCCCGAGAGCACGCCCTTCATGTCGTCGAGCAGGTCGTAGATGATCGAATAGTAGCGGATCTCCACGCCCTCGCGCTCGGCGAGGTCGCGGGCCTGCTTCGAGGCGCGGACGTTGAAGCCGAGGATCGGCGCACCGGCCGACTTGGCCAGCTGCACGTCGCTCTCGGTGATGCCCCCGGCGCCCGACATGACGGTGCGCGCGCGGACCTCCTCGTTGCCCATCTTGTCGAGCGAGCCGACGATGGCCTCGGCCGAGCCCTGCACGTCGGCCTTGATGACCACCGGCAGTTCGCTGATCTTCTTGGCGCCCAGCTTGGACATCATGTCGACCAGCGAGACCTGGTTGATCCCGCCCGTGGCCTTCTCGCGCTTCACGCGGGCGCGATACTCGGTCAACTCGCGGGCGCGTGCCTCGCTCTCGACCACGGCGAACGGCTCGCCCGGAGACGGCGCCTCGTCGAGGCCGAGAATCTCGACCGGAACCGACGGACCGGCCTCGGTCAGCTGTTCGTTGCGCTCGTTGAGCAGGGCGCGGACCTTGCCCCAGGCGGAGCCGGCCACGACGATGTCGCCGCGCTTCAACGTGCCGCGCTTGACCAGCACGGTGGCGACCGGGCCGCGGCCCTTGTCCAGCTTGGCCTCGATGACCACGCCTTCCGAGGAGCGTTCCGGATCGGCCTTCAGGTCCATGACCTCGGCCTGCAGCAGGATGCCATCGATCAGGCCGTTGAGGTTGGTCCGCTCCTTGGCCGATACCTCGATGATCTGGGTCTCGCCGCCCAGGCTTTCGGCGATGACCTCGTACTGCAGCAGCTCGTTGACCACCTTCTGCGGATTGGCGTCCGGCTTGTCGACCTTGTTGACCGCCACGATGATCGGGGCGTTGGCCGCCTTGGCGTGCTGGATGGCCTCGATGGTCTGGGGCATTACGCCGTCGTCGGCGGCCACGACCAGAACCACGATGTCCGTCACATTGGCGCCGCGCGCCCGCATGGCGCTGAACGCCGCGTGGCCCGGGGTGTCGAGGAAGGTGACGCGCTGGCCGTCTTGCAGACGCACCTGGTAGGCGCCGATGTGCTGGGTGATGCCGCCGGCCTCGCCCGCCGCCACGTCCGTGGTGCGCAGCGCGTCGAGCAGCGAGGTCTTGCCGTGGTCGACGTGGCCCATGATCGCCACGACCGGCGCGCGCGGCGTGGTCGCCTCGTCGTCGACGGCGTCGGACAGGAAGCCGGTTTCGACGTCGGACTCGGAGACCCGCTTGACGGACATGCCGTATTCGTCGGCGACGAGCTCGGCCGTGTCGGTGTCGATCACGTCGTTGATCTTCACCATCATGCCCTGACGCATCAGGAATTTGACGATGTCGACGCCGCGCACGGCCATCCGGTTGGCCAGATCGCCGACGGTGATGACGTCGGGGATGACGACCTCGCGCGGACGGTTCGGCGCGTCGGTGGAGCCGCCCTTGCGCTTTTCCTTCTCGCGTTCGCGGGCCCGGCGGACCGAGGCGAGCGAGCGCATCCGTTCGGCGGCGTCCTCGTCGCCGCCGGCCACGGCCTGGATGGTCAGGCGGCCTTCGCGGCGCTTGGGCTCGCCGCGCGTGCGGCTGACGGCCTTGCCGGGTCCGGCGTCCGAGAAACGCTTGTCGCGATCCTCCTCGGCCTTCGAGCCCGCGGGACGGCCGAAGCCGGCGCGGACCGGACGGGCGACGTCCGGCGTCGCCGGCGGAGCGTTCGGGGTCGGCCGGCCGCCGGGGCCGGTGCGCGGACCGCCGGGACGGGCGGCGCCGGGGGCGGGACGCGGGTTCAGGGCCGAATAGCGGACCGGCTCGGCCGGGCGGGCGGCGCCGCCCTGCGGACGGGCGGGGGCCTGCGGACGTTCGGCGTAGTTGCGCTCGCCGCCGCCCATGGCCGCTTCGCGGGCCGAGCGGCCGCCGAAGGCCGGACGTTCGGCGGGACCGCGGCCGGGGGCCTGCGGCTTGGGCGCACGCTGGCCGAAATTGACCACAGGGCGTGCCGGCGGGGCCGGACGGGCCGGAGGCGCGGCGGCCTCGGCAGGGGCAGGGGCCGGAGCGGGGGCGGGCTCGGGAGCCTTGGCCGGGGCGGCGGGGGCGGGGGCGGCGGGCTTGGCCGGCGCCTTCGCCGGGGC
>NZ_DASPNO010000042.1:0-28062 GCF_035626535.1 Brevundimonas sp.
GCCTTGGCTCATCATCTCCGTCTGCCTCGCTGGCTGTTCACCACTGGCTGGCCTTTCCTCAGCCGGGACCAGGATCGCGCCCGTCGATTTGAGCGCAGCAGCGGCTGAGTTGGAGCGGGGGTGCGGCCTCGCCGCGGGTTCGCTTCTCCACGTCACCTCCGACAGCGATCTGGAAGTGTGGCCCGTCACCCAGCCCCCAACCTATCCTCAGTTCGCCTGTGTGATGGAGGCCATCGAACAAGCGAAGCTGGAGAGGCGCGGTGTTCGGATCATTCTTGCTGGAGAGGATGATGCTCAATAAGCGGACTTCCGCTTTCGAACCCCGAGCGCGCGTCGGCTTCCGACCCGTTGCGGACATCAGAGCAGGTCAGCTTGGCATCGTTTCACCACGCCGCTAATGCAAGCAGACTATCGGGCGGGGATCAAAAATGGCTCTCTGGCAAGATGTGCTGGCGCAGCACTACAGGGGCAGTTGGGGCCAGATCGGTGAGAATTGTCCGTTTGCGGCAGGCCCGGTTCAGCAATTGCCGGTCGATTTTGAGGTGCTACGTTTCAAGCCGACCAGCACACGCGCCGTCTGGACCTATGCGACAGTGGGTATGTCGCAACCAAGAGAGCCAAACGCGGTAGAGCTTCACATCTTCGCACCCGAGGCATCACCGTCGATAGTTGAGTTGCTATACGCCACGGCTCATTACCATAGAACCGCTTCGCCGCTTGGGGTTGGTCATTCCGTCAACTTCGGCAGACCCTGGCTTCCCGGCTCATCGTGCGACCACGGGCTTGTTAGCTTACCCTACCTCGATGGCCCCGACTTGAGGACGCTTGGGTCGATGGCGAGCGTGTCAGATGCCTTTGGCTGCTTCCGATCACAGCTTCTGAAGTCGCATTCAAACAAGCTGAGGGGCTGGACGCGCTGGAAGCCCGTTTTGACGACGGGCCGATTGAATACGCCAACCCGCGTCGCGATGCATTTGCATAACGGCTTTCGGGGGTGATCCGCGTATGTCGGCTATCCACCCCTAGGCGACGTTCCGCTCTCGAGCCATTGCGGACCTTCGGCAAACTAAGCATCGTGCGCGGGGGGTGACGATGAAAACGATAGTTGCAGCCGCCGCTGGCGTCGCCTTGCTGACGGCCACCGGTTGTTCTCAGACCGAAACTGCTCCCTCGGAGGCAGCGATGGTCCAACAGTGGGCGTCGGACAGAAGCGACTTCGAAACCATTCGCCAAGCCGTCACGAGGCCTCCGCGCATCCTTCGGATCGAGAGGGACGAGGATGGTGGTTTGTCCGTCCTCCCAGTAGACGCAAGCCGAGAGAGGGTCGCGACCATTGGCTCGCTGATGCAACGCCTTGGCGTCGATTCAGTATCCTCGGACCTTAGCTCGCAGCCGAGTGTGGACATCCTGGTGTTCGAACATGCGGGACGCGACCGCTATGAGTCGCGGATGTTCACACACAGACCGATTGCCCCCTCCACTGAACCGGTGGCGAGCATCGACAGCGTGATCCGAAGCGATCCGGACACAGATCACACGGTCTTCAGGTCGCTGGGCGAGAGTTGGTATATCCGAGCATCTTCGATCCCAGCCGCATCGCGACAATAACTGCGGCGGACAGGCGTAGGCGGAACGTCCGCTTCCCACCCATAGCGGAGGTCCTTGGGCCGGCCCAATCCGGACCTTCGGACGAGGGTGGCGAACCCCGGTTAGACACAGTCGGCCTAACTTCCTGATATTGTTGAATAATATCAAGCGCTTGGCGACCCCGGCAGGACTCCAACCTGCGACCTCGGCTTTAGGAAAGCCTTGCTCTATGCAGCTGAGCTACGGGGCCATCGCGGCTGACCTAGCGGGTCGGGACGCGCGGGGGAAGCGGCGCCGAAAGGGAAAATCTCTTCCGGCGGCGGGAGCCGCGTCGCCCCCCCGCCGGCGGACCTCGGGGATTGTGGTTAATCGGCTTTAAGATACAATATCTTGGGGTGAACAAATCCCGAATCGGGCCGTGTCGGTGATTCGGTCCTGATTCGTTTCGCCCCTGTTCCGCTTGCCGAAGCCTTGCCGTTTACGGACGGCGAAAAGCGCGCGGCGCCGCTTGAGGAACCCGTCAGTAACAGCCACCTTTTCAGTCTCATGAGCGACCGCGCCACCGGCATGGCCCCCTCGCGCGTCGTCGCGGTGCTGGGCCCCACCAATACCGGCAAGACCCATCTGGCGGTCGAGCGGATGCTGGGGCACGCCTCGGGCATGATCGGCCTGCCGCTGCGGTTGCTGGCGCGCGAAATCTACGACCGGATCGTCAAGCGGCGCGGCGCGGCGGCGGTGGCGCTGGTCACCGGGGAAGAGAAGATCGTCCCCCCGCGGGCCCACTATTTCGTCTGCACCGTCGAGGCCATGCCGATGGAGCGGACGGTGGAGTTCCTGGCGGTCGACGAGATCCAGCTGGTGGCCGATCCCGAGCGCGGCCACGTCTTCACCCAGCGTCTGCTGCACGCCCGCGGCCGGTTCGAGACCATGTTCCTCGGCGCCGGCACCATGGCACCGCTGATGCGGGCGCTGGTCCCCGACGTCGAGATCGTCGAGCGCGAGCGCCTGTCGACGCTGAGCTACGCCGGCTCGAAGAAGCTGACCCGCCTGCCCCGCCGCAGCGCCATCGTCGCCTTCAGCACCGAGCAGGTCTACGCCATCGCCGAACTGATCCGGCGCCAGCGCGGCGGCGCGGCGGTGGTCATGGGTAGCCTCAGCCCCCGCACCCGTAACGCCCAGGTCGAGCTGTTCCAGTCCGGCGAGGTCGACTTCCTCGTCGCCACCGACGCCATCGGCATGGGACTGAACATGGAGGTCGATCACGTCGCCTTCGCCGGCCTGCGCAAATTCGACGGGCGGAGGACGCGCTGGCTGCACGCCCATGAGATCGGCCAGATCGCCGGCCGGGCCGGGCGGCACCTGCGCGACGGCACGTTCGGGGTCACCGGCGAGGCCATCGAGCTGGATCCCGACCTCGTCGAACAGGTGGTCGAGCACCGCTTTGACCCGGTCGAGGCGGCCGAGTGGCGCAACGCCCGGCTGGACTTCGACACCCTGCCCGATCTGCTCCGCTCGCTGACGGTGACGCCCGGGGTGCGTGGGCTGAATCTGACCCAGCCGGCGCTGGACGAGACCCTGCTGCGGCGGCTGGTCAAGGACGAGGAGGTGGCGCGGATCGGCCGTTCTCGCGGCGCCATCATGCGGCTGTGGGAGGCCTGCCAGCTGCCCGACTTCCAGAAGACCACGCTGGACGAACACGCCCGGCTGGCGAAGGAGATCTTCGAGGCGCTGACCGGCCGGCGCGGCCGGCTGACCGACGACTGGATCGCGCCGCGCTTCGCCGACCTCGACCGCGACGACGGCCAGATCGACCAGCTCTCGGCGCGGCTGAGCGGGGTGCGGACGCTGAGCTATATCGCCAACCGGCCCGACTGGCTGGACCAGGCGCAGGACTGGCGCGACCGTACCAAGGCGCTCGAGGAGCGGCTGTCGGACGTGCTGCACGAGCGGCTGACGGCGCGCTTCGTCGACCGGCGCACCACCGCCCTGATGCGGGCGCTGAACGTGCGGGAGGATGCGGTCGCCGATGTGGACGCCGACGGCGCGGTGGTGGTCGAGGGTCACGCGGTGGGCCGTCTCTCCGGCGTCGACTTCCAGATCGACAAGGGCGCCAGCACGCTGGAGGACCGGGCCTTGCGTCAGGCGGCCCGACAGGCCGTGACGCCCGAGATCGCGCGACGGCTGGGGCGGCTGGCGGCGGACACCGACGACGCCTTCGCCGTGACGCCGGACGGGGCGGTGCTCTGGCGCGGGGCGCAGGCGGGACAGGTCGCCGGCGGCAACTGGTTCGCGCCGCGGGTGCGGCTGCTGGGCGAACTCGGCCCGGTGGCGGCGCGAGAGCGGGCGCAGCGGCGGCTCGAAGCCTGGCTCGCGGGCGAGGCCGGACGGGCGCTGAGGGCCTTGCGGCGGCTGAAGACGGCGGTCGAGAGCGGCACGCTGAAGGGGTTGCCGCGCGGCGTCGCCTTCCGGCTGGTCGAGGCCGGCGGGGTGATCGACCGGCGAGACGTCGAGCGCGACCTGGCCGCGCTGAGCCAGGTCGAGCGGCGCACCCTGAAAAGCTTCGGCGTCCGGCTGGGGGCCCATTCGGTTTGGCTGCCGGCCCTGCTGAAGGGACGCGGCGCCTCGGTGGCGCAGGCCTTCGTGGCGGGCGAACCGTTCCGCCCGGGGCCGAAGGCGCTGACGGTCCTGCCCGAGGCGACCCCCTCGCCGCGGCTGCTGTCCGCCTTCGGCCTGCGCGCTGTCGGACGGGTCGCCGCCGGGGTGGAGATGCTGGAGTCGTTGGCCGAGCGGCGGGCGCGCAACAAGGGCGCGCTGACCGAAACCGATCTGAACGAACTGGGCGTCACGCCGGAGCAGGCCAGGGCCCTCGCCGGAGCGCTGAAATCGACGCGGGCGCAGCAGCCGGATCGCGCCGGCCGGGCGAAGGCGGCGCCTGACTCCCCCTTCGCGGCCCTGTCAGTGCTGGCCGCGCCCTCACCCGCGCGGCGGAAGCGGCCCCGCAAGCGGACCGCCAAGTGACCGAAATCAGCTGCCGCATCGATGTCTGGCTGTGGCGCGCCCGCTTCGCGAAGAGCCGCTCGCTGGCGGCCGCCATGGTCGAGCGGGGCGCGGTCAGGCTGACCCACAACGGCGTGCAGACCCGGCTCGACAAGCCCAGCCGCAGCGTCCACGTCGGCGACGGTCTGGTGTTCGCCCTCGGCGGCCGGCTGATCGACCTGACGGTGGAGGCGCTGGGCGAACGGCGCGGCCCGGCCGGAGAGGCCCGGACCCTCTACGCCGCCCGTGATCCCGGAAGCGAGCCGGCCCGCGACACGGGCACCGGTTGACAGCGTTCGCCGCCGGGGTCATCTGCGCAACCCGTCCCCCGGCAACCGCGAACGCTTTCCGCTCAATGACCTACATCGTCACCGACGCCTGCGTGAAATGTAAGTTCATGGACTGCGTCGAGGTCTGCCCGGTCGACTGCTTTTACGAGGGCGAGAATTTCCTCGTCATCGCGCCGGACGAATGCATCGACTGCGGCGTCTGCGAGCCGGAGTGCCCGGTCGACGCCATCAAGCCGGACACCGAGGACGAACCCGACGGCAAATGGCTGATGGTCAATGCCGAATACGCCAAGGTCTGGCCGAACATCACGGTCAAGGGCGCGCCGCCCGCCGACGCGGAACAGTTCGAGCGCGAGACCGGCAAGTTCGAGAAATACTTCTCACCCAACCCCGGCAAGGGTTCCTGATCGCCGTTCCTTTGCGCTGACCCGCGCCCCATGGTCTGCTGCACCGGGGAGGACCGCCCATGCGCGACATACGGGGGCTGCCGCTGCCGGGACGGCAAATGCTGGCGGCGGGGCTGATGGGCTTCGGCGTCATCAGCCTCTATTTCAGCCACCTCATCAACGGCCTGCAGCCGTTCGACGCGCCGCAGTGGGGGATCTGGCTGAATGGCGCAGTTCTGTTGCTGGCCGGAGCGGGGCTGGCGTGGAGCCGGACCGCGCGGCCGACGGCGCTGACGCTGTGGGGGCTGCTGACCCTTCTGCTGTTCACGCACGCGCCGGGACTGGTCGCCGCGCCCGGCGACGCCGTCCGCTGGGTCTCGGCGATGGAGGTTCTGGGGCTGATGTCGGCGGCCATGCTGATCGCCGCCCCGGGACGGGCCGACCTGACGCCGGCGGCGCGGATGGCGGTTGGCCTGATGCTGGTCGTGTTCGGCGTGGTGCACTGGATGTACGTCGAGGCCATCGCCGGGATGATCCCGGAGTGGATGCCGGGCCGGGCCCTGTGGCCATGGGTCACAGGCGCCGCCAACATCGCGGCCGGACTGGCGCTGGTCAGCGGCGTCATGGCGCGGCTCGCCTCGGCGCTGGTCGGGGCCATGTTCGCCTCGTGGATCCTGCTGGTGCACCTGCCCCGGCTGCTCGCCACGCCGGGCGATCGCAGCGAATGGGTCGCATGTGCGCTGGCCTTCGCCCTGACCGGCGTCGCCTGGACGGTCCATCGCGCGCTTTCACAATACGGAGAGGATTTACAGCCTTCCGTGCGCTGACGCTGTGGACGTTTTGAAATTCCGCAGATTTGTGATAGGTTACTGTCATTGGGTCGGGCGGTCTGCGATTTCTTCGCGCCGCCCGCGTTTGCGACAGAATCCCGTCCACGCAGGCGGGATCGGCCAGAGGTTTGGTGATCCGTTTCTGATTTGACGATTGAGTTTCGCGCCGGCGGTTCTTGCCGCGGGACGAGCCCCCGTCGTTTCACGTTTTCGTCTCACCCCGCCGTCTCGCGCCGGGAAAGGAATGACATGACGAACAAGACTGGTCTGGAATTCAAGGTTGGCGACGCGGTCGTCTATCCGGCGCACGGCGTCGGCAAGGTGGCGGCTGTCGAGACCCAGGAAGTCGCGGGCATGTCTCTGGAGGTCTATGTCGTGACCTTCGATCACGAGAAAATGACCCTGCGGGTGCCGACCAAGAAGGCCAAGACCGCCGGCCTGCGTTCGCTGGCCGCCGACGACGTGGTGTCGAAGGCCCTGACCACGCTGAAGGGCCGCGCCCGCATCAAGCGCACCATGTGGTCGCGCCGCGCGCAGGAATACGAGGCCAAGATCAACTCGGGCGACCTGATCTCGATCGCCGAGGTGGTCCGCGACCTGCACCGCGCCGACAGCCAGCCGGAACAGTCCTATTCGGAGCGTCAGCTTTATGAATCGGCGCTGGACCGCATGGCCCGCGAGGTCGCGGCGGCCAACCGCATCGACAAGGACGCCGCCGTCGAACTGCTCGGCAAGTCGCTGAGCGCCAAGAAGGCCGTCATCGCCGCCGCCGAGGCCGCCGAAGAAGCCGAAGCCGCCTGATTTCGACGCGCATCGCTGTATGACGAAAGGCCCGGGAGTGATCCCGGGCCTTTTGTTTGGTGGCGGACAGCGTTCTCAGGAACGGGCGGCTGGCCCGCCGGCCGGGTCCGCTCGAGGCCACTCGCTCGCGAGCAACCCGTATCCGACAGAGTCCACCCAGCGCTCCAAACGGTAATCGTGGAAGGCTGATCTGTTCCGGGCCTCGAGACGGAAACCCAGCCGGGCCAGCAAATCCCTTGATGCGACGTTGTCGGCAGCGGTGGTCGCCACGACCCGATGGAGCCGTCTCCTGGAGAAGAGGTCGAACAGCACGGCCGTCAGCGCCTCGGTCGCGTATCCCTGCCGCCAGAACCGCGGGTGAAGGCTGTATCCGAGCTCGGCCTGCTTCTCTTCCGGATGACCGACGCATACGCCGATCTCGCCGATGACGACCCCGTCGCCCAGCTCCACGACGAGGCCATGCCAGCCGGCGGCCTCATCCGGCCTGGCTTCCATTTCGCTATACAGGGCCCGCAGCTGATCGAGCGTGCGACGCGCGCGGCCGTGCCCGACCAGCTCGTGGATTTCGTGGACCGCTTCCGCGTCGGCCGCTCGGAGGGGTCGGATGCGGAGCCGCTCGGTGTTCATCCGGACACTTTGGCGCGGGGGGCCGGCGGCGGCAACGACCGTCGGGGCTGATCGACCGCGACAGGCACGCCATGCGGGCAACCTTTGTCGCGGATCCGCTAAAATCCCCGGCCGCCGACGACGCGAGTTCCAAGCCGTCGCATCTGGCGGAAGGAAGGCGGCGAGTGGCGAAATGTCGTCGACGTCTCGCCGGGTTCGGCGCCTATGCCTTGAGTCCGCCCGGCAACCTCGACGAGGCGACGCGGGACGGTTCGCCGGTCAGAAATACTCGGCGTTGGCCGGGCACTGGGCGGCGAGGCGGCGGGCGGTGATGCTGGCCGGCAGGTAGGGCGTGCCGCGAGCCAGCTGGGCCCCGCCGCGGAAGGAGAAGCTCTCCTGCTGGTAGGTGCCGTTCAGGCGCACATTGACGCGCCGGCCCTTGCGGTCCTCGCAGGTGCCCTCGAAGCGGGCGTTGCCGTTACCCACCTGGCGCACCGGATAGGTGCACCGCCAGCGGCGCGTCGACAGGCCGCCGAAGAAGCGGTTGATCTCGCTGGGGCGAACGCATTTGGTCTCGGTGTCGCGCACGCCCACGGCGCTGGTGGTGTATTCCCAGTAGCCGGGCAGGACGGTGTCCGCGCTGGACTGGGGAGTCATCGCGGCCTGCGGCGCGACGGGCGCGGCGAGGAACAGGGCGCCGGCGACCACAGGCGCGGCGGTGGCGGCGACACGAACGAGGACGGAAGGCTTCATGGAGGTCCCGGGGTTGAATTTCGGTCTCATGACTAGTGCCGATATATGGCGGCAATTGAACGGCGGCTGAACGGCTCCGTTGCGCGGTCCAAGTCTTGACGGGACGAGGATTCCTCCTCTATACGCCCCCCTCTCGCGCGGGATGACCTCCCGCGCGCACCTGTTTCATGCGTCCGCTTCGTATCGTGGACCGCTCCGAAGGATAGTCAGATGTCGCGTCGCTGCGAACTCACCGGTATCGGCCCGATGGTCGGCCACAGCGTGAGCCACTCGAACATCAAGACCAAGCGCCGGTTCCTGCCGTCGCTGAAGGCGGTCAAGGTCACGTCGGAGGCCCTCGGCCAGACCTTCTCGCTGCGCATCTCGAACGCCGCGCTGCGCACCCTGGACTACAAGGGCGGTCTGGACCCGTTCATCGTCAAGGCTCGCGACGAGCAGCTGTCGGTCGCCGCCCAGCGCATCAAGCGCCAGGTCAAGGCCAAGCTGGCCGAGCAAGCCGCCGCCTGATCGGCGACGCCATCAAGATCTGAAGAGGCCGGTGGAAACACCGGCCTTTTTCTTTGCGCGCGGCGGGGCCAGGGTCATCCTCATGACCCGCGACGAGATGTTCGCCTACGCTCTGAGCCAGCCCGGCGCCGAGGATTCGACCCTGCACGGCGGCCGCTGCATCCGCGTGCGGGGACACTGGATCGTCAACGAAGGGCGCGAGCCGGACGCGCTGGCGCTCGCACTGGATCTCGACACCGTGGCCTTTCTGAAAGAGACCGAGCCGGAGGCCTATTTCCAGACCCCGCACTACGAGGGCTGGCCCGCCGTGCTGGTTCGGCCGGAGCGGGCCGATGACGACCGGCTGCGGGAGCAGATCGACAAGGCCTGGGCCCGCCGGGCCACGAAGGCCCAGCGGCTGGCGCGCGGCCTGTAGGCTTTGCGGTTGCGCCGGTGGCGGCGGGCATTAGGCTGGCGCCGTTCACAGCCGGGAGTCCTCCGTGTCCCTGATCGCCTGCCGCGCCGCCCTGATGGGCGTCTCCCTGCTCGCCCTCGCCGCCTGCGCCGCCGGTCCCGGCGACATGGCCATGACCACGGACTCGCCGGCGTGGGTCGAGCCTGACCCGGCGCCGCCACCGCAACAGGCCCCGGCGCGGGAATCCACCGCCTTCACCCTCGGCACCGACCAGCCGCGGGCGCCGGAGCAACTGGCGGTGCGGTTCGACAAGGCCGACCTGACGATCAAGGTGATCCCGGACGACAAGGCCATCGACGCCGTCGCCCTGCTGGATTTCACCGCCACCTCGCCCGTCGACCGGCTGGTGGTCGAGCTGGACACCTTGCTGACCGTCTCGGAGGTCGCCGTGAACGGCGCGCCCGTCCCCGCCGGCCGCTGGTCCAATCCCGAGGGCCGGATGACGGTCCAGCTGGCGGAGCCGCTGGCAGCCGGCGAGACGGCCGAGCTGCGCATCGCCTATGCGGGCCAGCCGCGCGTGGCGCCGATGGCGCCCTGGGACGGCGGCTTCGTCTGGGCCACGGCCCCGTCGGGCGAGCCCTGGATCGCCACTGCGGTCCAGCCCGAGGGCTGCGACATCTTCTGGCCCTGCATCGACCATCCGCTCGCCGAGCCGGGCCGGGTGGACCTGCACATCACCGTGCCGTCCAACCTGTCGGCGCCGTCGAACGGGAAATTCCTCGGCACGGTCGATCACGGCGACGGCTGGACGACGTGGAACTGGTCGGCGGCCAATCCCAACACCTACGCCATCGCCCTGAACATCGGCCCGTACGTTGAGATCGCCGACACCTACGAGAGCCGCTTCGGCAACCGCTATCCGATCCAGTACTGGCACCTGAAGTCCGACGATCCGGCCAAGGCGCGGGCCCTGTTCGACGAGATCGCCCCGATGCTCGACTTCTACGAGGCGACGGTCGGCCCCTACCCGTTCGGCGACGAGAAGATGGGCGTGGTCGAGACGCCGCACCTCGGCATGGAGCACCAGACGATCAACGCCTACGGCAACGAGTACAAGCTGGACGGCCGCGGCTTCGACTGGCTGCTGCACCACGAACTGTCGCACGAGTGGTTCGGCAACCAGCTGACCAACCGCAACGCCGACGACATGTGGCTGCACGAGGGCCTCGGCAGCTACATGCAGCCGCTCTACGACCGCTGGCTGCACGGCGAGACCTTCATGCAGGCCTCGCTGCTGGACCAGCGCCGCGGGCTGATCAACAAATTCCCCGTAGTCTCGGGCGAGGAGAAGTCCGAGGACGAGGTCTACCAGGGCGACACCGGTCCGGGCCTCGACATCTACAACAAGGGCTCGCAGATCGCCCACAGTCTGCGCATGCTGATCGGCGACGAGGCCTTCTTCCGCTCCGTGACCCGGCTGGTCTACGGCACGGCGACGCCACGTCCGGGCGAGTTCCGGCCGCGCTACGGCACGACCGACGAGTTCCTGGCCATCGTCAACGAGGAGACGGGCCGGGACCTGACCTGGTTCTTCCAGGGCTACCTCTACCAGGCCGTCCTGCCCGACCTGCGCCAGACGCGGGCCGATGGGGAACTGACGCTGGAGTGGGTCACCGGCAACGGCGGCGTCTTCCCGATGCCGGTCGAGGTCGAGATCGACGGCCGCCGGCAGACGGTGGCGATGACCGGCGGCCGCGGCCGGATCGCGGTCCCGGCGGGCGCCCATGTGCTGATCGATCCGGACAACAAGGTGCTGCGCCGGCTGGACTTCATCGAGGCCTGGAAGGCGGCGGGCGGGGGTTCGGACTGACCCGTTTCGCCCTCCTCGCCGCCCTGCTGCTTGCGGCCTGCGGCGGCCCTGCCCTGACGCCCCGCCCGCTCGAACTGATCCCGGCGGACGGCGAGCGGACCTTCATGCGGTGGAACAACGGCTGGCGACTGTCACTCGCGCCACCACGGTTTCCCTACAACCGCGAGACGGTCGTCTTCGCAGGCATGTCCGGCGCGGGCGCCGGCAGTCCGTTCGGCTGCGGCGTCGAATACGCTCCTGCCGGCTATTTCAGCATGGCCCGCGGGCCGCTGGTCTGCGCCATCGGCCAATCCGGCGGCGCGGTGCGGCTCGCGCCGGTCGGCAGAGCGCTCCACTACCGGGTGTTCGACGCCGCGCCGACATCCGGCGGCCTGACCGTCGTGACCGCTCCGCACGGCGGCGGCGCATTGGTGACGACCCTGTCGCCTCGCGGAGACATCCTGAGCGAGAGGCTTCTGCCGGTGCGAAACCCCGACCAGGTCGTGATCCTGCCATCGGGACGGCTGGTCGTCCTGAAGCAAGAGGACGACGGCTGCGGCTGGACCGTCCTCGACCTCGAGGGCGAAGCGCCCCGGCAGGTCTCCAGAACCCCGGCCGATCACGCCTACCAGTGCCAGTCGTCCAGCTCCGCGCGCACCGTTCTCCGCGACCAGACCACAGGCGAGGCCTATCTGCATTTCGACCACCCGACCCGACATCGCCTGTACAGGATCGGCGAACCGGGGCCCGGCGGGCCTGCCGTGCTGGCGGCGGCGGATATCGCGGACGGCGTGCCCCTGAACGAATCCTCAGAGCCCAGCACCCTGATGGTCAACGACGGCGTTCTGCTGTTCAGCGCCGGACGGAACGCGACTTTCGGAGCCCGGATCGGCGTCCGTGACCTTGCCGCCAGTCGGAGCGGCTATGTCGACCTGCCGGGATCGGGCTCGTCCCAGCCGAGCTCCAACGCCGGCGTCATCGCCTTTCTGCCGCCAGCCGCCGCGGGGGGAGCGCCCCGCGTGGTGCTGCAGCATCCGCACACCGGTCATTCGACGATCGGGACGATCGACGTATCGGCGGCGGTCGACGACTAGCCTCCCTCCAGCGCCTCCGCCGTCACCGACTGCCGCACCAGCTGGCAGGCGCCCTGGGTGGTCAGGAAGGCGATGTCGGCGGCGTCGCGGCCGCAGGCGATGCGCACCAGCCCCTCGACCGGCGCCAGTCCCGTCGGATCGACCAGCCACCAGCCGTTCGAGAGCCAGACCTCGAAGATGGCGTGGAAATCCGGCGGCGTCAGCTGATGGGCGTAGGCGCTGACCGCCCGGGCCGGAATGCCCGAGGCCCGGCACAGGGTGATGCCCATGTGGGTGAAGTCGCGGCACACGCCGGCGCGGTCGATGAAGGTGCGGGCGGCGGTGGTCTCGCTGTCGGACGCGCCCGGCTCATAGTCGATTTCGGCGCGGATCCAGTCGAGGATTTTCAGCACCCGGTCGCCGCCGACGGTGCCGCCGAAGGTACGTTCCGCGAAGCGCCCGAACTGGTCGGACGGGCAGTAGCGGCTGGGGTTCAGATAGGGCAGGACCTCGGCCGGCAGGTCGTTCCAGTCGTGCTGGACGGTGACCGGCGGCAGCCCCTTGAGCGTGCCGTTGTCGACCACGGCCTCATAGGTCAGGGCGACCTCGCCGGACAGGTGGGCGCGCAGGGTGCGGGCCCCGAACTCCTCGTCCTGGTCCTCGATGAACTCGACGGCGGGCGCGGTGGTCAGCCGCTCCTCGAGGATGGCCTGTCCCGGCCAGTGCGCCACCTGGATCTTGTAGATCGCGTCGGTAGGCGGGTCGAAGCGATAGACGAGGTCGGCGCGGACGCGAATTTTCATGGGGCCGGACTGCGCCGACCCCATGGTTTCGTCAATCCGTCAGCCGCGGACTTCAATCGCTGTCGGAATCGTCGCCCGAGACGACCACGATCGCAGCCGCGATGACGCCGGCGATGGCGAGAAGGCCGATAACCGGGATGCCCGCGAATTCGCTGGACGCTTCGGCCCTGGCTCCGACGCGGTCGCCGACCCGGGCGAACCCCTGGCTGGTCGCCGCCGCCTGACCGGCGATCAACAGACATCCAGCCGTGACGGCTGCAAGCGTCTTCTTCATGGCATCTCTCCCGATTTACCTCATGCCCAAATGGCCCGACCGGGAGTTATGTTCCCGTATCACGGGTATCAGACAATCTCAGGATCTCCGGCGTCCCAGCCATGGCAGGGCGAACAGCAGCGGCAGGGCGAAAAAGACGAAGTGGCCGCCCGTGGCGAAGTAGACGGCGACGCTGACCGCGACCGCCACGACCACCACGATCAACATCACGCCGGGCCGCATGGATCCTCCCTGAGCCGCCGCATTCAACAGCGAACCGGCGCGCGGCGCGGTGGTTCCGGCGTCCCGCGTCAGGGCTCCAGTTCGATGTCCCAGTAGAGGTAGTCGAGCCAGCTCTGGTGCAGATAGTGGGGCGGGAACCGGCGGCCGAACTCCTGAAGCTGCCAGGCGCTGGGCCGGTGCGGAGTGCGGCGGATGGGCATGCCGGCCTGCTGGGGCGTGCGACCGCCCTTCTTCAGGTTGCACGGGCTGCAGGCGGCGACGATGTTCTCCCACGTCGTGCGTCCGCCCCGGCTGCGCGGGATCACATGGTCGAAGGTCAACTCGGTCGTCGCGTTGCAATACTGGCAGGCGAAACCGTCGCGCAGAAAGACGTTGAAGCGGGTGAAGGCGGGCTGCCGATCCTGATCGACGTAGTTCTTCAGCGCGATCACGCTGGGCAGGACGATTTCCATCGAGGGACTGCGCACGACCTTGTCGTAGGTCGAGACCACATCGACGCGATCCTGGTAGACCGCCTTGACCACCTCTTCCCACGGCCAGATCGACAGCGGGTAGTAGGACAGCGGCCGGAAGTCGGCGTTGAGCACCAGCGCAGGCCAGCCGGACGGGGGGCGGCTCAGGACCTGCATCAGGCCCTCGCCATGCGAACGAGGCTTATCGACGCGACCGGACTGAAGACACGTCTCCTTCCCTGGCTGTGTCCGAATCCTACGCCTGATTCGACAGCTTGGCGATGACGGCCGGACGACGTTTCGACAACGCTCAGCCCCGCGCCGCGCTCCCGGGGAAGGCCGGCAGGCTCCAGCCCCAGATCAGGGCCCCGGCGCGCAGGGCGAAGCCGCAGGGCGCGGCGATCAGGGCCGCCGGCCACGCCTCGAGCCCGGCGGCGCGGGCGACCACATAGATGGTCGCGGCCAGCAAGGCCGCCGAGACGGTGATCTCGCGCCGCAGCAGGATCGACGGCTGGCCCGCCAGAAGATCGCGGACGATGCCGCCGAAACAGGCGGTCAGGGCCCCCATGACGATGCAGATCAGCGGCGCCACGCCGAAGATCTCGGCCTTCGCCGCTCCGAAGACGCCGTAGGCCGCGAGCCCGATGGCGTCGAGCCACAGCAGGGCGCGGAAGCGCCACGGCCGGGCGCCGACCATCCACACCGCCACGGAGGCGGCGACGCAGACGGCGATGTAGCGCCAGTCGCCGACCCAGAACACCGGAGCGCCGATCAGCAGGTCGCGCAGGGTGCCGCCGCCGACCCCGGTGATGGCGCCAAAGAAGGCGAAGGTGACGAGGTCATGCCGCTCGCGCGCCGCCGCCAGGGCGCCGGTGGCCGCGAACACCGCTACGCCGGCGAAATCCAGAGCGCCGAGCACGGTCTCAGGGGTGGCCAGCGCTGGATCGACGATCGGGGTCACTCTGGTCTCTCTCTATCGTCTCGCGCGCGGCGCTCGCCTACTTGAGAGACGGGGCCTCCTTCAGCGCGACATCGCCACGCTTCACCGCTCCATACCATCCCCACAGCAGATGCGCCGCAACGCTGCGGTGCGGGCGCCAGATTTCGGCGCGGATGTAGGCCTCCTTCTCGCGCGGACGCAGGGCCGCGCCATCGGCCCAGCGCATCGCTTCCTGCAGGGCGATATCGCCGGCCGGGAAGACGTCCCGCCGGCCCTCGCAGAACATCAGGAAGGTTTCGGCCGTCCATTTGCCGACGCCCTTGATCGCCGTCAGGGCGGCGATGGCTTCCCCGTCCGACAGCCGCTCCAGGTGATCGAAATCGATGCGCCCCTCGACATGGGCGCGGGCGATCTCATGCCCGTACGTCGCCTTCTGAATGGAGAGGCCGAAGGTTCGCAGCGTCTCGATGTCCATGGCGAGCATCCGTTCGGGAGTCACCTCGCCGCCGAGCCCGGCCTCCACGCGCGCCCAGATCGCCGCGGCCGACGCCAGCGAGACCTGCTGGTCGACGATCATGTGAAACAGGCCTTCGAACCCACCGACGCGGCGGCGCCACTCGAAGGCCGGAGTCTGGGCATGCGCCTGCGCGAGGGCCGGATCGAGGTCCACGACCGCCCGCCGCGCCGCCTCGATATCGTCCAGCCAGTAAGGTGTCTGCATGCGCCAACCTTGGCGGGCGGGCTCGGGCGCCACAAGCGCGACGGCTGTGATCGCGTCCGCTTCCCGCTATCCTGCCCCCGATGTTCGCCACCCGCTTCGCCCCCTCGCCGACCGGCCGCCTTCACAAGGGCCACGCCTTTTCGGCCCTGACGGCCTGGAGGGCGGCGCGGGACGCGGGCGGCCGCTTCATCCTGCGGATCGAGGATATCGACCCGACGCGATGCCGGCCGGAATTCGAAGCGGGAATCCTCGAGGATCTGCGATGGCTGGGTCTGGACTGGGAAACCCCGGTCCGGCGGCAATCGGAGCATCTGACCGACTACGCCACGGTGGTGGACGTGCTGAACCGGCGGGGCCTGCTGTATCGCTGCTTCCGCACCCGCAAGGACATTCTCGACGCCATCGGCGACGCTCCGCACGGCGCGGCCGAAGCGCTGCGCCCCGGTCCTCATCCGGCCGACGAGGAGGCCACCCTGCTGGCCGAGGGGCGGCCGTTCGCCTGGCGGCTGTCGCTGGATCGCGCGCGGGAGGTGCTGGGCGGGCGGGCCTGGGGGGCGCTGGCCTTCGTCGAGGAGGGCCGGGGTCCCGGCGGCGAGCGCGGCCTGATCCGGGCCCGCCCGGAGACCGCGGGCGACGTCGTGGTGGCCCGCAAAGACGCCGGAGCCGCCTATCATGTGGCGGTCACCCACGATGACGACCTTCAGCGCGTCACTCATGTGATCCGCGGCGAGGACCTGTTCGAGGCGACCCACATCCAGGTGCTGTTGCAGGCGCTGATGGGCTGGCCGACGCCGGTCTACCGTCACCATCGCCTGCTGACCGGCGACGATGGCCGGCGGTTCGCCAAGCGGGACAACTCCGTTACCCTGGCGCAACTGAGGGCGGAGGGCGCCAGTCCGGAGACGCTGCGCGCCGGGTTGGGCTTCTGATCAGACCGCCAGCCGGCCATCGGCCTCGTCGGCGGGGAAGACCACGTCCTTGTCCGGCTTCTCCGCGCCGACGCCGGGCGCCCCGAGCCGGGTCAGGACATGGCGGATGACATTCAGCCGGGCCGTCTTCTTGTGGTCGGTGGCCACCACCGTCCACGGGGCATGGGCCGTATGAGTCTCCGCCAGCATCCGGTCGCGCGCGGCGGAGTAGGCGTCCCAGCGCTTTTGGGCCTCGGCGTCGAGCGACGTGATCTTGAACCGTTTGAGCGGGTCTTCGACCCTTTCGGCCAGACGCTCCGCCTGCTCCTCCTTCGAGATGTCGAACCACAGCTTGATCAGCAGGATGCCGGAATCGACCAGCATGCGTTCGAATCGCGGTGCGTCCTTCAGGAACTGTTCGTGCTGCGCCGGGGTGCAGAACCCCATCACCGGCTCGACGCCGGCCCGGTTGTACCAGGAGCGATTGAAGATGGACGTTTCGCCCGCTGCGGGCAGGTGGGGAGCGTAACGCTGGAAATACCACTGGCTGCTCTCGCGCTCGCCCGGCTTGGGCAGGGCGAAAACCCTGGTCTGCCGCGGCGACATGTATTCGGTCAGACGCTTGATCGAGCCGTCCTTGCCGGCGGCGTCGCGACCCTCGAAGACCATCACGACCCTGAGCCCCGCGTCGATGGCCCAGGCCTGGGCCTCGACGAGCTTGAGCTGAAGACGTTCCAGTTCGGGCTGATAGGCGTCCGGTTTCTTTCCCATGGCGGGAGCTTGGGCCCGCCGACGGCGCCGCACAAGATGACCGAATGTTCAGGTGCCGCCGGACGGAGCGCCCGTTAGAGTTCCGCCAAATTCCGGGAGACGTCATGAACATCATCCGGCGCGCGCTGCTGGGCTGGGCCGCGGGCCTCCCGGCGCTGACGGCCATGCCGGCGTTGGCCCGGGCGGAGACTTTCGACGAGGCGCTGGATGCCGCCTTCCGGGTCGGTCCTCCGGCGCTGGCTGGCGGCGTGGCGACGCCCGACGGCCTGATCTGGTCGGGCGTCCGGGGCGTGCGGCGCGCCGCGTCCGACGAGGCGGCCACGACGATGGACCGCTGGCATCTCGGCTCGAACACCAAGGCGATGACCGCCGCCGTCTTCGCCCGACTGGTCGAGCAGGGCCGGACGCACTGGGGCCTTACGCTGGCGGAGGTGTTCCCGGACGCGGCGCTCGATCCGGCGTGGCGGGACGTCCCCATCGAGGCCGTGATGCGCCATCGGGCCGGGATGCTGGACCAGCCTGAACTCGGCATGGCCTGGCTCATGACGGCCCGCGCCGATCCCCGCCCCCTGCCCGCCCAGCGGGCAGCGCTGGCCGCCGCGGCCCTGGCCCGGGCGCCGGGTGGCCGCCCGGGGAGCTTCGCCTACGCCAACCTGAACTACGTCATCGCCGGGGCGGCGATCGAGGCGATCACCGGCGGCGCGTGGGAGGACGCCATGCGGGCCGAGGTGTTCGGGCCGTTGGGCCTGTCCAGCGCCGGCTTCGGCGCTCCCCCTGACCCGAACGCCTGGGGCCATCGTCAGCTCGGCGGCCGACCGACGCCGATGGACCCGTCCAGTCCCGGGGCCGACAATCCAGCCGCTCTCGGCCCCGCCGGCACAGCCCACATGACCGTGGCCGACTACGCCCGCTGGACCCGCGCAATCAGCGGCGATGGCGACTGGCTGTCCGGCGAAAGCCTGACCCGGCTGAACACCACGACAGAGACCGAACCGGCCTACAGTCTCGGATGGATCGTGCAACCGGCGCCGCCGTCCGGCGCCTTCGCCGGGGCCGGCGACACCCTCGCCCACGAGGGCTCCAACACCATGTGGCACACGCTCGCGGTCGTCGCCCCGACGCCCGGGCTCGCGGTCTTCACCTTCGCCAACGATGGAACGAAGGGGCCCGCGGCGTGCCGGATGCTGGCGCAGAGGCTGATCGCGCTTACCGGCTGAGTTCGCGCCCCCTGTTCGGCCGGGCGCGGCGCGGTCTATGAGTGGCCCGGCATGGATCGCGATTTCGCCGATTTCTGGAACCTGCTGTGGGAGGCCGGGCTCGGCCTGTGCGCGGCGTTCGCCCTGCTGAACGCCTTCGCGCCGCGTCAGGACCTTCCGTGGAAGCCGCTGGACCTGAACCATCCGATCGGACAGGCCACAGCGGCCAAGGTCGCCGACTTCGAGCTGGCCCGCACCGCCGCGCCGGAGGAGATCAAGGCCGTCACCGACGCCTGCATGCAGGTGCTGCGCGAGGCTGGCGTGCAGGTCCAGCGGGCCGAGGACCGCGACGACGGCGGCTTCTGCGTCGTGCGCGGGGCGGTCAGGATCACCGGCGGGGCGGTGACGCCGCTCGCGCCCGGCGGGCTGGTCATGCAGTGCCCCCTGGCGGTGCGCTACGTGATCTGGGACCGGCAGGTGCTGCAGCCGGCGGCGGCGGCCACCTTCGGATCGCGGGTGGCGCGGGTCGAGAACTACGGCTCCTATTCCTGCCGCCGCCTGTACGGCCAGACGGACGTGGCGGTGCGGCCCTCCGAGCATGCCCGGGCCAATGCGCTGGACATCGCAGGCGTGACGCTCGAGGACGGCCGGACCATCTCCGTGGCCAACGACTGGACCGGCGAGGGCCGGCGCGGCGAGGAAGGGCGGAGCTTCCTGAAGCGCATCCGGGACGGGGCCTGCCGTGTGTTCTCGACCGTGCTGACGCCGGACTACAACGAGGCGCACAAGGATCATCTGCACCTCGACGGCGCGCGGAGAGGCCTGTGCGCCTGACCTCCGGTAACCCTGTTCGCCGGCGGTCCGAATCGGTTTGCGGTTGACCGGCCCCGCTTTGCGCGAGAGAAATGCCCCGCAGTCCGGATTTGGCGCGGCTTCCAACCCCGTGCAGCGCTCCTTCGCCTGAACGAGCTTGTCCAGATGGGCTGACGGGCGACCCCATGACGGGCGCCTGCCTGGAAAGCGCGTTTACGGAGACGCAGACATGGCGACCGGCACGGTCAAGTGGTTCAACCCCACCAAGGGCTACGGCTTCATCCAGCCCGATGGCGGCGGTCAGGACGTGTTCGTTCACGTCACGGCCGTTCAGAAGGCGGGCCTGCAAGGCCTCGATGAGAACGCCAAGGTCGAATACGAGCTGGAATCCCAGCGCGGCAAGACCTCGGCGGTGGAGCTCAAGCTGCTTTGATGCCGGGCCGCGGTCAGAAGGCTCCGCCTTCTCGACCCGACGCGGCCTGGTCGAGCTGAACCGAAAATCTACGGAACGGGCGCGGCGGCTTCGGCCTCCGCGCCCTTCTTTGTTCAGGCCGCGCTCGTCGGCCGTTCCGGACCTCCCGACCCGACGCGGCCAGGTCTCTGCCCGGCGGACCACTGCGCCAGCACCACCCCGGTCAGCAGGGCCGCCGCGCCGGCCAGCTGGGCGCCGGTCATGGTCTCGGCGAACAGCATCCAGCCGAGCACCGCCGCGACCACCGGCTGGATCAGCACCGTCACCGCCGTCAGGGCCGCCGGCAGCCGGCCGAGCGCCCAGGCGACGCCGCCCTGCCCCGCCACATGCACCAGCCCCAGCCCGGCGCAGGCCAGCCAGCCGGCCGCCGACGCGGGCGCCAGGGGCTCGCCCAGCGCCAGCGACACGCCGAGCAGCAGCGGCAGGCCCAGCGCCGTCGACCACAGCATGATCCGTCCCGCCGAGGCCCGCCCGCGCAGCACCTTCACGGTCAGGAAATAGCCGGCGTACCAGAGCGCCGTCACCGCCGCGAACAGGTCGCCCAGCCGCGGATCCGGCCCCTGCCGCCCGTCCGCCCCCGCCGACATCGTCCATGCCCCCACCAACGCCACGGCCAGCGCCAGCAGGAACAGCGCCCGCGGCCGCTCGCGGAACATCAGCCAGGCCACGGCCGTGACCACCACCGGCGTCAGATTTGTCAGGGTCGTGGCGTTGGCCACCGAGGTGAAGGCGATCGAATAGTGCCAGAAGGCCAGGTCGAGCACGAAGAACAGCGCCGCCAGCCCCATAAGCAGCGACGGCCGCCCCGGCCCGCGCTCGTCCTCCGCCTGCCCCGGCCGCAGCACCAGCAGCATCAGCCACGGCAGGGCGAAGGCGAAGCGCCAGAACCCCGCCGCCGCCGGCCCCGTATCGGCCAGCCGCACGAGGATCGGGGCCAGCCCCAGCACCGCCGCCGAGACGACGAGAACGAGCAGGGCTTGCGTGCGGGCGGAGAGCATATCCGCCGTATAGCGGTCCTTCTCCCCTTGCGGGAGAAGGTGGCGGCCGAAGGCCGACGGATGAGGGGTCGACGGGACGCTGACACCCTCTGAAAGCCGCTCGCCGTCGACCGGTGCAACCCCTCATCCGGCCTCGCTGCGCTCGGCCACCTTCTCCCGCAGGGGGAGAAGGAAATCAGAATCGCCCCCCGCCCGTCATCAGCGCCGGCGTCGCCTGAGCATGAGGAAGGCGGCGGCGGGGAGCAGGGCGGCGGCGGCCCACGCCCCCGCCACGCGCAGGCCGCGCGGCCCGCCTCCCGCCTCTTCCCGCACCACCTCCGCGGTCGGGTCGAGCTCCTCGAGATCGGCGCCGGCGGCCATCGTCCCGGCGGCCTCCTGTTCCTGCAGCGGGGTCTGGGTCATCGGCTCATCCCCTCAATCGATCGGGCTCATGCGAGCCGACTCCGCAGCGTCGCCCCGGCTTTCGCGCGCCCCGCCCGACATCGACCCGCCGCAGCGTTCGAACTCCTCGCGGTAGCGGTCGGCCAGGCGCTCGTTCCTGTCGGACTTGTCCTTCAGGCGCAGGAACCAGTGCGACTCCTCCTCGTACATATGGGTCAGGACCGCGCCCTCGATATGGGCCAGCTTATCCTTCCACTCGGGCGTGGAGGGGGCGATGTTCTCCCACTCGGCCATCTGCATCTTGGCCGTGGTCTGTTCGGTATAGGCGTGGCCGGCGTGCATCTTCTCGCCGCACTGGGCCAGGGCCGGATACAGCACCACCTCCTCGGCCATGGAGTGGGCGTTGAGCATCACGGCCAGCTCGCGCATCGCCGCCACGCGGTCCTCGGCCGACTCGGCGTCGCGGCAGGCGGCGAAGCGGGCGCGGATCTCGTCGTGGTGGTCGAGCACCATCCACAGCCAGCCGCCGGTGCTGGCGACGGCGCGGGCGTTGGCGGTGGCCTCGTTGCGTTTCTCCTCGTTCGGCATGGGGGTGATCTTGCCGAGAACCTTGTCGACGACGGACATGGGCGGGGGTTCCTTTGCGGGGGTTGCGGGTCGCTAGGGCAACCGGGCGCGAGGGGGTGGAGTTCCCCGCAATCTCCCTCGCGCCCCGGGGAGGGTGGCGGAGCCGAAGGCGACGCCGGGCGGGGACGGCTGGCCGAAGCCGCGAACTCGCCGCGGGCCGCCCCCACCCTGTCGCCGCTGCGCGCCGACAGGTCAAAAGTGGACGCACGTCTTTCTCCCAGGGTGAGAAGGAAACCTGCGCCTCACCCGCGCCCGAACCACGCCCCCCAGTCGCGGCGATCGTACCGGTCCCAGCGCCAGTGCCGCCGCAGCCGCTCGGCCACGAGGGGGTCGCCCGGCCGCCAGACCTCGCAGGTCCGGTTCACCCCCTGCACCGCCTCGACCACCTCCAGCCGGCCGGCCGGGCGGCGGCAGCCGGCGCAGCGGAACCGTCCCGCCAGCCACAGCTCGCCGAGGCAGACCGTGCGCCGCCGCTCCGGCAGGCTCGCGCTGTCGACCGCCTGGCAGCGGCCGCAGGGTTCGCAGTGCAGGCGCAGCACCAGGCCGCGCCGCCGGGCGACCTGCAGGGTGATCAGGCGCGGCGGCGCGGGCGGCCCCGGATGGCCGTGCGGCAGCATGGGCCTAGAGCCAGCCGCAGGGGTTGTCGGGCCGGGGCCGGCGCGAGACGTAGGACAGATGCGCCGCCCGCCGCCCGCAGGCGCAGACGAACCGCCGGCTCAGCCCCTCGGCCGGGCGCGGCCCGTCGCCGAACAGCCGGTCCGGATTGAACAGCGCCTCGCGCCCGCAGCCGGGGCGCAGACAGCGCACGTGCAGCAGGCGGGCGGGGGTCTTGGGGGACGGGCGGGGGGAGGGATCAGGGGCGGGGGGCGAGGGACGGGCTGGGAAGGGGGGACGCAACTGGAGGGCTCCGGGGAACCACCGACGGAGGGGGTTTTAGCGGAGGCGCGGGGGGCGAGGGAGGGGGTTGTTCGTGGTTTGTTCTGCGCGGCTGTGGATGAGGAGCGCGGGTTGGTCATCTCTTCCTTCTCCCCTTGGGGGAGAAGGTGGCCCGGCAGGGCCGGATGAGGGGTAAGGCGGCTCCGGGTCGGCCGCCGACCAATTGGCGTCCGGCATCCCCCTCATCCGGACGGCTCCGCCGCCCACCTTCTCCCCCGGAGGGGAGAAGGGATCAGACGCGGCGGTACGTCCCGCGTCGGTCTCCGAACGCCAGCCAGCCCCGGTCGCGCAGCAGCTGGAGCTGCTGCCTGATCTTGGGGCGGACGTTGCTGTTTCCGGGATAGAGCGCCGCCAGCGTCGCCTCCTGGGCGTAGACGTCCTCCAGCGTGAACGCGTCCCGACCCACCGCCTCGACCGCCTTCATCACCGCCAGCAGCCAGCCGCGCGCCGGGGCGGCGGCGTCGCGCAGGAACAGGGTCGAGCGCCAGCGGTCGCGGACCTCGGCCTGCGGCACCGGGACGCCGGCGCGGATCAGCGGGATGCGGCCGGCGTCGGGGACGAGGCCGATCAGGATGGTCGAGCCCTGCCACGGCGCGCTGCGCCCCTTGGGCCAGGTCGGGGTCTTGGGGCGGACGATGGCCGCCGTGAAGAACTGCCGGGGCACGACGATCAGGTCGGTGACGGCGTTGGCGGCCGCGTCATAGCGCATCACGAACAGGCTGGGATTGTCGGCCGCCGCCAGCCGCGTCTGCATGGCGCTCCACGCCCCGGCCGGGAGGGTGGCGCCGAGCGCGGCCCGCGTGGCCTTCAGCTCGTATTCCTCGGCGCAGGCGGGGCAGCGGAAGTCGCCGACCGGCGCATTGTTGGGAAGGGCCGGCAGGCGGTCGGCGTCGCAGTTGGGGCAGAAGCCGTGCTGGGCCATCCAGCCCTCTGTGAGGTAACGAGCCTTCTGCAAGCCGCTCTTGTAGACGGCGGTCGGCTCGGCGAAGCCGAGACTGCACCACGAGTTGGTATCGTCCCCCATCCACCCACCGTAGCGGGTGGTGGGTCAGGGGGTTAGTGCTTGTCCGCAAAAGGTGCGGGGGTTCGATTAGACGAGGGCTGCGCCTGACCAGTACCGTGCTGTCAAGGCAATGAGCGGGTAGAAGACCCCAACCAGAAAACAACCTACTGCAACTGCGGCGCAACCCACACTAACTATCAACCGGCGACGTTCGTCCTCGGCAATCTTCTGAGTCGTACTATCCGAAATGCCGTAGTGGACGGCGAGGATGGTGGAGAACAGACCCGCCGCGATCACTCCAATGGCGAAGGCCCATAGACTCGGGAACAGCAGATGGGCGACGCCGCCTGCGTCTGGGTCCGTAAACTTGGCCCCCAACGCGATGAGCCCCCCGCCGTTACCGACGGCCAACCACAGGCTCACGCGCTTTAGCAGTGATCGGTGGAGGTCGTCGTATATCTCCGTCAGGTTTTCTGCCATCGCCACCTCCTCGTCCGCCCCCATTCGGCGAGTTGACGATGCTAGAACGAATGGTCTTCGTCGACAGGAAGTTTCAAGCGCGCCCGTCCCCTGCTGTGCGGCGGGTGATTGACCAGAGCGATGTCCCCTCAGGATCGGGCGGGGCGGTCAGCCCTTGCCGCGCGAATAGCGCTCGATCTCGTCGCCGTCAGCGTCGAGGGCCACCACATGGCGGGCGTCGAACTCGACCACGCCCTGCTCTTTCCATTGGATCGAGGGGTCGCCGTCATAGGCCAGGTCGACGGCCTCCTCGAGGGAGTCGGCTTCCACCTCGGTGGTGTAGTCGACGTAGGCGTCGACACGGGAGAGGATGGTGAACTTCGGCATGGGGCGGCTCCTTCTCCGGGGAGCCTGCCCAAATCATCCCTGCGGAGCTACCAACCCCAGATTGGCTAAAAAGCCGGCCAGATCACCGATCTGGCCGGCCAAGGTATCGAGTACTGTTTTAGGCGGCGGCTTCGTCGTCCTGCGCGATCAGAAGATCGAGGCCAGACTTGTTCCGCACATAGTCGATGATCGCCTGCGTGTTGGTACGGCCGGCCCCGGTAAGAGCTATCCGCTTACGGCCTTGGGCGTCGAGCACTTCGTCTCCGGTCAGCTTGTTGATCTCCGGCAGCCCGATGCCCAAGCGGAACCAGTCGGGATTGGAACGCGACCAATCGATACTGGCGATCCGCTCCGTGACCTTCTCCCGCTCGGCAGGCCCGAGCTTCGCACGGAAGGCAATGTCGTGGTGGATGACACCCAGCGCCTGCCAGCCCGGCGACGACAAGTGGAGGCTGTCCCGATCTTCCCACCGATCATCGCCCATGTGGTCACAGATCGACTGGAAATAGGACGCGATCGACTCGCGCAGGTCTTCCTCGGTTTCCGGAGTGAGGTTGGGATTGTCCAAGTGCGCCAGATTGGCCTCCTGGAACTTCCGGCCTTCGGTCGCGCCGCGAACAGACCGAACCCAGACCGTCTGCACGACGAGCTGCGTCGACTTGCTACCGAGGCTCGCCAGCTTCTCCGCCACTCCGCCATGATCGGAAAGGAACGCGTATGGCGTGAGGTCCCGCGCCAGCTGAACATACGGGTCGGCAGTGTCCAGAGCGAGCGCGAGCCGCTGGGGCACTGGCTGCACACGGAAGTTGAAGTCATGGAACAGCTGGCCCATCTCGCGCCAGCTCAGAGGCTTCGTTTCGGGCGCCGGCGCATAGATGGTCACCGGCAGTTGGAACTTCAGCAGAGCCGCGAGTCCCTCGTCTTGCAGGTCCATAATTCCAGTGACCCGGCCAAGACCATCGATGAGGATGCGGACGACGCTCGGGGAAATGTCGAGCATCATTTGGCCGACGCCCTTCAGATCGGGAGACGGAATGAACTCGACAGGTTCACGGAAAGCGATGGAGATCGCCGGGAAACCGCCCACCGTGATGGCGTCGGGCCCGAACCGCTCCTCGATATAGCCGGCAACGCCTTCACGCCGCGACTTGCTCGTCGGGCGTTGCAGGTACTTGTAGATGTCGCCGATGTCTTTCGGGAGCTTCTTCCAGTTTTGCGACCGGGGGTCATGCCCCAGCAGATTGTGAATCTGTCCGGGAGCGATTTGGGTCGTGTAGGTGACGAGACGTTCGCCGTAATAACCTTGCACGCACGGAATCGGGGCCTTAAGATAAACGAGATCCATGGGCATTTTGGGTTCTCCTGTAATGCCTGTTTCAGAATGACCCCGGGATGTCTTTGGTCGGATGCCCCGGGGTCATTTCGTTTATGGCACAGCTCGCGCCGGCGAACAAGCCCCGCACACATTCTTGCGGGGAAAAAATGAGAACCTACGGGAATTCTGCGACTTTGTACGGGCGTTCCCCACCGCGTCGGCATCGACTGGCGGGACTGACTATGCCTATGGCGTAGTGGCGGCCCCTCCCCCTACCGCCCCTTCCGGAACGCCTCCGCCTTCTCCGCCGCCGCATCGGCCCGCCAGCGCTTCGGCGCGCTCTTGTCGACCGCCTCCCCCTCGGCCGTCAGCACCTCGTTGGCGAACTCGAGGTCCATCAGCTTCATGCGCTTGATCTCGTCCCTGAGCCGCGCCGCCTCCTCGAACTCGAGGTTGGCGGCGGCGTTGCGCATGCGGCCTTCGAGGTCCTTGAGGGCGGCCTGGAAGTTGGAGCCGGTGAAGGGTTTGGCCTCCTCCTTCATGCCCGGCGAGGTCAGCCTGTCGAGGGCGCGGGACTCATAGGGGCTGGCCATGATCTCGCGGATGTCGCGCTTGACCGACTCGGGGGTGATGCCGTGTTCGGCGTTGTACTCTTCCTGCTTGGCGCGGCGGCGGTTGGTCTCGGCGATGGCGCGCTCCATCGAGCCGGTCATGCGGTCGGCGTAGAGGATGACGCGGCCGTCGACGTTGCGGGCGGCGCGGCCGATGGTCTGGATCAGCGAGGTCTCGGAGCGCAGGAAGCCCTCCTTGTCGGCGTCGAGGATGGCGACCAGGCCGCACTCGGGGATGTCGAGCCCCTCGCGCAGCAGG
The DNA here is from genome assembly GCF_035626535.1 of Brevundimonas sp. GTDB lineage: Bacteria > Pseudomonadota > Alphaproteobacteria > Caulobacterales > Caulobacteraceae > Brevundimonas. Next base: position 26,661 of record NZ_DASPNO010000042.1, read on the forward strand.
TTGATGCCGATCAGCACGTCGAAGGCGCCCATGCGCAGGTCGCGCAGGATCTCGATCCGCTCGAGGGTGTCGACGTCGGAGTGCATGTAGCGGACGCGGACGCCCTGCTCGTGCATGTACTCCGTCAGGTCCTCGGCCATCTTCTTGGTCAGGACGGTGACGAGGGAGCGGTAGCCCTGGCGGGCGACCTGCTTGACCTCGTCGATGACGTCGTCGACCTGGTTGCGGGTGTCGCCGCTGACCGGGCGGATCTCGACCGGGGGGTCGATCAGGCCGGTGGGGCGGATGACCTGTTCGGTGAAGACGCCGCCGGTCTTCTCCATCTCCCACGGGCCGGGGGTGGCGCTGACGAAGATCGTCTGGGGGCGCATGGCGTCCCACTCGTCGAACTTCAGCGGGCGGTTGTCGATGGCGCTGGGCAGGCGGAAGCCGTATTCGGCCAGGGTCGATTTGCGGCGGTAGTCGCCGCGGTACATGGCGCTGATCTGGCCGACGGTAACGTGGCTCTCGTCGACGAACAGCAGGGCGTTGTCGGGGATGTATTCGAAGAAGGTGGGCGGCGGCTCGCCGGGGGCGCGGCCGGTCAGCCAGCGGGAATAGTTCTCGATGCCGGCACAGGAGCCGGTGGCCTCCATCATCTCCAGATCGAAGCGCACCCGCTGTTCGAGGCGCTGGGCCTCCAGCAGCTTGCCGTTCTCGACCATCCAGTCGAGCGTTTCCTTCAGCTCGTTCTTGATGCCGGTGATGGCCTGGTTGAGCGAGGGTCTGGGCGTGACGTAGTGGCTGGCGGCGTAGACGGTGACCTCCTCGAGGTCGGCGGTCTTCTTGCCGGTGAGGGGGTCGAACTCCTGGATGGATTCCAGCTCGTCGCCGAACAGCTGGATGCGCCAGGCGCGGTCCTCCATGTGGACGGGGAAGATCTCGAGCACGTCGCCGCGCTTGCGGAACATGCCGCGCTCGAAGGCGGCGTCGTTGCGCTTGTACTGCAGGGCGATGAGGTCGGCGCGGAGCTTGGACTCGTCGATCTGGTCCCCGGCCTTCAGGGTGAAGGTCATGGCGGTGTAGGTCTCGACCGAGCCGATGCCGTAGATGCAGCTGACCGAGGCGACGACGGTCACGTCGTCCCGCTCGAGGATCGCCCGCGTCGCCGAGTGGCGCATGCGGTCGATCTGCTCGTTCACCGAGCTGTCCTTCTCGATGTAGGTGTCGGTGCGCGGGACGTAGGCCTCGGGCTGGTAGTAGTCGTAGTAGCTGACGAAATACTCGACGGCGTTGTCGGGGAAGAAGGATTTGAACTCGCTGTAGAGCTGGGCGGCGAGGGTCTTGTTGTGGGCGAGGATCAGGGCGGGGCGCTGGGTGGCCTCGATGACCTTGGCCATGGTGAAGGTCTTGCCCGAGCCGG
>NZ_DASPNO010000043.1:0-2219 GCF_035626535.1 Brevundimonas sp.
GCGGGCTTCGCAGCCGGGGCGGCGGTCGCGGGCCTGGCGGCGGCCGGAGCGGCCTTCGGCGCGGCGGCCTTGGCGGCCGGCTTCTTCGCGGCAGCGGGCTTCTTGGCGGCGGCGGGCTTCTTCGCGGCGGCCGCCTTCGGGGCGGCGGCCTTGGCGGCCGGCTTGGCCGCAGCCTTCGGGGCCGCCTTCGGAGCCGCCTTGGCGGCCGGCATCTTCGCCGCGTCCGGCTTCGGCGCGGCGGCCTTGGCGGGAGCCTTCGCGGCGGCCGGCTTCGCGGCGCTCGACTTTGCCGCCGGTTTCGGCTTGGAAGCGGCGGCGGCCGCCTTCGGTTTGGCGGTGCTCGGCTTGGACGGTGCTTTAGCCATGGATTCCCCGACCCCTCGGTTCAGTTGGTTGATGCTGGCGGTGGAGCGCACGCCAGCGCGTGTCTCGATTCGTCATGATAGCGGTGTTTGAGAAATGTCCGAGTCCGCAGTTCAAATAATCGCGAGGGGGCCCCGCGCCATCGCTGAGGCCGCCGCGGTGTCTCTGGACTCCGACCCGCTGCTGGAGGGCGCCACCTATTCGATCCTCGAGGAAGACGAGGACCGCGGCATATGGCGGATCGACGCCTTTCCCAATGATGAAGACGACGTGCGCGGCATCGAGGCGCGGCTCGCGGCGCACGATGGCCTGACCGTCATCGTCGAGAAACTGGCTGACGCCGACTGGCTGGCCATGTCCCTGTCGGGCCTGCCGCCGGTGCGCGCCGGGCGCTTCTTCATCTACGGCGCCCACGATCAGGGCGTGGTGCCGAAGAACACCATCAATCTGAAGATCGACGCCGGCGCGGCCTTCGGCACCGGCCACCACGGCACCACGGTCGGCTGCCTGCTGGCCTTCGACGAACTGCTCAAGCGCGAGCGTTTCGAGCGCGTGCTCGACGTCGGCTGCGGCACCGGCGTGCTCGCCATCGCGGCGGCGAAAACCGGCTCCAGGGTGGCGCTGGGCACCGACATCGACGCCCCGTCGGTGCGCATCGCCAACGAAAACGCCAAGCTGAACATGGCCCAGGCCCGCTTCGTCCACGCCTTCGGCCTCAACGACCGCAAGGTGCGCGGGCAGGGGCCCTACGATCTGGTCTTCGCCAACATCCTCGCCCCGCCGCTGGTCAGCCTGTCGCAGGACATCAAGGACGCCCTGAAGCTGGGCGGCGTGGCCATCCTGTCCGGCCTGCTGCGGACCCAGGAGCGCCGCGTCACCGCCGCCTACCTGTCGCGCGGCTTCGTGCTCGAGCGCCGCATCCGCCGCGACGCCTGGAGCGCGCTGGTCCTGCGCAGGGTGGGTTAACGGGCGGAACGGACCGCAACCGCAACCGTTGCGGCAGTTCAATGGAGGACTGCCCGTGACCTACGATCCGAACCTCGATCCGCGCCGGCCCGTCGATCCGGGCGACCACGTCGAAACGGTGGAGACTGTCGTCACCAGCCCCGGCGTGGTGAGCGAATCCGTCGAAAGGGTGGTCGTTCGCGACTCCAACAGCGGCTGGTGGATCGCCGGCATCCTCGGGGGCCTGGTGCTCATCGCCGTGCTGTGGATTCTGTTCGCCCGGGGCGGCGACCGGCAGACCGACGAAGAGTTGCTGGAAGCCCGCCTCGACGCCGCCGCCGCCCAGGCGCAGGCGGACCAGGCGCTGGTCGCCGGACAGGTCGCCGGCGCCCAGGCCAGCGTCGACATCGCCCGCGCCAACGCCAACGCCGCCGTCGCTTCCGCCGAGGCTCGCGCCGCCCAGGCCCGTGCCGCCGAACCCGTCATCATCGAGCGCGAAGTCGCCGTGCCCGTCCCGGTCCCCTCGTCGTCGCCCGACACCCCCGTGGTCTCCCCGACCTCGCCGCAGAACTGACCTGAGCCTCACCTCCCCATTCGCGAAGGCGAATGGGGAGGACAGATCGGCGCGCCAGCGACGATCTGAGCTCCCCGTCGGCCTTCGCCGACGGGGAGGTGAACGCCACTCGGCCAATTGCTGCGCTGCAAATCCGCCGTCTGTCCGCATACTTTCCGCGGCCAACCCGCTGTTTCCGAACGGCATCATCTCCGGCCCAGCGTCACGAACGCGCCTGGGGAGAAACCCGGCCCATACTGGTCCCATCCCGTCGGACGGGGAGGGCGTCGGATCCACGTTCTCGATGGCGGCGGGCTGTGGTCGAGCGATGAAGCCCGGGCGATGGAGAGTCCGGGGG
>NZ_DASPNO010000044.1:0-45686 GCF_035626535.1 Brevundimonas sp.
CCGGCTTCGCCGACCTGCACCCGCTGGCGCCGATCGCCACGGCGCAGGGCGCGCTCGCCCTCATGGACCGCTTGGCCCACTGGCTGAAGACGTTGACCGGCATGCCCGCGGTCGCCCTCTCGCCCAAGGCCGGCGCTCACGGCGAGCTGTGCGGCCTGATGGCGATCCGCGCCGCGCATGAGGCCGAGGGCGAGCACGAGCAGCGCCGCAAGGTGCTGGTCCCGACCTCGGCCCACGGCACCAACCCGGCCACCGCCGCCTTCGTCGGCTATACGGTGGTGGAAGTGGCCCAGACCGCCGACGGGCGTGTCGACGTGGCCGATCTGGCGTCGAAGCTGGGGCCGGACGTGGCCGCCATCATGGTGACCAATCCGAACACCTGCGGCCTGTTCGAACGCGACATCCTCGAGATCAGCCGGCTGACGCACGAGGCGGGGGCGTATTTCTACTGCGACGGGGCGAACTTCAACGCCATCGTCGGGCGGGTGCGGCCGGGCGATCTCGGTGTCGACGCCATGCACATCAACCTGCACAAGACCTTCTCAACGCCGCACGGCGGCGGCGGGCCGGGCGCGGGTCCGGTGGTGCTGTCCGAGGCCCTCGCCCCGTTCGCTCCGGTGCCGTGGGTCGTCTCGGGCGACGACGGCTTCAGACTGGTCGAGTTCGCCGAGGGCGAGGCCGGGCAGGCCTTCGGCCGGCTGTGCGCCTTCCAGGGCCAGATGGGCATGTACGTCCGGGCCCTCAGCTACATGATGAGCCACGGCTCGGACGGCCTGCGGCAGGTCGCCGAGGACGCGGTGCTGAACGCCAACTACATCAAGGCCCGGCTGCAGGACCTGATGAGCCCGGCCTTCCCCGAGGGGCCGTGCATGCACGAGGCCCTGTTCGACGACGAGTGGCTGAAGGGCACGGAGGTGACCACGCTCGATTTCGCCAAGGCGATGATCGACGAGGGCTTCCACCCGATGACCATGTATTTCCCGCTGGTCGTGCACGGGGCCATGCTGATCGAGCCGACCGAGACGGAGTCGAAGCAGGAACTGGACCGCTTCATCGAGGCTATGCGGGCGCTGGCCGAGGCGGCTAAGGCCGGCGACGTCGACCGCTTCAAGGGCGCGCCCTTCCACGCGCCGCTGAAGCGGCTGGACGAAACTCGCGCCGCGCGTCAGCCTGTCCTGCGCTGGACGGCTCCCGAAGGGTCGAACATCGCCGCGGAGTGACCCCCGATGCGCCTGATCCTCGCCGCAGCGTTCGCCGTGACACTCGGAAGCGCCGCGACAGGCGCCTCGGGCCAGTCGATCCCGCCGCCGGCGGAAAGCCGGGATCACGTGGAGGCCCGTGCCTTCATGGACGCCTATGCCCGGAACCTGCGGAACCTCGACCGCGAAGCGGTGATCGCCGGTTATGACCCGGCGGGCGTCTGGTTCTTCAGCGGCGGGCGCGGGGAGTGGCTGACGACCGACCAGATCGCCGAGATCTACCGTTCGGAGTCATGGCGGCCGCCGGCGGACTTCGCCTGGAAGGACCTGAGTTTCATTCCGGCCGGAGACGACGTCGTCACGGTGACGGGACGGTTCGACTGGCCCCGGCCGGACGGCGGGGTTCAGAATGTCGCCTATCATGGCCTGCTGGTGCGGATCGACGGCCAGTGGCGAATCCGGGTCGAGGACGAGACCCCGATCGCCGAAAGGCGCTGAGTTCCGCCAGTCGCGGCAATGTGAACGCCGGCCTCCCGAAAAGGCGTATCCTTCTCCACGCGTTATCAGAACCGGAACAGGCGTTGGGAGGCGCTCAGGTCATGATGTCACGCGTACAAAAGGGTCTTGTCGCCGGTTTCGCGGCGACGGTGGTGGTCTCGATCATCGAGGCGATCAACATGACGGTGGGCCACTGGGCCGTCGCATTTCCACAGCTGCTCGGCGTCATTCTGCAGCAGCCCGCTGATCAGCCGATCGTCGGCTGGATCGCCCACCTCGTCGCGGGCCTCGGCCTCGGCGCGGCGTTCGGGGTGCTGTGCCCGCGGCTGCCGACGGACACCCCCGAATCGAAGGGCATCCTGTTCGCGGTGGGGGCCTTCATCCTGATGGGCCTCGTCATCGCCCCGATCGGCGGGGCGGGCATGTTCTTCATGCGGGCAGGCTTCGGCACGGTGGCGTGGATGGTCGTCAGCCATGCGATCTTCGGGATCGTGCTGGGCAATGTCTACGGGCGGCTGGTGGCGCGCGAGAAGCGCCTTCGGATCCCCGTCGGCGGCGCCACGGCGCACTAGAACGAGAAACCCCCGCCGGTCGCCCGACGGGGGTTGTTCCTCTTGAGCTCTCCGGACGCCTAGTTCAGGCGCGAGCCGATCTGGGCGATGGCGGCGTCGAGCAGGGGATCGGTCTTCTGGCCGGCCAGACGGGCGGCGAGGATCTGTTCGGCGGCGCGGGCGGCGAGATCGGCGGCGGCCGCCTTGACCTCGGCGGAGGCCTGGGCCTCGGCCTGGGCGATGCGGCGCTCGGCCAGGGCCTGACGGCGAGCCAGCGTCTCTTCCAGCTTCGCCTTGGCCTCGGCCTCCATGACGCGGGCGTCGTCCTCCGCGGCCTTGAGCATGCTGGCGGCCTGCGCCTCGGCCTCGGCCTTCTCGGCGCGGATCTGGGCCAGCAGGGCCTCGGCCTCGGCGCGCAGACGGGCGGCCTCGTCGAGCTCGGACTGGATCTTGGCGGCGGCGCCGTCCAACTGGGCGGCGATGGCGCGAGGCACCTTCACCAACACGAGGATGCCGAAGAAGACGACCAAGCCGACGCCGACCCAGAACTCGGCGTTGCCTAGATCATAGAAGTGTCCGAAGTCCAGAAAGGCGGGCATCAGGCGGCTCCCTTGACGGCGGCGTCGGCCTCGGCGGCCGTCGCGGCCTGGCCGGTCAGCTTCTCGACGATGGCGCGAGCCGTGTCGGAGGCGATCGCGGAAACATTGGTCATGGCGGCGTCGCGGGTCTTGCCGATCGCGGCCTCGGCCTCGGCGATGCGGGCGTTGACCACGGCTTCCTCAGCGACGGCGCGGGCGTTGGCTTCGTCGGTGACGCGCGCCTTGGCGGCCGCGGCGGTGGCCCGCGAGGCGGCCCGGGCCTGTTCGACCTCCGCCTTGGCGATCTCGGCCTGGCCGGCCGCTTCCGCCTGAACCTGACGGGCGGCTTCCACCGCCGTGGCGATAGTGGCGGCCCGTTCGTCCTTCACCCCGCGCAGACGCGGCAGGAAGACCTTCGACAGCAGCAGGTAGAGGACGGCGAAGATCAGCAGGAGCCAGACGATCTGGCCGGCCCACCACTCGAATTCGAACTGAGGCAGTCCGCCGCCGGATTCATGTCCGGCTTCCGTGCCCGTGGCATGGGCGTCGCCGTGCGCCGCCGCCGGCGCAGCGGCGGAAACGTCATGGATCGGAGGGGCGTCGCTGGGATGCACAGCCATGGTCAGTCCGGTTCGTCAGAAAATGCGTCGGGCGGCGCGCGGCCCGCAGGGACCGCCGCCGCCCGAAAGGGTCGTCTGGCTTAGCTGAAGAGGATCAGCAGGCCGAGCACGAAGGCCAGGATGCCCAGCGCTTCGGTCAGGGCGAAGCCCAGAACCAGGTTGGTGAACTGGCTGCCAGCGGCCGACGGGTTGCGCAGCGCACCTTGCAGGAAGCCCGAGAAGATCGTGCCAACGCCGATGCCGGCGCCGATCATGCCCAGGGTGGCGAGGCCAGCACCGATGTATTTCGCGGCTTCAGCTTCCATGATTTTCGTCCTTTGAATGAAGCGATTGAAGGTTGGGTGGAGGGGTCAGTGGTCCCCGGCGTGGACGGCGTCGTTGAGATAGACGCAGGCCAGAACCGCGAACACAAAGGCTTGCAGGAAGGCGACCAGAAACTCCAGCGCGGTCAGCGCCAGCACGCCGCCGAACGCGAGAGCCGCGGCGACATAGGCCAGGTAGGCGACGCCGCCGGCCGAGGCCACAGCGCCGAGCGAGACGATGAAGCCGGCGAACACCTTCATGGCCACATGGCCGCCCAGCATGTTGCCGAACAATCGGAGCGACAGGGTGACGGGGCGCAGGAAGAAGGAGATCACCTCGATGGGCACCACGAACAGCAGCATGTACCAAGGCACGCCGGACGGGGCGAACAGCTTGAGGAAGCCGAGACCGTTCTTCGCGAAGCCGACCACGATGACCAGCAGGAAGGTCATCAGGGCGAAGGTCAGCGCCACGGCCAGCTGGGCCGTCGCGGTAAACACGGTGAACATGCCGAGCATGTTCATCGCCAGGATGAAGATGAAGAGGGTGAAGACGAACGGGAAGAAGGCGCGGCCCTGCGAGCCGATGATTCCCGTCGCGAGATCGTCGATGAAGCTGAACATGCCCTCGCCGACCACCTGCAGCCGCCCGGGAACGACCTTGGGCGAGGCGGTGACGATGGCGAAGAACAGCACGACCAGCGTCGCCGCGACCAGCATGGCCACGGTCGAGTTCGTGATCGAAAGGTCGATCAGCCCGAGACCCGGCACCGAGACGGGCGGGATGTCCAGAACCTTCTGGACCTCGAACTGATGCATCGGATCGGCCATGCCGCCGTGTCTCCCAAGTCAAATATCCGAAACGCCCTGAGGCGATCCGGTCAGCGGTCCTGTTCGTCCACGTCCGCGTCGTCCGGAAGGTCCCGGGGGGGACCGAATTCCTTCAGCGCGCGTGCGCTCAACTTCTTGGCGGAATGCACCGCCAGCCAGATAGAGACCGCGAAACCCAGCAGGGTCCCGACGATCGTCCCCCACGGCGCGGTTCCGACGAACATGTCGAAACCCCAACCGAGCCCCAGACCCACCAGCACACCGCCGATCATCTCGGCCATGATCCGGTAGCCGTAGCCGACCGCCGCTCCGCCGTACTCGGGCGGTTCGGGCGTAGCCCGCGCCTTGAGCGAGTCGGCCTGGGCGTTGAGACGTCTGATCGTCTCTTCGCGGGTTTCCTCGATCGGGGGCATTGGCCTGCTCAGCGCCTCGATGCTGGCGCCGGAAGGCGGGCGTCGGAGGGGGTCTGAATTCGGCGCGGAACCTATAGGCGCGACCCCCGCAGGTCAAGGCGGTGCAGAACACCATTAGGCCGTTGAATTCCCGCACGTTTATTTCGCCGTTTCCGAGGCGTGGCGAACGGTCGCTGGCGGAAGCGCGGATTCATGGCATGAGTCTTCGTTCCTCGGCGCCTGGCGCCGGGCGGAGTTCGGCCGCGTTGCCTGTCAGCGGCCGCCCTGGAGGCAGTTGCGGGCGGTGTAGAGGCCGTTGAGGTAGTGCCAGCGGTTCTCATCGGCCTCCCGACGCGCTCGCTCGGGGGCGTTGAGGGCGTTGACCCCCGCCATGACGAGACCGGCGCCCGGGATCAACGCCGCCGCGCCCGCCTTGGCCACTGTCGTGGCCGTGCCCAGGGCGCTTCCGGTCGGGGTTCCGCCCATCCGCTCGCTGAGGGTCGCCGCCTCGTCGGCGATCTGGCGGCAAGTCAGCCGGTCGTCCCCGGCCCGGACCACCGGGGCGCTGGACGTCTGCTGCGTCGCGCAGCCGCCGCAGATCAGGGCCGCGGCCACGAAGAGATGAGCTTTCACAATCGGTACTCCACCTTGCCTGTCCCGGGACAGAACGGGGTCGGCGGAGTCCGGTTGCCAAGGCGCGATCAGGCCCGCACGGCGCGCGAGGCCTCGACGCCCAGGGCCTGCAGGGCGGCGGCGGCGATGTGCCCGGCGTTCAGTCCCGCCTGTTCGTACATTTCGTGGGGCGCATCCTGGTCCTGGAACACGTCGGGCAGGCAAAGGGTGCGGACCTTGAGGCCGGCGTCGAGCGCGCCCTTTTCGGCCAGCATCTGGAGCACGAAGGCGCCGAAACCGCCCATGGCTCCCTCCTCCACGGTGATCAGGCATTCGTGTTCGCGGGCGAGGCGCAGGATCAGGTCGGCGTCGAGCGGCTTGGCGAAGCGGGCGTCGGCGACGGTGGCGGAGACGCCGCGCGCCGCGAGCGCGTCGGCGGCCTTGAGCGATTCCTGAAGGCGCGTTCCCAGCGACAGGATGGCGACGGTCGTGCCCTCGCGGACGACGCGGCCCTTGCCGATCTCGAGCGGGGCGGCGAGTTCGGGGATCTCGACGCCGACGCCGTCGCCGCGCGGATAGCGGAAGGCGGAGGGGCGGTCGTCGATCTCGAGCGAGGTGGCGATCATGGCGGCCAGATCGGCCTCGTCGGCAGCGGCCATCAGCACCATGCCCGGCAGGGCGCCCATGAAGCCGATGTCGAAGCTGCCGGCGTGCGTGGCCCCGTCGGCGCCGACCAGTCCGGCGCGATCCATGGCGAAGCGGACCGGCAGTTTCTGGATGGCGACGTCGTGGACGACCTGGTCGTAGCCGCGCTGGAGGAAGGTGGAATAGATGGCGCAGACCGGCTTCATGCCGTCGGCGGCGAGGCCGGCGGCGAAGGTGACGGCGTGCTGTTCGGCGATGCCGACGTCATAGGTGCGCTCGGGGAAGGCCTGGCCGAACAGGTCCAGCCCGGTGCCCGACGGCATGGCGGCGGTGATGGCGACGATGGACGGATCGCGTTCGGCCCGCTTGATCAGCTCGGTCCCGAACACCTTGGTGTAGCTGGGGGCGTTGGAAACGCTCTTCGACTGCTGGCCGGAGACGACGTCGAACTTGACCACGGCGTGGAGCTTGTCGGCGCTGGTCTCGGCCGGAGCGTAGCCCTTCCCCTTCTGCGTGACGACGTGGACGATCACCGGCCGGTCGTCGACGGCGGCTGCGTTCCTCAGGATGGGCACGAGGTTGTCCATGTCGTGCCCGTCCACCGGGCCGATGTAGTAGAAGCCGAGCTCCTCGAAGAAGGTGCCGCCGACGATCATGCCGCGGGCGTATTCCTCGGCCTTGCGGGCGGCATTGCGGAACGGGCGTGGCAGGTGTTCGGCGACCGACTTCCCGAAGCGACGGAAATTGCGATAGGCGCCGCCCGAGACCTGTTTGGCCAGATAGGCGCTCATGCCGCCAACCGGCGGGGCGATCGACATGTCGTTGTCGTTGAGGATGACGACCAGCTGTTTGGTAGTCTCGGCGGCGTTGTTCATCGCCTCATAGGCCATGCCGGCGGACATCGAGCCGTCGCCGATAACGGCCACGACCTTGTTCGACTCGCCCTTCTGGTCGCGGGCGGCGCAGAAGCCGAGGGCGGCGCTGATCGAGGTCGAGGCGTGGGCGGCGCCGAACGGATCGTACTCGCTCTCGCTGCGCTTGGTGAAGCCGCTTAGGCCACCGGGCTGGCGCAGGGTGCGGATGCGGTCGCGCCGTCCGGTGAGAATCTTGTGCGGGTAGCACTGGTGACCGACATCCCAGATCAGGATGTCCTTCGGCGTCTCGAAGACGTGGTGCAGCGCCACGGTCAGCTCGACCACGCCGAGACCGGCCCCGAGGTGGCCGCCGGTCACCGAGACGGCGTCGATGGTCTCGGCGCGCAGTTCCTGGGCCAGCTGCTTCAGCTGCGGGATGTCGAGGCTCCGCGTGTCGGCGGGGAGCTTGACCTGGTCGAGCAGCGGGGTGTCGGGCATGAAACTCACGTGTTCCTTACGAGCCCCTCTCTACTCGTCATCCTCGGCCTTCGCCGCGACCGCATGCGATCGCGAACGCTACTACCCGGGGATCAGACGTTCCGGTGCTCAGTCGTCGAGGGTTATCGCAGTCAGAGAAGCCTTTGGATACCGGGCTGTTCCCAACCTCTGACCCTCGGGTCAACCCCGAGGGTGACGGCGAAGAAGGATCACGAACGGCGCTGGAGAACGTAGTCCACGCTGGCCTTGAGGATTTCGGCGTCGGAGCCGAAGGGATCAAGGTGGGCGCGGGCCTGATCGGCCAGATGCGCGACGCGATGCCGCGCCGCCTCTATGCCCAGCAGGGTGACGAAATTGGTCTTGCCCTGGGCGTGGTCCTTGCGCGCGGCCTTGCCGAGGATGTCCTCGTCGCCCTCGACATCGAGCAGGTCGTCGACGATCTGGTAGGCCAGGCCGATGTCGTGGGCGAAGCTGATCAGGGCCTGGCGGTGCGCCTCGCGGGCGTCGGCGATGATCAGCGGGATCTCGAAGGCGTAGGTGAACAGGGCCCCGGTCTTGAGCCGCTGCATGCGGGCGACGCCGCCGAGGTCGTCGCGCACGCCCAGCAGGTCGATCATCTGGCCGCCGGCCATGCCCCGCGCGCCGGAGGCCAGCGACAGCCGGGCGGCGAGCTCGCAGCGCACGGCGGGATTCTCGTGGGTGTCGGGGTGGAGCAGGATGTCGAAGGCGGCGGTCTGCAGGGCGTCGCCGGCGAGGACGGCGGTCGCCTCGTCATAGGCGCGGTGGACAGTGGGACGGCCGCGGCGGACGTCGTCGTCGTCCATGCAGGGTAGGTCGTCGTGGACCAGGCTGTAGGCGTGGACGCATTCGAGGGCGCAGGCGGCGCGCAGCACAGGCCGCTCCTCGATGTCGAACAGATTGGCCGCCTCGAGCGCGAAGAAGGGGCGCAGCCGTTTGCCGGGGCCCAGGGCCGCATAGCGCATGGCCTCGGTCAGGCGCGATTCGGGCCCGTCGGCGCGGGGCAGAAGCTCGTCGAGGGCGACGGTGACGAGATCTGCGGTCTCGGCCACCCGGTCGATGACGCCCTGCTCCGGGGAATTGGCGGCGACAACGTTCAGAACAGCCTCCCGCCCACCGGAACCTCGCGGTCGACCCCGACCAGCACGACCTCGCCGGCGGCGTCGGGGAAGCCGAGGGTCAGGACCTCGGACATGAACGGGCCGATCTGGCGCGGCGGGAAATTGACCACCGCGGCGACCTTGCGGCCGACCAGCTGGTCCGGCGTGTAGTGTACGGTGATCTGGGCCGAGGATTTCTTCACGCCGATCCCGGGGCCGAAGTCGATGGCCAGCCTGTAGGCGGGCTTGCGCGCCTGCGGGAAGGGCTCGGCGGAGATCACCTGGCCGACGCGGATGTCGACCTTGAGGAAGTCGTCGAACGAAACGGTTGGCGAGACGCTCCCGGCCGGCGAGCCCGACATCAGTCGAACCCGGCCGGCTCGACGGCCTTGGCCTGACCGTCGGCGCCGACGACGATCTTCTCGACGCGGAGCTGGGCGGCCTTGAGGCGGTCCTCGCAGTGGGCCTTGAGGCGCGCGCCCTCCTCGTAGAGGGTGATCGACTCCTCGAGCGGTGCCTGGCCGGATTCGAGGCGGGAGACGATCTGCTCGAGGCGCTGCAGGGCGTCCTCGAAGCTGAGGTCGGCGGGGATGGGGGCGGCGTCAGTCATCGGCGGCGACCCTAGAGGGGCGAGCGCAAGGCTTCAACGACAAGCATCAAGCGGAACGGTTTTCCGCGGTCAGCGGCGTTCGTAGCGGCGCTGGGACCAGTATTTGTAGCCCTGGTTGTGGACCAGCTTCCAGCCGTCGGCCTTCAGCCGCTTGCCGACCATGTGGTTGAAATAGCCGTGGGCGAGGACCAGCACGTCCTGACCCGACTCGGCGCGGGCGATCAGGGCCTGGGCGGCCTGTTCGGCGCGGACCTCGGCCTGGGCGCGGGTCTCCTGACCCTCGTGGTGGTTGAAGGCGTGCCACCAGATGCGGGCCACGGCGCCCCAATATTTCGGCGGCAGCTTGAACCACGAGGGGAAATGCGGCGGCGGCAGGGGCGCCTCGATGAACAGGGCGTCGGACATCACCTCGCGGCCAGCGGCGATGGCGGCGGCGGTTTCCTGGGCGCGCGGGCGGGTCGAGGCGTAGATGGCCCCGGCGCCCTCGGCGGTGGCGAGCAGCTCGGGCGGCGGGGTCTGGCCGGCGCGCAGGCCGCCGACTTCGTACTTCGCCCACCAGTCGCGGTACTGATCGGAGGTGAGAAGGCATTTGCGCGACAGGGCCGGCTCGCCGTGGCGGGCGAGGATGATGGCCCCGGGACGGACGGAGACGAGCGCGGCCGGGCGCGGAACGGGCGCCGGGGCGGGGTGATCTGCGGTGGGTTCTCGGGCGGGAGCTGACATGAGCGACGGGCGGAACAGCGATTGCGAACCGGCCCCCTAGTCCTCCCCCAAAGCCTGGACATGGGCGGCCGCCGAACGACCAAGCCCTTCGAGGTCGTAGCCGCCCTCGAGCGAGGAAACAACCTTGCCCGCACAGCACGATCGCGCGACCTCGACGACGGCGCGGGTCGCCCAGGCGAAATCCTCGGCCTCGAGGCTCTGGTGGGCCAGCGGGTCGCGGCGGTGGGCGTCGAAGCCGGCGGAAATCAGGATCAGGTCGGGACGGAAGGCTTCCAGCGCCGGCATCAGGGCGCCGGAGAAGAGGGCCCGCCATGCCTCGCGAGGGGCGTGAGGCGGCGCCGGGGCGTTGACGATATTGCCGACGCCGGTCTCTGAGGCCGCGCCGGTGCCGGGATAGAGCGGCGACTGGTGGATCGAGCCGAGGAACAGGCTCTGGTCGGCCTCGAAGGCGGCCTGGGTGCCGTTGCCGTGGTGGACGTCGAAATCGATCACCGCGACGCGGGCGAGACCTTCGGACTGGGCGACGCGGGCGGCGACGGCGACATTGGAGAACAGGCAGAAGCCCATGGCGCGGTTGGGCTCGGCGTGGTGGCCGGGCGGGCGGACGGCGGCGAAGGCGCGGCCGGTCTCGCCCCGGGCGACGGCGCGGACGGCGTCGACCACCGCCCCGGCGGCGAGGCGGGCGGCGCGGACGCTGCCAGGCGACAGCAGGGTGTCGGCGTCGATGGCGTTCAGCCCCTCGGCGGGCGCCGCATTGAGCAGGTTGGCGACATAGGCGACCGGGTGCAGCCGCTCGAGGTCGGCGATGGCGGCTTCCGTGGCGCCGCGCCGGTCGCCGGACAGGCCGGCGTCGTCCAGCGCGTCGAGCACGGCCCGCAGCCGCTCGGGCCGCTCCGGATGCCCGGCCCCGGGCCGGTGCTCGATCATGTCGGGATGGGTGAAGAGGGCGACGCTCACGCGGCCTCCCGGGTCGCGGGGACGCGCAGGTGGTCCTCGCCCCACGCCTTGAGGGCGGCGATCACCGGGGCGAGCGCCGCGCCGCCGGCAGTCAGCCGGTACTCCACGCGCGGCGGCACCTCGGCATAGACCGTGCGGGACACCAACCCGTCGTCCTCGAGTTCGCGCAGTTGCTTGGTCAGCATGCGCTGGGTGATGTCGCCGACCTCCCGGCGAAGCGCGTTGAATCGCAGGGGGCCCGCATCGAGCAGCTGATAGACGATCATCCCCTTCCACTTGCCGCCGATGACGTCGAGAGCGGCGTCGACGACGCATTCGCCGCCGCGCACGCGACGGCGGATCGGGTTCTGATGAAGACTGGATGCGGTATCCATTTAGGTACTACCTGCACAGAATTGGCGTACTTGTAGGCGGCAAGACGATGCATCAGCTGAGCGGGACCCGCAATGGAGTCACCGCATGAAAGCCATCGTAACCCCCGGTCCGCGCCCCGTCACCGACCCGGCCGCCCTTGTCGCCATCGACGCCCCGGAGCCCGAGCTGCGCCCCCGTGACCTGCTGGTCGAGATCAAGGGCGTCGGGCTGAACCCGGTCGATTTCAAGGTGCGGCTCAGCCGTACGCCGGGCGACGGGGCGCCGGACATCCTGGGCTATGACGCGGCGGGTATCGTGACCGCGGTCGGTCCAGAGGTCAGCCTGTTCAAGGTCGGCGACGAGGTGTTCTACGCCGGACAGATCAACCGCCCCGGATCGAATGCCGAGCGGCAAGCGGTGGACGAACGGATCGTCGGTCCGAAGCCGCGGTCGCTGGACTTCACCCAGGCGGCGGCCCTGCCGCTGACGTCCCTGACGGCGTGGGAGCTGCTGTTCGACCGGATGCGGGCGGACGCGGACGAGGACCAGACGCTGCTGGTCGTCGGAGGCGCCGGCGGCGTCGGTTCGGCCCTGATTCAAATCGCCCGGGCCAGAACCCGGCTGCGCGTGGTGGCCACGGCCTCCAGGCCCGAGACGCGGGACTGGAGCCTCGCCCTCGGCGCCCATGCGGTGATCGACCACTCCGGGCCGCTGGACGAGGCCCTGGCCGCCGCCGGAGAACGCGCTCCGAAATATATCGCCTCCCTGACGCAGACGCCCCGGCATTTCGACGCCCTGGCGCGCGCCGTCGCCCCGCAAGGCATGATCGGCATGATCGACGAACTTCCGACGGGGCCGTTCGACAGTCTGAAGACGAAGTCGGTGGGTCTGGCCCTCGAAAGCATGTTCACCCGCTCGGTGCAGGGCACGCCCGACATGATCCGGCAGAACGAGATCCTCACGGAAGTGGCCGCGCTGGTCGACGCCGGCCGCATCCGCACCACCCTGACCGAAGTGCTGGGGCCCATGTCCGCCGAGACCCTGCGCGAGGGTCATCGGCGGCTGGAGAGCGGATCGACCATCGGCAAGCTCGCCCTGACAAGCTTCTGACGTTAAGGGGCGGATCATGACAGAGCCCGTGATCCGTCCCGCCGTTGAAGACGACGCCGCCGCCTTGGGCGAACTGGGGCGGCAGACCTTCATCGACACCTTCGTGGCGGGGTTCGGCATCCCCTACCCGGCCGACGACCTGACGGCGTTTCTGGACGCCAGCTTCAGCCCGGAGGCGGTTCGCACCAAGCTGAAGGAGGCGGGGGCGGCGTGGTGGGTGGCCGAACGGGATGGGGAACTGCTGGCCTTCGCCAACACCGGGCCGAACACCCTGCCCCATCCGGAGGCGCGGGCCAGCCACGCGGAGCTGCGGCGCCTGTATGTGGCGAAGTCGGCGCAGGGGCTGGGGCTGGGCACCAGGCTGCTGGCCCTCGCGCTGGAGTGGATGGAGGCCCACAGCGACGGGCCGCTGTGGATCGGCGTCTGGAGCGGCAACCTGAAGGCGCAGAAACTATATGCCGCCTACGGGTTCGAGAAGGCCGGGGAGTATCAGTATCCGGTCGGCCGCTGGCTGGACGACGAGTTCATCCTGCGACGGGGATAGACAGCCAGCGGATAGACGGGGCGGCGGAAGCGTGCCTACATCTTCTCATTGTGGGAGGGTGTTTCATGATCGCGAAAATGGTGTTCGTTGCGGCGCTGCTCGCCTCAACGGCGGCTGTGGCCCAGGAGGCCGACAAGGACGCGGCGCCCGAGCAGATCGCAGCCGCCAAGGCGATCGCTGACCGGATCATCGCCGCGGCCGGCGCCGAGGGCATCTTCGTGAATACGACCGACGGCGTCCTCGCGGAGGTCACGCATGTGCCGAGCGGCATGGTCTGCGTGTTCGACGGAGGCCCCGAAGACCGCATCAGCATCTTCCCGGTCCAGGGCGGCGACATTCCGCACGGCGAGGACGTCGGCTGCGTCTCGCGCGACGAGGCGGTCGACATCGACATCACCCTCTACGCCACCCGCTACCGGCCGCTTCCGTCCGAAGAGATGATCCTGGCCACCGCGCGCCGGGCCATCGAGAACCGATGGCCCGACGCCAAGGTCTATGACGGCGACCTGACGAGAATGAATTTCGAAGGCCAGAGCCCGGCCCTGCTCGCCGCCTACCGGGTGCGCCTCGAAGGCGAGGACAAGCTGACCATGGCGCTTGTGAGCCATCGCGACGGCTGGGGGTTCAAGGCCCGGGCGACGGGCCCCTTCGAAGACGCCATGGTCGTCAGCCTGTACACCGGCGTCGTCTTCGAGGGCGCTCTGGCGGATCGCGAGGACGAGGCGACCCGGAACCGCTGAGACGCCGCCCGCGCTTCGGGTCCATGCGCGACGTTCGGATCGGCACCTCCGGCTGGGCCTACAGGGACTGGAACGGGCCGTTCTATCCGGAGGAGGTCAAGGCCGCCGGGCGGCTGGAGTATATCTCGCGCCGGTTCCGGACGCTGGAGATCAACGCCAGCTTCTACCGCATGCCGACAGATCAGGCCGTGGCGGGCTGGCGCGACCAGACGCCGGACGACTTCCTGTTCGCCTGGAAGGCTTCGCGCTTCATCACCCACAACAAGAAGCTGAAAGACCCGGTCGAGCCACTGGCGTACATGTTCAGCCGCATTCAAGGTCTCGGCGACAAGATCGGGCCGATCCTGTTCCAGCTGCCGCCGAACCTGCACCGCAACGACGAGCGGCTGGAGAGCTTCCTCGACGCCCTGCCCGCCGGTCACCGCTACAGCGTCGAATTCCGGCATCCCGGCTGGTACGCGGACGAGGTGCTGGAGAGGCTCCGTCGGCGGAACGTCGCCCTGTGCATTTCGGACCACCACCACGCCCCGGCGCCGTGGGAGGCGACGGCGGACTTCGTCTATCTGCGCGGGCACGGGCCCGGCGGACGCTACCACGGCCGCTACGGCGAGGCGGCGCTGAAGGACTGGGCGAAGGCGATCCGGGCGTGGCGCAAGGAGCGCGAGGTGTTCGTCTACTTCGACAACGACATCAAAAGCGCCGCGCCCAAGGATGCTGAACAGCTGATTGGGCTGCTGAAGAAGGCCTGATAGAGTCGAGCCATGCTCCTCCCCTTCTTCACAGCCCTGCGCGAAGCGAAAGTGCCCGTGTCGATGAAGGAATGGCTCCATCTGATGGAGGCCATGGACCGGGATGTGGCCGGACGGAAGGTGGACGATTTCTACCACCTGTCGCGGGCGGTGCTGGTCAAGGACGAGAAACACTACGACCGCTTCGATCAGGTGTTCGGCAAGGTGTTCGCGGGGGTCGAGACGGTCGGGGCGGGCGAGAACCTGATCACCGACATCCCGGAGGACTGGCTGCGGCTGCTGACCGAGAAATACCTCACCGATGAAGAGAAGGCGCAGATCGAGGCACTTGGGGGCTTCGACAAGCTGATGGAGACGCTGAAGCAGCGGCTCGAGGAACAGAAGGGCCGGCACGAGGGCGGCTCGAAATGGATCGGCACCGGCGGAACCAGCCCATTCGGACACGGCGGCTACAATCCCGAGGGCGTGCGCATCGGCGGGCCGGGACGGCAGGGCCGCGCGGTCAAGGTGTGGGAGAAGCGCGAGTACCGGAACCTCGACGACCAGGTCGAGCTGGGCACCCGCAACATCAAGGTGGCGCTGCGCCGGCTGAGGCGGTTCGCCCGACAGGGCGCGCCGGACGAACTGGACATGGACGCCACGATCGACGGCACGGCGCGGCAAGGCTGGCTGGACATCCACATGCGGCCCGAGCGGCGCAACACGATCAAGGTGCTGCTGTTCCTCGACATCGGCGGTTCGATGGATGCCCATGTGAAGATGTGCGAGGAGCTGTTCTCGGCCGCGAGGAGCGAGTTCAGGCACCTGGAGTTCTTCTACTTCCACAACTGCCTCTACGAGGGGGTGTGGAAGGACAATCGGCGCCGGCACAGCGAGAAGATCCCGACCTGGGACCTGCTGCACAAATACCCGGCCGACTGGCGGGCCATCTTCGTCGGCGACGCCACCATGAGTCCCTATGAGGTGACCATGCCCGGCGGTTCGGTCGAGCACTGGAACGAGGAGGCAGGGGCGGTGTGGCTGAAACGCGCGACGCAGCAGTGGGACAAGGTCGCGTGGCTGAACCCGTCGCAGGAACGCTACTGGAGCTATTCGGCCTCGGTCGGGATGATCCGCGAACTGGTCGACGAGCGGATGTATCCGCTGACGCTGGCCGGATTGGAGAAGGCGATGCGGGCGCTCGCCAAATAGGCTAGTTTCGGACGCTACGTTCCAGGAGGTCTGTCATGCTCGCCATCGTCGCCGCCGCCGTCCTGCAACAGGCCGCCACGGGCCAGGTGGTGTGGCAGGAACCGGCTGCCCCCGCGCCGGTCGCCGCCGCGACGCCCGCGCCTGCCGGGCCCGCCCTGCCCGATTGGGCCCGGGCCGATCCCTATGGCTATGAGCGGTCGGAGTGCAGCCCGCTGATGCGCAAGGCCAACGAGAGCCTGGAGGCCTGTCAGGCGCGGGTCCGCGCCGCGCTGGCGCTCGACGCCGCCCTGCCCGGAGGAATGGCGACCGCCGAGGCCGCCGACCGATGCCGGCAGGAGGCGGCGGGCGACCGCTACGCCCTGCAGTGCGGCGCGCCCGGGCGAGCCGCTCCGAGCGGACCCCGGCTGGTCGACCGGACCTGCGAAACCCGTCCGCGGGCGCAGCGCGAAGGCGGCGTGACCTGGGTTGAGGAATGCCGGCCGGCCGACGGCAGCGAGCCCGCCGAGGAGGGGCTGAGGTTCCGGCTGGGCGGGGACGACGACTAGCGGGCACGCGAACGCCGCGCCCCGTGAGGAGCGCGGCGCTGGATGGTCAGGACCGGATCAGTGACGCTTGTCGTCTCGCAGGGAGTCCTTCATCCCGCCGACCGCGTTCTGGACCTTGCCGGACATCTGGTCGGCCTTGCCCTCCGCCTTCAGCTTCTCGTCGCCGGTGACCTTGCCGGCCGCTTCCTTGGCCTTGCCGCCCATGTTCCTGGCGGCGCCTTCAACTCGATCATGATCGGGCATTGTCGAACTCCTTGCTGACGCGGCCGAAACCGCCGCGCATGGAGTCCGAACCACCAGGACAGCGGCGCCGTTCCCGTACTGCGCGTCAAAGGATTCAGCCCTGGGCGTGCCGACGAAGCCAGACGGCGACGGCCCATGCGTGGGCGTCGTGGCGGAGTTCGTTGAGCGCCGTGTGCGGGTGAAGCCAGACCAGTTCGTGGTCGGCCTCCACCTTGGCGGACGGATCGAGCGACAGCTGCTCGGCGATCCAGAAGGCGCCGATGTTGTTGACGGGGGTCCCATCCGACTTGCGGAAATACTGGGCGGCCTCGGCGATGGGGGCGAAGGGCCGGACGGCCATGCCGGTCTCCTCGACGAATTCGCGGATGAGGGCCTGTTCGCCGGTCTCGTCGCCGTCGATGGCGCCGCCGGGCAGGTCGAAATAGCTGGCGTCGCCGCGGTCGACCCGGACGCAGGCCAGCTTGCCGCCCTGGAAGACGAGCCCGAACGCCGTCGGCCGCGGCGCATAGTCGAGGGACGGGTCGGGTTGGCCGAACTGGAGCATGGAGCGAGCCTGGCGCATCAGGGCTGGAGATCGAAAGCCAGCCGGGCGCGCACGCCCGGGTGGTCCGGGTCGTATTCGACCTTCGAACGCAGGCCGGAGGCCATGGCCGAAACGATCCTGCCGCCGAGGCCCGTGCCGCGGGGCTTGCCGTCGCCGAGGCCCGGGCCGTCGTCCTCGACCGTCAGCCAGGCGCGGCCCTTGCTCCCGGGTTCGAGAATGATGCGGATCTCGCCAGCCTGGCCGGGACCGTAGGCGTATTTGACGGCGTTGGTGACGAGTTCGGTGACGATGACCCCGAGCGACACAGCCTGGTCGGTCGAGACGCTCAGCGGCGCGGCCTCGAGCGTCAGGGTTGGTGAACCCTTGCCGGGCGCCAGCGACTTGCCGAGCTCGGCGATCAGGCCTTCGAGATATTCGTCCATGGCCACCGAGGACATGTCGTCGGAGGTGTAGAGGCGGCGGTGCACGTGAGCCACGGCCTCGATACGCGCCTGGGACTCCTTCAGGGCCGCGCGGGCGCCGTCGTCGGCGAGATGGCGCAGTTGCAGCGACATGAAGCTGGAGACCAGCTGCAGCGAGTTGCCGACGCGGTGGTTGACCTCGCGCAGCATGGCCTCGGCGCGATCGCGGGCGCGGGTCAGTTCGGCGGTGCGGTCGCGGACCTGGCCTTCCAGTCCGGCGTTCATGCGGTCGAGGGTGTCGCGCGCGGTCTGGATCTCGGCGACGTAGCGGCGGACCAGCCAGATCATGATCCCGGCCAGCACCAGCACCAGCATCCCGCCGAGCGCATTGGCCCACAGCGTGAGGGTCAGGCCGAGCTCGGACTGTCTGGTGCGGACGGTGAACCGCTCGTTCTCGACCTCGTCGATGGTCGCCATCCGCTCGCGGATCGATTCCATCAGCGCCCGGCCCGATCCCGAACGGACCATTTGCACGGCCTCGCCGGTGCGGCCGGTTCGCGACAGGGCCACCGAGCGGTCGAGTTCGGCGAGCTTGTCGCGGACGGCCTCGAGCATGGCGGCGACATGCGCCTCGAGTTGGGGGTCGCCGGCGGCGAGCCGCTCGAGTTCGTCCATCTGCTCCGGAACGGTGATCTCGGCGCGATTGTAGGGGACAAGGAATTCGGGACTGCCGGAGAGCAAATAGCCTCGCTGGCTGGTTTCGGCGTCGACCAGCGAAAGCAACAGGTTGCCGGCGGCGCGACGGACCTGCTGCGAACGCTCGACCTGGTCGTTGAAGGCCGCCGTGCGCTGGATCATGACGAAGGTCGCCATGTTCACCGCCAGCAGCAGCAGGATGGCCCCGGCCAGCAGGGCGACGATTGATCGACCGATGCTCGGCGTCCGCGCAAACCGGAGCAGGGCGGGCAGGGACGGGCGGAGGGCCGAAAACATCAGGCGCGAGCATTAGCGGCGCGTTTTGGCCTGTCCAGTCGCCCGCGGAGGGAAACCGTCCCCGTTCTGCGGATTTAGGGTAAAGATCGTTCGGTCAGGGGCGGGAGTGAGAACATGGTTTGGTGGTGGTGGATCGCGCCGGCGCTGGTCGGACTCATCGGGCTGGTGCTGCTGTTCAAGGGTCTGGGCGCGCTGATCAGGGGCCGGTTCTTCAGCGGTCTGCTGGGCGGGGTCGGCGGCGCGGGCTTCATCGCCGCGGCCATGGTCGCGGCCCTGCTAGGTCTGGACATACAGACTTATTCCCGCCTGACCTATGAGCGGCCGGTGGCGACGATCGAGACCCGCCAGCTGGGCCCGCAGTATTTCGAAGCCACCGTGATGCAGCCGGCGCGCGGCGAAAACGCCCCGGCGGTCAGCAATCTCTACCCGCTGCACGGCGACGAATGGCGGATCGAGGCCCAGGTGCTGAAGTGGAAGCCGTGGGCCAATGTGCTGGGGCTGGACACGCAATACCGGCTGGACCGGCTGTCGGGCCGCTACCAGTCGATCGAGCAGGAGATCAACGGGGCGCGCAGCGTGCACCCGCTGAGCGGGGGTGATGAGGCGGGGCCGGAGTGGATGCCGTGGAAGGTCAGCGCCTGGAACACGGCGCGGAAATACCGCCAGTACGTCGACGCGGTCGACACCCTCTACGGCGGCGGCGCCTATATGCCGATGGCCGACGGCGCTCGCTACGAGGTGTGGATCACCCAGTCGGGCCTGATCGCGCGGCCGGCCAACGACGTGGCGCGGGCGGCGTCGGCGGGGGGCTGGACCGAGGCGGACTAGTCACTCGTCCGCGAAGCTGTCGCGCAGCATCTCCAGGGTCTGGCCATTGCCTTGGTGGAAGAAGCCGTAGAGCGTATCGTAGGCTGCACCGGGTGCGAAGCCCGTGGCTGTCAGGGTCACGCGGGTGCGGTCCTCGCCGAGCGGGTCAAGCTCCATGACCGTGGCCGTCTGCGCGAACTCGGCCGCGTGCGGAAATCCGGGCGGGGCCTGGACGTTGCGGATGGCGAGCATGCGACCGGGCACGTAGGCGACGATCTGGTTGCCGATATTGCCGGGGGAGCCGGCCGTTGCGCCCGGGGCGTAGCCCGTCTCAATGACGCCGCCGGTGCGGAAGTCGACGTCGGCGAAGCTGACGCCCAGCCGGCGCCAGCCTTCCGAGGTGGTCAGGGCGGACCAGACCTCGGACGGCGGCGCCGGAATCTCGACCGACAGCTGGATGATCCGGTGGCCGTTCGACTCGACGCTGGAGGTGTCGACAAGGCCGCCTGCGGTCTGGGCCGCGGCGGGAGCGGCCGAAAGCACGCCCAGGGCGGCGACAAGGAGCAGCAGGCGCATGGAACCCTCCCTCAAAAGCGGAGCCATCCTTATATCCGAGGCGGCGGATTTCCCTAGACCGTCCCGATGGTCCGCAGGCGGGCCTTGGGGTGGACCTCGTTCTGGCTCATCACCACCGTCTGGCCGCGGAAGCGTTCGATGATGGAGCGGACGTAGGGGCGGACCTGCGGCCCCGTAAGCAGAACAGCCGTTTCGCCGGCCATGGCGGCCCGCTCGAACACGTCGCGGACGGCGCGGATGAAGTCCTGCAGGCGCGACGGCGCCATGGCCAGCTGCTTGTCCTCGCCTGAGCCCACCAGCGCCTCGGCGAAGGCCTGCTCCCAGTCGGGCGACAGGGTGACGATGGGCAGGGCGCCGTCGTCGCCCTTGTGCTGCCAGCACAGCTGTCGGGCCAGCCGGGCGCGGACGTGCTCGACCAGGGTGGTGACAGAGCTGGTGTGCGGCGCCGCCTCGGCGAGGCCCTCGAGAATGGCGCCGAGATCGCGGATCGAGACCTTCTCGCGCAGCAGGGACTGGAGCACCCGCTGCAGGGTGGTGACCGTGACCACGGACGGGATCAGCTCGTCGACCAGCTTCTTTTCTTCCGGCCCCATTTCCTTCAGCAGCTTCTGCACCTCGGCGTAGGAGAGCAGCTCGGCCATGTTCTCCTTGAGGATTTCGGTCAGGTGGGTGGTCAGCACCGTCGAGGGGTCGACGATGGTGTAGCCGCGGAAGGTGGCCTCCTCGCGCAGGCTTTCGTCGATCCAGGTGGCGGGCAGGCCGAAGGCGGGCTCGCGGGTGTGTTCGCCGGGCAGTTCGACCTGACGGCCGGCCGGATCCATGGCCATCAGCGAGCCGAGACGCACCTCGCCCGACCCGGCCTCCATCTCCTTGATGCGGATGGCGTAGCCCTGGGTGCCGAGGCGCATGTTGTCGAGGATGCGCACCGACGGCATGACGAAGCCGTACTCCTGGGCCAGCGAGCGGCGCAGGGCGCGGACCTGGTCGGTCAGGCGGCGACCTTCCAGATCGTTGATCAGCGACAGCAGCGAATAGCCCAGCTCAATCTTGACTTCGTCGATGGTCAGCGCGGTGCCGATCGGCTCCTCGACGTCTTCCCTGGGCGTGGCGGCGGCGGCGCTCAGTTCGGCCTCGGTCGGCCTCGGCTTGAGCCGCTGGCGGCCGAGGCGCCAAGCCATAATGCCCGTGCCGATGGCGAGAGCCGCGAACGGCAGGATCGGCATGCCGGGGATCAGGCCGATCAGGCCCGCGGCGCCGGAGACGACGCCGAGGCTGACCGGGTTGGTGGCCAGCTGGGCGACCAGCGCCTTGTCGGCCGTGCCCTCGACCCCCGCCTTGGACACCAGGAAGCCGGCGGCGATCGAGATGATGATGGCCGGGACCTGGGTCACCAGACCGTCGCCGATGGTCAGGGCGACGTAGGAATCGGCCGCATCGCCGATCGGCATCTGATGCTGGATGACGCCGATCAGGATGCCGCCGATAACGTTGATGAAGACGATGATCAGGCCCGCGACGGCGTCGCCGCGGACGAATTTCGAGGCGCCGTCCATGGCCCCGAAGAAGGTCGATTCCTGCTCCAGTTCCTTGCGGCGCGACTTGGCCTGCTCCTCGTTGATCAGACCCGACGACAGGTCGGCGTCGATTGCCATCTGCTTGCCCGGCATGGAGTCCAGGGTGAAGCGGGCCGAGACCTCGGCGATGCGGGTCGAGCCCTTGGTGATGACCACGAAGTTCACCACCAGGATGATGGCGAAGATGATGATGCCAATGATGAAGCTGCCGCCCATCATCAGGCTGCCGAACGCCTGGATCACCTGACCCGCGCCGCCGGGACCCTCGTGGCCGTGGCTGAGCACCAGCCGGGTCGAGGCGAGGTTCAGCCCGAGGCGGAACAGGGTCGACACCAGCAGGACGGTGGGGAAGATGGCGAAGTCCAGCGGCTTCTTCATCATCACCGCGGTCATCAGGATCAGCACGCTCGAGACCAGCGACAGCGCCAGCAGCATGTCCATCAGGAAGGCGGGGATCGGCAGGATCAGCAGCAGGATGACGCCGATGACGCCGACCGCCATGCCGACCTCGCCGCGGGCGATCCAGCCGAGCATGTCGCGGCCGCTGGGGCGGGCCATGCCGTCCTTCATCATGATGGCGGCGGCGTCGCTCATGCGGCGTGGCCGAGGGCGGCGAGTGTCATGCGGGTCGCGTCGGCGATGACCGCCTCGTTCTGCACGCCGGTCGAGGCGCTGACGCCGTGGTAGTAGACGGCGATGATCACCGGCGCGCCCGAAGACGGGTAGACGATCCCGATGTCGTTGGTCGGGCCATAGCCGCCGGTGCCGGTCTTGTGGGCGACCCGGTAGCCCGGCGGAACCCCGGCCTTGATGCGGGCCGCGCCGGTCGGGGAGTCGAACATCCAACCGAGCAGCCGGGCCTTGTTTTCCGGCGTCAGCGGCGTCTCGTCGGCGATGAACAGACGGTGCAGGTTCGCGGCCGACTGGCCGGGGGCGATGGTGTCCTTGTCGCCGTCGAGGCGGTTCATCATCGGCTCGAGGCGATCGACCGTGGTGCTCTTGTCGCCGATCGAGCGGTACCAGGCGCGCAGGGCGTCGATGCCGCCGAGTTCGCGGATCAGGATGTTGGCGGCGGGATTGTCGCTGACCTCGACGACGGCCTTGCACAGCGTCTCGACGGACAGGCTCGAGCCGATGGCGGGCTCGGTGACCGGGGCGTGGCTGACCATGTCGGCCTGTGTGACCGGCACCATGCGGTCGAGCCGCTCCTCGCCGCGCTGGACGCGCTCCAGCGTCGCGGCGGCGAGATACATCTTGAAGGTCGAGCAGTAGACGAACCGCTCCGACGCGCGCCAGTCGACCCGGTCGCCGCCCGGAACGAAGGCGGCGAGGCCGAGCCGGCCGCCGTGGCGCGCTTCGAGCGGGGCGAAGTCGACGGCGATGGACCGGGGCGGGACCACATCGGCCGCCGCGGCTTCAGGCCGGCGCGAACAGCCGATCAGGCCCAGCGCGCCCAGGCCGGTCAGAACGCTTCTGCGGTCCGCGCGGATCATGGTCAGGCCGCCGCGTAGCCGGAGGCGGCGATGCCCGACTGCGGGGCCGGGATCCTCGTCCCCTCGTCGGCGTACTCGTTCAGCTTGTTGCGAAGGGTGCGGATGGAGATGCCGAGGATGTTGGCCGCGTGGGTGCGGTTGCCGAGGCAGTGCGACAGCGTGTCGAGGATCAACGTCTTCTCCATCTGCGCCACCGTCTGACCGACGTGGGCGCGGGTGACGGCGTCGGCGACGTGGGCGGCGCGGCCGGCCACGCCGGCGTCGGGCGCGGCGCCGTGCCCGCCCATGGACAGCGGCTGGCCGTCGGGCAGGCGGATGGCCTCGACGTCGATCTCGGGCCCGACCGCCAGCAGCACGGCGCGGTGCATGGCGTTCTCCAGCTCGCGAACGTTGCCGTTCCAGCGGTGCGAGACCAGCGCCCGCTTCGCGTCCGCCGAGATCGGGCGCACCGACACGCCGTTGGCGGCGGCGTATTTCTTGACGAAGTGGTCGGCCAGCACGGCGATGTCGCCCGGCCGTTCGCGCAGCGCCGGCAGGCGCAGGTTCACGACATTGAGGCGGTAGAGCAGGTCCTCGCGGAATGTCCCTTCGGCCACCGACTTGGCGAGGTCGCGGTTCGAGGTGGCGATGATGCGGATGTTGACCGGCACGGGCCTGGTCCCGCCGACGCGGTCGATGACCCGTTCCTGCAGGGCGCGCAGCAGCTTGGCCTGAAGGCGGACGTCCATTTCGGAGATTTCGTCCAGCAGCAGGGTGCCGCCGTCGGCCTCCTCGAACTTGCCGATGCGGCGGGCCATGGCCCCCGTGAAGGCCCCCTTCTCGTGTCCGAACAGCTCGGATTCCAGCAGGTTGTCGGGGATGGCTGCGCAATTGACGCTGATGAAGGGCCGCTCGGACCGCTTCGATCCGGCGTGCAGGTAGCGGGCCATGACCTCCTTGCCGACGCCGCTTTCGCCGGTGATCAGAATCGAGGCTTCCGAGCGGGCGACCTGGTCGGCCAGCTGGATGACAGCCTTCATCGACGGGTCGGCCGAGATCAGCGGGCGCTCGTCGTCGGCGACGGCCGACAGGACGGCGGCGATCAGATCGGCCTCGGGCGGCAGGGGGATGAATTCCTTGGCGCCGGCGCGGATGGCCCCGGCGGCGTCGGCGGCGTCGGCGTCGACCCCGCAGGCGACCACCGGCACGTAGATGCGCTCGGCCTCGTTGGCGGCGATCAGGGCGGCGATGTCGACGCGGTAGTCGACCATCAGCAGGTCGGCGCCCTGCCCGCGACGGAGCTGTTCCGTCGCCTGATCGCCGCGCTCGACGTGCTGCACCTTGGCGCCGTGCGCCATGGCCATCTTCACCGCCGTCGCCAGCTGTCCGCTGAGCCTGCCAACCACCAGAAGCCGCATGGGTCTTCTCCTCTAATCTTTACCAGGCGTCGCCGATCAGGCGCCGCTGTCTTCCGTCTTGATGATTTCCGTCATGGTCACGCCCAGCCGGTCCTCGACGACGACGACCTCGCCGCGGGCGACCAGCCGGTTGTTGACGAAGATGTCGATAGCCTCGCCGACCTTGCGGTCCAGCTCGAGCACCGAGCCGCGATTCAGCTTGAGCAGCTGGGCGACGGACATGTGCGCCTTGCCGAGCACAGCCGAGATGTTGACCGGCACGTCGAAGACCGGGGCCAGGTCGCTGGCGGTCTTGTCCGCCGCCTCGTCATTGACGGTGATCGCGGTGGAGTCGGGAAACTCCTCCAGGGCCATGGTGTCGGACGCCATTACGGCCTCCCTTCCAGTGAGGTGTCGGGGGTCAGGGTTTCAGCGTGGCCGGCCTCGGCGGCGAGGGCGGAGGCGAGGGCCTCGTTCATGCGGGCGAAGGCGGCGTCGGCGTCGAACTCGGCGCGGCCGTCGGCCCACTCCAGCTGGAAGGACGCGGGCGGCAGACCCGGCTCGTCGCGGAAGGCCACCACGCCCGAGAAACCGGCGTCGGCGCACAGCTGTTCGACGCGGGCGCGGTTGGCGTCGTCGAGTTGACCGGTGCGGATGACAAGGCGGGGCGAGGAATCGATTTCCTGGCCGAGAGCCTCGAGCGCCGCCTGCAAGGGACCGGCGGGGAAACGGTCCAGGGCGGCCGAGGCGACGACGCGGGCGGCCGCGAGAGCCAGTTCCGCCGACTGCTCGCGATGGGCGCGGGCGACGTGGGCCAGGGCGGGGACGGCGGCGGTCAGGGCCTGGCCGATCGCCGACAGGGCCATGGCCTGGAGGCTCCCGGTCTCGGCCAACGCTTCGTTGCGGGCTTCGAGCCGGGCCTGGGCGACGAGGGCCTCGACCTCCGTCGGCGCGTAGGCCCGGCGGATAGGGCGGAAGGCCGACGGCTGCACGACCACGCCCGAGGCGTCGAACTCGGTGTCGAAGGAGAAGGGGGTGCTGGAGGGACGAGCGGTCATGTCAGTAGATCAGCTCGTCGTCTGCGCCTTGCCCGACCAGCATGATCTCGCCCTTGGCGGCGAGGTCCTTGGCGACCTGGACCATCGCCATCTGCGCCTGGTCGACATCCTTGAGGCGGACGGGACCCATGCTCTCCATGTCTTCGCGCATGATCTTCGAGGCCCGCTCGGACATGTTGGAGAAGAACAATTCGCGCAGGGCTTCCGAGGCGCCCTTCAGGGCGAGGGCGAGGGAGTCCTTCTCGACCGCGCGGAGCAGGGTCTGGATGCCGCCGGGGTCCAGCTTGGCGAGATCCTCGAAGACGAACATCAGGGCGCGGATCCGCTCGGCCGCCTCACGGTTGCGTTCCTCCAGCGCGCCGATGAAGCGGGCCTCCGTCTGGCGGTCGAAGCTGTTGAAGATGTCGGCCATCATCTCGTGGCTGTCGCGCTTCGAAGTGCGGGCCAGGTTGGACATGAATTCGGTGCGCAGGGTCTGCTCGATCTTGTCGAGGATTTCGCGCTGCACCGGCTCCATGCGCAGCATGCGCTGGACACATTCCAGGGCGAAGTCCTCGGGCAGGGCGGTCAGCACCCGGGCGGCGTGATCGGCCTTGATCTTGGACAGGACCACCGCGACGGTCTGCGGGTATTCGTTCTTCAGATAGTTGGCGAGGACGGCCTCGTTCACATTGCCGAGCTTGTCCCACATGGTGCGGCCGGCGGGGCCGCGGATTTCCTCCATCAGGGCCTCGACCCGCTCGGCGGGCATGAAGGCGGTCAGCAGGCGCTGGGTCTGCTCGTAGCTGCCCATGACCGCGCCCGAGCCGCTCATGCCCGAGACGAACTCGACCATCAGCTCCTCGACCACCTGGGCGCTGACGGTGCCCAGCGACGCCATCGCCTGGGAGATTTCCTTGATCTCGTCCTCGTCGAGGCTCTGCCAGAGGCGGGTGTGGTCCTCGCCCAGCGACAGCAGGATGACGGCGGCCTTTTCCGGACCCGTCAGCTTCCTGACGTCGTCCACTGCGGGTTTCTTGCTGACCATCCGCGCCGCCATCAACCCTCATGCACCCAGCTGCGCAGGATGGAGGTAGACTCGTCAGGATGTTTCTCGACGAAGTCGGCGACCTTCTTGACGGAGGAGGCCTTCACCTGTCCCTCGATGCGGGCGATGTCGAGCCGCTGCTCCATCTCGGAGGGCGGCAGCGGGCCCGCGAGCTGGGGCATCTGGACCCCGCCCATGATGGTGGTCTGCAGCGGCGTCACCGGCACGCCGCCGGGCCCGGCTAGCTGGGACTGCTGACCACCGCCCGAGGCCGACTTCAGCAGGGGGCGCAGGACGAAGAAGATCAGCAGCACGCCGGTAATCAGCAGGACCAGCAGCTCGACGCCGCGCATCAGGTCGTTCCTGGTGAAGTCGAACAGCGACGAGCCGGCCTCGACCCCGCCCGCCGGGGCGACCTCGCGGGCGAAGCGGACGTTCTGGACCTCGAGCTTGTCGCCGCGGGCCTCGTCGATGCCGACGGCGGCGGCGACCAGCGACCTGATCTGGGCGATCTCCTGTTCGCTTCGGGGCGCATAGGTCGGTTCGCCCCGGCCGTTGGCGGCGGGCGTCCAGCGGCCGTCGACGGCGACCGAAACGGCCAGCTTCTTGACCTCGCCGGCTTCCTTGACGGTCGTCGTGGTGGTGTTTGAGATCTCGTAGTTGGTGGTCTCGTTGGTCTGGGTGTCGCGCGAGCCGATGGGAGTGGCGGCCGGATCGGCGCCGCCCGGGATGTTGTTGGTCGCCGTTGCTCCGCCGTCGTTGACACCGGTGGTGTCGGCGCTCTCCGAGCCGTTCGACGAGGTCGAGCGGACGACCTGGCCGTCCGGGTCGAAGCGCTGTTCCTGGGTGGTGGAGCGGCTGTGATCGATGTCGGCGGTGACGACGACGCGGGCCGCGCCGACGCCGACGACGCCCTCGACGATGTCCTTGATGCGCGCCTGCAGCTGGGCCTCGGTCGAGGTCTTGGCCTCCTCGGCGGAGGCGGCGTTGAAGCCCTCGGCGTCGGAACCGGCGGCGAGGGTGCGGTTGGCCGTGTCGGTCAGGGTGACCTTTTCCGGCTTCAGGTTGGGCACGGCCGAGGCGACCACGTTGCGGATGGCCTGGACCTGGGCGCCGGTCAGGGTCCCGCCGGTGACGCCGACGACCACCGAGGCCGTCGGGTCGGCGGCGGCGGTCTGGAACAGCTGGCGCGACGGCAAGGCGATCAGGACCCGGGCCGAGGTGATGCCCCGCATGTCCATGATGGTGCGGGCCAGTTCGCCCTCGAGGGCGCGCTTCTCGTTGAGGTTCTGCTGGAACTCGGTCTGGCCCAGCACCGACTGGTTGTCGAAGATTTCGTAGCCGACCGAGCCGGAGGTCACGAGGCCCTTGCCGGCGACCAGCAGGCGGGCCTCGCCGACCTTGTCGCGGCTGACGAAGATGGTCGAGCCGTCGCCCTTCGAGGAATATTTGATGCCGGCGCTGTCCAGCGCGGTGGTGATCTCGGAGGCTTCGCGCAGGTCGAGGTTGGAATACAGCAGGGCGTCGGGGGCCTGGCCGATGCGCAGCATGACCGCCACCAGCACGGCCGCGACGCCGGCGGCGACGCCCAGCACCACGGTCAGGCGACCGATCCCGAATCTCTGCAACGCCGCCGTGAAGCCGCCCACGCGTCCCGCCCCGAATACTCACGGGTGCATACCGACGCCCGCTAGGCAGAAACTGCCGTGTTCGTGGTAAACGAGCCGTTAAGGGGCGGAGCTCTTACAGCGCGCCCATGGCCATGAAGGCGCGGCCGGCGGCGAAATCGCCGACTTCGAAGCGAGCCTTGGCCACGCTGCCGTCGCGGAAATGGAACTCGACCAGGAATATCTCGCGCGGATCGAGACGGGCCAGACGATCGGCGGCCGAGGCCGGGAACCGCCAGGCGTCGCCTGAGCGGCGGCCCTCGGCGAGCAGGGCGGGGGCGGCGGCCGAGACGCCGGTGGCCCAGACGCTGGCGCGCGACGACGCCGGAGCCAGACCGCCGCCGGACAGCCAGGCGCGGGGGGCCCTGGCGTCGTCGCGGAAGACGATCCGCGCCGCATAGGGACGGGACCGGCCGACGAAGGAGACCACGGCGGTCAGAACGGAGGCGTCCGCCTCGCCGCCGAAACCGAAGGTCACCGGTGAGGCCCCGACGCGGGAGGCCTGCTTCAGCCGCCAGCCGGGCCGGGTCCATTTGGTGCGGTCGGCGATCCACGGTTGGCGCTCGCCTGCGAAGGTCATGCGCGGCGTGCGGGTCCAGCCGGAGAAGGCTCCGTCGACGCGGTCGCGCACAAGGGCCAGTTGGGGATCGCGGCACGACACGGCGCCGGCGCGCGAGCGGGCCCGGGCGGCGACCGCGTCGAGGTCGGCCTCGGCGGCGCCGGAGCGCAGGGCGGCGCCGCGCGCTTGGGCCGTGGCGGCGCCGAGGGCGGCATCGACGCGGTCGCCGAACAGTCCGCAGCGGGCGTCGGCGGCGACCACGAAGGCGCGTTCGTAATAGGTGTCGGCGGGCCCCGCCCAGGCCTGCCCCGGCGTCGCCAGCACAGCGGCGGCGAGGAGGACGGCTTTGGCGGCGGTGGCGTTCTGCCCTATCGTCATGCGCCGCACCCTACGCGCCACGCGTTCCGGTCCGGTTTCCGAGCAGGGTTAGCGAATTGCTTCTTTCCACCGAGCTGTGGGTCTCCGCCCTCATCCGCCGCGCCGAACTGGCGGGGGCCTTCGCCACGGTGGCGCGCAAGGGCGACGCCCGCGCGGGGACGGTCATCGTCAAGGCGTTCGACACGAGGAACCGCCACGCCAGACTTTATAGTGAGGCTTTCGGACCGGACGGCGAGCGGTTGTGGATGCAGCCGGTCGAGAGCGAGTTCGAGAGCGAACTGGACGAGTATCTGCAGCGCCAGATCCGACACGATCCCGACCTCTGGATCATCGAGATCGAGGACCGCGAGGGGCGTCATTTCATCACCGAGAAGGTGGCGGAGCCGGAGATCAAACCGGGGGGTTAACGCCGCCGCCGCCAGTGCGAAATCCTTAACGACGTTCGGGAACGGAACCTCAAGCGCCTGCCCCTATGGTCTCATCTAACGGGCC
The DNA here is from genome assembly GCF_035626535.1 of Brevundimonas sp. Classification (GTDB taxonomy): domain Bacteria; phylum Pseudomonadota; class Alphaproteobacteria; order Caulobacterales; family Caulobacteraceae; genus Brevundimonas. Next base: position 29,410 of record NZ_DASPNO010000044.1, read on the forward strand.
GCAATGAGCCCGGAGATGACGGGTGTTTTCGATGCTCTTTCTTCTGAACGACGTTGTGTTCGACCTGGACGAGACCTGCCCGGTCACGCCCGGCGACGCGCGCCGGTTCGAGAAGCTGGGCTTCGACTATGTGCTGACGCTGGGCTGCGAGCTGTTCGCCGAAGACCCGCTGCTGCACCACAACGACCCGGAGCGGGCGCGCCGTCTGGCGTGGCTGATCCACGACCGCTCGCCGGAGATCAACGCCGCCCTGTTCGCGGCGCCCGCGGCGGCCTGCGACCCTGATCTGGTCGAGCCGCAGTTCTGCGCCCTGCCCGATCCGGTTATGCGTCAGCTCAAGAACCGCGCGGCCAAGGGCAAGCTCGACGCCGTCGCCGCCGACAAGGCCGTGTGGATGCGGCTGGCGGCGTAGGCTCCGCTCGATTTGGACAAGGCTTCCGTCCAACGGTAGGTTGTCCCTCCAGGGGTGGAGGATTTCGATGTTCAAAGGCCTGAAGCGCGCGATCCTGTTCGCGATCGCGATCCTTGCGGCATCCGCCGCGAGCCCTGCTCATGCCGAATGGCGCAAGGCGGAAAGCCCGCATTTCGTCGTCTATTCCCAGGGCAGCGAACACGCCCTGCGACGGTACATCCGCAATCTCGAGATTTACGATTTCATCCTGCGGGCGCGCATGGGTTTGCCAGCCGAGACCGCCGGCCGGAAGCTGCCGATCTATCTGGTGAATGGTCGATCGGGCCTGCTGCAGATCAATCCGACGAGCGGCCAGAACGTGGCCGGGACCTATTTCCCGGTCGGGGAGGATATTTTCGCCGCCGCCTTCAACGATCGCGAACAGGACTATCTCTTCCACGAGTATTTCCACCACTTCAGCTATCAGATGGCGTCCACGGCAGGGTATCCGGCCTGGCTGCTTGAGGGTCTCGCCGAGTATTTCATGACCGCGGAGGTCTCGGAGACCTCCGTCAAGATCGGCGGGTACAACGAGGGCCGGGTGTATGGGCTGTTCGACGCGACCTGGCTGCCGCTCGAAGATCTCCTGACCAAACGGGTCGGCGAAGTGCGCCGCACCCATCAACCCAGCTACTATCCGGTGGCCTGGCTGATGACCCACTGGTTCATGAGCGACGACACCCGCCGCGCCCAGTTGGCCGCCTATATCCGGGACATTCAGCAGGGTGGGGAATCCGTCGCCGCGATGGAAAAGGCGACAGGCCTGACAATGGACCAGATCCGTCAGGAACTCCGTCGCTACCGCAGGCTCACGATCGAGCACTATACGGCGGAATTTCCCGAGACGCCGATAACGGTCACGCGGCTACCCCGCTCGGCCGACGATCTGCTGCTTATCGGCCAGCGGCTGAAAATCGGGGTTGCTGAAGACAAACGGGCGGAGACCGCCGAACTCGTCCGCCGTTTGGCGGCCCGGCATCCCGGCGACCCCTTCGCCATGCTCCAGCTCGGCCACGCCGAATTGCATTTCGGTGATCCGGAAGCGGGGGAAGGTGTCCTGCTCCGCCTTCTCGAGCAGGAGCCAGAGAACATCGAGGCGCTACAACTGATGGCGACCCGGTTCATGCGCCTCGCCGAAGAGCGACCTGAGGCGGCGGTATCCCTGATGAGGCAGGCCCGGAGCTACCTTGCGCGCGCTTATGCCGCCGATCCGGCGCAGTACTACACGCTGCAGCTGCTGGCGGAGTCGCGGCAGGTGGAAGAGAATTATCCGACCGAGAACGATCTCGTAACCTGGGATCAGGCCTTTCAGCTCGCCCCCCAACTCGCGGCGATCCGCCTCGGATACGCCAACGCCATGATGCAGGCGGAAGAGTTCGACGAGGCCGTGATCCTGCTGCGGCCCCTGGCCAATGCCGCACACGGGGGCCGCGCCGCCGAGATGGCCGCCGGGTTGATGGACCGTGCGAAAAACCGGCAGCGACCGCTCACCGCCGAAGAACTGGAGGCGGCCTCCGCCGACGAAGTCCCGGAGGAGGGTGACGGCGAGGGTGAGGAGCCGGCTCCGCCCGAGGCCTAGACCAGCACGTTGAAAACCACGTGCACCACGGTCGCGCCGAGGACGATGACGCCGAAGCCGACGATCAGGCTGACGGCGGGGTGGGGACCGCCTTCAGGGCGGGGGTCGGCGGGATGGTCGTGAGCCATGGCCGTTCCTTTTGCGTTTCCAAAGGCGGCGCCCGATTGCGTGACCGGGCGTCTCGCCTGACACGACAATGACTCCGAAAGCCCTTCGTTGCGAGGGGGTATACGCATCGGGTGACATCCGGGCCCGTCCGGGGTAACTCGCGCGACCCAACGGATAGAACATGTCGAAGCTCACCCTCGAACAGGAGGCCCTGCGCCGCAGGACCTTCGCCATCATCGCGCACCCCGACGCCGGCAAGACCACGCTGACCGAGCACATCCTGCTGGCCGGCGGAGCCATCCGCGCGGCCGGCGCCGTGCGTGCGCGCGGCGAGAACCGGCGCACCCAGTCCGACTGGATGAAGATCGAGAAGGAACGCGGCATCTCCGTCTCGGCGTCGGTGATGACGTTCGAGCACACCACGAAAGACGGTGGGGCCAAGATGTTCAACCTGCTGGACACGCCGGGCCACGAGGACTTCTCGGAAGACACCTACCGCACCCTGACGGCGGCCGACTGCGCCATCATGGTGCTGGACGCGGCCAAGGGCATCGAGCCGCAGACGCTGAAGCTTTTCGAGGTCTGCCGCCTGCGCGACATCCCGATCATCACCTTCATCAACAAGCTGGACCGCGAGGCCCGGGACCCTATGGCCCTGCTGGACGAAATCGCCAGCCGGCTGCAGCTGGACCCCGCCCCGATCTGGTGGCCGGCGGAGAGCGGCAATCGTCTGCGCGGCATGGTCGAGATGGGCACGGGCAGGTTCCAGCCCTACGCCCGCAAGCCCGCCGGCGCCGCCGAGGACGTGCCCCACCCGGAAGCCCTGCCGCTGACCGAGGCCGGCCGCTATTTCGAGGAGGGCGAGCACGAGGCCCTGATGGAGGCGCAGGAGCTGGTCGAGGCGGGCTATCCGACCTTCGACCGCCAGTCCTTCCTCGAGGGCCATATGACGCCGGTGCTGTGGGGCTCGGCCCTGCGCCACTTCGGCATCGACGAACTGCTGGCCGCGATCGGCGAATGGGCCCCGGCGCCCAAGGTCATGAAGGCGCGCAAGGAAGCCCCGCCGGAGACCCGCAACGCCCCCGCCCCGGTCGATCTGACCGTGGAGCCCGGTGCGGCAGAGGTGACCGGTTTCGTGTTCAAGGTCCAGGCCAACATGGACCCCAACCACCGCGACCGCATCGCCATGTTCCGCATGGCCTCGGGCCAGTTCCGCCGCGGCATGAAGCTGAAGGTGCAGAACACCGGCAAGCAGCTGTCGGTGAACGCCCCGATCATGTTCTTCGCCTCGGACCGCGAACTGGCCGAGGACGCCTTCGCCGGCGACGTCATCGGCATTCCGAACCACGGCGTGCTGCGCGTCGGCGACAGCCTGTCGGAGAGCGGACTGATCCGCTTCGCCGGCCTGCCCAACTTCGCGCCGGAAATCCTGCAGCGGGTCCGGGTCAAGGATCCGCTCAAGGCCAAGCATCTGAAGAAGGCGCTGGACGGCCTGGCCGAGGAGGGCGTGACCCAGCTGTTTCGCCCCGAGCTGGGTTCGGACTTCATCGTCGGCGCCGTCGGCCAGCTGCAATTCGAGGTCATGGCCGACCGGCTGGGCGAGGAATACGGGCTGGAGGTCGTGTTCGAACCCTCGCCCTGGGCCGAGGCCCGCTGGATCGGCGGCGCCAAGGCCGATCTCGAGGACTTCATGGGCAAGTACCGCGGCCAGATGGCCCGCGACATCGACGACGACCCGGTCTTCCTCGCCAAGTCGAGCTGGGAGACCGGCTATGTGATGGAGCGGTTCCCGCAGGTAGCCTTCACGAAGACGAAGGAGCGGGGCTGAGCCCGCTCAGGCCTTGTTGATCGATACGCCTCCGTCCACGGGCATGGCGCTGCCGGTTACGAAGCTTGAGGCGTCCGAGGCGAGGAACAGCGCCGCCCGGGCGATCTCGTCGGGATGGGCCATCCGCTTCAGGGCGTGCATGCCTTCGACGAAGGCGATGATTTCCGGCGTATTGGCGAACTCGCGGCCGGCTGGCGTATCCGTACCGCCGGGCAGGAGGGCGTTGCAGCGGACTCCCCTGGCCCCGAACTCTGCGGCGATGACCCTGGTCAGACCGATCATCCCGGCCTTGGCGGCGGCGTAGGCGCCCATTCCGGGCATGCCGATAGTGTGGCCGACAAAGCTGGAAGTCAGGATCAGCGAGCCGCCGCCGCGATCAAGCATCGCTGGAATCTGGTGCTTGGCGCCGAGGAAGGCGCCGGTGAGGTTGATCTCAAGCGTCGCTCGCCACCGGTCCAGTGCGATCTCCGTGACCGGCTCGTTGTCGCCAACCGAACCGGCGTTGTTAAGGGCGATGTCGAGACCGCCGAACCGATCGACGGCCACGGCCACCAGCCGTTCGGCGACGGCCTCGTCACGAACGTCTCCCGCCACGGCAACGGCCCGGCCGCCCTGGGAGGCGATGGAGTGGACAAGGCGGTCGAGTTCCGGCTCACGGCGCGCGGAAACGACCACCGCCGCGCCCTCGCGGGCGAAGAGGCGCGCTGTCGCCTCGCCGATGCCAGAGCTAGCTCCCGTGACGATGGCGACCTTGCCGGCGAGAATGGACATGAGGGGCTCCGCGTTCGTTGGGGGAGCCCGGATCTCGCATGCCCCACACGGCGCTTCTGGCGGAGTCCGGCCCCGTCATCCCTCCCCTCGGCCGAGGACCAGCAGGTCGCAGTCGCCGTATGTCGGGCCCTCAGGCCCGGCGGCGATCTCGGCGTCCATGCGGCGGAAGCCTTCCTCGATCTCGGCCTCGTCGAGGTGTTCGAAGGTCGAGATGGCGCGGGTGCGCAGGCGGCGGGAGGACTCCGCGAGGCTGTCGGTGAACCGCTCGCGCAGCGTGTCGAGGGCAAGGGGCTGCAGCCCGACCGCCGCGAACAGGTCCGTGACCTCCGCGAGTGTCGGGAACATCTTGAGTTCGACGGCGCGGGCGCGGGGGAACCAGCGGTGCCAGTGCACCTCGGGCATCCGGTCGGAGAAATGGCTGCGGATCAGCAGCCGGCCGCCGGGCTTGAACACGCGGCGGATTTCTCCCGCGGCGGCGGGGCGGTCGCGCACATGGTGGAACGACAGGAACATCAGCGCCAGGTCGCAGGTCTCGTCCGGCAGGGGGATCGCCTCGGCCCGCCCGGCGAGATAGCGCACCGCCTTGGTGTGCGGCGCCGCTTCGGCCTGTTCCCGCATCCGGTCGAAGGGCTCGACGCCGTAGACCGGTCCGCCGAACACCTCGGCCAGCAAAGGCGTGAAGCGACCGGTGCCGGAGCCGAGGTCGAGGCAGGTCAGCGGGCGGGCGGCCGGCGCGCGGGCGGCGAAGGCGTCGGCCCACAGCTTTCGGCTGGCGGCAGGCAGTTCGCGCCCCACCTGATAGGTCTGGTGCTGGCGCTGGTCGTAGTCGACGGCGTCGATCATCTCGCTCCTCCCGGTTGGCCGACCAGCGAATGCCTGTCTTGCCCGTGACCGCCTAACGACTTATCGGACGCTGTTCGTGAGTTTTTCGCACATGAAGCCAGCCACCCCTGCACCGTCAGCAGCCTACCTGCCATTGAAGGCGCTGCAGGCTTTCGAGGCGACGATGCGGCTGGGCGGAATAGGCCGGGCGGCGGAGCGGCTGGGCGTCACCCACGGAGCGGTCAGCCGTCAGATCGGCCTGTTGCAGCAGACGCTCGGCCATCCGCTGTTCGAGGGCCCGCGCAACGCCCGGCGGCCCACCGCCGAGGCGGAGCGGCTGTGGCGGGAGATCGCACCGGCCTTCGCCGCCCTGGAGCAGGCGGTGGCCGGCCGGGGCCGGGCCGGACGACGGGTGCGGGTGTCGTGCCTGTCGACGCTGGCGGCCCGCTGGCTGATCCCTCGTCTGCCGGACTTCGCCGCCGCCGCGCCGGGCGTGGTGGTCGAGTTGACTGAATCCTACGCGCCGCTGGACCGCACCCTCGGCGGCGCCGATCTGGCTATCCGCATGTTGGCGCCAGACACGCCCTGTCCCGAGGGACTGGAGGCGAGGCCGTTCATGAACAATGCGATCGGCATGGTCGCCGCGCCTGGCGCCGCGTCCGACGTCCGGCTGGTCTCGCGGTCGCATCCGGCGGCCTGGGCCAATTGGTCCCCCCTGACCGGCCAGCCGGCGCCCGCAGGAGGTCCGGTCGAGTTCGATCACCAGCAGACCATGATCGAGGCGGCGGCGGCGGGGCTGGGCGCGGCTGTGGCTCAGCGCCCCCTCGTCGAGGCCGATCTCGCCGCCGGCCGGCTGGTCGCACCCCACGGCTTCGTCAGCGACGGCGCCGTATTCGCCGCCTTCCACCGCCGGGGCGAAGCGGGACCGTCGACGCGGCGGTTCCTCGCCTGGCTGGAGGCGCCGGGTCAGAAGATCTGACCGCTTCCACCGCCCCGATCGAAACACCTTCACGGCGAAGCCGAACCCCCGGGGCGGCGCTGCGTTTGCAAGGACAGCGAGAGGGACGGCTGTCAGTCCCGAAGCGGGACGGAGCGCGGGTCACCCATGTTCGAATTCGGCCGGGACCTGAGGAAGCTGTTCGACAAGGCGCGCGAAAGCGACGACCTCGGTTGGCTGGAGCTGATCGGCGCGGACCTGGTCGAGGCCGAGGCGCGCCGCGAGGCGGTCGACGCCGGCCGCGTCTCCTGCGCCCGCCCGTTCGACAGCTGGATCCGGGCCTCGGGCCTGTGGCGCGAACACGCGCGGCGGACAGGACGACGCGAGAGCCTCGACCGGGCGGCGAAATGCGCCTCTGACGCGGCCCGCCACACCACCACCCCGGACCAGACCGCCGCGGCGGCGATCGAGTCCGGAGAGATTCACCTGCTGCGCTTCGACCTGTTCGGCGGACCGGCGGCCCTGACGGCGGCGCTCGCCGACGCCCAGTCGCTGACCGCCGAGCGGCCGGTCACCCGGGCCGCGGCGGCGGCGCTGCACGCCCGGCTGTGCGCCCGGCGCGCGCGGCTGTCAGGATCGCCTTCGAATCTGCTCGACGCCGCGGCCCTGCTGGACGCCGCGCTGCATGGCGCCCGGGCCCTGCCGTCGACCGCGGGAGACGAGCTGCGGCTGGACCGCGCGGCGCTGGCGCTGGAGGCGGGCGTGGCGCGGCGCGACGGCCGCCTGCTGGACCAGGCCGGACGCGATCTGCGCGCCCTCGTCGAGGCGGCCTCGCCCGACTATCGGCCCCTGACGCGGGCGAGAGCGCTGGCTCTGGCCGGAGCCGGGTTGATGGCCTTGGCTGACCTGGCCGGAAACGACGCCGCGCGGGTGCAGGGCCGGGCGCTTTTCGACGCCGCCGCCGACCAGTTCACACCGGACCACAGCCCGCTCGACTGGGTGGCCGTGCGCCTCGCCCAGGCGCAGGCCGACACCCCGCTGTTGCTGCTCGCCGAGGCCGAGGCGCTGAGCCGTGAGCCGGGGCTGATCCTCGGCGCCCTCGCCCGCGAGCGCCGGTTGGCCGCCGAGGCCGGGCTGGCCGAGACGACGGCCGATATCGAGGCCCTCGCGAGGCTCGAGGCGATCGTCCGGCGCCGGCTGGCGGACACGGCCCGTACCGAGCCGCTCGACTGGGCCGCCGACCAGATCGGCATGGCCCATCTGGCCATGGCCCGGAGCCGGCTGACCGGAACCGCGCCGCGCGCCGTCGGACTGATGCTCGCCGAGGCGATGGAGACGGCCCGCGAATGCGGCGCTCCGGCGCTGACGCAGCGGGCGGTGCTGGCGACGCCGGAGGCGGCGGCGAGGGCCTGAGCCCTAACCGCCCAGCGCCACAAAGCCACCGTTGGCGAAGCAGGACTTGCCGTAGCGCAGCGGCTGGCCGTCCTCGGCCATGACGCGGCCGCCGGCGGCCTCCAGCACCGCCTGCCCGGCCGCCGTATCCCATTCCGAGGTCGGACCGGTGCGCGGATAGGCGTCGAAGCGCCCCTCGGCGATCAGGCAGAACTTGAGCGAGGAATCCGTGCCCTGCCACTGCACGCAGCCATGGCGGGAGGCGAGGCGTTCGGCCTCGACGTCGCTCATCGAGTGGCTCATCACCGCCGTCGGCGACGCGGGCCGGTTGCGCACCCGGATCGGCTGCCACGCCTCGCCAAAACGGCGGCGGAAGGCGCCGGCGCCCTTGCCTCCGCTGCGCCAGGTAGTGGCGGTGGCCGGGGCGGTGACGACACCCGCCACGACCTTGCCCTTGTGCACCAGGGCGATGTTGACGGTGAAGCTCTCCCGGCCCTCGATGAAGCCGCGGGTGCCGTCCAGCGGATCGATCAGCCAGAACCACTCGGCGGCCTCGGCCGGCGCGCCGTCGGCGGCGACCGCCTCCTCGGCCACGGTCTGGACGCCGGGATACAGCGCCTCCAGCCGCTCAAGGATCAGGGCCTCGGCCTCGCGGTCGGCGCGGGTCACGGGGCTGTCGTCGGCCTTGGCCTCGGCCGCCACGCCGTTGCGCCAGTAGGGAAGGATGACGCGGGCGGCGTCCTCGGCGATGTCGGCCAGCGCCTCGGTCAACGCACCGGAGGCGAGGTCGGCGGTCAGTCGTTTGCTCATGGCCGCTCCGATAGACCATCGCGGCGGTTTGAAGAACCGGCAAATCAGGGCAGCGTCCGCGCGACCGATCACCTGTTGTTTTCGAGCCCGATGACCGACACCGCCGCCCCCTCCTCTCTCCCCGACGGCCAGGCCCTCGCCGCGCTGGTCGCCGGCAAGCTGTGCCACGACTTCATCAGCCCGGCCGGGGCGATCAACTCGGGGCTGGACCTGCTCAAGGACCCGACCGCCCAGGACATGCGCGACGACGCCATGGGCCTGATCGAGGCCAGCGCGAAGAAGATGGTGGCGCTGGTGTCCTTCGCCCGGGTGGCGTTCGGGGCCTCGACCTCCGCCGAACGGTTTTCGGGCGCCGAGCTCGGTGAGCTGGTCGCCGGCCTGACCGAAGGCGGCCGGGCCACGCTGGAGTGGCGGGTCGACGGCGGCGACTATTCGAAGGCCCAGGCGCGGGCGCTGGTGAACCTCGCGTATCTGACCATGGCGGCGCTGCCCTCCGGCGGGGCGGCGGTCATCTCGACGAGCCGGGGCGACGGCCTGACGATCACCGGCGTGGCCGAGGGCGCGCGGGCCCGGCTCAAGCCCGAGGCGGTGGCCGGTCTGGCGGGGCGTCCGCTGGCCGAGGGCCTGCCGGGGCAGTGGATCCAGCCCTACTGGCTGTGGTTGACCGCTCACGACGCCGGAGGCTCGCTGGATGTCCAGGCCGACGAGGGCCGCGTGGCCCTGACCCTCCACATGCCTAACTGACCCTTAAGCCGGTTTCCCAAGGACTCGTTAACCGGCGCGCGGCGATGATAAGGCTAACGCCGAACGTGCGTTGAGCGTCAGTTCCGGAACCCAGTCCTTGACCCCCAGAACCTGCCTGATCGTCGACGACAGCCGGATCATCCGGAAGGTCGCGCGGCGCATCGTCGAAGGACTCGGCTTCGAGGTCGACGAGGCGGCGGACGGATCCGAGGCCCTGACCTTCTGCGCCGGCGTCATGCCCGAGGTCATCCTGCTCGACTGGTCGATGCCTGTGATGGACGGGCTGACCTTCCTGCGCCGCCTGCGGACCATGCCGGGCGGAGGCGGACCCAAGGTGCTGTTCTGCACCATCGAGACGCGCGCCGAACGCATCGCCGAGGCCCTGTCGGCCGGCGCGGACGACTATGTGATGAAGCCGTTCGACGGCGAGATCCTGACTTCGAAATTCGCCGAGGTGGGGGCCGTCTGAACCCATGTCGCCGGACTCCTTCGATCGCCTGCAGTCGCTGATGGCGTCGCGCGCCGGGTTCCGGCTGACGCGCGACCGCATGAAGCTGGCCGAACACCGGCTGGGCCCGCTGGCGCGGCGCGAGGGGTACGAGACTGTCGACGACCTGCTGGCCTCGCTGTGGGCCAAGCCGGTGGCGGGGCTGGGCTGGGCGGTGATCGAGGCGCTGCTTAATCCGGAGACCTGGTTCCGCCGCGACCGGCCGACCTTCGACACCTTCGCCAGCGAACTGCTGCCCGCGCTCTCCACCGCCCGCGGCGGGGCTCCGGTCAAGATCTGGTCGGCGGGGTGCTCGACCGGACAGGAAGCCTGGTCGCTGGCCATCGGCGCCATGGATGCGGGCTTCCCGATCGAGATCGTCGCCACCGACCTGTCCCAGCGCGCGTTGGAGAAGGCCCGCTCGGGAGCCTACACCGGTTTCGAGATCCAGCGCGGCCTCAGGGCCGGGACCATGCTGGCCTGGTTCGACCAAGCCGAAGACAACTGGATCGCCAAGCCCCAGCTGCGCGCGGCGGTGCATTTCGCCCGCGCCAATCTGCTGGACCCGCCGGCCGACGACCACCGCTTCGACGTCATCTTCTGCCGCCACGTGCTGGGCGACATGGAGCCGGCCCGCCGCGGCGCGGTGCTGGACAACCTCGAGCGGCGCCTCGTCGACGATGGCTGCCTGTTCCTCGGCATCGACGAGAGCCTGGACGGAGACAGCCTCGCCTTCCGCGCGGTGGCCGGGCGGCCGGGCCTGTTCGTCAAGGCGCCGGGGGCGCTCCGGCGGGCCGCCTGAGCGGGAGGGCCGCCGGCCGGCGGCCAGATGATCACCCCCGATCCCGAAGGAGTTCAAAGGGGTCGCGTGGTCACGGACGACCGGATGCAGCGATCTCCCGACCCGGATGCCAGCCGTGACGGCCGTCACGCGCAGGCATGACCGTTCTCCTGTTCAACGGCACGGCGCCTCACTTCCAGGCGCCTGGAGAATGGTCATGAGGAATTTGATTGCAGCCGCCGCCCTGGCGGGCGTGGCGGTCACCGCCTGCGCCAGCATGCCGCCCGTCACCGTGCAGTATTATCCGACCACCGGTTCGACGGATGTCACGGTCCTCGAAACCTTGGCGTGCACCCCGGATCGGATGGGGATCGTGGCGGTTTACGCGCTGAAGCCGGAGACCCGATATTTCCGCGCGCCAAACGCACACAGCGTCGCCCTGCGCCAGGTCATCCCGGCGTGGAGCGACGGGTCCGCCGGCTTCACCTTCTACGAGGACGGACGGCTGAAGAGCATCAATTCGACGGCCACGGGACGAGGCGAGGAAATCATCAAGGCCGCCATCGGCCTCATTTCAGTAGCGGCGGGCGTCCCCGCGGCGGCGGCTACCGGTCAGAAGAGCGCCGGGGACGAGCCCCCTCAGCGGAGCCTCTGCGACGGGAAATTCGACGCCGACGGCAAGGGCGTGCTGACCATCGAACATACGGCGAGCTTCGATCATGACGAGTTCACGCCCGGGAATGTCACCCTGAGCATGACCCAGCGCAACCGGGAAATCCGCTCGTCCTTCGGGGCCGCCCTTCCGACGCTCCGACTGACAGCTGGCGATCCGCGTCGCCTCTCTCCGACCGCCGTCTATACCGGCCAGGCGGACCCCTACCTCGTCATGCTCCCGCTGAACCACACTGCGGCGGTCGATCTGGTCCTGACGACGCTCAGTGACGAAACGATCACGAGCACGATCGTCATCGCCGAGTCCGATGAGTATGAAATCCCGCTGCCGCGCGCCGCGCCGTTCGGAGAAAACTCCCTGTCGCTCGGCCTGGCCGAATCGGGGGCCGTCACCGCCCTCACCTACGGCACGAAGAGCGGCGTCGCCGGAGCCGCGAACGGCGGGGCCACGATCCTTGGCCTGTTCGGGGAAGACAGCGCCGCCGTTCAGGCCGCCGAGGTCAAGGGCGAGGCCGATCTGATCGCCCAGCTGCAGCGTCTCGCCCGCTGCCGCGCCGATCCCGCCAGCTGCATCTAGCCGGGCCCACACTCCAGCGTCCTCCCTGATGACGGACCCTGCCCGCACCGCTAGGGTCAGGCCGTCATCGGGGAGGATGTCTGATGCGGCTGTTCTGGCTGACCGGATCGCTGGCGCTCGCGCTGCTCGTCGGGATCATGTCGTTGCAGGTCCCCTCCCCGGCTGGGCGGGGTGCACCCGCGACGGCCTTCTCGGCGGAGCGGGCCATGGTCGACGTGCGCGAGCTGGCGCAACGGCCGCATCCGGTCGGCTCACCCGACCACGCCAGGGTGCAGGGGGTCCTGCTGCGGAGGATGGCGGCGCTCGGACTCCAGACCTCGACCCAGACCGGGCCGATCGCGCGCGGGGCGGCGGACTATCTGCGCCGGATGGGCGGCGATCCCGAGGCGGCGAACTTCACGGCTGTGAACCTGATCGGCGTACTGCCGGGGCGCAACCCCGCCCTGCCCGCCGTGGCCCTGATGGCCCACTACGACACCGTGCCGATGTCGGCTGGGGCGGCCGACGATTCCGCCGGGGTCGCGGCGGCGCTCGAAACCGTTCGGGCGATCCGGGCGCGGGGACCAGCCGACCGGACGCTGGTGGTCCTGTTCACCGACGCCGAGGAGATCGGCATGGAGGGGGCGCGGGCCTTCTGGGGCGACCACCCGCTGCGCGACCGGATCGGCGCGGTGATCAATCTGGAGGCGCGCGGCGGCGGCGGCCGGGCCATGATGTTCGAGACCGGGCGCGGCAATGCGGAGACCATCGCCCTGTTCAGCCGGGCGGGCGTGCGCGCCGAGGGCGGCGTCACCTCGAATTCGCTGGCGGTGTTCGTCTATGAGCGGATGCCCAACGGCACCGACTTCACCATCCCCAAACGCCGGGGCGTGCAGGGCCTGAACCTCGCCTTCATCGGACGGCCGGAACAGTACCACGCGAGCTCCACGCCGGAGGCTCTGGATCGCGGCGCGGTGCAGCACCTCGGTTCGCAGGCGCTGGAAAGCGCGGACGCCCTGCTGCGCGCCGACGCGCTGCCCGCAAGCGGCGCCAATGCGGTCTACGCCGACCTGTTCGGGCGGGTGGTCGTCAGCCATCCACCGGCGGTGGGCTGGGCCCTTCTGGCGCTGGCCCTCGCGCTGTCTGCAACAGCGGTGTGGCGCGCGCGGGCGCGGGCGGGGCTGACCTTGGCCGATGTCGGGCGAGGAGCGCTGGACGGGATCTGGTTCCTGGCCGTCGGCCTCGTTCTCACCCACGCGGTGCGGACGCTGGCGGGACCGATGACCCACCGGGCGGACAGCGCCGAGGCCTACTACACCCTGCTGGCGCGCCTGCCGTGGATGGAGGCCGGGGCGGCGCTGACCGTGCTGGCGCTCGGCATGGCGCTGCTGGGCGGCCGAAGCCGGCCGGACCCGAGGGTCACGGCGACCGCCCTCGCCGCCATGGCCGTCGTCGGGCTCACGCTGGGAGGGTTCGGCAATCCGATCGTCATCGGGGCGTCGATGGCGGCCGTCGGCCTGTCGCTGCTTCCCGGACTGGCCGCGCGCACGGCGTGGGGCGGCTGGATCGGTCTGATCGGCCTCGTGCTGGCCGTCGGCGCCGTGGCCCAGACGGTCGCGCCGGAAGCCGCCTTCCTGTTCCTGTGGCCGGGTCTGCTGGCGGCCGCCGGGGCGGCGTTGGCGGCGGTCCTCGATCCCGGCCTGACCCGGGCGCCGTCGCTGGTCCCGATCTCCGTGACGGCGACTCTCGGCGGCGGCTGGCTGATCGGCCTGTCCCATCCGGTGTTTCTCGGCATCGGTCTCGACCTGCCGGGCGTGCTGGTGCTGGTGGGGCTGCTGGTGCTCATGCTGGTGCGGCCGCTGTCGCCCGAGCGCGGCGCGGTCAGGCCGTGGCTGATGGCTGCGCTGGCGGTGCTGGTGCTCGGCGCGGCCGTGTCGGGCTGGGCGCGCATGGCCCAGCCGATGCCGCCCGCTCCCGCCGTCGCCGGGGCGGCCTGAGGTGAAGGACCCGCTCTACATCGACGACCTCCATGTCGGTCAGACCTTCGTGACCGGTTCGGTCACCGTCACCGCCGACGCCATCAAGGCCTTCGCGCGGGAATACGATCCCCAGCCTTTCCATCTGGACGAGGCGGCGGCGCGGGACAGTCTGTTCGGAGGGCTGGCGGCCAGCGGCTGGCACACGGCGGCGCTGAGCATGCGGCTGATGGTCGACGGCCTGCCCTTCGCCGGCGGCCTCGTCGGCGTCGGCGGCGAAACCACATGGCCGCGCCCGACCCGCCCGGGCGACACCCTGACCGTCCATGTCGAGGTGCTCGAGATCATTCCGTCGAAGTCGCGGCCTGAGCGCGGCATCGTCCGCACCCGCCACGAGACCCGCAACCAGCATGGCGAGGCGGTGCAGATATCCCACCTCGGCATCGTGGTGTGGCGGCGGCAGGCCGGAGTCTGACCCTCAGCCGCCGTCGGCCCACACCGTCTTGTAGAGATCAAAGCGGCGGTCGCGCAGGTTGCGCACCGTGCCCTGCGACTTGGCCCAGGCCAGATCGGAAAGATCGAGGTCGGCCACGGTGACCGTCTCGACGTTCTCGCTGGCCTCGGCGGCCACCCCGTCGCGCGCGAACGGAAAGTCGCACGGCGTCAGGATGCAGGACTGGGCGTACTGGACGTCCATGTTCTCGACATTGGGCAGATTGCCGACGTTGCCCGACAGGATGACGTAGCACTGGTTCTCGATGGCCCGGGCCTGCGAACAGTAGCGGACCCGCAGATAGCCCTGCCGGTTGTCCGTGCAGAAGGGCACGAACAGCAGCCGCGCCCCCTCGTCCACCAGCCGCCTGGCCAGCTCGGGGAACTCCGAGTCATAGCAGATCAGCACCCCGATCGGTCCGCAATCGGTGGGGATGGCATGGACGCGGTCGCCGCCCTTGATGTTCCACCAGTGGCGCTCGTTCGGCGTCGGGTGGATCTTCTCCTGGGCGTGAACCGATCCGTCGCGCAGGAAGACGTAGGCGACGTTCTGAATGTCGTCATCCTCGGTCCGCGTCGGGTGAGAGCCGCCGATGATGTTGATGTTGTACTCGACCGCCATCTTCCGCAGCGCCTCAACGAAGCGGGGCGTATAGCGGGTCAGGGCCTCGATCGACTCGACCGGCGACAGCTTCTTCGACTCCAGCGACAGTAGCTGGAGGGTGAACAGCTCCGGGAACACCACGAAGTCCGAGCGGTAGTCCGAGGTGACGTCGACGAAATACTCGATGTTCGCGATGAACTCCTCGAAGCTGGCGACCTTGCGGGCCTGCAGCTGCACCGTCGCCACCCGCACCGTCTCCTTGACCGCGAACGCCGCGCCCCGGCCGTGCGTCTCCGCGTAGTAGGGATTGCGCCAGACCATGTGGGCCGCGTGACCCATCGAGGCGGCGTCTGAACTCAGGTAGTTCTCCAGCACCCCGATCGGCTCGAAACCGGAGCGCATGTGGAAACCGATGACGGGGTCGTTCAGCTTGCGCGCCGTGACCGCGTCCAGATAGTCGCGCGGGTCCGGCCAGGCCGCCTTGCGCCGCGCCAGCCCCGGCATGCGGCCTCCGAAGACGATGCCCTTCAGGTTCTGGGCCTCGCACAGGTCGCGCCGGGCGTCGTACAGCCGCTGGCCGATACGAAGCCGGCGTCGGTCGGGATCGACACACACCTCCATGCCGTAGAACCAGTCGCCGAGGGGGTCGTGCCGCGCCGCATAGCCGCCGCCGGTGATCTGGGTCCAGGTGTGGGGCGACATCGCCGTCTTCTCGTCGATGCGGAAGCCGGCGGCGTAGCCGACGATCTCGTCATCGTACTCGACCACGAACTGCCCGTCGGGATAGGCCGCGATCTGGCCGCGCAGCATGCCCGGCGTATAGGCCGGCATGTCCTTGTAAACCTTGGCGACGAGGGCGGAGATGGCGTCGACGTCGCCGAGGCGGGCGTTGCGGATGTTGAGGATGGCGGATTTGCGGGGCTTCTTCATCGCCCCTGAACGCACGGCGGCGCGCGTGGATCAACTCGGACCGCTGGAATACGTCAAAATCGGTCGTAAGCCCCGACGCTCTGAAAAGAACATATTGGCAACGGGAACAAACCGTGCACATATCCCTGCTCACAGGGAGCGGGTCACGGTCATCGGACCGAAGGCGGGCCTCTCCCCCGGAATACCGATCGGGAATCATGGCAAGGGAGAGTGGCAAGGTGGCAGCGCAGGCGGCATTGAAATTGGTCGGCAAGGACGACGGCGACAAGCAACGGGCTCTGGAGGCGGCGATCGCGCAGATCGACCGCGCCTTCGGCAAGGGCTCGGTGATGAAGCT
>NZ_DASPNO010000045.1:0-17671 GCF_035626535.1 Brevundimonas sp.
CGGGAATGGCTCCGTAAGTCGCTCTCCGGTCCATCGACGGCTCGGCAACATAAGTTCGATCCGGGAAAGGACTCGTCCCTCGGCGCAGGGGAGCAGCAACGTATTGTCGATGTTCAGTTCATGCGGATTGGTCGGCCAGCCCGAGTCGATAATCAGGAACGGGCGCGTTCGAGAGTGGTGCAGGTGTCCCGAGGGCGTTGGTGGACCGGAAGCTGCGCGGATCGAAGCCATGGCTGACGATACAGCGGTGGCGAAGGTCCGCAACGGGTCGATAGCGGCCCTTCGCCCCCTCAGCCCCGCACCCTTCCCGTCCTCTCCCGGTGCGGGCACCCCGGCCAGCAGCAGGGTCGGCGCTTGCCGTCCTTCAGGTCGGAGCGGGCCTGTTCCACGTGCTTCAGCCGTGTCTCCGGCCTCTTCACCGACTCGACCCAGCAGATCCATTCGTTGCGCGCCAGCGGGGTGATGTCCTCCCACGTCGCCAGCGCCGCCGGCTCGGCGATCAGCATCTCTTCGAGATCGGCGGGCAGGTCGTGCACCACGCCGCCGCTGACGGTCGTTCCGGTCATGGACGGCGGCTCCCTTCCGCCCGGCGAGGTTAGCGACCCTGCGCTCTCTTCCGCAATGGCCGGGGCTCTCGATCCTTGCCCCTGGACCTGGACCCTGGCCCCCGGCCCCACGCCCCAAACCGCCATGCTTGCGGTTCATCTCGCCCCGGCGTATCAGCCCCGCAACAAAAAATACCCCGGGAGACGCCTGTCATGGGTAAGACGCTGTTCGATTCCCCGTCCTTCGCGAACCACGAAGGCGTCCACGCCGTCTTTGATGAAAAGACCGGCCTGCGCGGCATTATCGCTGTTCACTCAACCGCGCGCGGCCCGGCCGTCGGCGGCACCCGGATGTGGAACTACGCCTCCAGCGCCGAGGCGCTTGAGGACGTTCTGCGTCTGTCGAAGGGCATGAGCTACAAGAACGCGGTCGCCGATCTCGAGATGGGCGGCGGCAAGTCGGTCATCATCGGCGACAGCCGCACTCAGAAGACCTCCGAGCTGTTCCAGGCCTTCGGCCGCGCCGTCGATACCCTCGGCGGCCGCTACTATGCGGCGGAGGACGTGGGCGTGTCGGTCGCCGACATCGCCGAGGCGCGCAAGGTCACCCCCTATGTGCTCGGCCTCAACGACGGCCCGGAAGCCTCGGGCGACCCGTCGCCGGTCACCGCCGAGGGCGTCTACCGCTCGACCCTGACCGTCGCCCGCCGCCTGTGGAAGCAGGACGACCTGACCGGCCTGACCGTGGCCCTGCAGGGCATCGGCCACGTCGGCGGCTACCTCGCCGACAAGCTGCACGCCGCCGGCGCGAAACTGGTCATGACCGACGTCAACACCGCCCTGCTGTCGGAAGTCGCCGCCCGCACCAACGCCGAGGTCGTGGCTCCCGACGCCATCTATGACGTCAAGGCGGACATCTACGCCCCGTGCGCGCTGGGCGCGACGCTGAACTCCGAGACCCTCGACCGCATCACGGCCAAGGCCGTCGTCGGCGCCGCCAACAATCAGCTGGCGACCCCGGAGATCGGCCGCGTCCTGTTCGAGCGCGGCGTGCTCTACGCCCCTGACTACGTCGTGAACGGCGGCGGCATCATTAATGTCGCCTCCGAGATGAAGGCCCGCCAGACCGGCGGCGCCTATGATCCGCAATGGGTCGAGGGCAAGCTGTCCCGCCTGATGGAGACGCTGGAGGAAATCCTCGAACGCTCCGCCGCGGAGAAGCGCCCGACCCACGAGATCGCCGACGCCATCGCCGAAGCCCGCATAAACGCCGCCCGCGACCAGAAGGCCGAACGGCTGAAGGCGGCCTGAGGCGCGCAGTCCGTCACCTCCCCATTCGCGAAGGCGAATGGGGAGGACAGATCGCGCAGCGATCAGGAGGGGGCGGCGCAAGCGGCGGGGGTCGAGCGCCAATCACCCTCGACCGCGCCGCCCCCACTTGGTCGCTGCTTCGCATCGACCTGTCCTCTCCATCGGCCTACGCCGATGGAGAGGTGAACGCGTCGCTGTGCCGGCAATCCGCGGAATTATAGTCCGATAGCGCGGAAAACCTTCCGCCTTTCCGGACACATCGCCTTTTCTCGAAGCGATCTTCCCGCCTGAGCAAACGGCGGGCGCATAATATCACCCGTGCTGTCGTCCCGGCAGGCGACGGTCTTTGACAACCGAATCCCCGCCGCACCGTCCGAGGCGCGCCGATGTAGACTCTGCCGACTCTGCCACTGCGAATTTCTGCTGACCCGGCGCCGACTCTGCCGACTCTGCCACACCGTTTTTCCGGATTTCACCCGGGTAAAACCCGACGCCCGCCACCGGATTCGCCCCCGGACCGCATACGGACCATCATCGCCGGAAACGCCCCATGATTCGGGCCGAGGCGACATGACCGCAACCACCCGCAAGGGCTTCGATCCGCTGCTCATCGTCATGGCCGTCGGCTTCGTCGTGGCCGTCGGGGCGCTGGCCTATCCGGCCTTCCGGTCCGATCCCATGACCGCGCCCGGGCTGATGCTGATCTTCACCGCCGGCGCCGTGGCCCTGATCGGCCTGTTCGCCTTCGCCCGCGGCGAGACCCGCAAGCCGCTGGGCGACACCACCATCGACCTGCTCGACGCCATGGCCGAGCCCGCCGCCCTCGTCTGGGCCTCGGGACAGGTGCTGGCCTTCAACGCCGCATGGGCCGAGAGCAACGGTGCCGTCACCAGCCTGCCCAAGGGCCGTTCGGCGTCCGCCCTCTACATGGCCTTCGCCCAGGCCCGCGCCGGCGAGCAGGGCCGCGCGATCGTGGTCATCGGCGACCGTGAGCAGGAGGTGCTGATCGGCCAGGCCGGGGAGGGCCGTTTCCTCGTCCGCGCCGCGCCCGACGCCGCCCTGCCGGTCATGACCAGCGGCGCGCCCGCGCCCAGCTCCAGCGCCGCCGAGAGCCGGGCCATGGCCGCCGGCGCTCCGTTCGGTTCCGCCGTGATCGCCGCCGAGGACCTGTTCGGCGGCAAGGTCGAGGAAGCCAACGCCGCCCTCGCCGTCCTGACCGGCCCCGCCGCCGCCCGCGACGCCGCCTTCGGCCACCTGTTCGATCCCGCCGGCGTCGCCGAGGCCCGCGCCAAGCTGGCCGCCGGCTCCTCCGGCCCGATCGAGCTCGTCGCCCGCGCCTTCCCCGACAAGATGCTGCACCTCTACGTCGCCCCCGAAGGCGACAGGCGCCGCATCTGGCTGTTCGACGTTTCGGCCCAGAAGTCGATGGAGCTGCAGCTCTCGCAGGCCCAGAAGATGCAGGCCGTGGGTCAGCTGGCCGGCGGCGTGGCCCACGACTTCAACAACCTGCTCACCGCCATCCAGCTTCAGCTCTCCGGCCTGCTGGAGCGCCACCCCGTCGGCGACCCGTCCTACGACGGCCTCAACGAGATCCGCCAGACCGCCATCCGCGCCGCCGACCTCGTGCGCAAGCTGCTGGCCTTCTCGCGCAAGTCGACCGTCCGCCGCGAGCGCCTCGACCTCGGCGAACTGGTCGGCGAGTTCGCGGTGCTGCTGCGCCGCCTGCTGCGCGAGGACGTCCGCCTCGAGACCGACTACGGCCGCGACCTGCCGGTGGTGCTGGCCGACAAGAGCCAGCTCGAGACGGCGGTGATGAACCTCGCCGTCAACGCCCGCGACGCCATGCGCGGCGTGGTCGAGCCGGGGGCCGGCGTGGTCACCATCCGCACCGCCCGGCTGACCGCCGACGAGGCCCGCGCCCTGGGCTGGACCCATCCGTCCACCACCGCCGTCGCCCTGATCGAGGTCAGCGACACCGGCCCCGGCGTGCCGCCCGACATCCTCGGCAAGATCTTCGAGCCCTTCTTCACCACCAAGGCGGTGAACGAGGGCACCGGCATGGGTCTGGCCACCGTCTACGGCATCGTCGAACAGGCCGGCGGCCACATCAACGTCACCAACATCGAGGGCGCCGGCGCGGCCTTCCGCATCTTCCTGCCCGAGGCCGCCGAGGCCGAACTGGCCGAGACGCCCGTGATCGAGAAGGTCGCCAAGGCCCCGCGCGACCTCTCAGGCGCCGGCCGCATCCTGTTCGTCGAGGACGAGGCCGCCGTGCGCGGCATCGCCGCCCGCCTGCTGCGCCAGCGCGGCTATGAGGTGATCGAGGCCGCCGACGGCGAGGAGGCTCTCGAACTGGCCGAACAGCACGCCGGCACCATCGACATGATGATCTCCGACGTCATCATGCCCGGCCTCGACGGCCCGTCCTTGCTCAAGAAGGCCCGCCCCTTCCTCGGCGACGCTCCGGTGATGTTCATCTCCGGCTATGCGGAGAGCGACTTCTCCGACCTGCTGCAGGACGAGGTCGGCGTCTCCTTCCTGCCCAAGCCGCTCGACATCAAGACCCTCGCCGAACGGGTCAAGCAGGAGCTCCGCGCGGCCTGACTTGTCGAAGCGGCGCCGTTCGGCCCAAGGTGCCCGCCTGACCGGAGACCGCCGCCATGATCGACCGCCGCCGCCTGCTCCAGACCGCCGCCGCCGGCGCCGGCCTCGCCCTCGCCGGGCCCGCCTTCGCCCGCAGCGAGGCCGACGACCGCCTCGACGCCATGCTGTCGCGCTGGTTCGACGAGGACGTCGACCGCTCCCCCGAAACCGCCACCAACCTCGGCCTGGACAAGGGCTCCCGGGCCCACCTCTCGTCGAAGCTGTCCGACCGCAGCGAGCCGGCCTGG
This sequence comes from Brevundimonas sp., assembly GCF_035626535.1. Lineage (GTDB taxonomy): Bacteria > Pseudomonadota > Alphaproteobacteria > Caulobacterales > Caulobacteraceae > Brevundimonas. The sequence goes on from NZ_DASPNO010000045.1 coordinate 4,748, forward strand.
ATGCTCGACCGCACCACCGCCAACGCCCGCCTGCAGGCCCTCGCCGACTTCGACCAGACGGGCCTGACCCGGCCTGGCTCCATCAACCTCGCCGTCGCCGCCTTCCGCGCCCAGACCGCCTCGACGGGCGCCTCGTTCGACTACGGCTCGGCCATCGAGGGCGGGCGCATGGGGCCCTACCTCGTCAACCAGATGACCGGGTCCTACTTCACCGTCCCCGACTTCATGGACACCCAGCACCGCGTTGAGGATCGCGACGGCGCAGAGGCCTTCCTCGGCCGCCTCTCCGCCTTCGGCCCCAACCTCGAGGCCGAGACCGCCCGCATCGCGCGCGACGCCCGCAAGGGCGTGGTCCCGCCGGACTTCATCATCGACCTGACGCTCGGGCAGCTGAAGGCGCTGCGCGGCCAGCCCTCTCCCGACATGGCGATGATCCGTACGCTTGAGCGCAAGGCTACGGCGCTCGGTCTGACCGGATACGGCGATCGCGGCGGGGCCATCGTCGACGCCGAGGTGAAGCCGGCGCTCGACCGCCAGATCGCCGCCTTCGAACGCCTGCGCCCGGGCGCCGTCCACGACGCCGGAGTCTGGCGCCTGCCCGACGGAGAGCGCTTCTACGCCCACGGACTGAAATACTGGACAACCACCGACATGACGCCGGACGAGGTCCACGCTGTCGGCCTCGAGCAGGTGGCGAGCATCAGCGCCGAAATCGACACGATCCTGAAGGCGCAGGGCATGACCGAGGGCACAGTCGGTCAACGCATCGACGCCCTCAACAAGGATCCCGCCCAGCTCTGGCCCAACACCGACGAGGGCAAGGCCGCGCTGATCGAAAGCCTCAACCGGCAGGTCGCCGCGCTCGACCCGCTGCTGCCGCGCCTGTTCGGGCGCCTGCCGCGCACCAGTGTCGAGGTGCGCCGCGTGCCGCCGGCGATCGAGGCGGGCGCGCCAGGCGGCTACTACCAGGGACCGCCGCTCGACGGCTCACGGCCGGGCGCCTACTACATCAATCTGCGGGACACGGCGAACTGGCCGAAATTCTCCCTGCCGACCCTGACCTATCACGAGGCCTCTCCCGGCCATCACCTGCAGGTCGCCCTGCAGCGCGAGACCGAGAGCCTCCCCGCCTGGCGTCGCGCCAACGGCTTCTCCGCCTACAGCGAGGGGTGGGCCCTCTATGCCGAGGCGGTCGCCGCCGACGACCTGAACGTCTACGCCGACGATCCGCTGGGTCGCGTCGGCTTCCTGATGTCCTACCTGTTCCGGGCGGTGCGGCTGGTCGTCGACACCGGTCTGCACCACAAGCGCTGGAGCCGTGAGCAGGCAGTCGACTACATGGTCGCCTCGGGGGCCAAGCCGGTCGGCGCCGCCAACAGCGAGATCAACCGCTACTGCGCCATGCCAGGCCAGGCTTGCGCCTACAAGATCGGCCACACCGTCATCGCCCGCCTGCGGGCCGAGGCGGAGGCGAAGCCGGGCTTCAACCTGCGGCGCTTCCACGACGCTGTGCTGGTCAACGGCTCGACGCCGCTGTCGGTGCTGGAGAACCTGATGCGCTCGTAAGGAGACCGGTCAACCCGGCTCAACCGCCTCGCGGGCGGCGCGCACGCTGGGATCGGCCGCGGCGGCGGCGAGGATCCAGTCGCGGAAGCGGGCGATCTTGGGCGACCGGCGACGGCCTTCCGGCCAGACCAGCCAATAGGCGTAGCCAGGGATCAGCTTGACCGAGAGGGGAACCGGCTGGACCAGAAGTCCCGCCGCCAGCTCCCGCGCGAACAGGATCGGCGAGGCCAACGCCACGCCCTGGTCGCCGAGCGCCGACGCCACCTCCAGCGCCTGATAGTCGGCGCGCAGCCGGGACGGCGTCTGTCCGTCGGCCGCGACCCCGGCGGCGGCGAACCAGACCGCCCACTCCTTCTCCAGGCCGATTCGCGGCGCCTTGAGCAAGTCCTCGGCGGTCCGGAGGTTCAGCCTGTCGCGTAGCCGCGGGCTGCAGACCGGCGTGAACACGCTCGGCATGACCTCGACGCTCTCGACCCCCGGCCAGTCGCCTGTACCCGAGCGGATGCCGACGTCGAAGCCTTCCCGGGACAGGTCGATCAGGTGCGCCGCCGTGTCGAGCCGCACCGCCAGCTCGGGATGCGCCAGCTGGAACTCGCCCAGCCGCGGCGCCAGCCACTGCGTCGCCAGCGTCGCCAGGGTGGTGATCGACAGGATCGCCTGATCCGCCTCGGTCAGGTCCGACAGCGCCCGCCGCAGCAGGCTCATGGCTTCGGTGGCGGCGCGCGACAGCCGCTCCCCGGACTCGGTCGGAACGACCTCGCGCGGCAGCCGGCGGAACAGGCTTTGTCCCAGCCGGCCCTCCAGCGCCTTGATCTGCCAGCTGACCGCGGCCTGGGTCATGCCCAGTTCCTCGGCGGCCCGGGTGAAGCTGTTCAGGCGGGCGGCGGCCTCGAACACGCGGATGGAGGCAAGGGGAATGCCGGCAAGGGGATCGGCCATAAGTGTGCCTTATGCTGCGTCCGGTCAATCTGGTTTGCGACGCTGTCCTGTCAAGCTCATTCTGATCCTGCCCTCACAGAAGGATCGTCAGGAGGTCGACATGGAAGAGATTCACCACACGCATAAGGAACCTACATGGGGTTGGGCCTCCGTGCTCAACGACTGGCGACGCAGCCGCACGCGGGCCCGCATCCGCAAGCCGCAGCGGATCGTGACGCCCTGGAGCCGGTGATCGGTCCCCGAGCGGTCACGGCGGAGGAGCCCAATCTCCGCATGCTGTCGCGATCGCACCCCGTAAGGCGTTCGGCCCGGACCCGGAAGGAGCCTCCTGCTCTTACGGTTCCGGGTCGTTTGCGTTGGCGGGATCGACTGTCCAGCCGTCCGCCTCGCGCAAGTCGTTGTGAATGGCGGTAGCGGCTATTGCGGCCTCGGCGCCCGCCACGGCGATCTGGTTCAGCCCGCGCACCACGTCCCCGGCCGCGAAGAGACCGGTCACGCTGGTCGCCTGGTGAGCGTCGACGATCATGCAGCCATCTTCGCCGACGGCCGCCCCGAGCGCCTGCGCCAGTTCCGCGTTCGGCGACGTTCCCAGCGCAGAATAGACGAGATCGAAGACCCGGAACGCGCCGCCCCAGCTCAGCGCCGTCACCCGGTCGCCCTCCAGCCGCACATTGTCGATCGGCGCCCGGATAAGCTCGACACCCATCCGGCGCAGTTCATCCTCTTCGGTCAGGGCTTCGGCGGCGCCGACATGGATCAGCGTCACCTGTCCGGAATAGGTGCGCAGGAAGGCCGCCTCGCGCACGCCCCGGTCATCCTTGCCGATGATGGCGACGGCCTTGTCGATGGCCTCGTAGCCGTCGCAGATGGGGCAGATGCGAACCAGACCCCGCTCGATGCCCCGCTCCACGCCGGGCAGATCGGGGTGGTGGTCGGTGACGCCGGTGGCCAGAAGCACCGCCCGGGCGCTCACCACGCGCCCGTTCAGGCGAGCCTTGAAGCCTTCGCCCTCCCGCTCAAGGGTCTCGACCCGGCCGGGCTCGATCACCGCGTCGAACTCCAGCGCCTGTTCGGTCATCCGCCGGATGATGGCGTCGCCGGTGATCCCCTGCGGAAAACCGGGCAGGTTGTGGCTGACCGGAATCCAGCTGGCCCGCGGCGCGCCGCCATCGGCGACCATCACCCGCCGCCGGAAGCGCGCCAGATAGGTGGCGGCGGTCAGCCCGGCCGGGCCGGCGCCGATGATCAGGACCTCCGGGCCGGCCTGGCTCAACGCGTCCGCCACGTGGTCGGCCAGTAGTCCGGCGGGATGCCCCAGCATTCCTGCATGTCCGACTCCTGGGTCAGAACAAACTCGCGGCCGGTCCAGGTCCAGGTCGAGGCGGTCCCGCAGTCGCCGACGCCCCGTCCCTTGGCGAAGGCCGTGATGGTCCGGGTCTCCGGCGAATAGCCGCCGTTGATCGTTCCGGCGCCGGCCTCGCCGGAGCTTGAGGTCAGCCGCGCCGGTCGGGGATCGCCGCCGCCGGGGCCTGTGACATACCAGTCATGGCCGACGTTGTAGGCCCCGGCGAAGCAGGGGACCGCCCAGAGTGCGGTGGAGGCATCCAGTCTCGCCGACATCAATTCCTTGCCCACCCAGTGCTCCGTGGTTTCGGCCCGGCACTCCGCCACCGCCGGTACGGCTACCAACGCGGCCGGCAGCACCTGGTTCTGCTCGCCGAAGCCCGCTTGGGACACAGCCGGCGCCGGGCTGACGACGGGCAGGGGCGGTGCGGCCCGAACCGCCGACGCCGGCCGGGATCCGGCGCGGCGCAGAGCCGTCACCGTGTTCACCCGGCCCTGCCGCTCGTCGATCCAGAGCAGGGCGGCCGCGGCGCCGGACAGGGAAATCTCGTGGTCCGCGCCAATCCGGGCCGTGCTTCCGCCGGCCAGCGCGCGCACTACCTCCAGAGCCCGCTCGGCCGGGACCTCGGCGGCGACCGGCTCGTTGGCGGCGAGCGTCATCGGATAGTCGGTGCCGTCGATGGTCAGGGCGAAGGAGCGCGTCGCCTCCGCTCCATCCGGCCAGTATCCCGCGGCGACCTCGGGCCGGGCCTCCGGCCCCGGGTCGATGGCGACGCGCACCCAGCCATATCCCTCGCGTCCCGGGCCATAGGCGAAACAGGCGTTGCCGTTGTCGCAGATGGCGATCCAGTCGCGGAAGGCCCGGGAATCGGAGGCCATGGCTGCGGAGGTGGCGGCCTGAGGGCTGGAGCCGGCCGCGGCCGCCTCACTCGGCGCGGCCTCGCCCCCCGAGGCGTCTGCGGGTCCGCAGGCAGTGAAGATCGTCAGTGAGCCCGCGCAGAGGGCGGTCAGTCGCCAATGGTGCATGCCTGTTCCCCCCGTGTGTGTTGCTGTCCTCGAACGACGATACACCCCCGGTCCCGACGAGTCGCCGCCGCCCTTTGCGCCCGCGCGCCGCCGCCGCTATACCGCCCGCCTCACTCCCCACTCCAATCAGAGGCGCGAACCCGCATGACCAGGATCAAGGTCGCCAACCCCATCGTGGACATCGACGGCGACGAGATGACCCGGATCATCTGGCAGATGATCAAGGACAAGCTGGTCTTCCCCTTCCTGGACCTCGAGCTGGACTACTACGACCTTGGCATGGAGAACCGCGACGCCACCGACGACCAGGTGACGATCGACGCCGCGAAGGCGATCCAGAAGCACGGCGTCGGCGTGAAGTGCGCCACCATCACGCCGGACGAGGCGCGGGTGAAGGAGTTCGGCCTCAAGAAGATGTGGAAGTCGCCCAACGGCACCATCCGCAACATCCTCGGCGGCGTGGTCTTCCGCGAGCCGATCATCTGCTCGAACGTGCCGCGGCTCGTGCCCGGCTGGACCCAGCCGATCGTCGTCGGCCGCCACGCCTTCGGCGACCAGTACAAGGCGACGGACTTCCTCGTTCCCGGCCCCGGCAAGTTGACGATCAAATTCGAGGGCGAAGACGGCCAGGTCATCGAGCACGAGGTGTTCGACTTCCCGTCGGCCGGTGTGGCCATGGGCATGTACAACCTCGACGACTCGATCACCGAGTTCGCCCGCGCCAGTTTCGCCTTCGGTCTGCAGCGCAATTTCCCGGTCTATCTGTCGACCAAGAACACCATCCTCAAGGCCTACGACGGGCGCTTCAAGGACATCTTCCAGAAGGTGTTCGACGAGGAGTTCGCGGCCGAGTTCAGGGAAAAGGGCCTGACCTACGAGCACCGTCTGATCGACGACATGGTGGCCGCGGCCATCAAATGGTCGGGCGGCTTCGTCTGGGCGTGCAAGAACTACGACGGCGACGTGCAGTCCGACGTGGTGGCGCAGGGCTTCGGCTCGCTGGGCCTGATGACCTCGGTGCTGATGACGCCGGACGGCAAGGTGCTGGAGTCGGAAGCGGCTCACGGCACCGTCACCCGCCACTACCGCCAGCACCAGAAGGGCGAGGCGACCTCGACCAATTCGATCGCTTCGATCTTCGCCTGGACCCGCGGCTTTTCGCACCGGGCCAAGCTGGACGGCAACGCCGAACTGGCGGCCTTCGCCGAGACCCTGGAACGCGTCGTGGTCGAAACCGTCGAGGCCGGCCACATGACCAAGGACCTGGCGCTCCTCGTCGGCGATCAGCAGGGCTGGCTGACCACTGAGGGCTTCCTCGACAAGGTCGCCGAGAACCTGACCAGGGCGATGGCTGCTTCGTAGAGGGGCGCTAACGCTCGCCGCGCGGCGGCCCGCTGCTTGAGCGCCGGGCGTGCGGGAAGCGCCAGGCCGCGTCGGGTCGGGAGGTCCCGCAGGGCCAACGACCGCGGCCAACCAGAAAGCCCCGCCGGATTCGCTCCGGCGGGGCTTTCGTTTGAGCCGGACCAGCGTTCGTGCATTGATGTCGCGAACGCGTGGAGAACCCGTTGAAGAACCTGTTCGGCAATCTGCTGCTGCTGGCCGTCATCGCGGCGGTGGTCAGCTTTTTCGCCGCGCCGGCGGTAGCTTTCTTCGGCATCCGTTCGGCGGCGGACGCCAACGACGTGGCTGGCCTGTCGCGGCTGATAGACTTTAGCGCCGTGCGCCAGTCCCTGTGGCCCCAGCTGTCCGGGAACCCGGCCGCCATGGCCCCGGCGCCGACCTTCCTCGAGGATCCGATCGGCGCCGTCCGCCGCCGGTTCGAGCCCACCGACGCGGCGGCGGCGGCTGACGCCGACGCCTATCTGACGCCGGCGGCGCTGGCCGGCCTGACCCGGGGCGACGGTCGCTATGCCTCGCAGCGGTCCGCCCGCCCCGACGGCGGTTCCGCCCGCAGTCCGCTGCCGGCCCCGGTGTTCTGGGGCGTCAACAGGGCCCGCATGGCCATCACCGACGAGGGCGGCTCGCGCACCATCTTCACCTTCGAGCGCAAGGGACCGTTCGAGTGGAGGCTGGTCCACATCGGCCTGCCCGAAGGAGCCGCGCCCGCCGTCCCGGCCCCCGCGGCGCCGGCGCCGGTGGCCCGACCCTAGGCAGCCCGCTCGACTCGCGGCAACCGTAGCCGTGGGGAGGCGTTCCGACGCCAGAGGGTCACATGGTCAAGAAACTCGCCGCCGGTCTCGTGATCGCGGCCGTCGCCGTATTCGTCATCGCCTGGGCCGCCGCCCCGGTGCTCGCCGCCCAGGCGCTGATCCGCGCCGCCAAGGCCGGCGACGCGGACCGCATCGAGGAGCTGGTCGACTTCCCGGCGCTGCGTCAGAGCCTCAAGGACGAGCTGACCGCGGAGCTCGCCGCCCATATGCGCCGCGACCCGCGCATGGAGAGCAATCTCGGGGGACTCGGCCTGATCCTGGCGCCCATGCTGCTGTCGGGGGCCGTCGACGCCGTCGTCACGCCCGAGGTGGTGGCGCGTATGGTCACCACCGCGGAGGCGCCCGATCCGACCGTGCGTGATCAGCCGGAACCCACCGACGCCGTCGATGACGGGAAGGACATCCATCAGGCTTGGGGCTACCGCGATCTCAACGCCTTCGCCGTCACCCTGACCGACCGCGATCACCCCGACCAGCGGCTGGCGCTGATCATGGAACGGCGCGGTCTGTTCACGTGGATGCTGGCCGCCGTTGACATCCAGAATGACGCAAGAGGTTAGCCGGCCAGCGCCGCCCGCACTGCTGCGAGGCCTTCTTCGGCCTTCGATCCGTCGGGCGCGCCGCCTTGGGCGAAGTCGGGCTTGCCGCCTGCGCCCTGACCGCCCATCGCCAACACCGCCGCACGCGCCAACTCGGCGGCATTGACCTTGCCGGTCATGTCGGAGGTGACGGCGACCGTGACGGCCGCCTTGCCATCGGTGACTCCGATCAGGGAGACCACGCCGGATCCGACCTGCTTGCGGAAGTCCTCGGCCACGCCACGCAGACCCTTGCCGTCGACGCCGTCGAGAATGCGAGCGATCAGCTTGACGCCGTTGACCTCTTCGGGCGCGGCGCTCGCGCCCGAACCGCCGCCCAGCGCCAGCTGCTTCTTCAGGTCGGCGACCTGCTTCTCCAGAGTCCGGACCGAGCCCGACAGCGCCTCGACCCGCGCCGGCACGTCGGCGGGCTGGACCTTGAACGACTGGGCCAGCTTCTTCGCCACCGCGGCCTGGGCTAGAAGGTATTGTCGCGCCGCCTCGCCGGTCAGGGCCTCGATGCGTCGCACGCCGGCAGCGATGCCGCTTTCAGACACGATCTTGAACAGGGCGATGTCGCCGGTGCGGGCCACGTGCGTACCGCCGCACAGTTCGACGGAGTAGGGGCCGTCGCCCGTCAGCGCACGGCCCAGCGTCAGCACGCGGACCTCGTCGCCGTACTTCTCGCCGAACAGGGCCACGGCGCCGGCGTCGATCGCCGCCTGCGGGGCCATCATCCTGGTCTCGGCGGGGATGTTCTGGCGGATGACGGCGTTCACCTCGTCCTCCATCCGCGCCAGTTCGTCCTCGGTGACCGGGGCGTTGTGGCTGAAGTCGAAGCGCAGGCGTTCGGCGTCGACGAACTGGCCCTTTTGCGCCACGTGACCGCCGAGCACGTTGGCCAGCGCCTTGTGCAACAGGTGCGCGGCCGAGTGGTTGGCGCGGGTGGTCTGGCGGGCGTCGGCGTCCACGCGCAGGTGCACCCGCGCGCCGATGGCGAGCGTGCCCGAGTTGATCTCGATGCGGTGGGCGAACAGGTCGCCGGCATGCTTCTGCACATCCAGCACCGTGCCAGAGCCCTGTTGGCCGGTGGCGTCAGTCCATTCGATCTCGCCCTTGTCGCCGGCCTGGCCCCCTCCCTCGCCGTAGAACGGGGTCTGGTCGAACAGCACCTCGGCCGTCTCGCCGGCGCCCAGTTCGTCGACAGAGACGCCGTCGCGCACCATGGCCAGCACCTCGCCCGTATCCTCGACGGCGTCATAGCCCGTGAAGACGGTCGGGCCGAGCCGGTCGCGGAGGCCCAGCCATTCTCCGGCCGAGGCGGTCTGGCCCGAACCGGTCCAGTGCTCGCGCGAGCGGTTGCGCTGCTCGGTCATCGCCGCCTCGAACCCTTCGGTGTCGACGGTGAAGCCGCGGCGGCGCGCCTCGTCCTGGGTCAGGTCGAGCGGGAAGCCGTAGGTGTCGTAGAGGGTGAAGGCGGTCCGGCCCGGCAGTACACCGCCCTCGCCCAAGTCGCGCGACGCGTCCTCCAGCAGGCCCATGCCGCGGCCGAGGGTGGTGCGGAAGCGGATCTCCTCCTGCTTCAGGGTGTCCTCGATGAAGGCCTGGGCGCGGCGCAGCTCGGGATAGGCCTCGCCCATCTCCTGCACGAGGGTCGGCACCAGGCGGTGCATCAGCGGGTCGGACGCGCCCAGCAAGTGGGCGTGGCGCATGGCCCGGCGCATGATCCGGCGCAGCACATAGCCGCGGCCCTCGTTCGAGGGCGTGACGCCGTCGGCGATCAGGAAGGCTGACGAGCGCAGGTGGTCGGCGATGACCCGGTGGCTCGGGGCGCGGTCGCCCTCCGCCCTCGTCGAGGTGGCGTCTTCGGAGGCGGCGATCAGAGTCAGGAACAGGTCGGTGTCGAACACCGAGTTCTTGCCCTGCAGCACCGAGGTCATGCGCTCGAGACCCATGCCGGTGTCGACCGAGGGCTTGGGAAGGGAGCGAACGATCTCATCGTTCTCCTTTTCGAACTGCATGAAAACGTTGTTCCAGATCTCCACGAACCGGTCGCCGTCCTCGTTGGGCGAACCGGGAGGGCCGCCGGGGACGTGCTCGCCGTAGTCCCAGAAAATCTCGGTGCAGGGACCGCAGGGGCCGCTGTCGCCCATCGCCCAGAAATTGTCGGAGCCGGCGATGCGGATGATTTTGCTGTCGGGGAAGCCGGTGACCTTCTTCCAGATGTCGAAGGCCTCGTCGTCGTCGATGTAGACGGTGACCAGCAGGCGGTCCGGATCGAGGCCAAAGTCCTTGGTGACAAGCTTCCAGGCGCGATCGATCGCGTGTTCCTTGAAGTAATCGCCGAAGGAGAAATTCCCCAGCATCTCGAAGAAGGTCAGGTGCCGGGCCGTGTAGCCGACGTTGTCCAGATCGTTGTGCTTGCCGCCGGCCCGGACGCATTTCTGCGAGCTGGTGGCGCGGGGGTACGGCGGCGTCGAGGCGCCGGTGAAATAGTCCTTGAACGGCACCATGCCCGCGTTGACGAACAACAGCGTCGGGTCGTTCTGCGGCACCAGAGGAGCCGAATGGACCTTCTCGTGGCCGTCGGCCGCGAAATAGTCGAGAAAGGTCGAGCGGATCTGTTTCAGGCTGGCCATGGCGCGCGCGGTCAATCGGGGAGGCAAAAAGGAACGCGCGTCATATAGGGCTTTCAGCGCGAAAGCATCACCTACCCGTGATCGGCGGTCAGGCGCCCGGAGAGGCGCCCAGCACGCGACGGGCGATCCACGCGATCGGGAGGCCGACGAACAGGATGTGGATCACGATCGGCTTCATCGCCGCCACAAGGCTGTCGGGAGGCGACAGCGTCGAGGCCGACAGCGGCACGACCACGAAGGCCATCGCCAGCCAGACCGCAATCCCGTAGGCGACGCCGACCGGGAACCACAGCCGGCGGAGGACCGGAATCCGCGCCGCCGCAACCACGAATACCGCGGCGATCCCGAGCATCACGGCGAAATGCGAAGCCAGGCCTAGCCAGGCCGTAGACCATCCGCCCTGATAGGCGGCCGCGCCCAGCCAGCCGCCGGCCACGGACTGCAGCACGACCCGGGCCGGGACCTGGGAGTTCGTGAGGATGGCCGCGCCGATGTCGAGCGTGCCCGCCGCCAGCGTCGCCAGCAGGATCGCCCGTCCGATCGCGCCCCAGCCTGATCCGGTCATCATCGTGTCTCCCCGAGCGGTGAAGCTTAGGAGCGGGCGCGCGCGATGGCCAGAGGCGTCAGTTCGGGGCGACGACCTCGTCGGCGGCGGCCTCGTCCTCGGACAACAGGTCGTCCAGCGCATCGATGATGGCGTCGATCTGGGCCGGGGTGGCGGTGACGGCCATGGCGGCGCCGCCGTCACCCTCGATCTCGAGCAGATAGCCGTCGGGGGTCTCGGACAAGGTGAACTGGCTGAGGGACTGGACCTGGTTGTCTGCCATGGCGGGCTCCGGTTTTGACGAACCCGACAACCGCGGTCGCGGTGGAAAGGTCCCGCCTGATGCGAAAAAGCGCGACGATCAGGCGGCGGTCCGCTGCCTGAGGCCCGAAATCGCGGCGTCTGGCGAGGCAGGCGCGCGACCCACAGCACAGCTATGTGATTTGCAACCAGTGGTCACTTCCACTGTAGCTATGATTGCACAATGACGTGTTTTCGCGTTGGAGGATGCGATGAGGCTGAGAAACCTGGGCCTGGGCGCCCTGGCCGCCACCATGGCGACTGTCGGCATGGGCGTGGCCACCGCCACGGCTCACGTGGAGTACACGTGGGTTCAGTGGGACCAGAAATATTACGGGATCGCCTACGAGTACACCTACTACGCCGATGCCGCGAAGACCCAGTTCCTGGATACGGTCTACGACAGCTGCACCGATGGCGACGGCCAGACCTACGCCGGCCACGCGGTGCATCCCAACATCCCCACCCAGTACTACGATGAGGCCAGCATCCACCACTGCGGGGGCATGGGGCCAGAACTGTTGCCGGACTTCACCTACGGTTCCTGACCGCCGGACACGGCTATCTTCGCCGGAAACGAAAAAAGGCCGCCCGATCCGGGTGGGGATCGAGCGGCCGCTCCGTCCGGCCCGGCCCGGCGGGGTCGGTGGCGGGTCGGCGGACCCGGCCGGAGAAGTTTTGGGAGGAGCCGACTCTCCCGATCTAAAAACAGGCTCGGCAGAGTCGGCGGAGTCGATTGACCTCAGCCCTCGAGGTCCTGGCCCTCGTCGGGTTCCGGCGTGCCGAGCAGCTCCTCGGCGATCTTGCTGGTCGAGGCGCGCACGGCTTTCTCGATTGCGTCGGCGATGTCCGGATTGGCCTTGAGGAAGGCGCGCACGTTCTCTCGGCCCTGGCCGATGCGCTGGCTGTCGTAGGAGAACCAGCTGCCCGACTTCTCGATCACGCCGGCCTTGACGCCGAGGTCGATGATCTCGCCCAGCTTGGAGATGCCCTCGCCGTACATGATGTCGAAGATGACCTCGCGGAACGGCGGCGCGACCTTGTTCTTGACCACCTTCACCCGGGTGGTGTTGCCGACCACCTCGTCGCGGTCCTTGATCGCGCCGGTGCGGCGGATGTCCAGGCGGACCGAGGCGTAGAATTTCAGCGCATTGCCGCCCGTCGTCGTCTCCGGCGAGCCGTACATGACGCCGATCTTGTGACGGATCTGGTTGATGAACAGCACGATGCACTGCGACTTGTTGATCGAGGCGGTCAGCTTGCGCAGCGCCTGGCTCATCAGGCGGGCCTGAAGGCCGGGCAGGCTGTCGCCCATCTCGCCCTCGATCTCGGCCCGCGGCGTCAGGGCGGCGACCGAGTCGACCACCACGATGTCCACGGCGCCCGAGCGCACCAGGGTATCGACGATCTCGAGCGCCTGTTCGCCGGTGTCCGGCTGCGACACCAGCAGGTCGTCGAGATTGACGCCCAATTTCTGGGCGTAGCCCGGGTCGAGCGCGTGCTCGGCGTCGACGAAGGCGGCGGTGCCGCCCGACTTCTGGATCTCGGCCACGGTGTGCAGGGCCAGTGTGGTCTTGCCCGAGCTTTCCGGCCCGAACACCTCGATGACCCGGCCGCGCGGCAGGCCGCCGATGCCGAGCGCCATGTCGAGACCCAGCGAACCGGTCGACACCGAGGGGATCGCCTCGGCCACGCCGCCCTTGCCGAGCTTCATCACCGAGCCCTTGCCGAAGGCGCGGTCGATCTGCGCGATCGCCGCCTCCAGAGCCCGTTGCTTG
>NZ_DASPNO010000046.1:0-18215 GCF_035626535.1 Brevundimonas sp.
GCTTCACCGGCGTGCCGGCCACCAAGGCCGACAACGTCACCACCGGCCGGATCTATCTCGACATCATCACCAAGGAGCGGCGCGGCGACTATCTCGGCGCGACGATCCAGGTGATTCCCCATGTCACAAACGCCATCAAGGACTTCGTGCTCACCGGCAACGAAGGCTTTGACTTCGTCCTGGTCGAGATCGGCGGCACGGTCGGCGACATCGAGGGCCTGCCGTTCTTCGAGGCCATCCGCCAGCTCGGCCAGGACCTGCCGCGCGGCCAGAGCTGCTTCGTCCACCTGACCCTGCTGCCCTTCATCAAGACCGCCGGCGAGATGAAGACCAAGCCGACCCAGCACTCGGTCAAGGAGCTGCGCTCGATCGGCATCCAGCCCGACATCCTGCTGTGCCGCTGCGAATATCCGATCCCGCCCGAGGAGAAGCGCAAGATCGGCCTGTTCTGCAACGTGCGCGAAAGCGGCGTCATCCAGGCCATGGACTCGGCCGACATCTACGCGGTGCCGCTGGACTATCACCGCGAGGGCCTCGACGCCGAGGTGCTGGCCCATTTCGGCATCGCCGATGCGCCCGCGCCCGACCTGTCGCGCTGGCAGGAGATCGCCCGCCGCCGCCTGCACCCCGACGGGGAGGTCACTGTGGCCGTGGTCGGCAAGTACACGGTGCTCAAGGACGCCTACAAATCCCTCATCGAGGCGCTGCACCACGGCGGCGTGGCCAACAACGTCAAGGTCAACATCGACTGGGTCGAGGCCGAGACCTTCGAGGGCGACCGCGAGGCTTGCGAGGCCCGTCTGCAGGGCGCCCACGCGGTGCTGGTCCCCGGCGGCTTTGGCGAGCGCGGGGCCGAGGGCAAGATCGAGGCAGCCCGCTTCGCCCGCGAGCGCAAAATCCCCTATTTCGGCATCTGCTTCGGCATGCAGATGGCGGTCATCGAGGCGGCGCGGAACCTGGCCGGCTTCCCGAAGGCCTCCTCGACCGAGTTCGGCCCGACCACCGAGCCCGTCGTCGGCCTGATGACCGAATGGACCCAGGGCAACCAGCGCATCCTGCGCCAGCAGGGCGGCGACATGGGCGGCACCATGCGTCTCGGCGCCTATGACTCGACGCTGAAGCCGGGTTCGAAGATCGCACAGATGTACGGCTCGTCGACGATCAGCGAACGGCACCGCCACCGCTACGAGGTCAATATCAACTACCGCGAGGCCATCGAGCAGAAGGCGGGCCTGACCTTCGCCGGCCTGTCGCCGGACGGCGTCCTGCCCGAAACCGTGGAGCGCGAGGACCATCCGTGGTTCATCGGCGTGCAGTATCACCCCGAATTGAAGAGCCGCCCCTTCGCCCCGCATCCCCTGTTCGCTGGCTTCATCGAGGCCGCCGTGGTGCAGAGCCGGCTGGTCTGAGCGCCCGCAAACGGGGCTTTCCACGAGCGGCGGGCCCTCCACCCGGGTTGTGCCATGGTGTTAAGGGTGTTGAATGACGGTCCTGGGAGGATCGCCATGCCTGTATTCACAGGAACGAACAGCTCGGAAACCCTGACGGGGACGAGCGGCGACGACGACTTCTACCCCTTGGGCGGGACCGACACGATCAACGGTCTCGAGGGGAACGACCGCCTTTTCTGGGTCCGAACCCCGAGCGACTCCTTTGCCGGCGACACTTTTTACGGGGACGCCGGCTACGACGCGGTGCATGCCGATTTCGGTGACCTCACCGGAACCCTGTCGGTCGGCCTCAACGCCAGCCAGTTCTACGCCTATCGACCGGCATCGGGGGGGTCGGACCTGGTCTATTTCACAGCCTGGGCCACCGAGCGTGCGGACTTCGTCCTCAGCTCCAATTCGCAGCTCTCCGCCTTCGTGATTCATGCCTTCCAGGCGCCGGTGATTTTCGACGTCCTCCTTGATGCGAGAACCAATCTGAACGGGATCACCGCCCGCATCAGTGGACCGGGCGTCACGAGTTTCACCGTCCTCGGCACCAATTTCGCCGACATGCTCATCGGCGGGGCGGTCGCCGGCAACGATCACCTGTACGGATTGGACGGCGCGGATTCGCTCGTCGGCGGAGGGGAGCTGGTCGGAGGCGCAGGCGACGACATCTATTACGCCACGCCCACTTCGACCATCGTCGAGCTTGAGGGCGAGGGGACCGACGCCGTCTACACCATCTACCAGGACTTCACCTTGGCCGCGAACGTCGAGAACCTGTTCCACGGCGGGCGTGAAAGCTATTTCTACGGCGGGCCGACGATCAATTACAGCGCCACCGCCATCGGCCGGGGCAACGACGGGAACAACCGCATCGAGGGTTTCGGCCGCGCCTACGGCATGGGCGGAGACGATGTGCTGGTCGGCGGCGTCGGCGCCGACATCCTCGTCGGCGGCGCGGGCGACGACAGCCTGCAGGGCGGCGGCGGGCTCGACGCGGCGGACTATTCGACGGCCGCATCCGGCGTCTTCGTCACCCTCGATGAAGCCCAGCCGGTGGCCACCAACGACGGCGATGGCGGCGTCGACACCCTCAACGGCATCGAAAACCTGACCGGCTCCGCGTTCAACGACGTCCTGATCGGCGACGGCGCGGTCAACATCCTGACCGGCGGCGCCGGGGCGGACTATCTGATCGCGCTCGGCGGCGACGACGTGCTGATCGGCGGGGCCGGCGCGGCGAACCAGATGCAGGGCGGCCAGGGCGACGACCGCTACGTCGTGTCGGTCGCCGGCGACACTGTGCTGGAGTTCGCCGGCGAGGGCATGGACACCGTCGAGACGGCGCTGGCGGCCCTGACCCTGCGCGATCACGTCGAGGTGCTGCGCTACACCGGCGCCGGCGCCTTCACCGGCACAGGCGGCGCCCAGGACAATCTGATCGTCGGCGGCTCGGGCAATGACGTTCTGATCGGCATGGGCGGCGACGACCGGCTCGAGGGCGGCGAGGGGGCCGACACCTTCCGGGGCGGACTGGCCAACGATCAGTTCATCGGCGGCGGCGGGCTCGACTCCGTGGACTATTCGGCGGCCGGCGCCAGGGTCGTGGTCTCGATCGCCAACAGCCGAACGAGCGATGACGGCGACGGCGGCGTCGACGTTTTCGAAGGCATCGAGAACGCCAACGGCTCGGCCTTCAACGACGTGCTGCTCGGCAACGCCGGGGCCAATGTACTGAGCGGCGGGATCGGGGCCGACACCCTGGCCGGACTGGCCGGAAACGACGTCCTGATCGGCGGAAACGGAGCCGCCAACCAGATGCAGGGCGACCTTGGCGACGACCGCTATGTGATGACCGCGAACGACACCCTGGTCGAATTCGCCGGAGAGGGGACCGACACCGTCGAAACGACGCTGGCGGCCTACACCCTGCGCAACCACTTCGAGAACCTGACCTACACCGGCGCGGGCGCCTTCACCGGGACCGGCAACACCCAGAACAACGTCCTCGCCGGCGCCGCCGGCGCCGATACCTTCAGGGGCCTGCAGGGCGACGACACCATCCGTGGGAACGGCGGCGTCGATACGGTCGTGATGTCCGGCGTCCGGGCCGACTACACCATCCAGGCCGGCGCCGACTTCATCACCATCGGCGACAGCGTGGTCGGCCGCGATGGTATCGACACCCTCTACGGTGTCGAGCGAATCCGCTTCAGCGACGGCGAGATCTACGACCTGACCCCGTCCGCCGCCCCCGCCATACCGGAGTCTCTTCTGGAGGCGCCGCGAGCTCCGGCCGGACCGATCGACGACATCTTCCTGACGCTTCCGGATTCCCGCGCCGGCTGGCACGACTAGGGTGGCCATAGCGATCGATTGAACGTCGACGTTCACGGGTGCCCAAATGACGACCTCGGGTCGACCGACGGATGAAGCGTCGGCGCCTGGGGGCATGGAGACGGGCATGACGTTCTGGGTTGGAACCGACGGGGCCGACACGTTCAACGGCTCCAATAGCGATGACGTGATCCGGGGAGCGCGCGGCGACGACACCCTGAACGGGCTCGGCGGGAACGACACCTTCATCTACCGCACGAACGAGGCGGTCAGCGACAGCGACGGCAACGACATTATCGATGGCGCCTGGGGATCGACCTGCTCCGGGTCGAGGGCGCCCGGAACCGCATCTATCGCGATCTGGACCTCGACCTGACGATCGACATCGCCACCTTCTCCCTGATGGCGGGAGCGGGCGGAACCGTGGTTTTCGCCATGGAGCAGGTCGTCACCTAGGGCGCGTCGACCAGCACCGTCAGATCGACGGTCCGCCAACGGCGTCGAGACCTTCAGCTTCCTGGGCCGCACGGGCTCGATAGACCCGGGCCCCTTTTACCAGAACAACGGCCGGATCAACACCACCTACAGCGGCGTCGATCACCTGACGATCGGGGATCTGAGCGGCACGGACCTGACAGGCCTCGTCGAATTCGACGGGGGCGTGGGCAACGACTGGCTGGACGCCACAGCCGCGATCAACGCTATCGACGCCTACGGAGGCGAGGGCGCTGACCAGCTCTGGACGGGCTCCGGCGCCGATCAGCTGGATGGCGGCGTCGGCAACGACATTCTGTCCGCCGGCGATGGCGACGACGTCCTTATCCTGCGAGGCGGAGGCTCGACGGATACGTCCTACGGCTCTGACGTCCTGAACGGCGGATCGGGTGCGGAGCGGCTGGACGTCTTCAGCTCGCTGACCGCTACGCTGATGCGAGATGGCGTCTTCCACGGCGGCCTGGGCGACGACCGTTATGTCGTAACGGCCGCCGACACGCTCGTCGAGAATGCGGGTGAGGGGACCGACACGGTCGAGACCACGCTGGCGGCCCACCTCCTGCGCAGCCAGCTCGAGAACCTGACCTACACCGGAACCGGAGCCTTTACCGGGACCGGCAATTCGGTCACCAACGTCCTGACCGGGGCGGGCGGGGCCGACACCTTCACCGGCGGTCAGGGCGACGACACGGTCCACGGGAACGGCGGCGTCGACACGGTCGTGATGTCCGGTCTCCGCTCCGACTACGCCGTTGGCTCGGCCGGCGATCATTTCACCATCCAGGACAGCGTGGCCGGCCGCGACGGCCTCGACAGCCTGTACGGCGTCGAGCGCATCCGCTTCAGCGATGGCGAGATCCTCGATCTGACGGCGACGTCCGCGCCCGCCGCCATCCCGGTCGCCCTGCTGGAGGTCCCCGACGCTCCGCCCAGGCCGATCGAGGAGGTCTTCCTGACCGTCCCCGATCCCGGAGCCGCCTGGACCGACTTCTAGCGGGGGCCGGGGGGTTCGAGACCCTCGAACAGGCGCCGTTCTCGGCATCGCACGCAGACCTGCGTGCCCGGCCGGCTACGGCTGTCGACGAACAGATGGCCTTTCCAGGCGCAGCGTAGAGCCTCGAACATTCGCAGGCCTCCGTTCCCCTTCGGGACAATCATACGCCTGACATCGTGACGTGGCCACGACGCGCGGAGACGGCGCTCGACTCCCGGTTTGCGATCGGCGCTAGGCCGCCGGGGTCGGCCCGCCTTCAGGCCCGATCAGCAGGCCGTCGACTGGCTGCATGACGCCGTTGCTCGCCAGCCGCTCCTCGCCGGTCAGACGGCCCCGCGCGCCACCTTCCGAGGCCACCACGATGGCTTCCCCGTCGCGCGAGAAGGTCAGCAGGGTATTGGCCATGGTCCGCATCTGCACGCTGCCGTCGGCGTCCCGCTCCAGTGCCGCGGCGATGTCCCGTCGCGTCAGCGCGCCCGGAACGATATGCGCCCGCAGCAGGGCCGCGCTCTCGGCCCGCCGGCTCTCGTCGGTCACGTCCGTCGGGGCCCCGCCGGCGGCGAAGGCCGCGTCGGCCGGCGCGAACAGGGTGTAGGGCCCGACGCCGTCCAGCACGTTCTTGAGCCCGGCGTTGGTCGCGGCGCGGCCCAGCGTGCCGAATCCGTCCTCGGCCTGCAGCGTCGCCGCCAGGGTGCGGGACGAGGGCTCGACCTGTTCCGCGGCGTCTCCGACGGCCTTGTCATTGTCGCCGCCGCAGGCCGCGAGCAGGACGACGGCGAAGGGCGTCAGCGCCCGGCGCATGAGGGTTCGCATATCCGTATCTCCCCGTGGATCAAGTGAGCAGCTGGATGGCCGCCTGGACCAGCTGGGTGGTGGGATCGACCCGGTAGACGTAGCCGTCGTTGTAGCGGTACCAGCTGTCGGCCGTGTCCATGTAGCGGTCGCGATAGGCGTAGGGCACGTTGTAGACGTCGTAGCCCGCCGGCATCGGCTGCCCGACCGTGATCGGCTGGCCGGTCAGCAGCGCGACGACCTGGGTGATCGCCTGCGTCCTCGGATCGACGCCGTACAGCGCCCCGTTGGCATAGCGGTAATCATACGGGTCGTTCAGCCGGAAATAGTCGGTGTAGTAGGGCGCCACCGGCTGATAGGCGTACTGCTGCGGCCACACCGCGCCCGGGACCAGCGCTCCGCCCAGCGCCGGCAGCCAGCCCGTCACCGAGCCGCTCCGGTCCAGCCGGTAGAGATAGCCGTCGTCATAGCGCCAGTCGAAGTCGGGGTCGCGGTCCCACAGCCAGTCGTAGCGGGCGCGGGCGATCTTGCGCTCCTGCCCCGGCGGCAGGCAGCCGTTGTTGCGCTTGGCCAGTCCCGGCGGGCAGCCTGCGATCAGGCCCCGGTCCGGCTCGGCGCGGAACACGACCACCGTCCGGTCATCCAGATCAAGGACCCGGGGCGCGCGCTCCACGCGCCGGTCGTCCCGGTCGTCGTCACTGCCCCGGCCGCGACCCTGGCCTTCGCCGCGGCCTTGTCCGCGAGAGTCACGGACGCGCGCCATCTCGCGCACGTCGGAACGATCCGGCCGGTCGCGGTCCGCACGCTCCTGACCGCGTCCGGGACCTTCGTCGCCGCCCCGGCGGCGGTCGCCGCGGTCCTGCCTGTGGTCGGCGCCGTGGCCGCCGCCCCTGTCCTGGGCGCTATCGCGGCCGTTGCCGTTGCCCTTGCCGTTGTTCTGCGCCTCGGCCGCCAGCGGGAGGCTGAGCGCCAGGGCTAGGGCGGCGGCGGTCGGAATGATCTTGTTCATGGGAGGAACCTCTCGTCGAGGTCCCGAAACGTCCGGGAGCCGACGGTGTTCCTGTTTTCGGCGGCGCCCGGCGGGAAGCGCTGGCGGACAGGGTGGGATTCGAACCCACGGTAGGCTTGCACCTACGGCGGTTTTCAAGACCGCTGCCTTAAACCACTCGGCCACCTGTCCGTGCCCATCGAGCGGACCCGCCGCATACCGCCAAACCTGCCGTTAACCAAAGCGGAAATCTTGTTCGCCATCCTTTGCTCCATCGAGGGCGGGGCCATGGCTGCGAAATTTCTCAAGGGTGTTCTGGCCGCCGGCCTGCTGTCGCTGCTGGCCGCCTGCGTGAGCGGAGCCCGGCCGGATGCAGGAGGCTCCCGCGGTGCGGTTCCCGTCGTCACCGACCCGGCGCCGATCATCTCGGGCACGATGCGCCCGTACCAGATCCGCGGCCGCTGGTATCAGCCGGAAGAACAGCCAGGCTACGACGAGACCGGCATGGCCTCCTGGTACGGCGACCAGTTCCACGGCCGCCCCACCGCCACCGGCGAGCGCTTCGACATGAACGCCCTGACCGCTGCCCACAAGACCCTGCCGTTGCCTGGCCTCGTGGAGGTGACCAACCTCGCCAACGGCCGCCGCGTCGTCGTCCGCGTCAACGACCGCGGCCCCTTCGTCGACGGCCGCATCATCGACCTGTCGCGCGGCGCCGCCGACGCGCTGGATCTGCGACGGGCCGGAGTGGGCGAGGTGAGGGTCCGCTATCTCGGGCGCGCGCCGCGTCTGGGCGGCGGTCAGGTCCTCCAGCATGCCGGGGCGCAACCGGCGCCCAACCGCGCCCCCGTTCCCTATACCCAGGTCGCCTTGACCCCGCCGCCGCCGGCAGCCGCGCCCGAAGCGGCGGAGGGATCATCGCCTGAAGCCCCGGACCGTCCGGGGGTCTGGGTCCAGGCGGGGACATGGTCCGACGCCCGTGAGGCCCGCCGCGCCGCCGATCATCTGGGCGGCGGCGCCACGGTCGATGTGGCGGGTCCGGGCCGCTACCGGGTGCTGGTCGGGCCATGGCCGGACGCCGGGGCGGCCGAGCGTTCCCGTCGCGCCGTGATGTCGCGGGGTTATCCCGAAGCCACGACGATTTCGGGCGTCTAGACCCTTGCGAACCGGGCCGGGGCCGCCATTGTGCCCCCGTGACCCAAGGCAGATTCATCACATTCGAGGGCGGCGAGGGGACCGGCAAATCGACCCAGGTCGCCCGGCTGGCCGAACGGTTGCGCGCCCGGGATATGGAGGTTCTTCAGACCCGTGAGCCCGGCGGCTCCGACGGCGCCGAGGACATCCGCAACATCGCCCTGAACGGCGACCCCGGTCGCTGGTCGGCACTGACCGAAACCCTGCTGATGTTCGCCGCCCGCTCGGATCATCTGGAGCGCACCATTCGCCCCGCCCTTGAGGCCGGCCGCTGGGTCGTCTGCGACCGCTTCGCCGATTCCAGCCGCGCCTATCAGGGCGCGGGCGGCGGCACGCCTGCCGCGTTCATCGAGACGCTGGACGCCGCCATCGTCGGCGACACCCAGCCCGATCTGACGCTGGTCTTCGACCTGCCCGTCGAGGTCGGACTGGAGCGGGCCTTCGGCCGCGGCCTGTTCGAGACCCGCTTCGAATCCAAGGGGCTGGAGTTCCACGAACGGCTTCGGCGCGGCTTCCGCGACATCGCCGCCGCCCACCCGGAACGCTGCGTGATGGTGGACGCCGAGGGCGACCCCGAAACCGTCGAGGCCCGGGTCTGGGCCGCCGTCGAGGCCCGGCTGCTGTGAGCGAGCATCCGCGCGACCGCTTCGATCTCGTCCCCGACGCCGCGGCGGAAGCGGCCTTTCTCGACGCCTTCGACAGGGGCAGGTTGCATCACGCCTGGCTGCTGTGCGGGGTCGAGGGGTCGGGCAAGGCGAGCTTCGCCTACCGGGCCGCCCGCCGCCTGCTCGGGGCCGCGCCCGATCCCTCGCGCGGCCTGCTCGGAACTCGGCCGGACGATCCGGTGGCGCGGCTGATCACGGCCCAGTCCCACCCCGACCTGCTGATCCTCGAGCGGGCCGTCGAGGGCGGCAAGACGAAGAAATCCATCTCGGTCGATCAGGCCCGCGACCTGCCGGAGTTCTTCTCCAAGAGCCCTTCGCAGGCGAAGTACCGCGTCGCCATCATCGACGCCGCAGACGACCTGAACCTCAATGCCGCCAACGCTTTGCTGAAGGTTCTTGAGGAGCCGCCGGAGCGAGGCGTGCTGTTCCTCGTGACACACGCGCCGGGCCGTCTGCTGGCCACCATCCGCTCGCGATGCCGCCGGCTGGCCTTCCCGGTCTGGCCGCCGCACGCGCTGGAGGAGCTGGTGCGCAACCGCACCGGCGTGCCCTCGGCCGAGGCCGCCCGCATCGCCGGCATGGCCGCCGGTTCGCCCGGTCAGGCGCTGGCGCTGGCGTCCGGCGCCACGCTCGAGGCCGACCAGCTGGCCCAGGCATGGGTCGCCGCCCCGGTGGTCGACCGGGCCGAGGTCATGGCCGTGGCCGACAAATTCCGCGGCGCGGACGGGCAGGAGCGCTTCGAAACCCTGATAGACCGGCTGGCCGCCGCCGTGAAGGTCCGCGCGCTGGAGGAGGGGGCCTCCGGCGCCCGCTGGGCCGAGCTGTGGGAGCGGCTGTCGGACCTGCCGGACCGCACCGCCGCCATCAACCTGGACCGCGCCGACGTCCTCGCGGGGGCGCTGGCCGACCTGCAGCGGACCAAGGCCCGCGCCTGATGCTGATCGACAGCCACGTCAACCTGCACGCCCCCCAGTTCGACGAGGACCGCGACGCCGTCATCGCCCGCGCCCGCGAAGCCGGCGTCGGCTTGATGGTCGAGATTTCCGACAAGCTGTCGACCTTCGAGGCGACCCACGCCCTGGCCATGGCCCACGCGGACATCTGGGCCACCGTCGGCGTTCATCCGCACGAGGCAAAGGACTACGCCGACCTGACCGCGGACCGGCTGGTCGAGCTGGCCGGTCGTCCGCGCGTCATCGGCATCGGCGAATGCGGCCTCGATTTCCACTACGACCTCAGCCCGCGCGACGTTCAGGCGGCGGTGTTCCGACAGCACATCGAGGCGGCGCGCCGCACCGGCCTGCCGCTGGTCGTCCACACCCGCGAGGCTGACGCCGTCATGGCCGACATCCTGACCGAAGAGCAGGCGAGGGGGCCGTTCCGTTTTCTGATGCACTGCTACACCAGCGGACCGGAACTGGCGGAAAACGTTGCGAAACTGGGTGCTTGGTTCTCGGTCTCCGGCATCGCCACCTTCAAGGCCGCCGTCGAGGTGCGCGACATCATCGCCGCCATGCCCGCCGACCGCATCATCATCGAGACCGACTGCCCCTACCTCGCCCCCGTCCCGCATCGCGGCCGCCGCAATGAGCCGGCCTGGGTGACCCACGTGCTCGACAAGCTCGCGGAAATCCGGGGCTGGTCGCGCGACGAGGCCGAGGCCCGCACGACCGACGCCTTCTTCGCCCTGTTCGACCGCATTCCCCGGCTGGAGGGCGCATGAGCGAGCTGGAGATCGTCATCCTTGGCTGCGGTTCATCCGGCGGCGTGCCCCGCGGCGACGGGGACTGGGGCGACTGCGACCCGGCCGAGCCGAGGAACTACCGCACCCGCTGTTCGCTGCTGGTCCGCCGCCATGGACCCGACGGCGTCACCAGCGTCCTGATCGACACCTCGCCCGACCTGCGCGCCCAGATGCTGGCGGCGCAGGTGAAGCACGTCGACGCCGTCCTCTACACCCACGACCACGCCGACCAGACCCACGGCGTCGACGACCTGCGCGTCTTCGCCACGCGCGCCCGCCGCCGCATCCTCGCCTTCATGGACGCCCCGACCCACGCCGCCATGCGCGAGCGCTTCCGCTACATCTTCGAGAGTATGGAGGGTTACCCCGCCATCCTCGACGCCCGCGGCCTGCCGCCGCACGGCCAAGCCTGGTTCATCGACGGCCCCGGCGGCCCTGTTCCCGTTGTCACCTTCGACCAGGCTCACGGCCCGATCCGATCGGTCGGCTACAGGCTGGGGTCTGTTGCGTATTCCAGCGACGTCTCCGACCTCGACGACGCGGCCCTCGCGGCCGTCCGCGGTTGCGACCTGTGGATCGTCGACGCCCTGCGCTGGACCCCCCACCCGACCCATGCCCACGTCGAACGCACCCTGGACTGGATCGCCCGCGCCGGCGTCAGGAAGGCGGTGCTCACCAACCTGCACATCGATCTGGACTACAACGCCCTGTCGGCGGCTGTTCCGCCGAATGTCGAGGTGGCGTTCGACGGCTGGACGGCGCGGTTAGCGCTGTAGGAGCCGCGCCGCCTGTGGTGCGAAATACGTCAGCACCCCCGCGCAGCCCGCCCGCTTGAAGGCGTGCAAACTCTCGAGGATGGCGCGCTCCTCGTCCAGCCAGCCGTTGGCCATGGCCGCCCGCATCATCGAATACTCGCCCGATACCTGGTAGGCGAAGGTCGGCAGGCGGAAGGTCTCCACCACCCGTCGGGCGATATCGAGGTACAGCATCCCGGGCTTGACCATCACCGCGTCCGCGCCCTCCGAGATATCCATCGCCACCTCGCGAAGCGCCTCATCGGAGTTGGCGTAGCTCATCTGGTATGTTTGCTTGTCGCCCGTCAGCGCCTTCGCCGAGCCCACCGCGTCCCGGTACGGCCCGTAGAAGGCCGAGGCGTATTTGGCAGCGTAGGACAGGATCATCACGTCGGAGAAGCCGTTCGCTTCCAGCGCCTCGCGGATGGCCTGCACCCGTCCGTCCATCATGTCCGAAGGGCCGACGATATCCGCCCCGGCATGGGCGTGGATGAAGGCCTGCTCGGCCAGCCGCTCCAGCGTCGCGTCGTTGACGATCCGGCCGTTCTCCAGCACCCCGTCGTGGCCGTGGTCGGTGTAGCAGTCCAGCGCCACGTCGGTCATGACGCCGATCTCCGGCGCCGCGTCCTTGATCGCCTTGACGCACTCCGGGATCAGCCCGTCCGGATCGGTCGCGCCCGTGCCGACGCCGTCCTTGATCGCGCCGTCGACATTGGGGAACAGCGCCACGGCCGGAATGCCCAGATCCCGCGCCTCGACAGCGGCCTGCGCCGCCGCCTTCGGGCTCAGCCGGAACACGCCGGGCATCGAGGCCACCGCCACCCGCTCGTCGGCGCCGTCGTGCACGATCAGCGGCCAGACCAGGTCCGCTGGCGTCAGCGCCGTCTCGGCGACGAGCCGGCGCACCCACGGCGCGCTGCGCAGCCGGCGGGGACGGGCGTAGGGAAAGGCGGCGGGCGCGAACGGCTGGGTCATGGCGGCGCTTATAGACGAAGCTCCGCGGCCGGGGGGAGGGTTCAGTTTGTCGCCGGTTCGGATAGAAGCGCTTCAACGACTCAGGAACCGCCCCATGGACTTCGCCCTCACCGACGACCAGCGCGCCATCCAGGACGCCGCCCGCGCCTTCGCCGACGCCGAGCTGGCCCCGCACAGCGCCGAATGGGACGAGACCAAACACTTCCCCGTCGATGTGATGAAACACGCCGCCGCGATGGGCTTCTGCGGCATCTACACCGGCGAGGAGCACGGCGGCATGGCGCTGGGCCGGGTCGAGGCCGCGGTCATCTTCGAGGAACTGTCGCGCGGCGACGTCTCCACCGCCGCCTTCATCTCGATCCACAACATGGCGACGTGGATGATCGACAGATTCGGCTCCGACGATCTGCGCGCCCGCTATGTGCCGCGCCTCGTCTCGATGGAGCTGATCGCCAGCTACTGCCTGACCGAGCCAGGCTCGGGCTCCGACGCTGCCGGCCTGCGCGCCACGGCCCGGCTCGACGGCGACCACTATGTCCTGAACGGCTCGAAAGCGTTCATCTCGGGGGCCGGAACCTCGCACGTCTACGTCGTCATGGCCCGGACCGGCGCCGACGGGCCCAAGGGCATCTCCACCTTCGTCGTGGAAAAGGACACGCCGGGTCTTTCGTTCGGCGCCCAGGAGAAGAAGATGGGCTGGAACTCCCAGCCCACGGCCATCGTGGCCTTCGACGACTGCCGCATCCCCGCCGCCAACCTGCTCGGCAAGGAGGGCGACGGCTTCCGCTACGCCATGATGGGTCTCGACGGCGGCCGCCTGAACATCGCCGCC
The DNA here is from genome assembly GCF_035626535.1 of Brevundimonas sp. GTDB lineage: Bacteria > Pseudomonadota > Alphaproteobacteria > Caulobacterales > Caulobacteraceae > Brevundimonas. The sequence goes on from NZ_DASPNO010000046.1 coordinate 13,247, forward strand.
TGCTCGCTCGGCGGCGCCCGCCTCGCGCTGGAGACGACGCAGGAGTACGTCACGACCCGCAAGCAGTTCGGCAAGCCGATCGCCGACTTCCAGAATACGCAGTTCAAGCTGGCCGACATGGCCACCCAGCTGGAGGCCGCCCGCCTGCTTGTCCTGCGCGGCGCCTGGGCCTTGGACACGCGCCACCCTGACGCGACCAAATGGTGCGCCATGGCCAAGCGCTTGGCCACCGACGCCTGCTTCCAGATCGCCGACGAGGCCCTGCAGCTGCACGGCGGCTACGGCTATCTCAAGGACTACCCGCTGGAGCGCATCGTCCGCGACCTTCGCGTCCATCGCATCCTCGAGGGCACCAACGAGATCATGCGGGTGATCACGGCGCGGGAGATGATGCGGCAGTGAGCGACCTCGTCTGCGACCGGCAGTTCGGCGTCGAGGTCGACGGGGTCGAGCGCCGCGTCGTCGTCGAATGGATGAGGCCCGTCCGTGATCGCGGCGACTGGCGCTGCGACTGGGTCATCCACTGGTTCGACCGCCCCGAGGCGCGCGGCTTTTCCATGGGCGTGGACTCGACCCAGGCCCTGTTGCTGGCCATGGGCATGGCCGGCGTCCGGATCGAGCATGACGCTCCGACCGCCCGCTGGTTGGACGGCGACAGCGGTCTCGGCCTTCCACCCATTCCCGCCGGACCGGCGCCCGGTGACGCCGCCGGCTGACTGTGCCAACCTCCGGCCCGGGAGGAGCGTCACCATGAAATCGTCAGCCTTCGCCGCCGCCGTCGCCCTGCTGGCCTCGCCTGCAATCGCCCAGGACGCCTCGAACTACGTCGGCGTTGACGAGATCATCGTCACCGGCTCGCGGGCCATCGAATGGGATCCCGACGACGTCCCCGTGATCCAGCTGGAGCGCCGGGCCGACAACCTGATCGTGGCGATCCGCGTTGTGAACGACACCCGTGATGCGCCTGGCCGCCGCAACGAGATCACCCAGACGCTGCGCGCCATGGCCCGCGCCGCTGCCGGGCGCCCCGACATCGACCTCAGCATCGAGGACGACGGCACGCTGGTTCCGCTCACCGAGGACATGGTCTCGACCCTGACGCTGGGCATGGACCCCGGCCGCAGCGACACCAGCGTCGCCAGCCTGGTGGTCAAGACGCCGATCCGCGAGGGCGACACCCTCGACGCCGCCTCGGAGCGGATCGAGGACTTCGTCGACGGCGTCGCGCCGGTCGGCCGCTCGCTCGCCGACATCAGCGGCGACTGGCAGCTGTCCGTGGTCAATCCGGCCCAGTACCGGGCGCCCATTCTCGCCGCCATCTCCGCCGACGCCCGCACCACGGCGGCGACCTTCGGCGAGGGCTACGCGGTCCAGGTCGAGGGTATGTCGAACCGGGTCACCTGGCGGCAGTCGGGTCCACTCGAACTCGCCCTGTTCATTCCCTACCAGATGACCGTGGTCCCCAGCCCCTGAGACGTCGGTGATGACCAGCCTGCTTTTCGCCCTCTTTCTGGCCGTCCAGACCCCGCCGCAGACGCCCCGGCCGAGGGGCCGCGCCACTGGAGCGACGATCAGGTGCGCTGGCGCAGCATCCCGATCCCCACGGTTCCCTCGGGCGAGCAGGGCGTCGTCCAAGCCCAGGTCACCTGCACCGTGGCTGGCCGCGGCCGCGTGCGCGGGTGCCGGATCGACCGCCAGTCGCCCGCCTACACCCGCTTCGGCCGCAACATCCTGAACGGCATGTCGAGGGCCGAGCTTCACCCGATCGGCGGCCTGCGACCGGGCGACACCTTCACCGTCACCCTGTGGGCCTGCTCGGACCCGACGGCGGCCTGCGAGCGCCTCGCCTGGCCCGAAGGCTGACGTCCGGGCTGGACCGTTTCCCGGCGGCCCCTTAGACGGACGCCCATGAGCGAATCCGAAGTCCTCGCCCGCGTCCAGTCCGGCGTCGGCCGCCTGACCCTGAACCGCCCCAAGGCGCTGCACGCCCTGGACCGCGCCATGTGCGAGGCGATGATCGAGGCGCTGCTCGCCTGGCGCGACGACGACTCGGTCAAGTCCATACTGATCGACCACGCCGGCGAGCGCGGCTTCTGCGCCGGCGGCGACGTCCGTATGATCGCCGAAAGCGGGGCAGGCGACGCCTCGGAAGCGCGCGCCTTCTTCGATATCGAATACAAGCTCAACCACCTGCTGTTCGACTATCCCAAGCCGGTGACCGCGCTCGTCGACGGCATCGTCATGGGCGGCGGCGTCGGCATCAGCGAGCCCGCCGACGTCCGCATCGCCACCGAGCGCACCACCTACGCCATGCCCGAGACCGGAATCGGCCTGTTCCCCGACGTCGGCGGCGGCTGGTTCCTGCCGCGGCTGCCCGGCCAGACCGGCGTCTGGCTGGCCCTGACCGGCGCCCGTCTCAAGGCCGCCGACACCGTCTTCCTCGGCATCCACAGCCACTACCTGCCGTCCGACGCCCTGGAGGCCTTCCGGGCCGTCCTCGCGGCCGACCCGGCCCACCCGATCGACGTGGCCGACGGGCTGGAGGCCGACGCCGGCGAACCCCCGATCGAACCCCATCTGCCGGTCATCGACCGCCTGTTCGCCTTCGACACGGTCGAGGAAATCTTCGCCGCCCTAGAGGCCGACGGCTCCGACTGGGCGCTGGCCCAGCTCGCCATCCTGAAAACCAAGTCGCCCCAGTCCCTCAAGATCACCCTGCGCCAGCTGCGCACCGGCGCGGGGCTTCAGTCCTTCGCCGACAACATGGCCATGGAATACCGCCTCGGCGGCCGCGTCGTCCGCACCCACGACTTCCAGGAGGGCGTCCGCGCCGTCATCGTCGACAAGGACAACGCCCCGAACTGGTCGCCCACCGACCTCTCCGCCGTGTCCGACGCGGAACTGGACCGCCTTTTCGCGCCCCTGCCCGCGGACGAGGAGTGGACGCCGCTTACCTGATCCTCCAATGCCGTCATCCTCGGGCTTGGCCCGAGGATCAGACCATACCGGTGGTCAAGCCCGAGGATGACGGGGAGGGGGACGACCGTCAGCGGTGACCTCACCGCAAACCTCTTGCATCCGCCCCCGTTCCGGAGCTTGGCTGTGGCCGCTGGTTCAGGAGACGATCATGCTCAAACCGTCGATGCTCGCCGTCATCGCCGTCCTCGCCGCCGTTACGACCCTGGCCGCCTGTGGCTCGGATCCCTACGCCGGCCGCGAGGACCGCATCGCCGACCGCACCTATGAGACCATGCGGCTGGCCGAGCTTCACAGCGCCGCCATCGCCGATCCGCTGCGTCCGGCCGACGAGGTCGCGCGAGATCAATTCCGCCACCCCGACCGCATGCTCGCTTTCGCCATGATCGGGCCCGGCGACAAGGTCGCGGACATCCGGCCCGGGGCCGGCTATTTCACCCGCCTGTTCGCCCGCACCGTCGGCGAAACCGGCAAGGTCTACGCCTTCGTGCCCAACCGCACCGCCGAGCGCGAGAACCCCCGCGCCGACGCGCTCGTCGCCGCCTATCCGAACGTGCTGCGGGTCAACGGCGACCTCAACACCATGAGCTTCCCGGAGCCGCTCGACGTCGTCTGGATGAGTCAGGAATACCACGACTTCCACATCCCGGCCTTCAACACCGATGTGGCGATCATGAACCGCGCCATCTTCAACGCCCTCAAGCCGGGCGGCTATTTCATCGTCATCGACCACTCCGGCCGCGCCGGCACGGGGCACACCGAGGTCCAGACCCTGCACCGCATCGAGGGCGCCTCGCTGCGCGCCGAGGTCGAGGCCGCTGGCTTCGTCTTCGACGGCGAATCGACCGCGCTGGTGAATCCGGCCGACGACCGCACGATCAACGTCTTCGACGAGGCCATCCGCGGCCGCACCGATCAGTTCGTCTATCGCTTCCGGAAACCGGGCTAAACTCTCGCAACGACAGGAGAAGAGGGATGCTTCGTTCCCTGCTTATCGCCGCCTCCGCGCTGGCCGCCGTCTCGGTCGCGGCCTTCGCCCCGGCCTCGCCGCCGCAGGAGCCGTCCTCCTACGCCTCGGCCCTGGCCGATCCGGTCCGCCCGGCCGAGGACCGCGCCCGTGACGAGGCTCGCCACACCGCCGAAACCCTCGCCTTCGCCCAGGTCCGGCCCGGCCAGAAGATCGCCGACATGATCATCGGCGGCGGCTATTTCACCCGCGTCTTCTCCGCCGCCGTGGGGCCCGAAGGCCGCGTCACCCGCCTGGCAGCCGGCCGAGTTCATCGGCTTCCAGGCCAGCTACGGCGAGAGCCTGACCGCGGTCGACGCCCTGCCCAATGTGGACGCCATCAGGTCGCCGATCGGCGCGCCTGAGTTCCCGTCCGGCCTCGATCTGGTCTTCACGGCCCAGAACTATCACGACCTGCACCTCGCGCCGTTCCCGGCCGACACCGCCTCGAAGGTCAACGCCGCTGTCCTTCGCGCCCTCAAGCCCGGTGGCCTCTACGTCATCGTCGACCACCACGCCCTCGCCGGATCGGACCTCGCGGCCGCCGACACCCTGCACCGCATCGACCTCGAGGCGGTCAAGCGCGAGGTGACCGCCGCCGGCTTTGTGCTCGAGGCCGAAAGCGACCTGCTCGCCGACCCCGCCGATCCCCGCACCGCCAGCGTCTTCGACCCCTCCATCCGCGGCAAGACCAGCCAGTTCATGCTGAGGTTCAGAAAGCCGCGCTGAACGGTTTCCTTCTCCCCTCCGGGGGAGAAGGAAACGCGATGCTGCGCTGCAAATCCGCCGTCTGTCCGCATACTTTCCGCGGCCAACCCGCTGTTTTCGAACGACATCACCTCCGGTCCAGCGTCACGAACGCGCCTGGGGAGAAACCCGGCCCATACTGGTCCCATCCCGTCGGACGGGGAGGGCGTCGGATCCACGTTCTCGATGGCGGCGGGCTGTGGTCGAGCGATGAAGCCCGGGCGATGGAGAGTCCGGGGG
>NZ_DASPNO010000047.1:0-30849 GCF_035626535.1 Brevundimonas sp.
GAGGTTGAGGGCGATCTGGCGGGCGCGGTCCTCGGCCGAGGCCGACAGGGAGCGCTGGGTGCCCGTGCCGATGCGGCCGTCGGCGCCGAGGCCGTGGCGGACCTGGAAGCCCCGGACGGCCTCCTCGAGTTCGGGGCCGTAGAAGGTTCCCATGCCGGCCAGCCGGGCGCCGTCGGCGGCGGAAAGGTCGCCCTCGGCCACGAGGCGCTCGATCAGCACCGGGATGCGCGGATCGCTCGTGCCCGGCTCGATCGTCGGGCCGGGCCGGAAGACAGGCCAGCTGCGGCCGTCGCGGATCATCCGGCGGTAGCGCACATAGCCGGCCGACAGGTTGGAATAGCCTATATCGGTCGGCGCCAGCTGTTCGAACCAGTCCACCAGCCGGTTCTGGGCCAGGGCGTCGTTGAGGCCGACGGGCAGGTCGACGCGGTTCTTCTGCATCTCCCAGAGGTCTTCGACGGTCTCGGGGCGCACCCGGCCCTCGGCCAGGACGCGGCCATAGCCCATCGCCGCCGCCGTGGTGCGCATCTCGGCCGCCGCGGGGACCGCCGCGAGGGCGTCGAAGTCGAAGAAGTCGCTCTGGGACAGGCCGTGGCGCTCGGCGCGGCCCGCGGCGTTGCGCAGCGCCTGCAGCCGCTCCGGCGTCCACACCGGCCGCCAGCCGTTCAGTTCATAGAAGGCGCGGACGTCCGGCTGAATGGTGGCCGGGAGCCGCGCCAGCTGGTCGTTGAAGCTGTCGTAGAAGGCGACAGCCGCGGGGTCGCGGGTCTGGGCCCTCGCGGCCATCCCGCTTGCCGAGGCGATGGCCGCCGCCGCCGCGCCCAGACCCAGTTGCCGTCGATTCATCACTGCTGCTCTTCGCCCATTCCACGCAGGACCTGCGTTCACGCCCCGGTGGTCCAACGCGGCCATGTTATCGGCGTTCCGGCCAAACAGAAAGGCGCCGGTCCGGGGACCGACGCCTTCGTGAACGTCTTCGCCGTGGGTGTGGCCGCAAAGCCAGACCGTTTACTTCTTGATGAAGCCGCCGAACTTGTTGTTGAAGCGCGAAACCCGGCCGCCGCGATCCATCAGCTGCTGGTTGCCGCCGGTCCAGGCCGGGTGCGTCAGCGGGTCGATGTCGAGATTCAGGACGGCGCCTTCCTTCTGGTAGGTGGAGCGCGTCTTGTAGGTCGTACCATCCGTCATCGTCACGGTGATGAAGTGGTAGTCGGGGTGGGTATCGGCCTTCATGGTCGTTGTCCGGTCTCTGCGCGATGACGATGCCGACCGTCGGTGCGCGAAAATGAGAAACCCGCCGGGCGGCGGCGGGAATGAGCGGCGGCGTTTACACCGGGGGCCGTTCCGGGGCAAGAGGCTCGCGCCATGACCGATACGACCGCCCCGCTCCCGACGCCGCCGACCTTCGGGGACGGCCCGGCGCCGGCGCGCTGCTGGCCGAGCAGATGAACGAAGCGGGCGAGCGGCGGGCGAAGCGGCGCGACATCCGCCCGCTGGCGCGGCTGCTGCCCTACGCCCTGCGGCACAAGGGTCACGTGGCCATGGCGGCCCTGTGGCTGATGCTGTCCACGGCGGCCTCGCTGGCCCTGACGGTGACCGCGCGGGGGGCCATCGACAACGGCTTCGAGAACGGCGGCGAGCGGCTGAACCTTTGGTTCCTGGTGCTGGCCGCCAATGCGCTGTTCCTCGGCCTCGCCACGGCGGTGCGCTATTTCTTCGTCACCAAGACCGGCGAGCGGGTTATCGCCGACGTGCGCAAGGGGCTGTTCGAGCGGATCCTGACCCTGGACCCGGCCTTCTACGCCCGGATGCGCACCGGCGAGGTGCTGTCGCGCCTGACCACCGACATCGCCCTGGTGGAGACGCTGCTGACCACTTCGGTGTCCTACGCCCTGCGCAATTTCCTGACCCTGATCGGCGGGACCATCCTGCTGTTCGTGGTCAGCCCCAAGCTGACAGGGCTGGTGCTGCTGGTGGTGCCGCTGCTGATCGTGCCGCTGTTCCTGTTCGGGCGAAGGGTGCGAAAGCTGACCGTGGCCTCGCAGGACCGCTTCGCCAGCGCCGTGGGCTTCGCCGGCGAGAGCGTCGACGCCATCGAGACGGTGCAGGCCTTCGGACGCGAAAAGAGCGCCATCGCCCGCTTCGGCGACGCCGTGGAGGCGGCCTTCGGCGTGTCGCTGGTCCGCATCCGGGCGCGGGCGCTGATGACCGCCATGATCATCGCGGTGATGTTCGGCGGCGTGACCCTGGTGCTGTGGCTGGGGGCGCAGGACGTGATCGCGGGGCGGATGACGCCGGGCGCCCTGCTGCAGTTCGTGCTGCTGTCGGTGTTCGCGGCCGGGGCCGTGGGAGCGCTGGGCGAAAGCTGGGGCGAAGTTCAGAAGGCCGCCGGCGCCATGGAGCGGATCGACGAACTGATGCGCAGCACGCCGTCGATCGCGCCGCCCGCTGTGCCGCGCGCCCTACCGGAGCCGCCGGTCGGCGAGGTGTCGATGTCGGCGGTGCGGTTCAGCTATCCCGGCCGCCCCGACCTGCCGGCGCTGAAGGGCTTCTCCCTGACCGTGCGGCCCGGCGAAACCGTGGCCCTGGTCGGTCCGTCGGGGGCGGGCAAGAGCACCGTCTTCCGCCTGCTGCTGCGCTTCTACGATCCGCAGTCGGGCGTGGTCTCGGTGGACGGCGTCGACGTGCGCGAGGCCGATCCCGTGGCGGTGCGGGGCCGCTTTGCCTGGGTCTCGCAGGAGGCGCCTCTGTTCTCGGGTTCCGCCAGCGAAAACATCCGCTTCGGTCGTGAATCCGCCAGTCCGGACGAAGTTCGCACGGCCGCGGAAGAGGCGCAGGCGCTGAGCTTCATCGACGCCCTGCCGGAGGGATTCGAGACGCCGCTGGGCGAACGCGGCAAGAGCCTGTCCGGCGGACAGCGCCAGCGCATGGCCATCGCCCGCGCCCTGGTCCGCGACGCCCCGATCCTGTTGCTGGACGAGGCGACCTCGGCCCTCGACGCCGAGAACGAACGGCTGGTGCAGGCGGCGCTGGATCAGGCCATGGAGACCCGGACCACGATCGTCATCGCTCACCGCCTCGCCACCGTCCTGCGGGCCGACCGGATCGTGGTGATGGACGACGGCCAGGTGGTGGAGGAGGGGACCCACGCGGCCCTGATGGCCCGCGGCGGCCTCTACGCCCGGCTGGCGGAGCTGCAGTTCCGGGCCGACTGATCCTGCGCCGGAAAATCGCGAAATCCTGTCGAGCACGCTTGCACGGCGGATTTCCTCAAGGCGCGGGTACCGCCGATGTGGGCCGACTTCGGAGCCAGGCAAGCAGTGAGTTAAGTATTTGTTTCCCGGCGGTGGCTCAGATGGGAGCATGTCCGTCGATATCAAACTGGAGCGGGGACTGCGCCGGGTTTGGCTGACTGTCCTCGCTGAGCCCCCGAAGGCCAGGGTGGCGGAGACGGCGGTTCAGCTGGTGAAGCAGCATCCCGGCGTCGCCGGCTGGGACTGGATCATCGACCTACGCGTTTCACACGCAAAGGCGACGCCCGAGGAGATGGACTCAATATTCTCAGCGTTCAGTGCGAAGGGTCAGGAGGGGAACTGCACCATTTTCATCAGTAATGACAGCTCTGCCTACGATCTCTGTGCTCTGCTCGGGCGCAAGTTCCCGCACAGACGCTATTTGGCCGCGCGAAGTCGGGCCGAAGCGGAGGCGCTCCTGCCCCAAAGAACGCAAGGCATCTAGCTTCGGGCAGGCCGCCGCTCACGGGAACGTCCGCTACCCACCCATAGCCGCCCTCGCGCGGTCCGCTTCGGGGCGAAGAGTTCAAGCCGTCAGCGCCGGGTCGAGGAATTTCAGGTTCTCCTCGCGGATCTTCGCCGCCGGCTCGTCGTAGAGGAACGGCAGGAAGGCGAAGCGTTCGCCGCGCGTCACCGGCGTCGCCTCGTGCAGGATGGAGCAGGAGAAGACGCAGGCCCCGCCGGGCGGCGGCCGGTAGGTGCGCGATCCGTATTCGGGGAAGCGGAGGTCGCCGCCGCCGTAGTCGGCGTTCAGGTTGATCGAGACCGCGAACCGGCGATGGGCGGTGCCCTTGGTGGTGTTGTCGCGGTGCGGCCGGAAGAAGCCGCCGGTCTCGGCGTCATAGCGTGCGACCAGATAGCGTTCGATCCGGGTCGGCTTGAAATTGAACGCCTTTTCGATCTGCGGGATCAGCCGCCGGGTGAGCCGCGCCACCACCTGTTTCTGCAGGGCCTCGTCCTCGACGATCACGTCCGAGCGCCGCTTGTGCTGGTCGTTCATCATCAGGGTGGTGACGCCGTCCACCTCGCGCATGAAGCCCGACGGTTCGCCGCCGATCTCGCGGTAGACGGCGATCAGCTGTTCGCAGAAGGCGGCCTCGAAGATGCGCGGCGTGACCAGCACCGGCGCCGTCGCGGCGAACCCGCCATGCTCGGCGGGAGGCGGCAGGGCCGCGACGCGGTCCACGAGCGCCCCGGCATGCTCCGGCCCGACCGCCACCATCACGTGCAGGGCGGGATCGACCAGGAACCAGCGCTCGGCGTCGCGAGCGCCGTAGAGCTCGGCCGCCGCGCCGTCGGTATCGAACAGGAAGCGGAGCCCCGGCAGGGAGTCTTCCCGGCCGTTCCGGTCCGGATCGTCGCCGACGACCACGACGAAGGCGCTGGCGTGCAGGTCGTTGAATGCGGCCCGGCGCTGTTCGATGCGCTTCACGGCGGGCGCCAGATCGGGCCCGGCCCTGACGAAGGCGAGCAGCAGGTAGCGGCCCGCCGCCGTGTCGAGGACATAGCGGGGATTGCTGACGCCCTCGATCGCGAACGTCGGGGCCGGATCACCGTAGAGCAGCGCCATTCCCGGACGATGCCCGGCTTGGCCGCACATTTACAAGCCTGCCCGCCTAACCGGCCGCCATGACGCCGCAGACCACGCGGTCGCCGGCCCCGCCGATCGGCTGGCTGGCGTGGTCGTCCATATTGGCGTGGATGACGAGGGCCGAGCCGTCGGAATCCCACAGCCACTGGCCGGGGCCCTCGCCGGCGATGCGGGCGCGGGTGGTGAAGACCTCGGCGCGGACGCGTCCCTGGGCGTCGGCGAAAACGTTGGGCAGATCGCCGTCGTCGGGACCTCCGGCGTTCAGCAGGCCATGCGGCGCCCTGGGCTCGGCGTGATTGATGTGGCCGCCGGCCGAGGTGAAGGGCGCGGCGCACTGGCCGACCGCGTGGATGTGGGCGCCGTGCCAGCCGGGCGTCAGGCCGTCCGCCTCGATGCGGATCAGCAGGCCGGTCGGGCCCTGCGTCAGTGTGGCCCGGCCGACGTTCCTGCCCGCCGCGTCGAACAGCGCAGCCTCGCCGAAATCGCCGATCACAGCCCTCTGCGGCCGCGGGGAATAGTCGTTGGCGGTGATGTTGACGCAGGCGCCCAGCGAGACCGTGACCGGCAGAATGGCGAGGCAGGCGAGACGTGCAGGACGCATGGTGAAAATTCCCTGTCTGATACGGTCCGTGGGCGCGGCTTCGCTTTGCCTCCACAGCCCCCGGATGCTAGAAAAACCCTTAGCGGATCACGTTCCGATTCCGGCCATTTAAAGCCCGATTTCCTTGACCGACGACAGCTATACAAACGCCCTGCCGCCTTCGTCGGGCGCAGGCGGCGATATCTCCACCATCACGATCGAGGACGAACTGCGCCGTTCGTATCTCGACTACGCCATGAGCGTGATCGTGTCGCGCGCCCTGCCGGATGCGCGCGACGGGCTGAAGCCCGTGCACCGCCGCATCCTGTATTCGATGCACGACCTGAAGATGACGCCGGACCGCGCCTATTCGAAATGCGCGCGCGTCGTCGGCGACGTGCTGGGCCGCTTCCACCCGCACGGCGACGCCTCGGTCTATATGGCGCTTGTGCGCATGGCCCAGCCGTTCTCCATGGGGCTGATGCTCGTCGACGGCCAGGGCAATTTCGGCTCGGTCGACGGGGATATGCCGGCCTCGATGCGATACACAGAGGCGCGGATGGCCCCGGCGGCGCTTGCCCTGCTGACAGACATCGACAAGGACACCGTCGATTTCCAGCCCAACTACGACGAGAAAGAGCTGGAGCCGGTCGTCCTGCCGGCGCGGATTCCGAACCTGCTGGTCAACGGCGCGGGCGGCATCGCCGTCGGCATGGCGACCAACATCCCGCCGCACAATCTCGGCGAGATCGTCGACGCGGCCGTGGCTCTGCTCGACGATCCGAACATCTCCGACGACGCCATCCTCGACATCGTTCCCGGCCCGGACTTCCCGACCGGCGGCGAGATCATGGGCCGGACCGCGCCCCGCAACGCCCTGCGCGAGGGCCGCGGCTCGGTCGTCGTGCGCGGCAAGGCCTCGATCGAGACCATCCGCAAGGACCGCGAAGCCATCGTGGTCACCGAACTGCCCTTCCAGGTCAACAAGCAGACCCTGATCGAGCGGATCGTCGAAATGGTCCGCGAGAAGCGGATCGAGGGCATCTCCGACGTCCGCGACGAGTCCGATCGCGACGGCATGCGGATGGTCATCGAGCTGAAGCGCGACGCTTCGGGCGACGTGGTGCTGAACCAGCTGTGGCGCTTCACGGCCATGCAGAGCTCGTTCGGCGTCAACATGCTGGCGCTGAACCACGGCCGTCCCGTGCAGATGGGCCTGCGCCAGCTGCTGGAAGCCTTCCTCGACTTCCGCGAGGAGGTCGTCGTCCGGCGGATCAAGTTCGAACTGGCCAAGGCCCGCGACCGCGGCCACGTTCTGGTCGGCCTCGCCGTGGCCGTCGCCAACATCGACGAGGTCATCCATATCATCCGCTCCTCGGCCGACCCGAGCGAGGCGCGCGAGCGGCTGCAGGCCAAGAGCTGGCCCGTGGGCGACATGATGGCCCTGATCGAATTGATTGCGGACCCGCGCTCGGCCCTGGTCGACGGCGACAAGCTGAACCTGACCGACGAACAGGCGCGCGCCATCCTGGCCCTGACCCTGTCACGCCTGACCGGCCTCGGCCGGGACGACATCTTCGGCGAGGCGCGCAGCCTGGCCGACACCATCCAGGGTCACCTGACCCTGCTCAGCGACCGCGCCAACATCCTGGCAGTGATCCGCGAGGATCTGCTGGCCATGAAGTCCGAGTTCGCCGTGCCGCGCCGCACCGTCATCGGCGAGGGTGATTTCGAGCTCGAGGTCGAGGACCTGATCCCGCGCGAGGACATGGTCGTGACGGTCACCCACGGCGGCTACGTCAAGCGCGTGGCGCTGAACGCCTACCGGACCCAGCACCGCGGCGGCAAGGGCCGCTCGGGCGTGGCGATGAAAGACGACGACGCCGTGGTCGGCGTGTTCTCGGCCTCGACCCACACGCCGGTGCTGTTCTTCGCCACCAACGGCAAGGCCTACAAGCTGAAGACCTGGCGCCTGCCGCTGGGCAATCCGCAGTCGCGGGGCAAGGCCTTCGTCAACCTGCTGCCCATCGAGCCGGGCGACAGCATCATGAACGTGCTGCCGCTGCCCGAGGACGAGGCGGACTGGGCGAACTACGACATCATGTTCGCCACGAAGTCGGGCGACGTGCGCCGCAACAAGCTGAGCGACTTCGCCACCGTCAACCGGGCCGGCAAGATCGCCATGAAGCTGGAAGAGGGCGACCGGATGGTCGGCGTGGCCCTGTGCACGGCCGAGGACGACGTCATGCTGACGACCGCCCTGGGCCGCGCGATCCGCTTCAAGGCCGACGATGTCCGCGTGTTCAAGGGCCGAGACTCCACCGGCGTGCGCGGCGTGCGCCTGCAGAAGGGCGACGAGGTCATCTCGATGGCCGTGCTGGGCCGGGTCGACGCCACGCCGGAAGAGCGCGCCGCCTATGTCAAGCACGCCAACGCCATGCGCCGCGCCGCCGGCGACGAGGACGACACGCCGGCGGAGGCGGACGACGAAACGGTCGCGGAAGCCGCCCTGTCGGTCGAGCGCATCGCCGAGATGGGGGCCGCCGAACAGTTCATCCTGACGGTCACCGAGACCGGCTTCGGCAAGCGGTCCTCGGCCTATGAATACCGGCGCACCGGACGGGGCGGGCAGGGGCTGACGGCCCACGGCCTCGGCGGACGCGCCGGCGACCGGCTGACGGCGTCCTTCCCGGTCGAGGAAGGCGACGACCTGCTGCTGGTCACCTCGGGCGGTCAGATGATCCGCACCCCGGTCAGCCAGGTGCGCGTCGTCGGCCGCGCCAGCCAGGGCGTGACCATCTTCCGCACGGCGGAGGGCGAGCGGGTCGTCTCGGTCGAGCGCCTGCCGGATTCCGGCGGGGACGATGAGGTCGAAGGCGACCTCGAAGCCGGTCCGGAGGGCGGAGAGGACAGCGGCGAGAGCTGATCTCTCCGCTGGACGCGACATGGCGGACGCCGGAGACATCCTGATCGACGGCGTTCCCGCCACCCCGGCGGATCTGGTCCATGTGGCCCTGGTCAACTACGGCGCCTACACCTCCTTCAGGGTGGAAGAGGGCGCGGTGCGGGGGCTGGACCTGCACATCGAGCGGCTCAAGGCGTCGGCGCGGGAGCTGTTCGGCGAAACGCCCGGGGAAGCCCGACTGCGGGACCTGATGCGCCGCGCGGTCGGGGGCCGGGACCATTGCTGGCTGAGGGTCAGCCTGTTCTCGCCCGAGATATCGCCTCGCACGCCTGGCTGGACGGGCGCGCCGAAGGTCATGACGGCGACCTTCGCCCCGCCGCCGCCGCTGGCGGAGAGCGTGCGTCTGCAAACGCAGGTTCACGCCCGCGAGGCTCCGCACCTGAAGCACGTGGCGACTTTCGGGCTGATCCGGGCGCGACGGACGGCGCGGGCGGCCGGATTCGACGACGCGCTCCTCGTCGACGCGGAGGGGCGGGTGTCCGAAGGCAGCCTCTGGAACATCGGCTTTCTCAGAGGCGGCGAGGTCGTCTGGCCGCAGGCTCCGATGCTGGCGGGGGTGGCGCAGGCGCTGCTGCAACGCGGGCTCGACGCGGCTGGACGGGTGGGAACGATCGAACCGGTCAGGCTGGAGGAGCTGTCGCGGTTCGACGCCGCCTTCCTCTGCAACAGCGCGACGCCCGCCTGCGCAGTAGCCTCCATCGATGGCCACGTCTTCGGCCCGGCGCCGCTGGACGCCTTGCGGGCCGCCTGGGCGTCACAGCCCTGTCAGCCGATCTAGGCCGTCCCCGTCCCACCTGCTAAACCGCTGGGAAGGCGGGGAGGAACGTATGCGCATCGGCCTGTACCCAGGCACATTCGATCCCGTCACCAACGGGCATATGGACATCATCGGCCGGGCCGTGAAGCTGGTCGACCGGCTGGTCATCGGCGTGGCGCGCAATGACGACAAGGGGCCGCTGTTCAGCACCGACGAACGGGTGGTCATGGTCCGCGCCGAGGTCGCCCATCTCGGCGACAAGGTTGAGGTGCGTCCGTTCGACAGCCTGCTGATGCATTTCGCCGAGTCGCTCGACGCCAATATCATCGTGCGCGGGCTGCGCGCCGTCGCGGACTTCGAATACGAGTTCCAGATGACGGCGATGAACCAGCGCCTCAATGCCGACATCGAGACGGTCTTCCTGATGGCCGACCCGCGGCACCAGGCCATCGCCTCGCGGCTGGTCAAGGAGATCGCCCGGCTGGACGGCGCGATCGACAGTTTCGTGAGCCCGACCGTCGCCGCGGCGGTGCGGGCCAAGGTCAAGGGATAGTTACAGCTTGAAGATCGTCACCGCCGCCGCGCTTACGCTTTCGCTGCTGGCCGCCGCGCCGGCGGTCGCCCAGACCGCAGCGTCGGACTGGCGCACCGTCGCCCCCGAGAACCTGCTGGTCATCGACACCGCGAGGGGCCGCATCCTGGTGGAACTGGAGCCGCGCATGGCCCCGCAGGCGGTCAACCGCATCCGCACCCTGGCGGATCAGGGCTTCTACGACGGGCTGAAATTCCACCGCGTGATCCCGGATTTCATGGCCCAGACGGGCGATCCGATGGGCACGGGGCAGGGTGGCAGCCAGCTTCCCGACCTGCCCGGCGAGTTCGAGTTCCGACGCGGCCGCGACGCCGGCTTCGTCCCGGCCTCGTCTACGCCCCAGGGACAGGCCGGCCTGATCGGCTCCGTGCCGGTGATCACCCAGCCTGACGCCCAGATGATGGTTACGGCGGACTTCAAGGCGGGCGCCCAGGGGCTGTTCTGCACCGGCGTCGCCGGCATGGCGCGGGCCAACTCGCTCGACAGCGCCAATAGCCAGTTCTTCCTCATGACCGGACCGAAGGACGAGCTGAACGGCAAATACACGCCGTTCGGGCGGGTCGTGGCGGGCATGGACGTGGTCCGCGCCCTCAAGGCCGGATCCGAGGCCCAGAACGGGGCCGTGCCCGATCCGGACGTGATGACCCGCACCCGGACCGCAGCCGCCCTGCCCGAAGGCGAGCGGCCGACCGTGCGCGTGGCGACGGGCGCCGCCCTGCGCGCCGAGGTCGAGCGGGTTCGGGCCGCGCGCGGCGCCGCCTTCACCGTTTGCGACGTGCAGCCGCCGGCCGAGGTCGTCGGGGGCTGAGCCATACTGTCCGGGATCCTGGGGAGGGAACCATGAAGTCGATATCCGCCGCCGCTCTGCTCGCCGCCGCCCTTTTCGCCGCGCCCGTCCTGGCGCAGGACGTCGCCGGCACGCCGCCGCCTCCGCCCGCTCCGACGGCGGAGACGACGATCGCCGCCACCGAATGGCGCGCGGTTCCGGCCGAAAACCTGCTGGTCATCGACACGACCAAGGGGCGCATCCTCGTCGAGCTGACGCCCGAGGTGGCGCCGCTGCACGTCGAGCGGATCAAGCTGCTCGCCCGGCGCGGCTTTTACGACAACATCCCGTGGCATCGGGTGATCGACACCTTCATGGCCCAGACGGGGGACCCTCTGGGCAACGGCGAGGGCCAGAGCCCCTTCCCGGACCTCGTCGCCGAGTTCACCTTCCGGCGCGACCCGACGATGTCCTTCGCGGCCGTGGCGGAGCCCACCGGGGCCCGGCTCGGCTTCTTCAACTCCCTGCCGGTGCAGACCCAGCCGGACGCCGTGTTCGCCACCAGCAGCGACGGCAAGGTCCACGGCTGGGGCCTCTACTGTCCGGGTGTCGTCGGCATGGCCCGCGACGTCGGCAACGACACAGCCAACAGCCAGTTCTTCATCATGCGGCAGGCCTATCCGGCGCTCGACAAACGCTACACCATCTGGGGCATGACGGTGGCCGGGCTGGACGTCGTCCGCTCGCTGCAGGTCGGCGACGGGGACAACGGCATGATGGCCCAGGCTCAGCCCGACCAGATGACCCGCGTGCGCGTCGCCGCCGACATGCCGGAGGCCGAACGCCCGATGGTGCAGGTGCTGGCGCACGACTCGGCGCGCTTCCGGGCGCTGGTCGAGGCGGCGCGGGCGGCGAAGGGCGCGGATTTCTCGGTCTGCGACGTCACCCTGCCGGTGCAGGTCGCGAACTGAGTCGGCGTCGGGGGCGGTGCCGGCGCGGGCGGCGGTCCTCGCGCATCTTCTGCAGCAGCAGGCCCTCCCGCAGGCCGCGGTCGGCGACCCTGACCCGTTCCGACGGCCAGGCGCGCTGGACCGCCTCCATGATCGCCGCCCCGGCCAGCACCAGATCGGCGCGATCGGGCCCGATGCAGGACTCGGCGGCGCGTCCGGCGGGGCCCAGTTGCATCAGCCGCTCGGCCGCCTTCTCGCAGTCGCCGCGCGTCATCCACAGACCGTCGACCAGGTTGCGCTGGTAGCGCCGCAGCCGGAGGTGGATGCCGGCCAGACTGGTAATGGCGCCGGAGGTGCCGACCAGATGGGCCCGACCGGCGGCGAACACCTCGCGCAGGGCGGGATCGATCGGGGCCGCGGCCAGGGCCTCGCCCATGTCGGCGACCATGGCCTCGTACCAGCCCTCCAGCGCGGCGGGCGACGCTCCGGCGGGCTCCGGGTGGCGCTCGGCGAGGGTGACCACGCCGATCTGCGCCGACATCCAGCCTTCGAGAACGAAACCGCCGTCGGTCCGTTTCAGCCAGCTCAGTTCGGTGGAGCCGCCCCCGACATCGACGACCAGCACCGCCTCTGCCGTGTCGTCGAACAGGTTGAGGCAGCCCTCGACGGCCAGCCGCGCCTCCTCGACCGGATCGATGATGCGCAGACGAAGCCCGGTGCCTTGCCGGACCCGTTCGATGAAGGCGGCGCCGTTGTCGGCCTGGCGGCAGGCCTGGGTCGCGACGGCCATCAGCCGGCTGGACTCGACGCCCTTCTTCGCGACGCGCTCGCCGCACTGGACGAGCGCCTCATAGGCCCGCTCCATGGCGGCGTCGTCGAGCCGGCCGGTGCGTGACAGGCCCTCGCCGAGCCGAACTATGCGGCTGAAGGAATCGACCACCCGAAAGCCGTCGCGCGCCGGACGGGCGATCAGCAGGCGGCAGTTGTTGGTCCCCAGATCGAGGGCCCCGTACAGGGGCGGCTCCCGACCTGATGTGCCGGAGCCGTCGGAGGCGCCGCCCCTGGCGCGCCGGCCGCCGGACCCGGGTCGCTGGGACCGGGCGCCCCCGGGGGCGTCGGTCTCCGGCATGGGCCGAACTTTCACGGTGGGCGGTCCGAAGTGGCGCCCGTCCCGCACAACCTAGACCCGCCGCCGCGCCCACGCCAAGGACGGCTGACGCGAAAATGAACGGGCCGGCGGTCATATCGCTCAGGTTGGCTGGCGCATCATGACGCCATGACCCATGAGATCATCGCCAAATTCGGCCTCGGCCAGATCGTCCGCCACCGCGAAGCCGCCTTCCGCGGCGTGGTGATCGACGTCGACCCGGTGTTCGCGGGCAAGGCCGGCGAGACCGGGGAGATTTCGCCCGATCAGCCCTTCTACCAGGTGCTGGCGCTCGGCGTCGGGGGCGGGTTCGTCGCCTATGCACCGGAGGACGCGCTCGAGCACGATCCGGAGCTGACGGCGGTCACCCGCGAGGCCGAGACGCGCTGGTTCACCGTTGACCGCAACGGCCGTCACGCGCCGAAGTCGCACGCCATCCACTGAGGCCGGCACTGACGCTGGCGCGCCTCGCGGTGGGGGCCTAGAAAGGGCGCAGGGACCGCCAGAGTCCGACGAAGCAGGAGCGCCCCATGTCCGATTTCGAGCACGTTTTCGAAGCACCGCCGGAGGGTGCCGCGGCGGACTGGACCATCCCGCAGAACTGGTCGGCCTATACGGCGGTCGAGCATTCGACCTGGGACACCCTCTACGCCCGTCAGATGAAGATCCTGCCCGGCCGGGCGGCCGACGTCTTCCTCAAGGGGCTGACGGCGCTCGATTTGAACACCGGCGGGATTCCCGACTTCGAGACCATGAACCCCAAGCTGCAGGCGCTGACCGGCTGGACCGTGGTCTGCGTGCCGGGCCTGGTGCCGGACGAGGTGTTCTTCGACCACCTGGCCAACCGGCGCTTCCCCTCGGGTCAGTTCATCCGCAAGCCGGACCAGCTGGACTACCTGCAGGAGCCGGACATCTTCCACGACGTGTTCGGCCATGTGCCGATGCTGACCGATCCCGATTTCGCCGCCTATATGGAGGCCTACGGCAAGGGCGGGCAGCGGGCGGCGTCGCTGGGCATGCTGCAGAACCTGGCCCGGCTGTACTGGTACACCGTCGAATTCGGCCTGATGCAGGACACCGACGGCCTCCGCATCTATGGCGCCGGCATCGTCTCGTCGGCCACGGAGAGTGTCTTCGCCCTCGAAGACCCGTCGCCGAACCGGCTGGGCTTCGACCTCGAGCGGGTGATGCGGACGCTGTACCGGATCGACGACTTCCAGCAGGTCTATTTCGTCATCGACAGCATCGATCAGCTGAAGCGCGACACCCTGCAGGACTTCGGCCCGATCTACGACCGGCTGAAGGGCGCCGAGGACATCCCCATCGACGCCATCCTGCCGACCGACCGGGTCTTCACCCGCGGCACCCAGGCCTATGCGGCCAGGGGCGGACGGTTCGCGGCCTGATCAGTCGGGGTGGACGATCAGGCTGTTGCGGCCGGTGTCGCGCATGCGGATGTAGGTCAGCAGCGACACGCCGATCAGGGCGGTCACATACCAGAAGAAGGCGCTCTCCATGCCGTTGTCCTTGAACCACAGGGCGGCGTATTCGGCCGTGCCGCCGAACAGGGCGTTGGCGATCGCATAGGGCAGGGCGACCCCCAGCGCGCGGATGTGGGCCGGGAACAGCTCGGCCTTCACCACGGCGTTGATCGAGGTGTAGCCGCTGACGATGACCAGCGCCGCCATGGCCAGCAGGAAGGCGATGAACGGGCTGTCGACGCCGGACAGGGCGGTCATGATCGGCGCGGTGAACAGCACGCCCGACACGCCGAACGCCACCATCACCGGCCGGCGTCCGATGCGGTCGGAGAGGGCCCCGACGGCCGGCTGGATCAGCATGAAGATCAGCAGGGCGGCGGCGCTGATCTCGGTCGCCGTGGCCTTGCTGAAGCCGGTCGTGTTGACGAGGAATTTCTGCAGGTAGGTGGTGTAGGTGTAGAAGGCAACGGTGCCGCCGGCGGTCAGGCCGATCACCATTAACGCCTCCTTCGGGTGCTTCAGCATCAGCAGCAAGGCGCTGGATTTCGGCGCCTCGCCCATGTCCGTGGCGATGAAGGCCGAGGTCTCGTCCACGCGACGCCTGATCCAGAACACGACGACCGCCAGCGCGGCGCCGACGAAGAAGGGAATGCGCCAGCCCCAGCTCTCCAGCGCGCCCTCGCCGAGGGTGTTCTGCAGCACGATGAGCAGCAGCAGAGCCAGCAGCTGACCGGAGATAAGGGTGACGTATTGGAAGCTGGACCAGAAGCCGCGGTGTTTCGCGGTGGCCATTTCGGACAGGTAGGTGGCCGACGACCCGTATTCGCCGCCGACGCTCAGGCCCTGCAGCATGCGCGCGAGCAGCAGCAAGGCCGGGGCGGCGAGGCCGATCGCAGCGTAGCCGGGGGTGCAGGCGATGATCAGGCTGCCGGCGCACATCAGGCTGACCGACAGGGTCAGCCCGGCCTTGCGGCCCCGCCGGTCGGAATAGACGCCCATGATCCAGGCGCCCACCGGGCGCATCAGGAAGCCGACCGCGAATACAGCGGCGGCCTTGAGCAGTTCGGCCGTGCTGTCGCCACTGGGGAAGAAGACCGGCGCGAAATAGACGGTGAAGGCGGCGTAGGCGAACCAGTCGAACCACTCGACCAGATTGCCGGCCGAGCCGCCGATGATATTGCGCAGACGCCGGGCGGGCGTCATGGCGGCGTCGGTCATTTTTGGATCCCCCCTCAGAGGGTGGCATCATCCAGCCGTTTGCCCATCCTGACCAGCGGCACGGGGGCGCCGCCGCGATCGTCCTCGAAGCGCTCGATCTCCCGATAGCCGGCGGCGCGGTACAGCGGTTCGCCGCCGAGGGTGGCGACCAGTTCGGCGCGGTCGTAGCCGGCGGCGCGGGCGGCGTCCTCGCACAGGCCGAGGATCAGGCGGCCGACGCCCTGGCGCAGGAACTCCGGGGCGGTGTACATGGCGCGGATGCGGGCGGCGTCGACTCCGGGCGTCAGCGGGGAGGGGACCCGGCCCGGCGTGTGGTCGCCGCCGTATTCCGTGATCCGCCCGCTCCAGCCGCCGCAGCCGGCGAGAACGCCGTCCTTCTCGACGATGAAATAGGTGCGGTCGGCGATGATCTGACTGTCGATCCCCATCAGCCTGCGGCTGGCGACGATCTGGTCGGGCGTCAGGAAGTCGGCCAGCGGCCCGGTGATGGCGCGGTCCATCAGCGCGACGAGGGCGGGGATGTCAGCCTCGGTGGCGATGCGGTGGGTGAACATCTCAGACCCGCTGGAATGGATAGAAGCCGCCGCCGAGATCGAGGATGGCGGTCAGTTCGTCGAGCGCGCCGCGGCTCTCGTCCAGCAACGCCGGATCGGCGAGGTCGGCCGGGCTGAGCGTGTCGCGGTACCAGGTCGCGGCCCAGATCGTCAGGCGGGCGTGCAGCTCGTCGGTCATGCGCATGGCCGGGTTCGTCGCCGCCTGTTCGGCCTCGGTCAGCACGACACGGAGGCGCAGGCAGGCCGGGCCGCCGCCGTTGCGCATCGACTGGCGCACGTCGACGTATTCGACCCGCCCGATGGGGCCGTTGGAGGCGGCGAGGCTCTCCGCCACGGCGTGGCTGCGGGCGTTGTCGCGGGTCTCGGTCGGGCAGATCAGGGTCAGGCGGTCCTCGCCCGGGAGGCGCACCAGCATCGAGTTGAACAGATAGCTGGTGATCGCGTCGCTCAGCGGCAGGTCGGCGGCCGGGACCTCGACGAAGACCGGCTCGAATCGGTCGTCGGCGGCGCGGCGGATGGCGTCAAGCGTCCGGGCCGTGTGCTCGAAGGCCAGTTCGTGGAAGAACAGGGTCTGCAACGCGCCGACGCAGACCACGTCGTTGTGGAAGGTGCCTCCGGCGATGGCGGCGGCTGACTGGCGAGCGAGGACGACGCCGGACGCGCCGTGACGGCGAGCGATGGCCTCCGAGGCATCGCGGGTCTGGCGGGCGGGGTATTGCCCCTGCCAGTGCTCCCAGGCCTCGCGGCCCCAGACCAGCAGGTTGACGCCCGGCTCGCCGTGATCGGCGCACAGGCGGACGTGATTGGCCGCGCCCTCGTCCGCGAGGTGGGCGACAGGGGGCAGGGCGTCGTGGACGGCGAACCGAGTGGGATCGGGGAAGAGGGCGTCGAGCGCCCGCTTCGTCTGGGCGTGCTCCAGCGAGCGGTGCAGGTTGGTGACCAGATTGGCGGGCGTGAAATGCACCCGGCCGTCGGCCGCGTCGGCGCTTGGCGTCACCGTCGCGGCGTTGGCGGCCCACATCGGCGATGCCGAACAGGCGGCGGCGGCGAAGGACGGCGCGTCCTTCCACGCCCGCTCGAGAACGGCGGCGTCGGAGCCGGTGAAGCCGAGCGAGCGCAGGAAGGGGATGTTCGGCCGCTCGTGCGGCGGCAGGACGTATTGGGGCAGGCCGAGGTCGGCGAGCCGCTTCATCTTGTCCAGGCCCTGCAGCACCGCGGCGCGGGGGTTCGACGCCTCGCCGGCGTTGAGGCTGGAGGCGAGGTTGCCCGGCGCCAGCCCGGCATAGGAGTGGGTCGGGCCGATCAGGCCATCGGCATTGGCTTCAACGGATTTCATCAAAAGCCCTCCCCTCGAGGGGGAGGGTTGGGAGGGGTGGAGGCAGGCTGTTGGCCAGCTGGCCGCGAGAGGCTCGATCCCGCCTCACGCGCCAGCCCGCCGGACATCGAGCCCTCACCCCATCCCCCGGCCCCTTCCCCCTCGAGGGGAAGGGGAGACGTCTGGCGGATCGCCAGAACGATTTCCGCGACGACGGCGTCCAACTCGTCTGGAATCCGGCGACTGTCGATCCTGAGGACGCGGTAGCCCTGACCGTTCAGCCATTCGTCCCGCTTGATATCACGCAGCGCGACATCGGTTTGGCTGTGAATGCCGCCATCGACTTCGATGACATGTTTGGCCCGAAGGCAGGCGAAATCGACGATATACGGACCGATCGGAGCCTGGCGTCGAATCCGGATCGGGAGGAGCCGCAGCCGTTCCCAAAGCCTGGCTTCCGTCCACGTCGGTTCGGCCCGCAGGCGGCGAGCGCGCTCACGTCCTCCCGGCCTGATTCGCTCCGGCTTCGAGAAGCGATCGAACTCCATCAGCTCAACCCCCTGATCTCGCTCTCTATATTCTTCACCGACTCAGCCTCGAAACTGGCCACCGGATAGGCGCAGTAGTCGGCGGCGTAGGAGGCGGAGGGGCGGTGGTTGCCGCTGGCGCCGAGGCCGCCGAACGGCATGTCGCCGGCGGCGCCGGTGGTCGGGCGGTTGAAATTGACCACGCCCGCGCGGATGCGGCGGATGAAGCGCTGCCAGTGGAACGGATCGTCGCTGATCAGACCGGCGCTGAGGCCGTAACGGGTGGCGTTGGCCTCGGCGATGGCGGCGTCGAACGACGACACCCGGGTCACCGACAGGAAGGGGGCGAACATCTCCTCGTCGGGCACGGAGACGCCGGTGACATCGATGATCGCCGGCGTCACGAAGGCCCCGGGCAGGTTTTCAACCGGGCCCGAGGCGCGGATTACTTTCGCGCCGATGTCGATCCGGTCCTGCAGGGCCCTCAGCGCCGCCTCGGCCGCCTTCTGCGAGATCAGCGGCCCGGCGTAAGGCTCGGGCGACGAATTCCACGGCGCGAAGATCAGGCGATCAACCATTGATTCCACCGCCTCGACGATAGCGTCGCCCCGCGGCCCCTCCGGCACGATCAGGCGGCGGGCGCAGGAGCAGCGCTGGCCCGTGGTGATGAAGGCGGACTGGACCACGATGCCGGCCACGGCCTCGGCGTCGGCGGCGTCCCAGACCACGAGCGGATTGTTGCCGCCCAGCTCGAGGGCGAGGATGACGTGCGGGTCGTCGGCGAACTTCCGCCGGAAGTGAGCGCCCGCCGCGCCGGAACCCGTGAACATCAGGGCGTCGATGCCGCTGTCGAGAAGGGCCGCGCCGGTGTCGCGTGCGCCCTGCACCACATTGACCACGCCGTGCGGCAGGTCGGCGGCCGCGAAGGCCTCGGCCATCAGCTGGCCGGTCAGGGGCGCCTCTTCCGACGGCTTGAAGACGACGGTGTCGCCGGCCAGCAGGGCCGGGACGATATGGCCGTTGGGCAGGTGGCCGGGGAAGTTGAACGGGCCCAGCACCGCTGCGACGCCGTGCGGGCGGTGGCGCAGGGTGGCGTGGCCGAAGGCGGTCTCCGCCGTGCGCTCGCCGGTGCGCTCGTCATAGGCGCGGATCGAGATGTCGACCTTGCCCTGCATGGCGGCCAGCTCGGTCGCCGTCTCCCACAGCGCCTTGCCGGTTTCGCGGCTGATCGCCTCCGCCATCTGCGGCGCGCGCTCCTTGAGAACGGCCTGGTAGCGTTTGAGGGCGTCGATGCGCTCCTGACGCGGGCGGTCGGCCCAGTCGGGGAAGGCCGCGCGGGCGCGGTCGACGGCGGCCTGAACCTCTGCGGGCGAGGCGGCGGCGCCCTCCCAGACGGTTTCGCCGCTGGCGGGATCGATGGATCGGAAGTGGTTCATGGGGTCCAGATGGGGGCTCACGTCTTCACCCGCACGGTGTCGCCGGCGCGGACCTTGAGGGCGTCGGCCGCCTCCCTGGTCAGGGTGACGGCGTCGCCTTCGACCGCCGCCCGCTGACGGACGGCGCGGAAGGCGCGGATGCTGTCGGTCGAGATCAGCGCGGGCAGTTCGGCCTCGACCTCATCGGCGATCCGCACGGTCAGGCGGCGGGCGTCGCGGACGGTGCGGATGTTGTCGCGGTCGCAGCAGACCGTCGGGCCGGCGTCGAAGATGTCGACGAGGCCATTGGGACGGAAGCCCTCGCTTTCCAGCAGCGCCATGGCCGGCACGCCTTGCGGATGGACCTTGCCTATCACCGCCCGCGCCGCCTCGGGCAGGAGCTCGACATAGATTGGGTGGCGCGGCGACAGGTCGAGGATGAACTGCTTGTCGGTCGAACCGGTCATGCGATCGGCGTCGTCGAATTCCATCGGGAAGAATTTGTGCGCCACATGGTCCCAGAACGGGCAGGCGCCGTCGGGGGTGAACACCCCGCGCAGCTCGGCCAGCACCGTCTCCGCGAACAGGTCCGGCTGGGCCCCGATCAGCATGTAGCGCGACTGGCTGAGCAGACGTCCCGCGCCGCCCTTGCGCCGGTCGGCCTTGAGGAACAGCGAGCCGACCTCGGTCCAGCCGGTGCATTCGTTGACCAGCACCAGGGTCTGGTGGTCCAGCCGCACCCCCAGCGAGGGGGACGACTGGGTGTTGTTGACCAGCCGGAACGAGAAGAACGGCCGGTGCAGGCCGACCGCCGCCTTGACCGAGCCAACGCCGTCGACATCGCCGGTCTCCGACTCCTCCAGCATCAGCGTGTACCAGCAGTCCTGCGGCGCCAGCTTGCCGGAAAAGCTGTCGCGGCCGAGCTCGAGCCGTTCCGCCAGCTGATCCGGGTCCTCGGGCAGGCTGGTGAAGCCGGGGCCGCTGAGGATGGCCAGTTCCAGCAGGTGGTCGAGGTCGGCGGGGCCGGCGGGGCGGACGACGAGCATGGGGTTACATCGTCTCCAGACGTAGCGATTTCAGTTTCAGGGCGTCGATCTCGCCCGAGGCGATCTTGCACAGGATCAGTGCGCTGAGCTGGGCCCGTTCGACGAAACTGGCCGGCCAGGCGAACTCCTGGTCTGAATGGATGTCGCCGCCCAGCACGCCGAGGGTGTCGATGTTCGGCAGGCCCGCCGCGTGCAGGTTGTTGCCCTCGCAGACGCCGCCCGACGGCTTCCAGGCGATGGTCTGGTTCAGCAGGGCGCCGGCTTCGCGCACGGCCTCGAACAGGGCGGTCTGGGAGGCGTCCATCGGCTTGGGCGCGCGGGTCATGCCGCCATGCAGGTCCAGCCTCAGCCCCGGGAAGGGGGGGGCGGCCGCGATCTCGCGCACCGCCGCCTCGATCCAGTCGGATGCGGCCTTGTCCGGCACGCGGACATTGAAACGAACCACGGCGTTGTCGGCGACCACGTTCAGCGGCCCGCCGCCGGCGATCTTCGCAACATTGACCGTGACGCCTTCCCGCTGGCCGTTCAGGCCGTGCAGGCGTGCGGCGATGAGGGCCGCGCCGGCTACGGCGTTGGCGCCCTCGTCGAAGGCGCGGCCGGCGTGGGCCGCCTTGCCGGTGACGATCAGATGGTAGTTGCCGCTGCCCTTCCGCGCCCCGGCCAGGGTCCCGTCGGCCAGCGCCGGCTCATAGGTCAGGCCGAGATGGCCGCGCGCGCCGAGTTCGACCAGCAGCGGGGCGGAGGCGGGCGAGCCGATCTCCTCGTCCGGCGACAGCAGCACCGTCCAGCCGACCCGGGCGCGATCCGGATGGGTTTCGAAGGCCTCGAGCGCCGCCAGCATCACCGAGATGCCGCCCTTCATGTCCGCGACGCCCGGTCCGTTCAGGGCCCCGTCCGCCCGGGTCGTGACGCTCTGGAAGGCGCTGTCGGCCGGGAAGACGGTGTCATAGTGGCCGGTCAGGACGACCTGCACCGGCGCATCGGGGCGCTGGCTGATCTTCAGCGCGTCGGCGTGGGCCTCTTCGCGCACCGCGCCGTCGTCTCCGACGCTGGTCGAGCCGGCGGTGGGCGCGCGGGTGACCGCGGCCGACAGGGGCGCGGCGGCGGCCTCCAGCAGATCCAGCATGCGGGCCAGCCCGGCGGCGTTGCGGCTGCCGGAATTGACCCCCGCCCAGTCGACCGTCCGGCCGACGATGGCGCCGCCGCGCGCCGCGACATGGTCGAGCACGGTCTGGTCGTGAGGTAGAATCCGCATGCGGCCGGACCCTAGCCGCACGCACGGCAAAGGTGAAGGCGACGGCGAATGTCCGTTGCGCCGCCGGCCCCGCCTTATAGGGTGGTCGAGCCAACACAGGGAGGAACTGGCATGACTGACATGGTGAGGGCTATGAACCCGACCGCTGCGATAACCAATGCAGCGGAAGCGAAGGCTGCGGCGCGCGCCAGCGCCATTGCGATTTTTCTCGGCGTGATCTGGGGCGTCGTGGGTCTGGTCTGGCTGATGGGGCCGGGCGCCGAGGTTATGGAAGCGGCCATGGCGGAAGCTGCCGCCGCCTCGCCGGATGCCGCGGGCATGACCGGAATGATGTCGAGCATGGCCGTGGGCTTCGCCGGGTTCCTGATCATCTGTCAGCTGATCCTGGGCCTGGTTCAGTGGTTCAAGCCCAATATCGTTATCCCGATCCTTTTCACGGTTCTCGTGGTCTACGGCCTCGGCTCCACCGCGCTGGGTCTGGTGATGGCCGACCAGATGGACCTCGGAGCCGCCGCGGGTCCGACGTGGCAGGTCTACGGCGGACTGGCCGTGATGGTCGTGCAGCTGATCCTGCACATCGCCGGCATCCGCGGGGGCAGCGCGATGAACAAGTTCCGCGACGCCCAGGCCTACTAGGTCCGCCTACCGGTTCGGGCGCCGGTCCTCGCGACCGGCGCCCGGCTGGCGGGACTGGCGGCGCCAGCGGATCGACAGGCTGGCCTCGCCCTGTCCGCCGAATTTCGAGCTGACGGTCAGATTGCGCCGCACCTGCCATTCGACGTTCACGGCCGCGCCGTTCTCGCCGCCGCCGATGATCTCCAGATAGACGTCGTCGGTGATGTAGCGGCCGCCGGCCACCGTCAGGCTGGAGGCCTCGCCGCCGAACGACAGCCGGTCCAGACCCGCCAGTTCGCGCAGATTGCCGATTACGTCGAAACCGCCGCCGCCGGCCAGCGCGCCCACGCTGGCGGCCAGCTGGGCCGCCTCGAAGGCCGAGAGCTGCGAGGCGGAGCGTCCGAACAGCACCTGGGACAGGATCTCGTCCTGCGGCAGGGCGGGAGTCGAGGTCAGGGTGATCTCCGGTCGGGCCGCCGTCCCCGTCGCCCGGATGGTGGCGGTCAGGGCGGGATCGTCGCGCGTCGCGGTCAGGTTCAGCCGGATCTGCTCGGGCCGGGTCGAGAGGGTCACCGTGCCCCGGTCGTCGAAGACGAACCGCTTGCCGGCGAAGTCGTAGTCGCCGCGCACCACGCGGGCCGTGCCGGTGAGGGTCGGTTCGTTGATGGTGCCCGTGACCCGGGCGTTGACGTTCATCTCCACGTTCAGGCCGCGGCCGACCACGAGGACGTCGCCGCCGGGCGACCGGACGGCGATGTCGACGCCGATCTGCAGGCCCCGCGGACGGTTCTGCTCTTCCTCGGGAATGTCGCCGCCCGGCTTGTTGATCTCGACGACGTCCATCTCGACGATGCCTCGCGAGCCTGGCGGATTGGCCTGGATGCGCGCCTCGTCGATATCGATGCGGCCGGTCAGCTGGATCTTGCCGTCTCCGGCGCGGACGACGCTGAGCGGACCCGAGGCCCGGGCCACGGCGATGTCGTTGTCGATGATGCGGAAGCGGGCGAGGGTCAGCTCGACGCTGGAGCCCGAGCCCTCGCGCAGGCCGATGCGGCCGTCTCCGGACACCGTGCCGCCGGAGCCGTCGGTGGCCGTGAAGGTCTCCACCAGCGCCGTGGTGTCGTCGAAACGGCTGGCGAGGGTGACGTCGCGCAGCTGCAGGCCGGTGGCGTTGTCGCGGAACCCGCCCTCGCGCAGGTCCATCCGCCCGTTGATGCGCGGCGCCGCGATGGAGCCGGCGAGGGTGGCGCGGGCGTTGATCTGGCCCGACAGCGACCGGTCGCCGCCGAGGAACAGGTCCCAGACCGGCTGCACTTGGCCCTGGATGTCGATCTCGCCGGACATCGGCCGGGTGCGGACCACGGCCAGACGCAGCGGCGCGGCCGAGGCCTCGACGGGCAGGGTGAGATCGGCGCTGGCCCGGACGGCGCCCTCGTCGGCCACCCGGGCCTGGACCCGGAGCGTGTTGTCGAGCAGCATGGCGTTCAGCGTGCCGTCGATGGCGAGGCCGCGCGGCGCATCGATGCTGCGCACGTCCTCCAGAGTGACGTTCGCCGAACCCGACAGGTCGGCGCCGGCGCCGCGCAGCGAGAGCCGGCCGGTGGCCCGACCGCGCAGGTCGGGGGCGAGGGAGCCCAGTTCGACGCTTGTCAGGTTGGCCTCGATGACGGCGGCGCGGGAATCCTGGCGCAGCTCGCCGGTCAGGACACCGCCGCCGACGCCGAGGTCGACCCGAACCACGCGCCCGTCGCCGGACAGGGCCACGACGGCGGGATTGCGCGTGGTGAAGGCGATCTCGCGCACCCGACCGGAGCCTTCCAGCACCACGGTCTGGGCGGTCGGCTGGCGGGAATAGACACCGGTTCCGTCGAAGCTGACCGGCGTCGGGCCGCCGACGTCGGCCTTCACGGTGAAGGGCAGTCGACCCAGCGTGCCGCGGCCGTTCAGGTTCAGCGTGCGGATCACCCAGGACGATCCCGCCAGCCGGACGTTGCGGCCGGTGACGTTGAGGATGGCGGTCTCATCGCCGGGGCCCTCTGTCAGCCGGATGCGGCCGTCGGCGGTCCCTGACGCCAGGAAGGCGCCGGGCCGGGCGGTGAAGGTCAGGTCGGCGCTCGACGGGAAGCGGTTCGACAGCGCGATCGCCCCGCGCGCGGTCACGCCGCCGGCGTCGAGGTCCACATCGGTCAGGCGGATGCGGTCGCCGCCGAGGAAGAAATTCCCGCTGCCCCGGGCCGGGCCGTAGTTGGAACCCGCGACCACCGAGATCCGACCGTCGGAGGAGTCGGCGCCGCGCCGGAAGCTCAGATCCATGGTCGCGTCGGTGAGGATCAGGGCGCCGGCGCTGACCCGTCCGAAGGCGGCCTTGAGGTCGGCGCTGGGGCGGGCCAGCGTGCCGCCGACCACCCCATTGCCCGTCATGGCGCCGTCGATCTCGACCGGGCCGACGCCGAAGGGGCCGCGCGCGTTCCAGTTCATGGCCAGTCGCAGGCGTCCGTCGCCCTCGACAAAGCCGCGCGCGGCGGCATTGCCGTGCGCGCCGCTCAGCCGCGCCGAGTCGATCACCACCCGTCCGTCGTCCAGCGCGCCGACCAGCTGCAGCCGGGGCGTCCGGCCCAGCAGACGATCCAGCTCTCCGACTCCGAGGGCGAAGTCGCTTCCGCGGCCGTCGAAGGTGACCTGCCACGGCGCTCCGCTGCGCGGCATCGAGGCGGCGATGGTTCCGCCGAAGGCGCCGTCGGCGCCTCGGCGCAGGCGCGACGCGTCGGTGATCTCGGCCCGGCCCCGGAAACCGAGACCGCCCAGCAGGTTGCGTCCCCCCGTGCCGGTGACCTTCAGCGCCTGACCCGTGGCGTCGAGACGTTCGAGCAGGATCGAGCCGTTGGCCAGCCGCGCCGCCTCGAACTGGACCCGCGGCGTCGGGCCCAGCAGGCCGCCGATCATGCCCGCCGTCGAGCCGCCCGCCGCCCGGATATCGCCGTCGATATCGTAGCGGTCGTTGCGCGCCCGGATGTTGACCGGCCCGCGGATGCGCTGCGCCTGATAGCTCGACAGGTCGGCGCCCAGGACGTCGATCGAGCCGTCGAGGCTCCAGCTCCCGGCGTCGCCCCGGAACAGCGCCGACCAGGCCGCGCCTTCGCCGAGCGGTCGGCCCGCGAGGCGGGACAGCGACGGGGTGGAGACGCTGACGCGAATTCCGCGCGGCACGCTGCGGTCGCTGACGCGGATCAGGCCGCTGGCGTTGGAGCTGAGGTTCTCGGCGACGAGCCGCCAGCCGACGCCCTGCAGGCCGTCGTCGTTGCGGTCCGGGGCGGTGGCGAGGGCGAATTTGGCGGTGCGGCCGACCCGGCGGACGAACGGGTCCAGCAGGTCCGATCCCGAGAAGTCGACGAAGCCGGAGATGTTGGTCTGCTCGGGGCCGTAGGTTCCCTTGACGGTCAACGGCGTGAAGTCGCCGGTCCGCACCACCGCGTCGACCACCTCCCCGTTGACGATCGCGGTGGCCAGGAACGGTTGATCCGGCGAATAGCCCAGCGCGCCGGCGATCGGTCCGCCGCGAGCCTCCTGGGCGCGCAGGTTCAGCCGCATGTCGGCGATGTCGTCGCTGATCGCGGCCGTCAGGCGCAGGAAGTCGCCGGGGCGGCTGTCGCTGTCGGCATTGACGACGACCCGCTTGACGCCCGCGCGCGGAACATTCGCCTCGCCCGCCAGCTTCCAGCGGCCGTATTCCTTGCTGAAGCCCTCCAGCAGCTCGACGTCGGCGGAGAAGCGGTCGATGTCGACCGACAGCGGCTGGGGTCCCGGCGGCTCGGTCTGCGGCTCGACCAGGGGGCGGCGGATCAGGCGGACGACGTCGGCCTCGACCTCGGTGGCGTGGAACCGGCGCAGGACCAGCGGCCACCAGTTCCAGTCGACCCGCACCCGGTGAGCCTCGAGCCAGACGCCGTCGGCGTCGGTCACCGTTACCCGGTCGATGGTGAAGTCGTCGAACAGGTCCCCGCGAACGCCCTCGACGTTGATGCGGCCGTAGCGGCCCAGCTTCTTGCCGGCCACGAAACTGGTCACCAGGGCGCGGCCGGAGTCGGACAGCAGATACATCCGTCCGCCGATCGCCGTCACCAGCAGCAGCGCCGCCAGGATGGCCAGGCCCATGCCGCCGAAGAAGGCCAGCGCCTGCAGCCGGGTGCGCTTCTTGCGCGCCTTCACGGCCGGCGTTTCAGGCGCTTCTGATGGCGGGGGCGCGTCGGTCAAAACGCCTGTCCGATGCTGACGTAGACCTGGAAGTCGGCATCGCCCTCGCGCTTGTCGAGCGGGAAGGCGATGTCGGCCCGGATCGGGCCGAACGGCAGCTTGTAGCGCACCCCGAAGCCCGCGCCGTAGCGCATGTTGCTGAAATCGGGAGCCTGGTCGAAGCCGACCGAGCCGGCGTCGACGAAGACCACGCCCTGGAAGTTGCGGAACAGGTCGCGCCGCACCTCGGCCGAGACCTCGAACAGGCTCAGACCGCCGCGCGGCGTATTGTCGGGCAGGCGAGGGGCGACGCCCTGGTATTCGTAGCCGCGCACCGAACCGCCGCCGCCGGAATAGAACAGGCGGTCGGACGGCACCGTCAGCTCTTCGCCGCCGAGGATCGAGCCGAGCCGCACACGCCCGGCCAGAACGGTCTTCGCATTGTCCTGGACCGGCAGGTAGGCGGTGATCTGGGCCTCGGCGCGCACGAACAGGGTCGTGTCCTCGCCGGTCACGGCCGTGGGCTGGATCGAGGTGGTCACCCGCCAGCCGGTGGTCGGGTTCAGCGGATCGTTGGAATAGTCGAGGTAGGCGCTGCCGCGGCCGGTCAGAATGACCAGGTCACGCTCGAAATTGATCGGCAGCTGGGTGACCGGGTCGAAGCGGTTCTCGTCATAGCGGCCGGCGTCCAGACCGAGGCCGTAGCTGAACCACGACGTCTTGCCGATGCGCTGCTGCAGATCCGCGGCGGCGGCGAAGGCGGCCCGGCGGTAGGCATCGGTGTCCTCGTGCAGCAGGGCGGCCGACAGCCTCAATGTCTGACCCGGCTTTCGCCAGTGGGGCAACCGCAAATCGGCGCCGAGCCGGCTGTCGACGTCGGCCGCGCGCGCCTGCCAGACGAGGGTGTCGGCGCGGCCGAACCGGTTGTGCCACGTCCAGATCAGGTCGACGCCGGATCCCTCCGCCGTCGAGAAGGTCGCGCCGGCCTCGAGGATGCGCCGCGGACGGTCGGTCAGGGTCACGACGATCGGCCGGTTGCCGTCCGGGTTGGTCTGCGCGGCCGGGGCGAGGGCCACGCCGACGCCGTCGTAGACCCCTGTCTCCAGCAGCCGGCGCTCCAGTTCGGCCACGTCCTCGGGATCGTAGACCTCGCCTTCGGACCACGGCGCGAGGCCGGCGACCCAGTTGGGATTGGTCGGTCCGCGCGTCTCCAGCCGCACCCCATCGAGGCGCACCAGCGGCCCGGCGACGATGTTGTAGGTCGGGTGCATGGTCAGGGTGGCGTGGTCGACCACCACCCGGCGCGGCTCGGCCCGCGCGTCGGCATGGCCCCGCCGGTTCAGGCCGGCGACGAGCCGTCCTTCGCCCGAGATGACGTCGACGGCCCGGCCGGGGTCTCCCGCCTTCAACCCGATCTCGCCCTCGACCGCCTCGGCCAGAGCCGGCGCCGGCGGCGGCTCCACCCAGTTGACGATCGGATCGGTCAGGGCGAAGCGCGGTCCTGGGATCACCGTGACGATGGCGACGGGCGTCTCCTCGCCCTCGACGACGTCCTCGAGGACGGGTTGGTAGTAGCCTTCGGACCGCAGCAGCGCCTCGGCCGCCTCCAGCGCGCCGCGTGCGCGCCGGCGGGCCTCGAAGCGGTTGGACGGCGGGGCGTCGACCTCGCCGATGGCCCGCTGCAGCTGTTCGCGCAGCTCGGGGTCCATCTCGCCGCGCACCTCGGCCCGGGGATCAGCCGCGGCGGCCGAAGCCAGAAGCGCGAAACCCGCCACGCTGGAAAGAAACAGGGCGGGCCTCGGCTTCAAACTGGAACCTTCGTCAGCGGCTTGTCAGCGGGCGGGCGCCCTGTGGTCGGCGGACGGCGGGCGGGGTCGCATCCGCCGGCGGCGCAATTGGGGCGCCGCCCTGCTGGTCACGTCAGTAGAACAGGGTCTCGCTTTCGGGCCTGACCGATTCTTCGGAGGTGCGCTTTTCGGTCGGCGAGGCGCTGTTGTCGGGCGTGTCGGTGGCGCTGGGCGCGGCGACCGGCGCCTGGACATCCTCGGCGGAGGCCGCGGCGGGTTCCTCCATCGGCGCATCCATCACTTCCGGCTCGGCCGGACGCGAATCCTCGCAGGCGGTCAGGGCGACCGCGCCGGCCATGGCGACAAGGGCGAAAAGGCGTTTCATCTGTCAGCTCCCCGGATCGGCGTTCCAACGCACGGCCGTATTGACTGTTCCATAGCCAAGATCGAGCGTCCGGTCATCACGCGCGGCGCCAATCCTTTTCCAATTCGCGTCAAGGTGGCGGGCTGGAGAGGACTCGATGACAGCGACGTCCACGCCATGGTTTCGCAGCTGCGATTCCAGGAGTCGGCCGTCGACAGCGTCAGCCCCAGCGGGCCAGCGCCTCATCGAGCGACAGCGGCGACGGCTCCGGCGTCAGCCGCCGGCTCTCGCCGTCAAAACGCGGCGCCGGCGCGGGCTGAACGATCTCATCGGCCGCGAAAGTCCCGCGCGCCGCGTTGTGCGGGTGCTCCGGCGCTTCCGCCATGGTCAGCACCGGCGTCACGCAGGCGTCGGTATCGGCGAACCGCGCCGCCCAGTCGTCGCGATCCCGCGTCGCGAACACGCCGGCGAAACGGGCATGCAGCGCGTCCCAGGCGGCCGTGTCGAACTGCGGCGCCTCATCGGCGGGGATCTCGAGCCCCTTGAGCAGGGCGGCGTAGAACTGCGGCTCCAGCGCCCCCACGGCCACGAACCGGCCGTCGCGGCAGGCGTAGCAGCGGTAGAAGGGCGCGCCGCCGTCCAGCAGGTTTGTCCCCCGCGTCTCGCTCCACAGCCCGCGCGAAGCCAGCGCGTGGAACAGGCTGGTCAGCAGGGCCGAGCCGTCGGTCATGGCCGCGTCCACGACCCGGCCGCGCCCCGTGGTCCTCGCTTCCAGCAGGGCGGCCAGCACGCCGGTGACCAGTAGCATGCCTCCGCCGCCGTAGTCTCCGACGACATTCAGCGGCGGCCGCGGCGGCCGGTCCGGCTCCCCCATCATCGACAGCGCCCCCGACAGGGCGATGTAGTTCAGGTCATGGCCGACCTGCCGCGCCATCGGTCCGGTCTGGCCCCAGCCGGTGATGCGGCCGAAGACGAGACGGGTGTTGAGCGCGGCGCAGGTCTCCGGCCCCACACCCAGCCGCTCCATCACCCCGGGCCGGAATCCCTCGATCAGCGCGTCGGCGCCCGCGATCAACCCCTTCACACGCGCCAGATCGGCCGGGTCCTTCAGGTCGACGGCCACCGCGGCCCGGCCCCGGTGCAGCACCTCGCCGCCGACCTCGGAGAACGCCGGGGCCCCGGCCGCGGCGCTGCGGGTCAGGCGCAGCACGTCCGCCCCCAGATCGGCCAGAACCATCCCCGCGAAGGTCACCGGGCCGAGGCCGTCGAACTCGAGGATGCGCAGGCCGGACAGGGGTTTCATGGGATTTGCTTAGCCGTGACCGGCCTAACCGTCGAGGCGACGCTTGACCCCGGCCCCGCTTTGCAACAGAAGGCGCGTCGCGGTCCGCACGCGCGGGCCGCGCCGGTGTGCGTCCTTAGCTCAGTTGGTTAGAGCATCTGACTTTTAATCAGAGGGTCCTCGGTTCGAGCCCGAGAGGACGTACCACCTCCGCCCTTGGTTTTTCAGGGTTTTTATCCTCGTTTCATAGAACATCAGCGGAACAGTGTGACTTCGCGTAAGTCACAAAGGTGACTTTGCTCGCGCCGTTGCTGTCTATGTTCTCTTTCTGTTCTTGCCCGCCTGAGCCCGGGCCGCTATGGCGGCCGTCATGGGAGCCCGCGACCCTGACGCCATCGCGCCGCCACCGCATCCGCTGCAAGCATTGACGCTGGCCGAGATGCACGCTCGGCGATGGCTCGTTATCGCGGCTTGCCCGAATTGCCACGCTAGAACCCATGTCGACCTTGCCGCCCTGCGAAGGCTGCTCGGTGATGACTATGTGCTGTGGGGCCGGACGACGCGGTGCAAGGCCTGGGTGCGTTGGGAGGTCGACCGCCGCTGTCCCGGATCCGTCACCTTCCTGGCGCAGTCCAGCCTGTCGGGCTCCACGGTTCCTCTCAGGATGACGGCGGAAGTCCGTGATGCCGTGAACCTTCGCAGCCAGGCTGATCACCGGCGCTGAGCTGCAGCCGAAAAAAAGGCCCCGGCCGTTGGGGCGACCGGGGCCAGAAGCGGCGCGTTCAGGAGGTTGGGATCAGGACGCGCCGCCTATTTCACCCATTCGATCAGGGCCCAGCCCGGGCCGCCCGCGCCGCCGGCCGCGTTCTGGCCTGCGCCGCCGCCGCCCGCGCCATAAGCCGTCGCGGCGGCCGCTGTCCCGGCCACGGCCGTGGCGCCCCCCACGCCGCCATCGCCATAGAGCGAGCCTCCACCGGCGCCGCCGCCGATGTTGGCGCCGCCCGCTACCCCGGCCGGGTTCAGGAAGGACCGCGCCGATCCGCCACCGCCGCCGCCGGTCCCCGCCCCGGCGCCGCCGCCGGTCCCGGCTTCGGCCACGCCGCTGGTCGCCGGCAAGCC
>NZ_DASPNO010000048.1:0-14978 GCF_035626535.1 Brevundimonas sp.
GGCACGCCGCGCCGGGCGGTAGTGGGCTGGGACACCGGGCGGCTGCCCATGGTGCTGGCGGTGCTGGAGGCGCGCTGCGGCTTCGGCTTCGGCGACCAGGATGTCTATCTGAACGTGGCCGGGGGGCTGCGCATCAACGAGCCGGCGGCCGATCTGGCGGCGGCGGCGGCGCTGGTCAGCTCGGCCACCGACATGCCCCTGCCACAGGGCTGCGTGGTGTTCGGCGAGATCAGCCTGTCCGGCGAGATCCGCGCCGTCGGGCGGGCCGAGGCGCGGCTGCGCGAGGCTCAGAAGCTGGGCTTCGACCAGGCCCTGTCGCCACCGCTGACAGTGAAGGACAAGGGGGTCAGGGTCACCTCGGTGAACCGGCTGACCGAGGCGGTCGAACGAATCTCGCAAAACCGCTACTGAGGACGGAACGTCCCCTTCCCGAGCGCTCATGACCGGTTTCGACGTCATCGCCATCCTGGTCATCCTGGCCTCGGCCGCCGCCGGCTGGGTGCGGGGCGGCACGCGCGAGATCATCACCCTGCTGAGTTTCATCCTGGCGGCGTTTCTGGCGCTGGTGGCCTTGCCGGTGACGGCGCCGATCGGTCGCGGGCTGGTCGATCCGGACTGGGGCGGAACCATACTGGCGGCCGTCGCCTCCTTCCTGCTGATCTATTTCGGGGTGCGCATCTTCGGGTCTGCCCTGTCGAAGCGGGCGCAGGCGCATCCGCAGCTGGCCGGCGTCGACCGGTTCATCGGCGTCTTCGTCGGAGCCGCGCGGGCGCTGGTGTTGCTGGGCGCGATCCATCTGGTCATCGTCGCCGCCATGCCGGGCGAGAAGACGCCGCGCTGGCTGACCGAAGCGGCCCTGCAGCCCCTCACCGAAGGTGCGGCGCGAGCCATCCAGATCATCCTGCCGGGCATCGGACGCGGCGTGGACGCCTTGACGCCGGTGGTCAGTTCATCCGTGAGCAAAGGGTTTTCGGACGAGGAAGCCTTGCCCCCGACAAAATCCAGGCCTACCTCCCCGCGCGCCGCCCCCTAGTCGCGTAACCCGGTCATCGGAGCCCCGACGATGCGCCATTCCATCGCCGAACCCGTCGTTCACCGTCAGCATTGGCGGGAGGCCGACGACGATCAGCTTCGCCTCGAGTGCGGCGTCTGCGGCGTGTGGGGCGCGGAACCCGACGCGGCCTCGGCCATCGTGGCGCTTGGCCT
This sequence comes from Brevundimonas sp., assembly GCF_035626535.1. Lineage (GTDB taxonomy): Bacteria > Pseudomonadota > Alphaproteobacteria > Caulobacterales > Caulobacteraceae > Brevundimonas. The sequence continues at coordinate 1,207 of NZ_DASPNO010000048.1, forward strand.
GCACGCCCTGCAGCACCGCGGTCAGGAAGCCTGCGGCATCGCCAGCGTCAAGGACACCCGCTTCCACACTGAACGGCACATGGGGCTGGTCGGCGAGGCCTTCGGCGGCGCGGATCTGCCGGATCGCCTGCCCGGCACGGCGGCGGTGGGCCACACCCGCTATTCGACGGCCGGCGGCAGCTTCTTGCGCAACATCCAGCCGATGTTCGCCGATCTGGACCAGGGCGGCATCGCCATCGCCCACAACGGCAACCTGACCAACTTCCTCTACCTGCGGAACCAGCTGGTCGGCGAAGGCGCGATCTTCCAGTCGACGTCGGATTCGGAGGTCATCCTCCACCTGATCGCACGCAGCCGGAAGGCCAAGATCGTCGACCGCTTCATCGATGCGGTGGGACGGATCGAGGGCGGCTACGCCCTCGTCTGCCAGACGCGCTCGAAGATGATCGGAGCCCGCGATCCCCTGGGCATCCGGCCGCTGGTGCTGGGCCGGCTGGGCGAGGCCTGGGTGCTGGCGTCGGAGACCTGCGCCCTCGACACCATCGGCGCGACCTTCGAGCGCGATGTCGAGCACGGCGAGATCGTGGTCATCGACAAGGGCGGGCTGCAGTCGCTGAAGCCCTTCCCCACCCGCGCGGCGCGGCCCTGCCTTTTCGAGTACGTCTATTTCTCGCGCCCCGACAGCGTGGTGAACGGCAAGTCGGTCTATGAGGTGCGCAAGCGCATGGGCCGGCGGCTGGCGCGCGAACACGCGGTCGAGGCCGACGTGGTGGTGCCGGTGCCAGACTCCGGCGTTCCGGCGGCGCTGGGCTACGCCCAGGAGAGCGGCATCCCCTACGAAATGGGGATCATCCGCAGCCACTATCTGGGCCGCACCTTCATCCAGCCCAGCCAGGGCGCCCGGCAGAAGGGCGTGCGCATGAAGCACAGCCCGAACCGCTCGGTGATCGAGGGCAAGCGGGTGGTGCTGATCGACGACTCGATCGTGCGCGGCACGACCTCGGTGAAGCTGGTGCGGGCCGTGCGCGCGGCCGGCGCCGCCGAGGTTCACCTGCGGTCCGCCTCGCCGCCGATCCTGTGGCCAGACTTCTACGGCATCGACATGCCGGAACGGGACCAGCTGATCGCGGCCAACAAGACACTGGAGGAGATGCGGGCGCACCTCGAGGTCGACTCGCTGGGCTTCCTGTCCGTCGACGGGCTCTACGAAGCGATGGAGGCCGGTCCGCGCGATCCGCGGCATCCGCAATTCACCGACCACTATTTCACCGGCGAATATCCGACCCGGCTGCTCGACCGCGAGATCGAGGAAGGCGGGCGCGAGGTGGCGGCCCGGCAACTTTCGTTGCTCGTCAGCGCTTAAGGCGCATGATCCAGCTCGGCTACTTCACGATCGACACGCCCGATATCGAAAAGGCTCGCGCCTTCTACAGCGCCCTGTTCGGCTGGACGTTCGACGAGGCGTCGTCGCATCCGACCTACGCCCATGTCGCCGACAGCGACCCGCCGTTCGGATTCACCAAGGTGGAGCGGGCCAAGGACTTTCCGCACCTGTATTTCCGCGTCGATGACGTCGAGGCCGTGTGCAAGCAGGTGACGGCGCTGGGCGGCAAGGCCGCGGTGCCCTCCGAGACCAAATCGGGCCTGACGGCGGTGGTAGAGGACGATCAGGGCGTCAGCTTCAGCCTGTGGCAGCCTGCCGCCGGCTACTGAGCCGGTTTCGCTTTCGGCGGGCGGAGCGGCGCGCTATCAGGCCGCCATGTCAGAGCTTCCCCTGAAAGACCGCATCGCCCTCGTCGTCGGCGCGTCGCGCGGCATCGGCTACGAAAGCGCGCTGGCGCTGGCCAGGGCCGGGGCGCACGTCATCGCTACGGCGCGGACGCAGGGCGGGCTTGAGGAACTGGACGACGCCATCTTCGCCGCGACGGGTCGACACGCGACGCTGATCCCGTTCGATCTGGTGGACGGCGGCGCCATCGACCGGATGGGCGGGGCCATCTTCGAGCGCTTCGGGCGGCTGGACATCTGGGTGCAGGCCGCCGCGACCATGGGAGCCGAGGGGCTGACGCCCGTCAGCCACGCCGACCCGCGCGGCTTCGCCAAGGTCGAGAAGACCAATTTTACCGCCGTCTACCGGCTGATCCGCTCGCTGGAGCCCTTGTTGAAGGCGTCGGACGCCGGACGGGCGATCTATGTAACGACCAGCGTGGCCAGTGCGCCCAAGGCCTTCTGGGGCGCCTACGCCGCGACCAAGGCGGGGGCGGAGGCGCTGATGAAATGCTGGGCCGACGAGATCGAGTCGATGCCGATCCGGGTGGCGATCGTCGATCCGGGGCGGATGCGGACCCAGTTGCGGGCGCAGGCCTATCCCGGCGAGGATCCGGAGACGGTCGTCCATCCGTCGGCCATCGGACCATTGATGGTCGAGCTGGCGCGGGGCGACGTGGAGCCGCCGCTGGAGGTCAGCTTCAGGGAGTGGAGCCAGGGACCGGGCGTCGCCGCGCTGATCTGACCCTCGCGACGCTCCTTTTCGCTGCGTTCAGCAAGCCTTTGCAATTTCGGCGCGATTATCGTCCGGATTCGGAGTGACGCGCGTGGCGCCAGATTTCAGCGAGGGGTATTTCGCGGCCGTCGCCCGCGCCAGTCAGGATGTGATGCGCATCCTGAACCTCGACGGCGTGGTCGAGTACATGAACGATCACGGCCTCAAGCTACTCGAGATCGAGCGCTTCGAATTCAATCAGGGCAGGCTTTGGGAAACACTATGGCCGGCGAAGGCCCGTCCGGCGCTCAGGGCCGCGCTGGATCAGGCCCGCGGCGGCGTGGCCTCCGAATTTACGGCCTGCTGCCCCACCGCCAAGGGCAAGATGAGGTGGTGGCACACCGTAGTGTCCCCGGTTCGCGACCCGAACGGCGCCGTGGTCCGTCTGCTGGCGACATCGCGCGACGTGACGGCCGAGCACCGGCGGGAAGCCCGCCTCCAGCTGGCCGTGAAGCGGGCCCGCGAAGCCGACGCCGCCAAGGAATCCTACCTCAGCTATCTGAGGGAGTCGCTGGAGGTCCTGCCCGCGGGCTTGGCCTTCTATGACGCCGACGACCGGCTGGTCATCTGGAACCGGCAGTATGAGGTGGCGGGCGGGGCCGACGGCGGAGCCCGCACCCTGACGATCGGCATGACCTTCACCGATCTGCTGCGCCTCGACCTCGCCAAGGGCCGGCATCCTGAGGCCGCGGGACGCGAGAAGGCCTGGCTGGCGGAACGGCTCGCCGAACGCCGCCGGGCTTCGGAGCCGCGTGAACAGGACCAGCCGAACGGCCGGTGCTACCGGTTCGAGGACCGGCCGCTGGCCGATGGCGGCATGGTTTCGATCGCCGTCGACATCACCGATCTGAAGCGCCGCGAAGCGGAGCTCGAGCGCAACGCCCGGGAACTGGCCACTGCCAAGGCCGCGGCCGAAACGGCGAACAAGTCCAAGAGCGAATTCCTCGCCAATATGAGCCATGAGATCCGTACGCCCCTGAACGGGGTCATCGGCATGGCCGACATGCTGTGCCGCAGCGGACTTCCGGACAAGGCGCGCGAGATCGCGGAGATCATCCGGTCGTCGGGCGAGACGCTGGAGCGGCTGCTCTCTGACATTCTCGATCTGGCGCGGGTCGAATCCGGCGCCATCGCCGTCGAACAGACCGTCTATCATCTGGGCGACGCGATCCGGAGCACGGTCGCCCTGTCCCGGCTGAAGGCCGAGGAAAAAGGTCTCGCGCTGCGGTTGACCATCGATCCAGCGCTCGACGGTCCCGTCGAGGGCGATCCGACCCGGACGCGGCAGATCCTGACCAATCTGCTGTCGAACGCCATCAAGTTCACCGAGACGGGAGGAGTCGAGGTCAGCGCCGGCGTCGAGCGGCCCGGCGTGATGAGGCTAACCGTGCAGGACAGCGGCGTCGGCTTTGATCCGGCCGACAAGGGGCGGGTGTTCCGCCGCTTCGAGCAGGCGGACGGCTCGATCACCCGGCGGTTCGGCGGCTCCGGTCTGGGTCTGGCGATCTGCCAGCAACTGGCCCAGTTGATGGGCGGGGAGATGGATTGCGTCAGCAACCCCGGCGAGGGCTCCACCTTCTGGGTCGACCTGCCGCTGCGCCCGGCGGAGGCGACGCAGGTCACCACGTCTGAAGGCTCGACGCCTGCCGAGTTCGAGGGCGCGCTGCGGGTTCTTGTCGCCGACGATCACGCCACCAACCGCAAGGTGGTGGACCTGATCCTGACCGGCGCGGGGGCGGAGACCACCTGCGTCGAGGACGGAGCGCAGGCGTTCGACGCCTTCCGGGCCGGGGTGTTCGACCTGGTGCTGATGGACATGCAGATGCCGGTGCTGGACGGCCTGTCGGCGGTGCGCGCGATCCGGGAGTGGGAGAGGTCGGAAGGCCGGCCACCGACGCTGGTGATGATGCTGACGGCCAACACCCTGCCGGAGCACGTGAGCGCCGGGATCGAGGCCGGCGCGGACGGCCACATCCCGAAACCGATCACCGCGGCACGGTTGCTGGCCGCGGTCGACGAGGCGCTGAGCGGGGCCGGCGATGACGGCGCCGCGGACTCTCCCGCCCGCGCCGGGGCCTGAAGACGGTTTCTACTTCTTCGGCGCGTGCTTCTGGCCGGTGCGGACGCGGCCGGAGCGGGAGACCTGACGCGCCCCGCCTCTTGCACCCTTCTGGACCGCGACCGAGGAGCCGGCCTTCTTGTTGGCGCTCGACTTCAGGCCGGACAGCGGTTTGCTCTTGCCCTTGCCGGCCTTTTTCTGCTCCAGCGCCTTGCCGGGCAGGTTGGAGAGGCGTTCGGCCTTCTCGGCCTTCTTGATGACCCGGCGCGGGGCGGTCTTGGCGTCGCCCTTGTAGCGTTCCGGACCGGACTTGGAGCCGCCGGGCGCATAGGGGTTCTCGCTGCCCGCCTTAACGATCAAACGGATCGGCGTGCCCGGCAGGTCGAAGGACTCGCGCAGGCTGTTGATCAGGTAGCGCTTGTACTGCTCCGGCATGGCCTCGGCGCGGCTGGCCATCAGCACGAAGGTCGGCGGGCGGGCCTTGGTCTGGGCCATGTATTTGGGCTTGATCCGCTTGCCGTCGACGGCGGGCGGCGGGTGCCTCTGGGTGGCCATGGCCAACCAGGTGTTGAGGTCCTTGGTCTTGACCTTGACCGACCAGGTGGCGTGAGCCTGAAGCACGGCGGGCATCAGCCGTTCGACGCCCCGGCCGCTGTGCGACGACAAGGCGACGAAGGGCGAACCCTTGAGCTGGGGCAGCTTGTCCGCGGCCATCTGCTGGAGCTTGGCCAGTTTCGACTGGGGTTCGGTCTCGAGGTCCCATTTGGCGGCGACATAGACCAGGGCCCGGCCCTCGCGCTCGACCAGATCGGCGAGCTGCAGATCCTGGGTGTCGAAGGCGTCGTCCTTGTCCATGACCAGCACGACCACCTCGGCGAAGGTGATGGCGCGGATGGTGTCGGCGACGGACAGCTTCTCCAGCTTCTCCTGCACCCGGGCCTTGCGGCGCATGCCGGCGGTGTCGACCAGCCGGATGTTGTGACCCTCGTACTGCCAGTCGACGGAGATGGAGTCGCGGGTGATGCCGGCCTCGGGACCGGTCAGCATGCGGTCCTCGCCGATCAGGCGGTTGATCAGGGTGGACTTGCCGGCGTTGGGGCGGCCAATAATGGCGATGCGGATCGGCTTGTCGGGCTCGTCGACCTCCTCGACGAAGATGTCGGCGCTGGCGCTGACGACGGCGGCGTAGAGATCGGCCATGCCCTCGCCGTGCTCGGCCGAGATGGCCACCGGTTCGCCGAAGCCCAGCGCATAGGCCTCGCCGATGCCGCCGCCGCTCTCGCGGCTCTCGGACTTGTTGGCCAGCAGGATCACCGGCTTGTGCTGATGGCGCAGGCGGTCGGCGAAGATGCGGTCGAGGGCGGTGACCCCCTCGCGGGCGTCCATCATGAACAGAATGAGGTCGGCGTCCTCGATAGCGGCCTCGGTCTGCTCGCGCATACGGGCCTCGAGGCTTTCGTCGGTGACGTCCTCGTAGCCGGCGGTGTCGATCAGCGTCAGGTCGATGTCGCCGATGTTGCCGTCCGCGTACCGCCGGTCGCGGGTCACGCCCGGACGGTCGTCGACCAGCGCGAGGCGCTTGCCGACGAGGCGGTTGAACAGGGTCGACTTGCCCACATTGGGGCGGCCGACGATGGCGACCTTGAGAGCCATGTCGGCCTTCTAACGCAGAATGGAGCGATCGGTCAGCGAATGCTGACCAGCTGGCCCTGGTCGGTGAGCACGTAGAGTGCGCCGTTGTAGGCGGCCGGGGCGATGAAGGCGGGGCCGACGCGCACCGTGGCGGTCTGCAGCCCGGTCTTCGGGTCGAAGGCAACCAGTTCGCCGTCCGAGTTGGTCAGCACCAGCCGGTTCGAAGCGAGCAGCGGCCCCGACCAGACCGGCCGCACCGTGCGGTCGAAGAAGCCGAAGAAGCCGCCTTCCTGACGGATGCGCCCCTCGTTGAGGTCGCGGGTCCAGTAGATCTGGCCGGTCTCGCGGTTGATAACCGTCAGCTCGCCGGCCTTGGAGACGACATAGACGACGTCGCCGACCGGCAGGGGCGCGTTGACGCCGGAGACGGGCAGCTGCCACTTCGGCTGGCCGGTGCGGACGTCGATAGCCGACATCAGGCCGGAATGGCTGACGGCGTAGACGACGCCGCGGCTCACCACCGGGCGGCCTGCGATGTCGCGGATCTCCGACAGGGCGCTGGTGCGGCTGGTGCGCGACAGCACCTGCTGCCAGACCGGCTGGCCGGTGGAGGCTCGCAGGGCGACCAGTTCACCCGACGAGAACGGCACGATCACCGTCTCTCCGGTCACGGCCGGGCTGGAAGCGCGCATGATGCGGGCCGGCTCGGGAATGCCGCGATAGGCCCAGACCTGCTGGCCGTTGTTTACGTCGAACGCGAAGATCTGGTTCTCGACGTCGACGACATAGACCCGCGAGCCGGCCACCGTGGGCGCGCCATGGATCGGCACGTCGACGGGGGTGGTCCAGAGGACGGCGCCGGTGGCCTGGTCGACCGCCGTGACGGTGCGGTAGCCCGAGGAAATGAAGACCTTGCCGCCGCCGACCGCGACGCCACCGCCGAACCCGCCGCCCGTCGAGCTGCCGCCGAAGGGGTTGAGGTCGAACATGCTGCGCCGGAATTCCTTCTCGTCCGGCTTGACGCTCACCTTCCACGCGACCGAGCCGCTGGAGGAATCGACGGCGGTGACGGTGGCTTCGCCGTCCATGACGAAGACGCGGCCGTTGTCGGCGACGACGGGCGCCATGACCTGGCGGGTGTTCGACGACGCGGCGCCGATGTCGCGACGCCAGGCGATGGCGAAGTCGGGGGCGGCGGCGACGTGCTCGACCGCGTTTTCAGGGTTGCCGCCGGGCTGGGTCCAGGCCGTGGCCGGCTGGGGTCCCGGAAGGAAGAAGTCGCGGCCGGACAGGGCCGCGGACGGGGCGAGCTGCTGTTCGAACTCCAGCACCGAGATGCGCTGGCCCTCGGTCGCGGTGGCCTGCGGCGCGTCGGAGCCGCCGAGGCCGAACGGCAGGATGCTGCGGACCGTGCCGCAGGAGGCGACGGTGACGGCGAGGCCGCACAGGAGGGCGACTTTGAGCACGCGGTTCATGGCGGACGTCCTGAAAGCGGGATTCACGGGCGGACCGGCGCGGCCGGGGCGGTTGGGGCGCGCGGCGCGGAGGCGGCGGCGGCGCGAGCGGCCCCAGCCCGGGCTTCGAGTTGCCCCATCGCCGCGGTGATGGGCGGAAGGCTGGGCGCCGTGCCGTCGTCGATCGAGGAAATGGCCAGTTCGGCGCGCTGGCTGATTTCGCGCGGGGTGTCGAGGCTGTTCTTGAGAACCACCAGGGTCTGACGGGCTTCGGCCGTCTTGCCGTGCTGGAGCTGGGTCATGGCCATGGCTTCGCGGGCGAAGGCGCGGAAGGGCCGGCCCTCCTCCGTCAGCGGCTCGAGCCGGGCCGTGACGTCCTCGAGGGTGGCGGTGTCCATCAGGAGCAGGGCGGCCTTGTAGACGGCGGCGTCACGGATCAGCGGGTCGCGGGACGCCTGGGCGGCTTCGTCGAACAGTTCGACGGCGGCCGGGATGCGGTCCTGCTGCACGGCGATGCCGGCGCGGTGGTGAAGCGCCAGCGCCTTGTAGGCGGCGTTGCCCTGGTCGGCGGCCTGGGTGAAGGCGGCGTCGGCCCCGACGAGATTGTTCGATTCGAGCGATTCCAGACCGCGCTGATAGGCGATCGAGGCCTTGTCGGCCTTCGACGTCTCCATCTTCTGCCAGCCCCACCACGCCAGCGCGGCGATCAGGGCGACGAGAAGCACGCCGCCGACGACCGGCAGCCAGGTGCGGGCCAGCCGCTTGTATCGATCGGAGCGAAGCTCCTCCTCGACCTGATCGAAGACATCAACCACGGAAACGTCGCCCCAAAAGTCGCAGAAAATCCAACCGGCCGGACCCTAGAGGCTCGTCTCTCCCGCCGCAACGCGGCCGTTACGGCGAAACCGGCTTTTTCGAGAAGTAGGTCTCGACTTCGGCAGGAAAACGGCGGGCCCTGACGTCCTCGGCGTAGGTGCCGACCGCCCGGTCGATTTCCGAGCGCAGGTCGGCGTAGCGGCGGACGAACTTCGGCGTCCAGTCGAACAGGCCGAGCATGTCCGGGGTGACGAGGATCTGGCCGTCGCAGGCGGCGGAGGCGCCGATGCCGATGGTGGGCTTGTCGACCGCCTCGGTGATGTCGCGGGCCAGGCCTTCCGCCACGCCCTCGACGACGATGGCGAAGGCTCCGGCGTCGGCGGTGGCCTCGGCTTCGGACATGACCCGCAGCCGCTCCTCGTCGGTGCGGCCCTTGGCCTTGAAGGCGCCGTCGGTCAGCACCGCCTGGGGGCGAAGGCCGACATGGCCCATGACTGGAATGCCGCGCTGGACCAGATAGGCGATGGTTTCGGCGACGGTCGGGCCGCTTTCCAGCTTCACGCCCTGGGCGCCGGTCTCCTTCATGACCCGGGCGCAGTTCTCGTAGGCCTGCTCCTTGCCGCCCTCGTAGGAGCCGAAGGGCATGTCGATGACGACCATGGCCCGTTTCGAGCCGCGCATGACCGCCTGGCCGTGCAGGATCATCATCTCGAGGGTCACGCCGACCGTGTTGGGCATGCCGTGCACGACCATGCCGACGCTGTCGCCGACCAGCAGCAGATCGCAATGGTCGTCCAGCAGGGCCGCCGTGGGGGCGTCATAGGCGGTCAGGCAGACGATCGGTTCGCCGCCCTTTCGCGCCCGGATGTCGGGTGCGGCGATGCGGCGGACGGCTTCCTGCTTCTGGCTCGACATGGCGGGCCTCCTCTTCGGAGCCCTAGATAGGGTGTCGCGGCCGGCCCGTCATCCTTCGATCGGGGCGGTCGAGGCGACGGAGCCGGCTCAGACTTCCTGCGACAGCTTCATCACCCCGGCCGCGGCGAGGGCGATCAGGGCGCCGGCCGCGATCCAGAACAGCTGCATGCCGCCCATGGAGCCGAGCTCCAGATTGGCCAGACCAATCTGCTCGAGACCGGACTGGACCGTGCTCTGCACATTCAGGGACGCGGACTGGATGCCCTGCCCCAGGGCGTCGCCGGCCACCACGCCCCCAGGGGCGGCCAGATCGATATCGACCTGCATGGTCTCGCGCACGGCCACGGCGCCGCCGATCAGACCGGCCAGCGACAGGGCGAGGAAGCGCGCGCGGGAGCCCTTCTGCAGCCGCTGCTCGACCTTGGCGGTGAACAGGGGCGCGTCGGGCATGGCGGGCGTGCGCGCGAACAGACGCTCCACGAAGGGATCGAACTCGTCAGCCGACATGCTGCGTTCTCCCCAGGGTTTGAGCGGGTTCCGGCTGGAGCCGCGCGCGGAGTTTATCCAGACCACGTTTGACATGAGACTTCACCGTGCCGAGTGGCAAATTCAGGGCGGAGGCGATCTCGGGATGCGCCATGCCCGCGCCGTGACAGAGGGAGACACAGAGGCGTTCGGGCTCGCTGAGCGCCTTCAGGGCTTCATCGAGATCGACCAGACCCGCGTGATCGGTGGCGGGCGCGGCGTCTTCCGTCTCGATTTCAGCGACATAGCGGGCTTCCTTGGCGACCCGCTTGATATAGAGCCGCGCGGCGATCCGCTTGACCCACGCCGCGAACGTCCCTTCGCCGCGGAACTCGCCGCACCGCTGGAACGCCTGGATGAAGGCGTCCTGGGCGATGTCGTCGGCGAGCGAGGGCTGGGCCCCCATCCGCCGCAGAAGGGCGCGCACCGCCGAACCGTGACGGCGCACGAGTTCCCCGAACTCCCGCCGTCCGCCCGCCGCCGCGAGGGCGGCGAGCTCGACGTCGTGCCGGTCGACCAAGGCCTGGGTCATGACATGTCCCCCTGTCGTACCGGCCCCTACTCCTTGTTCGGGTTGAAGAAGCTGAGGACGATGAAGGCGATGCCGACGGTGGCCGGAATGGCCGCGAGGCCGAGCGTGGCCGCCATGGCTTCGTTCATCTCGTGGTCGTTCCAGCTCAGGGAGGTCAGATAGCTGAAGGCGGCGACACCGATGCCGACGGCCAGCCAGATGACGCCGCGGCGAAGATCGCGGGTCCGGGACGGCAGTTTGCTGGCGACGTCGCGGGTCATGGCGTCGATCAGCTCGGGCGGCAGTTCCTGGCCCTTGTCGATGGCGTGACGGACCGTCGTCTGGATTTCGCGACGCTCGCGCGATTTCAGGTAGCTCGGGCCGAAGATGATGGCGGTGATCGCGCTGAACACGATGGCGACGATCAGAATGGGCGTCATATCCATTTGGGTATCCCCTCTTTCTCGAAACCGGAGCGTGATGCTTCGGCCTTATGACGACAAGAGGCGCCGGATGCGTCGTACGGATGCGATGGCGAGCGTGAAACTTTCGTAAGGCTCAGGCTGGTCTGAAACGGCCGTAAGGCTCAGGCTGGTCTGAAACGGCGGGACAGCCAGCGCGCCGCGAGCAGCGTCGCCGCGCCCGTCGCGAGCACGGCCGCTGTGGGCTGGATCACCGCAGCCAAGCCCTCGGCGAGCGGCGCCATCACGGGACCCGACGCCCAGAGCAGGGCCGTGGCCGCGACCGCCCACGGAAGAAGCGCCCCGACAGTCATCCAGGCCCGGCGCGCGGCGATTCGCCGGGCCACCGCGGCCTGGAAGCCCGGATCACGCGCGGGCGGCGTCCCGGCGGCGAACAGGGCGGCGAGTTTCTGTTCAGGCGTCATCAGAACCTCCGAGCGCATTCAACAACCGGGTGCGGCCCCGGTTCACATGGGATTTCACAGTCCCCAACGGCAGGCCGAGCGCCATGGCGGCCTCGCCATGCGACCATCCCTCGGCGAGGCACAGGGCGACACAGGCCCGCACGTCCGGGGGAAGATCCGCCATCGCGGCGGCCATGGCGAGCCTGTCTTCGGGGGAGACGCCCGCCGGCGCCTGCACCGCCTCCAGCCAGACCGAGTCCCGCGCCGCCGCCCGCCGGGACGAGCGGATGCGGTCCTGGGCCTTGCGCCACGCGATGCCGCAGAGCCATGGCCGGAAGCCGGCCGGCTCCCTCAATGAACGCAACGACGACCAGCCAGAGAGGAAGGTCTCCTGCGCGACATCGTCCGCCTCCGCCCAGCCGCCCAGCACCCGGCGCAGAAAGGCGCGCACCGCCGCCTGATGCCGCTCCACCAGACGCGAGAAGGCCGCGTCCGAACCGGCGAGTGCCCGGCTCACCAGTTCGGCGTCGGTGTGAAACTCCCCCATCCCGTGAGTTCCGGCCCGTCATTCAGCGCCGCGGATCGCGCCCGCCGCTCCGCAGGGCCGAGACCAGCGACGCCAGGCACAGGGCGCCGAGGACGAAGCTGACAATCAGGAAGGCCTGACCAGCGCCATAGATGTCGGCGTAGCTGGCGTAGGCGAAGCCGGCCGCCATGACGCCGAACAGCACCACGGAGAACCAGGCCCCGTCGCCCGGCCGGCCACTGCGGTCTCCCGAGGAGGGATGCCAGACGCCGCTGTCGTCAATCGGCTGCTCCAGCAGCTTGAGGAGAGCCGGCGGCGGCTCCTGCCCGCGCTCGGCATAGCTCTGGATCAGCTTCAGCGTGTCCTTCTGCCGGCGGTAGTTCAGAAAACTGGAGAAGCCGCCGAATACGAACCAGGCCAGCGGGAAAAGCAGCCACCAATAGGAACGGAACAGGTCTTCCATCGTCGATCACCCCTCGCGGCAGGCCCGGCGCCTCGCCTTCATAGGGTAGTCGGCGCCGGGCGCACCACCGGATGCACCGTCCGCTGTTTTTGTCCGGCCCGCGGGTTCCTGGCCGGGAGCGGTCCGCCCGGTCCGCAACTGCCCAGCCTGCCTTGCGTTCGACTTCGGTCCGGCGTCAGATGCCGGTCCGCTGGAGAACCACCCATGGTCCAGATCACCTATCGCATCGTCGAGCACGACGGAGGCTGGGCCTACCGGCTGGGCGATACTTTCTCCGAAACCTATCCGGACCACGACTCGGCTCGGGCGGCGGCGGCGGCGGCGGCGCGCGAGCAGAAGGTGCCGGACGAGAGCGCCCTGATCGAATACGCCGATGCGAATGGACGCTGGATCACCGAGCGGGCCGACGGGCACGACCGTCCGGAGACCGAAGTCGAAGGCTGAACCGGCGCGGTTTTGCGCTATGCTTCCCCGGTCGAACCGAGGAGGAGCCGCCGTGAACCGTTTCTGGATCGCCCTCGCCGCCCCGCTGGCGGCTTGCACCCTGTCCCTGCCCGCCTCGGCGCAGCAGGTCCGCTATTACGACGTGCCGCCTGGCGGCCGCGCCCATGACGTCGCCGTCACCGCCGACGGCGAGGAGGTGTGGTGGACGGTCCAGCGCGGCGGCGCGCACGGCATCCTGAACCCCGATACCGGCGAGACGGTGATCGTGCCGCTGGGCGAGGGCTCGGCGCCGCACGGGGTGATCGTCGGTCCTGATGGAAACGCCTGGATCACGGACGGCGGCCAGAACGCCATCGTGCGGGTGGACCGGCAGACGCGGGAGGTGAAGGTCTGGCCGCTGCCGGAGGAAACCGGCCCGATCAACATGAACACCGCCGCCTTCGACGGGCGCGGACGCATCTGGTTCACCGGCCAGACCGGCTTCTATGGCCGGCTCGACCCGGCGACCGGCGACATGCAGGTCTGGCGGGCGCCGCGCGGGCGGGGGCCGTACGGCATCACCGCCACCCCGTCGGGCGACATCTGGTACGCCTCGTTGGCCGGCAGCCACATCGCGAAGGTCGACCTCGACACGGGCGAGGCCATGATCGTCGAGCCGCCAACCCCAAACCAGGGCGCGCGGCGCATCTGGTCCGACAGCGAGGGCCGACTGTGGGTCAGCGAGTGGAACAGCGGCAACGTCAGCGTCCACGACCCCCGCGACGGCAGCTGGCGCACCTGGAAGCTGCCTGGCGAGGCCCCGAAGACCTATTCCGTCTACGTCGACGAGGCCGACAAGGTCTGGCTGACCGACTTCGCCGCCAACGCCATCGTCCGCTTCGACCCGGCGACCGAAACCTTCGAGAGCTTTCCGAGCGACCGGGCGGGCGCCAATGTGCGTCAAATGCTGGGCCGGCCGGGCGAGGTCTGGGGCGCCGAATCCGGGACCGACCGGCTGGTCGTCATCCGTTACGACAACTG
>NZ_DASPNO010000049.1:0-2486 GCF_035626535.1 Brevundimonas sp.
CACTACCCGGCCATGGCCGTGGTCGAGGTCAAGGGGCTGATCGAGGACGCCGCCCGCATCGAGATCGAGACCACCGCCGTCGTCCCCGCCGCCTGACCGCTTGATCCTGCGGCTCCGCTCGGTCAGGGTCGCGCACTTCCCAACCGGACCACCGAATTGCCCCTGCCCTCGCCGGACGACCGCTATCTCGACCAGCTGGAGGCGGAATCCATCCAGATCATGCGCGAGGTCGTGGCCCAGTGCGCGCGGCCGGTCATGCTGTTCTCGGCGGGCAAGGACTCCGCCGTGATGCTGCATCTGGCGCGGAAGGCCTTTTTCCCCGCGCCGCCGCCGTTCCCGCTGCTGCACGTCGATACGGCGTGGAAATTTCGCGAGATGTACGACTTCCGCGACCGCGCGGCCGTGCAGGCGGGCATGGAGTTGCTGGTCTGGCGCAATCCGGAGGCGGAGGCGCGGGGGATCAATCCGTTCGACCACGGCGCGACCGTCCACACCGACCTCTGGAAGACGCAGGGGCTGAAGCAGGCGCTGGACCATTACGGCTTCGACGCGGCCTTCGGCGGGGCTCGCCGCGACGAGGAGAAGAGCCGCGCCAAGGAGCGCATCTTCTCGTTCCGCAGCCGCACCCACATGTGGGACCCCAAGGCCCAGAGGCCCGAACTGTGGCGGCTCTATAACGCCCGCGTCCACAAGGGCGAATCCGTCCGCGTCTTTCCGCTGTCCAACTGGACCGAGATGGATGTCTGGCGCTACGTCCAGCGCGAGGGAATCGAGGTGGTCTCGCTCTATTTCGCCGCCGAACGGCCGGTGGTCGAACGCGACGGGGCGCTGATCATGGCCGACGACGAGCGGATGACGCTCCGGTCGGGAGAGACCATCCAGACGCGCCGGGTGCGTTTCCGCACCCTCGGCTGCTATCCTCTGACCGGAGCCATCGACAGCGACGCCGCCGACCTCGTCGCGGTCATCGCCGAGATGGCCGCCTCGCGCGCCTCGGAACGCCAGGGCCGGACCATCGACCAGGACCCGGCCGCCTCGATGGAGATCAAGAAGCGCGAGGGCTATTTCTGATGGCCCGGGACCTCGTCCGCCTGATCACCTGCGGCTCCGTCGACGACGGAAAGTCGACCCTGATCGGCCGCCTGCTGCACGACGCCGGCGCCGTGCCCGACGACCAGTTGGCGGCCCTCCGCACCCCGTCGGGCGAGCCCGACTTCTCTCGCCTGTTCGACGGGCTCGACGCCGAGCGCGAGCAGGGCATCACCATCGACGTCGCCTACCGCCATTTCGAGACCGCCGGCCGCCGCTTCATCCTCGCCGATACCCCCGGCCACCCACAGTACACCCGCAACATGGTCACCGCGGCTTCGACCGCGGACGTCGCCGTGGTGCTGGTCGACGCCCGCAAGGGCCTGCTGCCCCAGACCCGCCGGCACTCCTATCTGGTCAGGCTGATGGGCGTGCGCCGCGTGCTGCTGGCGGTCAACAAGATGGATCTGGTCGACTGGTCGCGCGAGCTGTTCGAGGAGATCGCCGCGGACTATCGCGCCCTCGCCGCCGAACTGGGCCTGACCGAGGTCACCGCCGTCCCGGTCTCGGGGCTGGGCGGCGACAATGTCGTCAGCCGGTCCGCCAACCTGCCCTGGTTTGACGGGCGTACCCTGCTCGAATGGCTTGAAACCACTGACCTGGCCGAAGCGGCCCCCGGCCCTTTCCGTATGCCGGTGCAGTGGGTCAACCGGCCGGACGCCGACTTCCGCGGCTACGCCGGCCGGATCGCCGCCGGAACCGTCCGGTCGGGCGACGCCGTAAAGGTGCTGCCCTCGGGCCGGACGACCGCCATCGACCGTATCGTCACGCTCGACGGCGACCTGCCCGAGGCAGGACCCGGCCAGTCGATCACCCTGACCCTCGCGGATCACCTCGATGTCTCGCGCGGCGATGTGCTCGCCGCCGCCGACGCTCCGCCGCAGGCCGCCGACCAGTTCGAGATCGATCTCGTGTGGATGGCCGACGCGCCCCTGCTCCCCGGCCGCGCCTATGTCGTGAAACTGGGCGCCGCAGCGGTCACCGGCCAGGTCACCGACATCCGCCACAAGGTCAACGTCGAGACACTGGAGCCCCTCGCCGCCCGCACGCTCGAGCTCAACGACATCGGCGTCTGCCACCTGCACCTCGACGCGCCGCTGGTGTTCGAGCCCTATGCCATCAGCCGCGACCTCGGCGGCCTGATCCTGATCGACCGCCAGACCAACGAGACGGTCGGCGCGGGCCTGATCCGCTTCGCCCTGCGCCGCTCGGCCAATGTGCAGTGGCAGGCCCTCGACGTCGGCCGCGCCGAACGGGCAGGCCTGAAACGCCAGAAGCCGCTGGTGCTGTGGTTCACCGGCCTGTCCGGAGCCGGCAAATCGACCATCGCCAACCTCGTCGACAAGCGGTTGTTCGCCGACGGCCGCCACACCTTCCTGCTCGACGGCGACAACGTC
>NZ_DASPNO010000050.1:0-25004 GCF_035626535.1 Brevundimonas sp.
TGGTTTCGCTCTGACCGTCCGCCGAATTCCTTCGCCGATTGACAGCGACGCCCGCGCCAACCACGTTCCGCCCCCTTTCGAGCCCCTTCAAGGCCCCCTCCCCGCATGAACCTCGTCGTCGTCGAGAGCCCCGCAAAGGCCAAGACCATCAACAAATATCTGGGCCCGGACTTCCACGTCCTGGCGTCCTACGGGCACGTGCGCGACCTGCCGTCGAAGGACGGATCGGTCCTGCCCGACGACGACTTCGCCATGTCGTGGGAGGTCGACGCCAAGGCCTCCAAGCGGCTGGGGGAGATCGCCGAGGCGGCGAAGAAGGCCGACCGCGTCATCCTCGCCACCGACCCCGACCGCGAGGGCGAGGCGATCAGCTGGCATGTGCTGGAGGTCCTGACGAAGAAGAAGGCGCTGAAGGACACGCCCGTCGAACGGGTCACCTTCAACGCCATCACGAAGAGCGCGGTGCTGGAGGCGATGGCCGCGCCGCGCCAGCTCGACATGGAGCTGGTGGAGGCCTACCTGGCGCGCCGCGCGCTGGACTATCTGGTCGGCTTCACCCTGTCGCCAGTGCTGTGGCGCAAGCTGCCGGGCGCGCGCTCGGCCGGCCGGGTGCAATCTGTCGCCCTGCGCATCGTCGTCGACCGCGAGATGGAGATCGAGCGATTCAAGGCCCAGGAATACTGGTCGGTCGAGGCCGACCTGACGGCCGACAGCCCGCCGTTCACCACCCGTCTGGTCAAGCACGCGGGCAAGCGGGTGCAGCGGCTGGACATCGTCTCGGAAGCCATGGCTACGGCCGCCCGCGAGGCGATCAACGCCGGCCAGTTCACCATCCGCTCGATCGAGAAGAAGCCGGTCAAGCGCGCGCCCAGCCCGCCCTTCATGACCTCGACCCTGCAGCAGGAGGCCTCGCGCAAGCTGGGTTTCACGGCGCAGCGCACCATGCAGGCGGCGCAGAAGCTGTATGAAGGCGTCGACGACCAGGGCGGCCTGATCACCTATATGCGGACCGACGGCCTGTACGTCAGCCCGGAAGGGATCGCCCAGGCGCGGGACCTCATCGGCCAGCGCTTCGGCCCGGCCTACGTCCCCGAGCAGCCGCGCTACTACAAGACCAAGGCCAAGAACGCCCAGGAGGCCCACGAGGCCATTCGGCCGACGAACATGATGCGGGCGCCCGAGACCTTGCGTCTCGAGGGCGACCTGCAGCGGCTCTACGAACTGATCTGGAAGCGGACCATCGCCAGCCAGATGGAGTCGGCCCGTCTGGACCGGACCACGGTGGACGTGGAGACTCCGGACGGCCAGACCGGCCTGCGCGCCACCGGCCAGGTGGTCGCCTTCGACGGCTTCATGGCCGTCTATGAGGAGGGCCGCGACGACAAGCCGAAGTCGGGCGAGGACGACGAGGACGACACCACCCGCCTGCCGACCCTGAAGGAAGGCGCGACCGCCAGGGTCGAGGCGATCCGCACCGAGCAGCATTTCACCGAGCCCCCGCCGCGCTATTCGGAAGCGACCCTGGTCAAGAAGCTGGAAGAGCTGGGCATCGGCCGGCCGTCAACCTACGCCTCGATCCTGACCACGCTGCGCGACCGCGAATATGTCCGCACCGACAAGGGCCGATTCTATCCGGAGGACAAGGGGCGGCTGGTCACGGCCTTCCTCGAACAGTTCTTCCGCAAATGGGTGGAGTACGATTTCACCGCGGCGCTGGAGACGCGGCTGGACGAGGTCTCGGCCGGAAAGCTGAACTGGAAGGTGCTGCTGCGCGAATTCTGGGCCGACTTTCATGTCGCCACCCAGGCCGCCGGAGAACTGCGCACCACGGCGATCCTCGACGCGCTCAACGAGTCGCTGGGGCCGCACATCTTCCCGCAGAAGGAAGACGGCTCTGATCCGCGCGAATGCCCGCTGTGCCATCAGGGCCAGCTGAGCCTGAAGACGAGCCGGTTCGGCGCCTTTATCGGCTGCTCGCGCTATCCCGACTGCAAATATACGCGGCCGGTGGCCTCTCCCGACGCGGCCGAAGGCGGCGCGGAGAGCGGCGACCGCGAACTGGGCGTGGATCCGGCGACGGGACAGCCGATTAGTCTGAAGATCGGACGGTTCGGGCCGTATGTTGAGACGACGCCGCCGGGCGAGGACAAGCCGAAGCGGTCGTCCCTGCCGAAGGGCTGGTCCCCGGCGTCGCTGACCCTCGAACAGGCGCTGCGGTTGCTGGCCTTGCCGCGCGAGGTCGGGCTGCATCCGGAAGACGGCAAGCCGATCACGGCCGGGCTGGGGCGGTACGGACCGTTCGTGCAGCACGCCGGGACCTACGCCAACGTCGCCGACATCGACGAGGTGTTCGAGATTGGACTGAACCGGGCCGTGGTGCTGCTGGCCGAGAAGCGGGCCGGGAAGTTCGCCGGTCGCGGAGCCGCCGCAGCGCCCCTGAAGGATCTGGGCGCCCATCCCGAGACGGGCGATCCGGTACACGTCATGGCCGGCCGGTTCGGGCCCTATGTGAAGTCCGGCAAGATCAACGCGACCCTGCCGAAGGGCACGGCGCCGGAGGACCTGACGCTGGAGGCGGCCCTGCCGCTGCTGGCGGCGCGGGCGGCCGCGGCACCGTCAAAGGGCAAGAAGGCCCCGGCGAAGAAGGCTGCGGCCAGGAAGCCGGCGGCGAAGAAGGCGGCTCCGAAGAAGAAGGCGGCGGTGAAGAAGGCGCCAGCGAAGGCATGACCTTTCCCGGTCGTGATCCTCGGGCTTGACCCGAGGATGAGAGGTTGGGCGGGCTGTGCGGCGGAGACGGCTCCGCGGGCGTGACCGCATCAGCTTCGAGGGAGCACCGGACGGTCTGATCCTCGGATCAAGCCCGAGGATGACGGCGGGAGATGCTCAGCCCTTCAGCAGCCGGTCCCGCGCGGCGTTGAGCCGCGAGGCCAGCCCTTCCGTGCCGCCCTGATCCGGATGGGCGCGCGCCATCAGCCGCTTCCAGGCGGTGTTGATCTCCTGCGGCGTGGCGGAGGCGGAGACGCCGAGCAGCGACCGGGCCTCCGCGGCGCTCATCGCCTCGGTGCGGGGCGCCGCCGCGCGCTGCCGCGAGGCCACCGTCAACCAGAGGCCGGCGCCCGCGAGGGCCGCGGCGGCCAGCCATGAACCGCGGGCGGCCAGCAAGACGGCTCCGGCGATCAGGACGGCGCTGAAAAGGGTGGCGGTGACGCGCCAGTGGCCCCGCCCTCGCGGCTCCGTCTGACGGCCCAGCCGGACCAGCGCCCAGACGGCGATCGCCGCCAGAGCCAGCCAGACGAGGCTCAAGACCTCACGCCGCGGCGTCCAGCGGCGCGTTCAGGGAGCCGCCGTCGAGGCCGAGCGCCTGCATCAGGTTGCGCAGCTCCTGCCGGGCGGCGACGTGGGCCAGCGACACCGCCACCGGCCGCACCTCGTTGGACAGGTCGGCGACGCTGAGGCCGAACGGGAAGAGCTCGCGATAGATGACCCGGTCGCGCAGGCCGGGGCCCATGCGGAAACCGACGCGGCGGGCCAGCTTCTCCATCCGCTCCTCCAGCCGCTGGCGGTTCCGGGCGGCGGCGACGGCGAGGCGATTGGTGACTACGATCCAGTCGATGGCTGCGGCGCGTCCCTCGGTGACGGCGCGGTGCTTGCGCGCCTCCCAGACGCTCTCGGAATAAATCGACGGCTTGAGCAGATCGAGCGTCACCGGGTCGATCTGGCCGAGCAGGTCGAAGTCGACGAAGCTGTCGTTCATCGGGGTGACGATCTGGTCGGCGAGGCCGTGGGCCGTGCGCGACAGCAGGGTGTCGCCGCCGGGCGTGTCGATCAGGATGAACTCCGCCTCGGCCCGGGCGGCGGCGAAGGCGGCGTCGAAGCGCGCCATCTGTTCGGTTTCGTCGGCCTTTGCCAGCGCCTTGCCGTCGCCCATGTCCGGCTCGAACGGCATCGGCAGCGACTGGCCGTGCCCCTCCGCCCAAGCGGCGCGGTTGGCGAAGAATTTGGCCATCGATCGCTGACGCAGGTCAAGATCGATGATGGCGACCGACCGGCCGGCGTGGAGCAGGCCGCAGACGATGTGGATGGCGAGCGTGGACTTGCCCGCCCCGCCCTTCTCGTTGCCGACGACGATGACCGTGGGGTCAGCCATGAATTCCCGATGCTCCGACGGCCGCCGACTCGATGCGCGACCTTGAAGCGCCAAAATCGCCGGGCCGGGGCGCGGCGTCAACGGGAGCGGCGGTCAGCGACTGTGGATGTGGGGCGCCGGCGCCTCGGACCTGTGGCCTAGGCGGCGCGGTGACACCACGGATCGTCGATGCCGGCGGCGGCGCAGACCGCGGCGGCCCGGGCGGCGGGGGCGCGGACCTTCAGGCGGGTGAGACGGCGTCCGCCGACCTCGACGGCTTCGAACACGGGGGTCAGGCCGTCGAGATCGAGACGGGCCCAGGCGGCGCGGGCCGCGGACTCGCTGGAGTAGGCGCCGATCTGGACGAGTTTTCCGGACGCGGGCGGGACGGCCGGCGCCCGCGCGGGCCGGAGACCGGCCTGGGCGGCGGCGCTGTCGAGGCGGGCGGAGACGTTGCGGACGACGGCGTCGGCCATCGCGGGCGCGGCGGCTGCGGCGAGGCGCGAACCCTGCTCCTCCGCCATGGCTTGCAGGTTGCCGTCGCGGGCGTCCCAGAGGGCGTGGGGGTCCATCACCTCGACCTTGAGCGCGGGCCGGAGACCGGCCTCGGCGGCGGTGCGGGCCGCCACGGCGTCCGCCGGGCCCGCCTCGTGCGGCTGGTCCAGCGGGATGGCGGCGACCGCCTCGGCCATGTTCTCGAACCGGTGCGGATCGGCGTCGACCATGCCGCAGGCGGACAGGGTGGCGGCGGCCAGATAGGCCAGCACTGGACGGATGATGAGGCTCGGCGTCATAAGCGGCACACTGGCACGCCGGGCTTTGAAGCGCGGTTCACAAGCACGCTTAAGCCGAAGGGTTAATCCGTTCACCATGCCCGACACTCCCGACCTGCCCGTCGCTCGCACCATCGCGGCCCTGCGCGAGACGGTAAGCGGCTGGAAACGGCAGGGGTTCACCGTCGGCTTCGTGCCGACCATGGGCGCGTTGCACGAAGGTCATCTGACGCTGGTGCGGAAAGCACGCGAGCGGGCCGACCGCGTGGTGGCCAGCGTGTTCATCAACCCGACCCAGTTCGCAGCGCATGAGGACCTCGGCTCCTATCCCCGGCAGGAGGCGCGCGACGCCGAACTGCTCGCAGGCGCCGGATGCGCTCTGATGTACGCACCAGCCGTCGGGGAGATGTATCCCGCCGACGCAACCACGACGGTCTCCGTCGGCGCGCCGGCAGAGGGCCTGGAGGGCGCGTTCCGGCCGCAGATGTTCGGCGGCGTCGCCCTGGTCGTGGCCAAGCTGCTGAACCAGGTCCAGCCGCACGTCGCGGTATTCGGAGAGAAGGACTATCAACAGTTGATCGTGGTTAACCGGCTGGTGCGCGATCTGGATCTTCCGGTCGAGATCGTGGGCTCGCCGACCGTCCGCGACGGTCACGGCCTCGCCCTGTCGTCGCGCAACGCCTACCTGACGGCGGAGCAGCTGGAGGTGGCGCGGAGGCTGAACGGCGTGCTCGCCGAGGCTGGCGCCAAGGCGGTGGCGGGCGCCAGCCTTCCCGCCGTCGAGGCCGAGGCGCGCGAGGCGCTGCTGCAAGCGGGCTTCAGCCACGTGGACTATGTGGCCGTGCGGCGAGCGGAGGACCTCGGCGAGTTCGACGATGACGTCGTCGACGGACCCGCCCGAGTCCTCGCCGCCGCCTGGCTGGGCAAGACGCGGCTGATCGACAATATGGCGGTCTGACCGGCGCTAGCCGATCGCGCCGACGCACCCCTCGCCGCCCCCGACCGGCAGGACCGCGTCGGTGAGCGACAGGGTCCAGCCGTGGTGGGTGTCGAGGCCGCGGCGGCGGATGCCGGAGCCGTCCCCCGCATCGCCGCCGGCGGTGACCAGCACGCGCGGGCCGCCGGGCAGCGCCGCCGGGTCGATGCGGCCGACCGCCAGCGCCGTGGGGGTCTCGCCGCCGAAACCATCGAAGACGCTGAGCGCCGACCACTCGCGGCGCAGGCCGGTCCACCACGGATCGCCGGCATTGACGGCCAGCACCGCGACGCCGTGGCCCTCCGCGGCCCAGGCGAGCGCCGCCTGCGGATCGCGCACCGCCTTCATGTCGGCGGCGTCGCCGAAGCGCAGGCGGGCGCCGTCGAAGGCGCGGGTCGGCTCGACCGGCGACCAGACCTGCACCTGCAGGCGGCCCTGGCGGGCGAGGCCCCAGCCGACGATCTGGCGCCAGAGGGACGCGACGGCTTCGCGGTTGTCGGGAGCCGCCTGGGCGAGGACGCGGTCGAGGACGGTCTGCTCGCGGTCCGGGCGCAGCTTCACATGCGGGCCGGAGGGCGCGTCCTTGGCCTTGCCGACGCGGGCGGCGATGGCGAGGCGGCGCTCGAACAGGGCGAGGAGCTGGTCGTCGAGGACGTCGATGTCGTGGCGCAGGGCGGCGAGCGCCATCTGCTCGGGGGAGACTTCAAGGGGGGCGGGCCAGACCTGCTGGAGGGCGGGCGCGATACTGGAATGGGGCACGGGAGAGACTTTCGGTTTCGATACGGGCTTGAGCGTTTGCGAGCCGCCGCTCCATCGCGGAGCGGTCGCCGGCGAGGCGGTCAGGACGCGATGCCCGACGCCTCAGCCGGCGTATCGAAAGCCGTAGAAATACAGGTCCGCGGCCGCGTCGAGGCGGGCGAATTCAGTCGCAGCGATGGCTTGCGAACGGACCATGAGCCTCATTGGGCGCAAGGATCGTGCGGCGTCAACACAGTCAGGCGCTGAGAAGGACAAAGCGCGTGCGGTTGTCGGCGGAATCCTGGATGTCGTTGCGCAGAATCGACAGTTCGTAGACCTCCGCCGCCCGCGTCGGCGCGACGGCGGCCCGGGTCGGATCGTTGGCCTCGGCGACAGCGCGCGCGGCGCCGGCGGTGTCGTAGGCCTCGACGGGCGTGATGCCCAGTTCACCCAGCGTGCCGGTGCACTGGCCCAGCGCGGCGGGATGGCTCTCGGCCGTCCGGATGTCGCCGAGCCGCGCCCCGGGCGGGGCCATCAGGGCGAGGCGGATCGGCCGCCAGACCTCCGACACCACGGTGAGGCCAGCGGCCTCGATGATGGACGCCGCCGGTTCGACGCGGCCGATGGTGGTGTTCTCGACCGGGATCAGGGCGCAGCCCACCTCCCCGGCCTTCAGGGCGGCGATGGCGGCTTCGAAACTGTCGTAGGCGACCGGTTCGTCCCATGGCCGCAGGTCGATGACGGCCTCGTGGCTGAAGGCCCCCGGCGCGCCCTGATAGGCGCAGCGACCGGCCACGTCGTCGTTAGGGAGGCGACCAATCCGTTCGGGCATCGCGGGTTCCTGTCTCTTCACGCATGTTAGGGGCCCGAAGATTGGCGACAAGCCCCCGGACCGCGGGACGACACGAACGGCGCCGGCCGGGATGACGAAACGTGGACCGGGCCGAAGCCGAGGCGACGATCGGGGTGGTCGCGCCGCTGTTCCCGTCGGTCAGGCTGCCTGCGAGCGGTTGATCCGGCCGGTCTTGAGCCGTTCGGCGACGAGGAAGGCCAGCTCCAGCGCCTGATCGGCGTTGAGGCGCGGGTCGCAGTGGGTGTGGTAGCGGCTGGACAGGTCGTCCTCGGTCAGGGCCTGGGCGCCGCCGAGGCATTCGGTGACGTTCTGGCCGGTCATCTCGAGGTGGACGCCGCCGGGGTGGACGCCCTCGGCCTCCGCAACATCAATAAACCCGCGCACCTCGGACAGGATGCGTTCGAAGGGGCGGGTCTTGTAGCCGTTGCCGGCCTTGAGAGTGTTGCCGTGCATCGGGTCGATCGACCAGATGACGCGACGACCCTCGGCCTTCACCGCCTGCATCAGGCGCGGCAGGCGGTCGCCGACCTTGTCGGCGCCGAAGCGCCCGATCAGGGTCAGACGGCCGGGGCTGTTGTCCGGATTGAGCACGTCGATCAGGGCCAGCAGGTCGTCGGGCTCCATGGTCGGGCCGCACTTCAGGCCAATGGGATTGCGGATGCCGCGGGCGAATTCGACGTGGGCGCCGTCCAGCTGGCGGGTGCGCTCGCCGATCCAGACCATGTGGGCCGAGGTGTCGAACCATTCGCCGGTGGCGCCGTCGAGGCGGGTCAGGGCGCTCTCGAGGTTGAGCAGCAGGGCCTCGTGCGAGGTGAAGACCTCGACCCGACTGAGGTCCGGGTGGGTCTCGGGCGTGACGCCGACGGCCTCCATGAAGGCCAGGGCCTCGGTGATCTTGTCGGCGAGGTCGCGGTATTTGGCGCCATAGGCGCTGTCGGCCGCGAAGCCCATGGTCCAGCGGTGGATGTTGTAGAGATCGGCGTAGCCGCCGCCGGCGAAGGCGCGCAGCAGGTTCAGGGTCGAGGCCGACTGGTTGTAGGCGCGGATCAGCCGCTGCGGATCCGGCACGCGCTCTTCCGGCGTGAAGGCCATGCCGTTGATGATGTCGCCGCGGTAGCTGGGCAGGGTCGTTTCGCCGATGGTCTCGAGCGACGACGAGCGCGGCTTGGCGAACTGGCCTGCGATGCGGCCGACCTTCACCACCGGCTTGCGGCCCGCGAAGGTCAGGACCACGGCCATCTGCAGAATCAGGCGGAAGGTGTCGCGAATGTTGTCGGTCGAGAACTCCTTGAAGCTCTCGGCGCAGTCGCCGCCCTGGAGCAGGAAGGCCTCGCCGGCCTCGACCTGGGCCAGTTTGGCGGTCAGGTGACGCGCCTCGCCGGCGAAGACCAGCGGCGGCATGGCCCGCAGCTCGTCCTCGACGCGGTGCAGGGCGGCCACGTCCGGATAGTCCGTCGGCATCTGCACGACGGGTTTTTGTCTCCAGCTCTCGGGCGTCCAGCGCGTCGTCATTTCAGCAAGATAGGCGGAGCGCGGGTCGTGGACAATGAACCGTTGTGACGCATGGCGTCCCGAGCCGCCCCTACCCCGCGTTGGTGTTCTGGGACTGCTTCTCTTTGAGGGTGACGAGTTCCTCGGCCATGGTCGGGTGGACGGCGCAGGTGGCGTCCCACTGGGCCTTGGTCAGGCCGGCCTTCACGGCGATGGCGGCGAGCTGGATCATCTCGGGCGCCTCGGGGCCGACGATATGGACGCCGACGACCTTCTGGCTGGCGGCGTCGACGACCAGCTTCATCAGCACGCGCTCGTCGGAGCCGGTGAAGGCGTATTTCATCGGCCGGAAGCGGGTGACGTAGACGTCGACCTCGCCCGGGCAGGAATGGCGCGCCTCGCTCTCGGACAGGCCGACGACGCCGACGGGCGGCTGGCTGAACACGGCCGTGGCCACGGCCTCGTAGTCGAAGGCGGTCGGATTGTTGCGGTACACCGTCTCGTGGAAGGCGACCGCCTCGCGGATGGCCACCGGCGTCAGGTTCATGCGGTCGGTGACGTCGCCGATCGCCCAGATGTTGTCGGCGCTGGTCTTCGAGAAGGCGTCGACGCAGATGGCGCCATTGTCGTCGATCTTCACACCGGCCGCCTCCAGACCCAGGTTCTTCACGTGCGGCACGCGGCCGGTGGCGAACATGACGACATCGGTCTCAAGACTCATGCCGTTGCCGAGATGATTGACGATGCCGGTCCCGGTCTTCTCCAGCGAGGTATGCTGGCAGCCGAGGATGACCTTGATGCCGCGCTTCTCGATCTCGCCGGCGAGGTGGGCGCGGACGTCGTCGTCGAAGCCGCGCAGGATGTTCGGCCCGCGATAGATCAGGGTAGTCTCGACCCCGAGGCCGGCGAATATGCCGGCGAACTCGACGGCGATATAGCCGCCGCCGGCGATCAGGATGCGCTTCGGCAGTTCGGGCAGGTGGAAGGCCTCTTCCGAGGTGATGGCGTGCTCGATGCCGGGCAGGTCCTCGGGTTTCCACGGGCGTCCGCCGGTGGCGATCAGGATCTTCCCGGCGGTGATGGTCTGGCCCTTGCTCCCGTCGCTCTTGGTGATCTCGACGGTGTGGGCGTCCTTGAGAACAGCGCGGCCGTGGACCAGGTCGACGCCGGCCTTGCCGAGATTGGCGGCGTAGATGCCGGACAGGCGGGCGATCTCGACGTCCTTGGCCTCGAGGAAGGTCGGCCAGTCGAATTTCGCGCCCTCGAACGACCAGCCGTAGCCTTCGGCGATCTCGATGGCATGACTGACCTCGGAGGCCATGACCATGAATTTCTTGGGCACGCAGCCGCGGATGACGCAGGTGCCGCCGACGCGGTGCTCCTCGGCGATGGCGACGCGCTTGCCGCCGAGGGCCGTGAGCCGCGCCGCCCGGACGCCGCCCGAGCCTGCGCCGATGACGAAGAGGTCGTAGTCGTGGTCGGCCATTCGGAGAGGCTCCGTCCGCGCGGGGCGGCGCGAGGGGTCTGGAGGGGCGCCCGCCGGCGGGGCCGGCCCGACTTAGGCGCCGCCGCACGCGGGAGCAAGGGCAAGGCTCAGCCGGGCGTTCCTCGCCGAACCGGACTCAACGAGCTTGACCGGGCCGGAGGTGGGCGCATAGTCGGGAGAATGGCCCCAAGGATGTAACTCATGGTTGCTCTCGCCATCGCCGCCCTGCTGGCTGTCGCGCCGATGCAGGTTCCGCAGCAGGCTCCTGCCCCACAGGAGGCCCCGGAACAGGCCCGGGCCGCCGACCCGGCGGCGGTGGATCTCGGCGAGGTCGATGTCACCGGACGGCCGCTGGACGCCATGATCCGCGAATTCGTCACCGAGGTCGCCGAACCCAACCGGCGGCGCGGCCTGGCGCGCTGGGACGGCCCCATCTGCATCGGCGTGGCGAATCTGAGAGCCGAGCCGGCGCAGTATATCGTCGACCGGGTGTCGGCCGTGGCCGAGGACATCGGCCTGAATCCGGGCGAGCCGGGCTGCGCGCCCAATGTCATCATCATCGCCAGCGACCAGCCGTCGGCGCTCGCCGGGCAGTTGACGCGCGAGCGGCGCCGCGCCTTCCGCATGGGCGGGACCGGGATGGACCGCGGCGGGGACGCCCTGGAGACCTTCATCGCCTCATCGGCGCCGGTGCGCTGGTGGCAGCTGAGCATGCCGGTCAACTCGGAGAACGGCATGAGGGCGGTGCGCCTGCCGGGCGACTGCAACAACAGCTGCGACATGGAGGCCGGCCTCGTGGGCACGCCCGAGGATTACGGGCCGACGATCAACGTCTTCTCCGCCTCGCGCCTGAGCACGCAGATCGTCGATCAACTGTTCCGCACGATCGTCATCCTCGACGTCAACCAGATCGACGGCGTCCCGGCGAACCAGCTGGCCGACTATGTCGCCATGGTCACCCTGGCGCAGATCGATCCGGAGGCCGACACGAGCGGCTACGCCTCGATCCTGAACCTGTTCGAGACCCCGGACGCGGCGCCCGGGCTGACCGACTGGGACTTGGCCTACCTGGGCGGCCTGTACGACGCCGAACGGACGCGGAAGAACCTTCGCGCGGGCCGGATGGAGATCGCCGACACCATCCATCGCGCCCATCAGGACCTGCGGACCGGCGAGGACGACGAGTAGCGAATGGCGCCGTTGATCGGGCCGCCCTTCGGATCATAATGACGAGACCGGTCGAAAGGACCTGACCATGACTGCCCTCGCTCTCGCCGCCTTGCTGGCCGTCGCGCCGATGCAGACGCCGCCGCCCGCCCCGCAGGACGCGCCGCCGCAAGCCGCGACCCCGGCAGGGGACCCGGTCGATCTCGGCGAGGTCGAGGTGACGGGGCAGCCGCTCGACGCCATGATCCGCGACTTCGTCAACGAGGTCGCCGAGCCCAACCGCCGTCGGGGCCTCGCCCGCTGGGACGACCGCATCTGCATCGGCGTCGCCAATCTGCGGGCCGAGGCGGCCCAGTACATCATCGACCGGGTGTCGACCGTGGCGGACGACCTGGGAGTCATCCCCGGCGAGCCGGGCTGCACGCCGAACGTGATCATCATCGCCTCCGACGATCCGACCGGTCTGGCGCGGGAGCTGGTCGAGGAGCGCCGCCGAGCCTTCCGGCTGGGCGGCGCGGGCATGGACCGGGGCGGAGATGCGCTGGGCGCCTTCGTCGAGACGGACCGGCCCGTGCGCTGGTGGCAGGTCAGCATGCCGACGGACTCCGAGACGGGCCGCCCGGCCATCCGCCTGCCCGGCGAATGCATGGGCGAATGCAGGATGCCCGAGGACGCCGCGCCGGTCGTGAATGTGTTCTCCGCCTCGCGGCTGAGCACCCAGATTGTCGACTACATCTTCCGCACGGTGGTCATCCTCGACATTGACCAGGTCGGCGGCGTCTCCGGGCAGCAGCTGGCGGACTACGTGGCCATGGTCACCCTGGCGCAGATCGATCCCGAGGCCGACACCAGCGGCTATGCCTCGATCCTGAACGTGTTCGATGACCCGGGCGCCGCGGCGGGGCTGACAGACTGGGATCACGCCTATCTGCAGGGCCTCTACAACGCCGAGCGCAACCGCAAGAACCTGCGCGCGGGTCGGACCGAGATCGCAGACTCGATCCACCGGGCGCATGACGAGCTGCGGGCCGGCGAGGAGGAGGCGGCCGAGTAGGTCGCCGTCAGGGCGTCAGCAGCTCCACGCCGCCGTCCGTGCCGATGATCGCCTCGTCGGCCAGGTCGAGGAACAGACCGTGCTCGACCACGCCGGTGATCAGTTTCAGATCGTCGGCGAGGCGGGCGGGATCGTGGATGGCGCCGCATTTCGCGTCGTAGATCAGGTTGCCGCCGTCCGTTCGCACGAGGCCGCGGTCGGCGCTCCTGACGCGGGCGGGCATGGCGATGTCGTGGTCGGTCAGGACGTCGGCGATGCGGTTGGCGGTGGTCTTGTGACCGAAGGCGACGACCTCGATCGGCAGGGCGAAGGCGCCGAGGGTCTTCACCACCTTGGCGGCGTCGGCGATGACGAGGCAGCGGGCCGAGGCCTCCCAAACCAGCTTCTCGCGTAGCAGGGCCGCGCCGCCGCCCTTGATCAGGGCCAGACCAGGCCCGACCTCGTCCGCGCCGTCGACGGTCAGGTCGATGCGGGGGGAGTCGTCCAGGGTGGAGAGCGGCAGGCCGAGTTCGCGGGCCAGTTCGGCGGTGGCCTCGGAGGTCGGGACGCAGCGCAGGTTCGGCAGGTCGCGGGCGGCCAGCGCCTTGACGAACCAGGCGGCGGTGGAGCCGGTGCCGAGGCCGACGGTCATGCCCGCCTCGACGCGGAGGGCGGCGGCTTCGCCGGCGAGGCGTTTCTGGTTGTCAGCACTCATTTGGGCTTCGCCGCCTTCTTCGCACGCATCGCTTCCATAAACCGGGCCGCCCAGCCCGGTTTCGTCGTCTGTTCGCCGCGGCCGAGGGCGAGGTCGCCGGGCGCGACGTCCTTCGTGATCACCGAGCCGGAGCCGACCATGGCGCCCGCGCCGACGGTCACCGGCGCGACCAGCGAGCTGTTGGAGCCGACGAAGGCGCCCTCGCCGACCGTGGTGCGGTGTTTGAAGAAGCCGTCATAGTTACAGAAGATCGTTCCGGCGCCGATGTTGGCCCTGGCGCCGATCTCGCCGTCGCCGAGGTAGGCCAGGTGGTTGGCCTTCGCGCCGGCCGCCATGCGGACGTTCTTCACTTCGACGAAATTGCCGATCTTGACCTTCTCGCCGAGATCCGCGCCGGGGCGCAGGCGGGCGTAGGGGCCGACCTCGGCGCCGGCGGCGACCGCGGCGCCCTCGATATGGCTGAAGGCGCGAATGCGGGCGCCGGAGGCGATCTTCGCGCCCGGGCCGAACACGACATAGGGCTCGATGACGGACCCGCCGCCGACCTCGGTGTCGAAGGCGAAATGGACGGTGTCGGGGGCGGGCATGGTGACGCCCGCGGCCATCAAGGCCTCGCGCTTCGTCCGCTGGAACAGGGCCTCGGCGACGGCCAGTTCCGCCTGGGAGTTGACGCCCATGACGGCGTCCTCGGCGGCGAAGACGGCCCGCGTGGGGGCGCCGCGGCGGCGAGCCAACTCGACCACGTCGGTGAGGTAGAATTCGCCCTTGGCGTTGTCGTTCTTCACCTCGCGCAGCAGGTCGAACAGCAGGCCGACGGGGGCGGCCATGACGCCGGAATTGCAGGCGGTCAGGGCGAGGACGTCGGGCGAGGCCTCCTTCGCTTCGGTGATGGCGAGCAGCTGGCCGCCGTCCATGACGAGGCGGCCGTAGGCGCCGGGGTCGCGGGCCTCGAAGCCGATGACGGTGACGCCGTCGTGCGCCGCGAACACCGGCTGGATGTCGGCGGCGGTCAGCAGGGGCACGTCGCCGTAGGTGATGACCACCTGGCCGACGAAATCGCCCAGCACGGCCTCGGCGGCGCGGACGGCGTGGCCGGTGCCGAGCGGCGGGTCCTGCACGGCGACGGCGTCCTCGCCGAGCCGCTTCTCGACATGGGCGCGGACCTCGGGCGAATGGGCCCCGACCACCACCACGATGCGTTCGCAGCCCAGCGCCTCGGCGGCGTCGATGGCGTGATCCAGCATGGCGCGGCCGCCGACCGGGTGCAGCACCTTGGGCAGCGGCGACTTCATCCGCGTGCCCTGGCCGGCGGCGAGGATGATGGCGGCGCGGGGATGGCTGGTCATGAATCGGTCCGGCGGTTAGTCACGCCCGAGGTCTAGCCCATCGGGGCGGCCGGCGGGAGACGCCCATGGCGGTTGCGGAGACGGAACAGGATCTGGACGGCTGGACCATCGCCTTCGATCTCGACGGCACGCTGGTGGAGACGGCGCCGGACCTGATCGGGACGCTGAACCGGCTGCTGGCCCAGCACGATCTGCCCGCCGTGCCGCTTGAGGGGGCGCGCCACCTGATCGGATGGGGCGCGATCGCCCTGCTGAAGCGTGGTTTCGAGGCGGCGGGGGCCGAGTGGGACGAGGCCGCCTCCCCGGCCCTGCTACAGGCCTTCCTCGCCGACTATGTCGCGCATATCGCCGACGAGAGCACCGCCTATCCGGGCGCGATCGAGGCGCTGGACCAGCTGGCGGCGCGCGGCGCGATCCTGTGCGTGGCGACCAACAAGCCGACCGACCTGGCGGTGGCGCTGTTCAGGGCCATCGGGCTGGAGGACCGCTTCGCCTCAATCTGCGGGCCGCAGTCGGTGTCCGCGCGCAAGCCGGACGCGGCGCATATCCGCGAGGCCGTGCAGCAGGCGGGCGGCGATCCGGCCCGGGCGATCATGGTCGGCGACAGCATCACCGACCTGGACGCGGCGCGGGCGACGGGCGTGCCCTGCATCCTGACCACCTTCGGCTACACCGACACGCCGGCGGCGGAGCTGGGCGCCGACGCCCTGATCGACCATTTCGACGCCCTGCCGGCGGCGGTGGAGCGGCTGATCGGGGTTCAGGCGCCGCTACGGGCGTCGAAGGCCTGACGGGCCGATTCGATGCGGTCGAGGTGTGCCTCGGCCCAGGTCCAGACGCCGCAGAAGGCCTCCGACAGGCTGTGGCCCATGTCGGTCAGCCGGTATTCGACCTTCGGCGGGATGACGGGATGGACGGTGCGGACGACGAGGCCGTCGCGCTCCATCTGGCGCAGGGTCTGGGTCAGCATCTTCTGGCTGATGCCGCCGGCCAACTCGCCGATGCGGGTGAAGCGGATCTCGCCATGTTCCTCGAGCACCTCGAGCACGATCATGGTCCACTTGTCGGCGACGCGGCCGATGACCTCGTTGACCAAGGCCTCGACGCGGGGGTCCAGCGGAGCATGGTGCGGATCTTTTTCCGTCTGAAAGCCCATGTCAGCCATAACTCTCTCTTGGGTAAGTACAGCACATTCGGGTGCCTACTTTCTGATCGTAAGTGTGAGGTATAGGTGATCGGCCGTCGGAAATCCAATCGACGGAGAACATTCATGGACACCCGCAACGACACCATCCTGATCACCGGCGGCGGCTCGGGCATCGGCAAGGCCATGGCCGAGGCGCTGCACGCCCGGGGCGCGAAGGTGATCATCGCCGGCCGGCGACGCGAGGCGCTGGAGGCGGTCGCCGCCGCCCATCCCGGCATGGCCTTCGACACGCTGGACGTGGAGGACCCGGCCTCGATCACGGCCTTCGCCGCGCGGGTCGTCGTGGCGCATCCGGACCTGAACGTGCTGATCAACAACGCCGGGGTAATGGTTGCCGAGAACCTGACCGCCGAGCCGGTCGACCTGGTGGTGACGGAGCGGACCGTCGCCATCAATTTGCTGGGCCCGATCCGGCTGACCGCGGCCCTGCTGCCGCATCTGAAGCGCAAGACGACGGCGACGGTGGTCAACGTGACCTCGGGTCTGGCCTTCGTGCCGCTGACGACCACCCCGACCTATTCGGCGACCAAGGCGGCGCTTCACTCCTGGAGCCAGTCCCTCCGCCATCAGCTGCGCGGAACGTCGGTGGAGGTGCTGGAATGGGCCCCGCCGGCGGTGGCGACCGACCTGATGCCGGGCCACGCGGAGAACCCCAACTCCATGCCGCTGGCCGACTTCACCGCCGAGAGCCTGGCCCTGCTCGAGGCGGGCGAGACCGACGAAATCTTCGTCGAGCGGGTGAAATTCCTGAGCGGGGCCGAGACGCGGGGCGAGTACAGCAAGGTCTTCAAAGCCCTGAACGGGGCGGACTGACCCGATAAATCTGTCGGCGGCACGGTTGCGGATTGCGGAAAGAGCCAACACATACCGCGGCCGACCACCGAGAGCCTTCCCATGTTCCGTCGCTTCTTCGCGATTCCGCTGTGGCAGCGGACCGCCGCCGGCTTCGCCCTCGGTATCGCAGCCGGACTGATCCTGCGCGAGCAGGCGGAGGTCTGGCTGCAGCCGATCGGCGACGTCTATCTGAACCTGATCCGGATGGTGGTGGCGCCGCTCGTGCTGTTCACCATCGCCAGTTCGATCGCCAAACTCGGCGAAGGCGCGGGCGCGGTGCGGCTGGGGGTGCGGACCCTGGTCTGGTTCGCCGTCACCTCACTGCTGGCGGTGCTGGTCGGCTTCGCCTTCGGACACATCATCAATCCGGGCGTCGGGCTGGAGAGCCTGCCGCTGGGCGAGGTGCGCGAACGGGAGATTCCGACGCCGCTGGACGTGCTCATCGGCATCGTCCCGACCAACCCCTTCGCGGCTCTCAGCGAAGGCAAGGTGCTGCAGATCATCTTCTTCTCGGCCCTGGTGGGCGGCGCGCTGGTGGTCCTGGGCGACCGGGCCCAGACCGCGCGGCGATTTGTGGACGAAGGCGCGGCCATCGTTTTCCGGATCACTCGCTGGATCATCCAGCTGACCCCGTTCGGCGTCTTCGGCCTGATCGGATCTGTGGTGGGCGGCTACGGCTGGGAGGCGCTGCTGCCGCTCGGCAAGTTCATCTTCGCCATCTACGCCGCCTGCCTGTTCCACATCCTGATCGTCTATTCGGGCCTGCTGAAGCTGCACGGGCTGAAGGTGCGCAGCTTCTTCCGCGGCGCCTTCGCGGCCCAGCAGACGGCGTTCGCCACCTCGTCGTCGCTGGGCACCCTGCCGATCACCCTGCGCCAGACCGTCGAACGGCTGGGCGTGCCGCAGGCCTACGCCGCTTTCGCCGTGCCGCTGGGGGCCAACGTCAAGATGGATGGCTGCGGGGCGATCTACCCCGCCATCGCGGCGATTTTCATCGCCCAGTATTTCGGAATCGACCTGACGCTGACCCAGTATGTGCTGATCGGGCTGACGGCGGTGCTGGGATCGCTGGGAACAGCGGGCGTGCCCGGCACCTCGATCGTCATGCTGACCCTGACCCTGTCGACCGCCGGCCTGCCGCTGGAGGGCATCGGCTACATCATCGCCATCGACCGGATCATCGACATGATGCGCACGGCGACGAACGTCACCGGCCAGATGCTGGTCCCGGTGCT
This sequence comes from Brevundimonas sp., assembly GCF_035626535.1. GTDB lineage: Bacteria > Pseudomonadota > Alphaproteobacteria > Caulobacterales > Caulobacteraceae > Brevundimonas. Next base: position 17,981 of record NZ_DASPNO010000050.1, read on the forward strand.
GGTGGCGAAGGAGGAGAAGATCCTCGACGAGGGCATCTACGACGGCCACGTCGCCTGGCTGCCGGGCGATCCGGATGCGGAGACGCCGGAAACGGTGCGGGCGGCGGGCATCTGACGTCTTGCCAGCCCAAGGCGACCGGGCTATGTCCCCGCCTCCCCGATTGATGGATGCGTAGCTCAGCGGGAGAGCACCTCGTTCACACCGAGGGGGTCACAGGTTCAATCCCTGTCGCATCCACCATTTCGCCGTTATTTCCCGCTACAGGCCGCCGTCCGCCGCTCTCCGCGCCGACCGTTCGCGCGCTGATCGTGCTATTGGACCAAGCCATGCCCTTCCCCGCCAGTCATCCTGCGCTCGACCGCGCCCTGTCCGAACGCGGCTACGCCGAGCCCACGCCGGTGCAGGCCGCCGTGCTGGAGGCCGAGGAAGGCCGCGACCTGCTGGTCTCGGCCCAGACCGGCTCCGGCAAGACCGTGGCCTTCGGCCTGGCGCTGGCCACCACCCTGCTGGGGGAGGCCGAGCGATTCGCCGACAACGGCGCCCCGGCGGCCCTGATCATCGCCCCGACCCGCGAACTGGCCCTGCAGGTCTCCAAGGAGCTGGAATGGCTCTACGCCAACACCGGGGCGCGCATCGCCACCTGCGTCGGCGGCATGGACCCGCGCGCCGAGCGCCGGGTGCTGGAGCGCGGCGCGGCCATCGTGGTCGGAACCCCCGGACGCCTGAAGGATCACATCGAGCGCGACGCGCTGGACCTGTCGGAGCTGAAGGCGGTCGTCCTCGACGAAGCCGACGAGATGCTGGACATGGGCTTCCAGGAAGACCTGACCTTCATCCTCGACCAGGCCCCGGCCGAGCGCCGCACCCTGCTGTTCTCCGCCACCATCGCGCGCGACATCGCTGAACTGGCCAAGACCTACCAGCGCGATGCGATCCGTATCGACACCACCAACAAGAACGTCGCCCACGGCGACATCGAGTACCGCGCCATCCGCGTCGCCCCGCATGAGGTCGAGCACGGCGTGGTCAACGTTCTGCGCTATTTCGAGAGCCCCGGCGCGCTGGTCTTCGCCAACACGCGCGAGCGGGTGAAGCACCTGACCGCCAGCCTGCGCGAACGCGGGTTCTCGGTGGTCGGACTTTCGGGCGAACTGACCCAGTCGCTGCGCTCCGAGGCGCTGCAGGCGCTGCGCGACGGCCACGCGCGGGTCTGCGTAGCCACCGACGTGGCGGCGCGCGGCCTCGATCTGCCAGATCTGGGCCTGGTCATCCACGCCGAAATTCCAGTCAACAAGGCCACCCTGCTGCACCGCTCGGGCCGGACCGGCCGCGCGGGCAAGAAGGGCGTGTCGGTCCTGATGGTCACGCACACGCGTCGCCGGAAGGTCGAGCTGATGCTGCAATCAGCCTCCATCAAGGCCGAATGGGCGGGTCCGCCGTCGGCGGATGACATCCGCGCCAGGGACCACGAGCGGATGATGACCGACCCGGTGCTGATGGCGCCGGCCGACGAGGAGTCGCTGGACTCGGGCCGGCAGTTGCTGGAGCGGACCTCGCCCGAGCACGTCGCCGCCGCCCTGATCCGCCTGTACCGCGAGAAGCTGCCGCCCCCGGAAGACGTTCACGACGACGAGCGGATGAAGCGCGCCCAGACCACCGGCGTGAATGAGCGCGGCCAGCGCGATGGCCCCCTGACCGACTTCGCCCGCGGCGGCGAAATGAGCTGGTTCCGGGTCAACATCGGGCGCGAGAAGAACGCCGACCCGAAATGGCTGCTGCCGCTGATCTGCCGCCTCGGGCACGTCACCAAGCGCGACGTCGGTTCGATCAAGATCTTCGACCGCGAGACCAAGTTCGAAATTACCAAGGACGCCGAGGCGAAATTCCGCACGGCCCTGACCCAGCCCAACGACGACGGCGTGACCATCCAGGACGCGGTGGCGCCGTCGCCGGGCGAGAAGAGCCTGCGCAAGTGGGACAAGGCGGACGGCGGCGATCGCCCGGAACGCGGCGACAAGCCGTTCCGCAAGCCGCGCGCCGACGGCGACGGACCGAAGAAGCCCTGGGCCCCGCGCCCCGACGGCGATGCGCCGAAGAAGCCGTGGAAGGCCCGCGAGGACCGGCCCGAGGGCGGCGCGCCGAAGAAGCCGTGGACGCCGCGCAAAGACGCTCCGGCGGCCGATACCGGCGCAAGGGGCGGCACGTGGGTGAAGCGGACCAAGGACGGTCCGACGCCGGAAGGCAAGAAGCCGTGGGTCGACAAGGCCAAGGGTCCGAAGAAGCCGTGGACGCCGCGTGCGGAAGGCGCCGCCCCGGCCGGCGACCGCCCGTGGACCGGGAAGCCGAAGCCGGGCTTCAAGCCCAAGCCGGGCGGCAAGCCGTTCAAGGGCAAGACCAACCGCGGCTGACGGCGCCGCCGGCCTGACCATTGCACCGTGCCTGTAACCGTTTACGGTAAGGTCGAAACAAGCAGCGGCGGGCATGGAAAATGGCGGACGTCCGGCTGACCGGGGTGACCAAGCGGTTCGGCGCGACCGAGGTGCTGAAGGGCATCGACCTGGAAATCGCGGACGGAGAGCTGGTGGTCTTCGTCGGGCCGTCCGGCTGCGGCAAGTCAACCCTGCTGAGGACCATCGCCGGCCTCGAAGAGGCCGACGGCGGCGAGATCGCCATCGGCGGGCGGGCGGTCAACGACCTGTCGCCCTCGGCCCGGGGCATCGCCATGGTGTTCCAGTCATACGCCCTGTATCCACACATGAACGTCTATGAAAACATGGCGTTCGGACTGAAACTTGCGAAAGTGGACAAGGCTGAGGTCGATCGCCGCGTGCGTGGCGCGGCCGAGACTCTGAACATCACCGACTATCTGGACCGCAAGCCCAGGGCGCTATCCGGCGGCCAACGACAGCGGGTGGCCATCGGCCGGGCCATCGTGCGCGAACCGGAGGTCTTCCTGTTCGACGAGCCGCTGTCCAACCTGGACGCCGCCCTGCGCGTGCGAATGCGCTACGAGTTCGCCAGCCTGCACGAGCGGCTGAAGACGACGATGGTCTACGTCACCCACGATCAGGTCGAGGCGATGACCCTGGCTGACCGGATCGTGGTGCTGAACGCCGGGGCCATCGAGCAGGTCGGCCAGCCGATGGAGCTGTACGAGCGCCCGCGCAACCTGTTCGTGGCCGAGTTCATCGGCAGCCCGAAGATGAATCTGCTGCCGGCGAGGATCGTCACGGCGTCCGCGCGAGGCGCGACGGTTCGGACCGAAGCCGGCGAAACCCTGAAAGTCGACGTCGACGCCTCGCGCGCCTCGCCGGAAGACGCCGTCACCCTTGGCGTGCGGCCGGAGCACCTGACCCTGTCCGGCCCGGGAGACACGGTCGCCGCCATGGTCACCTTCGTCGAGACGCTGGGCCACGCCACCTACGCCTATCTTACGGCCGGGGATGCGGCGCTGACCGTGCTGCTGCCGGGCGACATGCGGCCGGCTGTCGGCGAGGCGCTGACGCTGCGCGTGTCCGCGGGACAGACGCATCTGTTCGATGAGGGCGGCGAGGCCTTCGCCCGCCTCCGGGCCTAGGATTCGGCGGGGGCCAGCCTGCAGCCGCCGGCGATGCCCGACGCCTGGGCGCAGGGCCAGGCCCGATCGAACCGGCCTTCCGGCGTCAGCCGCAGAATCATCCCCGCTCCGGCGCCGCAGCTCAGTTCGAAATAGCGGGCGCCGCCGGCGACGCCGACCACCCGGGCCCGATCGGCCGCGCACGCCGGACCATCCGCCGGCAACCAGGACGCCACGGTGGCCGCCTGCTCTTCCGGCGTGGTGAATTTGCAGGTCTCCCCCATGGCGGCGAGATCCATGCAGGAGAAGGTCTCCGTGATGTCGGTCCGGTTGATCGGAGTCTGCAGCCACAGACCGTCACGGCCTTCGCAGCCGATCTCATAGCGGTCCTGGTCCTCGCCGACCCGGCCGATCCACGCCGCCTGGTCGACAACGCAGGCGGGATCGATCCGCGCGGCGAGCGGGCGCAGGGCGGCCGCCGCGTCCTTGTTGCCATCCAGCAGGCAGAGGGAGGTCACCGGCCGCGAGGCGTCGGTGGCGCGCATGGTCTCCTCGGTGGCGGCTAGATGCAGGCAGTTGAGGATGGCGGGCGCGTCGGTGGTGACGACGAGGTAGCCGGGTCCCTCGCGGCAAGCGACCTCGTAGATGTCCTTGCGTTGGCGGGTCTCGCCGGGATTGTGGGCGGCGACGATCTCGCACGGCACCCCCGCCCCGGCGAGTATCGCCGCCGTTCGCTCGCGGACGAGCCGCTCGGGCGTCGCCCGCCGGCTGCCCTGCGGCCAGTTGCGGAGTTCAGCAGCGCTCAGATAGGGGCCGATCGGGCCGAGATGGTCGCCCTGATGGTGGCCGTCGGAGAGCTCCTTGCCGCCCCAGGCGTTCCCGCCGGGCGGCTCGTCCTGGGCCATGGCGGCGCCGCAGACGCCGAAGCCGACGACAAGGGTGATGAAGAGCCCGCGGAGCAGTTGAATGGGACGCATGGCCGTCCTCCTCGCGTAACGGCGTGATCAGAACACCCGTGCGTCACGAGGGTCAAACCTGTTTTCATCCACCCCGCGTGTTGCGTTGCACAAAGGCGCGGCACTAGATGGGACATGATCTCCCCCGCCCTGTTGACCGTCGACCTGCGGGCGCTCGCCGCCAATTACCGCACGCTCGAGACGATCGGCGGCGTACCCGTGCATCCGGTGGTCAAGGCCGACGCCTATGGCCTGGGCGCCACCGCCTGCGCGGCGCGGCTGATGCGTGAAGGGGCGCGGACCTTCTTCGTGGCGCGGACCCGCGAGGGCGAGAGCCTGCGGGCGGCGCTTGGTGCGGAGGCGGCCATCTATGTGCTGGACGGCTGCCTGGAGGGTCGGGCGGCGCGGCTGCGCGAGGCCGACCTCCGCCCGGTGCTCAACACCGGGGCGCAGTTGGCGGAATGGCAGGCCGGGGGCGGCGGACGCTGCGGACTGCAGATCGATACGGGCATGAACCGGCTCGGCTTCCGGCCCGAGGCGGCGCCGGAGCCGTTCGAGGGTCTCGACCTGGTGCTCAGCCACCTCGCCTGCGCCGACGATCCGGCCGAGCCGATGAACGCCCGGCAGCGGGACGCCTTCGCCGCGGCCGCGCGGCGCTATCCCGGGACGGTGCGGTCGTTCGCCAATTCGGGCGGGGTCTTCCTCGGGAGCGACTACGGCTTCGACGCGTCGCGGCCCGGCATCTGCCTGTACGGCGGCGGGCCGGAGGGACGGCCGGACGACAGGATCAAGCCGGTGGCGACGTTCGCGGCCGAGGTGCTGCAGGTGCGCGACGTGCCGGCGGGGGAGAGCGTGGGCTATTCGCGGGCTTTCGTTGCGGACCGACCGCGCCGGATCGCCACGGTCGCGGCGGGATACGCCGACGGCGTGCTGCGCAGCTACAGCCCCAGAAGCCTCGTATGGGCCGGCGGAACGCTGCGGCCGATCGTCGGGCGGGTGTCGATGGACGTCTGCGCGGTAGATGTCACGGGCGGCGACGTGGCGGTCGGGGATCTCGTCGAACTGTTCGGGCCGAACCGGCCGCTGGACGATGCGGCCGCGGCGGCGGGAACGGTGGCCTGGGAGCTGCTGACCTCAGTGGGCCCGCGGGCGCTGCGGCGTTACGTCTGAGGCCAGGCGCCGGCCTGGGTGAAGGCCACCGCGAAGGTCGCGGCCAGCAAGGGCGCGGCGATGATGAACAGCACCCGCGCGATGCCGGCCCAGCGCCTGACAACGTCGTCGTTGATCTCGGCGTAACGGCCGCCCAGCAGCCACCCAAGATAGCCGAACAGTTCGAACGGGTTGGTCAGCGGGTCGGGGGCTTCGGGGGCCTTGCCCCCGCTCTTCAGGTCACGGATGCGGACGAGCAGCCGCCAGGCGCTCAGGCCGTAGGCCATGGCCGCCACCCAGGTGACTCCGAACAGGATGAAGAAGGTTTCCTCGGACATTCGGCCCCTACGTCATTATCGGTCGCAGGGTCATCAGAGCCCCTGCCCCGCCCGCGCCGACTCCTGTAAGCCAACAGCATGGCTCGAGACGGCGCAATTCATGTTTGTCAGTCCTGCGGGGCGGTCCACGGCAAGTGGTCCGGCCAGTGCGGCGCCTGCGGGCAGTGGAACTCGATCGTCGAGGAGAGCCGGTCGGCCCCGCCGGGGGCGCTGAAGCCGGCGGCGAGCAGCCGGGCGCGGGGCGTGCAGTTCGAGACGCTGCAATCCGACACGCCCGAGCCGCCGCGTATCGTCACCGGCGTGACCGAGTTCGACCGGGTCTGCGGCGGCGGCGTTGTGCCGGGCTCGGCCATCCTGCTGAGCGGGGATCCGGGCGTCGGCAAGTCGACCCTGCTGCTGGACGTGGCCGGACGGGCGGCGATGTCCGGGCGGCGGGTGGCCTACATCTCCGGCGAGGAGGCCGTCGAGCAGATCCGGGCGCGGGCCAGGCGGATGGGGCTGGAGAGGGCGCCGGTGGAGTTGGCCTCGGCCACAGCGCTGCGGGAGATTCTCGGCACACTGAAGCGCGAGCGGTTCGATATCGTCATCGTCGATTCGATCCAGACGCTGTGGTCGGATGCGCATGAGGCGGGGCCCGGGTCGGTGACCCAGGTGCGGGCCTGCGCCGGCGAGATGGTCCGGCTGGCCAAGTCGCAGGGCGTGGCGGTGGTGCTGGTCGGGCATGTGACCAAGGACGGCCAGGTGGCCGGGCCGCGCGTGGTCGAGCACATGGTCGACGCCGTACTGAGTTTCGAAGGCGAGCGGGGCTATCCGTTCCGCATCCTGAGAGCCGGCAAGAACCGCTTCGGGGCTACAGACGAGATCGGCGTCTTCGAGATGGGCGACGCCGGCCTGCGCGAAGTGGCGAATCCGTCCGCCCTGTTCCTCGGCGAGGGCAAGGACCGGGCCCCGGGCGCGGCGGTGTTCGCGGGGATCGAAGGCTCGCGACCGGTGCTGGTCGAGGTGCAGGCGCTGGTCTCGAAGT
>NZ_DASPNO010000051.1:0-11283 GCF_035626535.1 Brevundimonas sp.
TCTTTGACAACCGAATCCAGAACAGTCTCGAACCGACGCTTTGCCGACTCTGCCGACTCTGCCACACCGAATTTCGGTCATGCCGACTCTGCCGACTCTGCCACACCTAATTTTTGGAGTCGGCGCCCCCGACCAGCGCCGCCCGCTCGTTCGCTGTCAGCATCCGCCACCTGCCTTCCGGCAGGTTGTCCAGCTTCAGCGGACCGATGCGCACCCGGATCAGGTCCGTGACCTCCAGATCGACCATCTCGCACATCCGCCGGATCTGCCGGTTGCGGCCCTCGCGCAGGACGAATTTCAGCCGGTGCGACTCCATCCGGCTGACGTAGGCGGGCCTCAATTGCCGCCCGTCCAGCATCAGGCCGTGGCGCAGGATCCTGAGCTTCTTCTCGGTGATGTCGCCGGTCACCCGGACCAGATACTCCTTGTCCAGATCGGACTCAGGGCCGATCACCGCCTTGGCGACGACTCCGTCCGACGACAGCAGCAGCAGGCCGCGCGAATCCTCGTCCAGCCGCCCGATCGGGGGCAGGGAGGCGTCCTCGGCCGGGACCGGGCCTTCGCCGACGCGGTTGGCCTCCGTCAGCAGCCTCACCGCCGGGACCTTGCCCGGCTCCGGCTGGCCCGAAACGTAGCCGACCGGCTTGTGCATCACGATGGTCACGCCCTCGGCCAGCGCCGCCGTCGCCCGCTCGTTCAGCGTCAGGGTCTGCCCCGGCTGCAGCTTGCGACCAGCGTCGGTGACCACCTCGCCGTCGACCGACACCAGTCCCCCGGCGATCAGGGTGTCGGCCTCGCGCCGCGAGCAGATGCCGGACTGGCCCATGAACTTGTTCAGCCGCACCGGCTCGGCGCCGTCGTAAGTCCTGGACAGGCTCATGCGCCTGCTCCCTCTACCGCCGTCATCCTCGGGCTCGACCCGAGGATCAGACGTCCCGTCGCAGCGTCGGCGAAGGGCAAATGCCGTTCTCGCCGCGGCAAGACTCTCAGGCCACGAGCGGGCGGCGCCTCTGGTCCCCGGATCAAGTCCAAGGATGACGGGAGAAGGGCCGTCATGCGGTCACCCGCCGGAACAGCAGCATCAGATTGTTGGCCGGCATGCCGACCCGCCGGGTCAGGGCCAGCCCCTCGGCCTTCGCCGCCGCCGCGACCTCGTCGCGGTCCCGCAGCCCCCAGTCCGGGTTCCGCGCTCTCAGGCTCCCGTCGAAGGCCGCGTTCGACGGCGCCAGCGGAACCTCGGCCTCGAGATAGGGCCCGTAGGTCGCCAGCAGCCCCCCGACCGGCAGCACCCGCCCCGCCAGCTTCATCAGCCCCTCCGTCGCCGCCCATGGGCTGATGTGAATCATGTTGATGCAGACCACCGCGTTGAACGGCCCTTTCGGCCAGCTCGCCTCGTCCAGCATGTCCAGCGCCAGCGGCGGCCGCAGATTGGGCAGGCCCGCCACCCCCGCCCAGGCCGCGATGCTGGTCCGCGCCTCGGCCGACGGGTCGCTGGGTGTCCACTCCAGCCCCGGCAGGGCGCTCGCGAAGGCCACCGCATGCTCGCCCGACCCGGCGGCGATCTCGAGGACCCGGCCCCGCGCCGGCAAATGGGCTTTCAGCACCTGCAGAATCGGCTCCCGGTTCCGCGCCGCGGCGGGCGAGGCGAGGGCGCCTCCGGGAGCCGTCGTGATGGAATCCATGGTCTGCATGGCGGCTCCGATACCCCGCGCCGCCGCCCGCCGCGACCGGAATTATGCAGCCGGAGCGGCGGCGGCGCCTCGCAAGAGGTTGAAACTTGCAGCGGTTGACCTCGCGTCCGCTTCAATGCCATCTCCGCTGAAACATTGCGTGATCACACGCAGGGAGCGCCACGGCGGCGTCAGATCGCCGGGCCACGTTCAGGAGAGTTCGCGTGACCGCATCCGCCATCCCGGGCCTTCACCCGGCCCCGACCGCCCACGCTGGCCTCGTCGCCTGGGTCGAGCAGATCGCCGCCCTGACCAGGCCCGCCCGCGTCCACTGGTGCGACGGCTCGCAGGCCGAGAAGACGGCCATCGTCGCCGACCTGATCGCGAAGGGCACGCTGAAGGAACTGGATCAGACGAAGCGCCCCGGCTGCTACTACGCCGCGTCGGACCCCAAGGACGTCGCCCGCGTCGAGAGCCGCACCTTCATCTGCCCGGCCAACGAGATCGACGCCGGCCCGACCAACAACTGGGCCGATCCGGTGGAGATGCGGACCCGCCTTAACGGCCTGTTCGACGGCTGCATGTCCGGCCGCACCATGTATGTCGTGCCCTTCTCCATGGGCCCGCTCGGCTCGAAGATTTCGGCCCTCGGCGTCGAGATCACCGACAGCGGCTACGTCGCTGTCTCGATGGGCATCATGACCCGTATGGGCAAGCCGGCGCTGGACGTGCTCGGCTCCGACGGCGTCTTCGTCCCCGCCGTCCACACCCTGGGCGCCCCGCTGGCAGAGGGCCAGGCCGACGTGCCGTGGCCCTGCAACGAGGAGAAGTGGATCGTCCACTTCCCCGAGACGCGCGAGATCTGGTCCTACGGCTCCGGCTACGGCGGCAACGCCCTGCTCGGGAAGAAGTGCTACGCCCTGCGCATCGCCTCGATCATGGCCCGCGACGAGGGCTGGCTGGCCGAGCACATGCTGATCCTCAAGCTGACCGATCCGAAGGGCCGGGCCAAATACGTCGCCGCCGCCTTCCCGTCGGCCTGCGGCAAGACCAACCTGGCCATGCTCCAGCCGACCCTGCCGGGCTGGAAGGCCGAGACGATCGGCGACGACATCGCCTGGATGCGCATCGGCGACGACGGCCGCCTCTACGCCGTCAACCCGGAAGCCGGCTTCTTCGGCGTCGCCCCGGGCACCAGCCGCAACACCAACGGCAACGCGCTTGCGACCCTGGCCACCAACACGGTCTTCACCAACACCGCCCTGACCGCCGACGGCGATGTCTGGTGGGAAGGCCTGACGAAGGAAGCGCCCGAGGGGCTGACCAACTGGAAGGGCCAGCCGCACGACCCGTCGTCGGGCGAGCCCGCCGCCCATCCGAACGCCCGCTTCGCCGCCCCCGCCGGCCAGTGCCCGGCCATCGCGCCCGAGTGGGAAGACCCGAAGGGCGTGCCGATCTCGGCCATCCTGTTCGGCGGCCGCCGCGCCTCCGCCGTGCCGCTGGTCACCGAAGCCTATGACTGGGACCACGGGGTGTTCATGGGCTCATCGGTCGCCTCGGAAGGCACCGCCGCCGCCGAGAACAAGGTGGGCGAGTTGCGCCGCGATCCCTTCGCCATGCTGCCGTTCTGCGGCTACAACATGGGCGACTACTTCGCCCACTGGCTGTCGATGAAAGACCGCACCGACGCCTCGAAGCTGCCCCGCCTCTACTTCGTTAACTGGTTCCGCAAGAACGACGACGGCAAGTTCGTCTGGCCCGGCTTCGGCGACAACGCCCGCGTGCTGAAGTGGATCGCCGAACGGCTCGACGGCGAGGCCGAAGCGGTCGACACGCCCGTCGGCCGGGTTCCGGCTCGCGACTCGCTCGACCTGTCCGGCCTGAACCTCTCCGAGGCCGATCTGGCGACCCTGCTCGACGTCGATGCCGAGGTCTGGGCCGAGGAAGCCGCGCTGATCCCGAACTTCTACCGGATGTTTGGCGACCGTCTGCCGCAGGCTCTGTGGGACCAGCACGCCGCTCTGACCGCGCGGATCGAGGAAACCCGCGCCGCCGCCATCGCCGCCGAGTAGCCGCGCCAGGGCAGCGAGCCATGTCAGCCCCGCGAAGGCGGGGACGCGCGGCGAGCAATAGCGCCTTGCATTCCGGGCCCGGGCGGTCGATCTGATCGCCCGTGGCTTCTTCCCCGGATGTGATCGTCATCGGCGCCGGCGTGCTCGGTCTCTGCACAGCCGCGGAGCTGGCGGGGCGGGGCCATGCGGTGACCGTGGTCGACCCGGGCGGTCCCAACGCCTCCTCGGTCGCCGCCGGCATGCTCGCCCCGGCGTTGGAATCCCTGCTCGAGGACCTGACGCCCGAACAGGCCGGCTTCCTGAAGCGCGCCCGCGACCTGTGGCCCGCCTTCGCCAAAGCACACGGCCTGACCCTGCACCGCGAAGGCGCCGAGTGGCGGGGTCCGGACGCCGCGGCGGCCATTGAGCGCCTGCGCGAACTCGGGTTCGAGGCCAGGGCCACGCGAACAGGCCTGCTCACCCCCGACGACTGGCGCATCGACCCCGGCGCGGCCCTCACCGTCCTGTCCCGCACGCCGGGGCTCAGTACCGTGAGGGCGCGGGTCGCCCGTCTCGCCGGCGACGCCCGACGCTGGCGCGTCGAGGCCGAGGACGGCCGCACCTGGTTCGCCCCGTCGATCGTTCTGGCCACCGGCGCGGCTCCCGCCACGCCCGGCCTGCCGCCGATGGTCGCCGGCCTCGTTGAATCGATCCAGCCGATCCGCGGCCAGCTGACCCAGGTCATGGTCGAGGGACCGGGGCGGGTCGTCCGCGCGCCCGGTGTCTATGTCGCGCCGGTCGCCGGCGGGGTGGTCGTCGGAGCGACCATGGAGCCCGGCCGCCGCGACCTCGATCCCGATCCGGAAGAAGCGCGCATCAAGGTGGCCGCCGGTCTCGCCCTGCTCGGCGTCGAAGGCGAAGCCGGAGCGACCCGGGTCGGCGTCCGGGGCGCGGTCGCCGACGGTCTGCCGCTGGCGGGCGCCTCAGGCCCGCCGGGCCTGTTCCTGGCGCTCGCGCCGCGCCGCAACGGATGGCTGCTCGGTCCGCTGGTCGCCGCGATCGTGGCCGACGGGATCGAGGGCCACCCGGCCATTGCGGACGCCGCGGCCCTCGACCCGCTCAGGTTCGGCTGATCAATCCGCCGGGGGCGGGGTGAAGCGGATGGCGATGTTGACCCGCGACCCCACCGCGGCTCCGTCGACCGTGCGTGGGCTGATCTGGAAATGCCGCGTCAGTCCCTGCGCCGCCCGCCCGAAGCCCTGGTTGCCCGGAGTCTCATTGGTCAGGCGGCAATCCGCGACCCGGCCGTTGGGCTGCACCAGACAGTTCAGCGTCGCCAGACCTCCGATCCCCCTCTCCAGGGCGCGATCGGGATAGGCGCGCATCAGCTGGTCCGCCGAAGGCTGGCGCTCCCAGCGCGGATTGGTGATCACGGCCGGGGGCTGCGGCCTCACGTCGGTCGGCGTCGCGTCCCTGACGGGCTCGGGGACCGGATCGGCGGTGGTGATGGTGTTTCCCTCGGCGACCGTCTCGCCCTGCACCACGTGGACCACTTCGGTGTTGGTCGGCTGCGCGGGGAGTTCGTTGACCCGGGTGTTCGGCGGCACGGGCTGTTCAGGCGCCGGCGCCGGCTCCGGCGGCTTGGGCCTGGGCGGGGGGATCATGGTGATGTCGAACGGGGAAGCGGTCGTCTCGTCCGGCAGAGGCATCTCGAAGCGCTGGTAATACATCAGTGCGCCGAGCCCCACATGGCCGGCGGCCACGACCGCCACGGCGATCCACGTCGTACGGGTGAAGCGGGGGGTCTTGCGCTCATTGTAGTCGAAGGGGCTCACCAGTCCGGGGCCGCCCGCGGTTCTGATCATCATGGCCGTCATCCCTGTCGTTCGCCGCCCCCGCAGCGTCCCACGGTCAAGTTGAGCGCTTCCGTTGGGGCAAGTTTTGGGCGAGCTTCGCCATGAATCCGACATCAGCCCGTGGAGCCTGCGGCAAAGGTTAAGGGTCTGTGGACGGCCCCGGTGTTGTTAGGAATTGATTAACCACGAACCCACAGCCTCGTGGGTATGAACATCGGAGCGATTCCATCCTCTGGCGGGGTCGAGGCGGCGATCCGGCGCGCCTCGAGCGCGACGGGCGTGGACGCCGATTTTCTGATCAAGACGGCGCGGCGCGAGAGCGCAATGAATCCGGCGGCGCGGGCGCGGACATCGTCGGCGGCCGGGCTGTTCCAGTTCATCGAGCAGACCTGGCTGGGGACCGTGAAGGCCCACGGCGCCAAGCACGGCTACGGCCAGTACGCCGACCTCATTCACCGGGGCTCCGACGGGCGCTGGCGGGTCGACGGCTCGGCGCGCAACGTCGTGCTGGATTTGAGGTTCGATCCGCAGGCCGCCTCTACCATGGCGGCGGAACTGACCGCGTCCAACGCGGCGTATCTGCGCGGGCGGACGGGACGTGAGCCCGGCGCGGGCGACCTGTATGCGGCGCATTTCCTCGGTCCGGCCGGCGCAGCCCAACTGATGGAAGCCGTGGAGCGCTGGCCCGGCATGAGCGCGGCCGCGATCTTCCCCCAGGCGGCCTCCGCCAACCGTTCGATCTTCTACCGCGACGGCCGGCCCGCCACGATCGCGGAGGTGCACGCCAATCTTCAGCGCCATGCGGGGGAGGGCGCGCCGGCCGCCGCAGCCGGCTCCACGCCCGCCGCGCCGTCACTCTCGGAGCGCGACCAGATGCTGGCCGCCCGGCTGGACCGGTTGAAGCAAGACCAAAGCCTGCTCGCGCTACTGCTGGGACAGGACGGCGACGGCAAGGGCGGCGGTTTCGGCGGGGCCTTCGCGCCGGAAGCCAGTTCGAGCGTCTGATCGCGAATCCGGCGATGGTAAACCGCCCGTTAGGGATGACCGGCCAATGCTGACCGGCAACGCCTGACCCAGAGCGCCCATCATGACTGCCTACCGCGCCCGCCTTACCGAGACCGACATCCACCGCCTGATCAAGGCGAGCGACGACGATGAGCGGGCCGCCGCCGCGCACAAGCTGTGCCGCAGCATGGACAAGGCGGAGCTGACGGAGGAGGAGCGCGAGGCCGCGCAGAAGATTCTGCGGATGCTGGCCCATGATGCGGTTGAGCTTGTGCGCCGCGCCATGGCCGTCACCCTGAAGTCCTCGGATCTGATTCCTCGCGATGTGGCCCGGGCCCTTGCGGCCGACGTCGACAGCGTCGCCCTCCCGTTGATCAACTTCTCGCCCGCCTTCACCGACGAGGACCTGATCGAGATCGTTCAGGCCGGCTCCGCCCTTCGTCAGGTCGCCGTCGCCGGACGGCCGGCCGTCGGTCGTGACGTGGCGACGGCGGTGGCGGAGCTGGGCTGCGAACAGGCCGTGCGGACCCTCGCCGCCAATGACAACGCCGACATCGCCGAGGCGGCGCTGGGACGGTGCGTGGACCGCTTCGGAACCTCGCCCGAGATCGTCGCCGCCATCGCCTACCGCCAGGTCCTGCCGCTGTCGGTGACCGAACGGCTGGTCGAGCTGGCGTCGGACGCGGTGCGCGAGCATCTGGTCACGCGCCACGCCGTGGCGCCGGAGACCGCCATCCGCCTTGCCGCCTTCGCCCGCGAACGGGCCACGGTCGATCTGGTCGATCAGGCCTCGAATCACGCAGATCTGGCGGCCTTCACGGCCGGGCTCAACGCCCGCAAGGCCTTGACCGGCTCGTTGCTGTTGCGGGCCTTGGCCCGAGGCCAGATGGCGCTGTTCGAGTATGGTCTCGCCGAGTTGGCCGGGACTCCGCATCCGCGGGCGTGGCTGATGATTCATGACGCCGGACCGCTGGGGCTGAAGGCCATCTACGACCGCGCCGGACTGCCGCCCCGGCTGTTTCAGGCCTTCCGGGCCGGCGTGGACACCTGGCGGGCGCTGCAGGCCGAGGGCGCGGACACCGCCGGCGACGACTTCCGCCAGCAGATGCTGCAGCGCTTCCTGACCCAGCGTCCGAACGCACCGCGGGAAGACCTCGCCTATCTGATGGAGCGGCTGGACCAGGATCCCATGCCGGCCCGCCCGGCGATCGGCGTAGCCGCCGCGTAAATCCGAAACTGAAAACGCCCGCCGGGAGGCGGGCGTTTCAGACGATCTGATGGATGTTTTCAGCCGAGGTGGTCGGCGACGCCCGCCTCGAGCGACTCGGCCAAGGCCCGGCCGGTCGGATGGTCGTCGGTCTGGATCTGGTCCCGGACCACCGCCTTGATGGCGTCGATGTGGGCGTCGATGAGCACCCGCGGCGCGGCCATCCTCTTGGCCGGGTCATCCATCATCTTGCACAGCGACCCGGCCAGCCGGGTGACCAGCGGATACTGGTAGGTGGCGCCGAGACCCTTCAGGTCGTGGGCGCGGAAATACAGCGCCTCCGCGGTCTGGGCGTTATAGCCCTCGCTGCGGATATCGTTCTGCGCCTTGTCCAGCTTGACGATCTCGTCCTGGAGCCATTGGCCGAACTGCGAGGACATTGCCTTCAGGGCCTCTTCGGCCTTGGCGATCGCGCTGGCGTCGATGCCGCCGAACGCCCCGCCGACCTTGAGGCGCAGGGTGTTGGGCGGGCGGATGACCTGGGCGGAATTGCTCACCGGCGAGCTCCTGAAGACGAACCTCCCACATGATGACAGGACAGACTTAAGAACCGGTGCACGCCGTCAGGAGGCGAACTGCTCCGCCAGCACCCGCTCCTCGAAGGATCGGCCGGCGTCGAAGAGCATGGTGAGGGCGATGTCCCGGCGCTCCCGCACCTCGACCCGACTAACCCGACGCACCTCAAAACTGTCGGCCGTGGCGCTGACCGGGCGCTTGTCGGGCTCGAGGACTTCGAAACAGACCTTGGCCGTGTGGGGCAGCAGGGCGCCGCGCCAGCGCCGGGGGCGGAAGGCGCTGATCGGCGTCAGGGCCAGCACCCGAGCGTCCAGCGGGATGATCGGACCATGGGCCGACAGGTTGTAGGCGGTCGAGCCCGCCGCCGTGGCGACCAGACAGCCGTCGCAGGACAGTTCCTCCAGTCGCACGCGGTCGTCCACGGTGATGCGCAGCTTGGCGCTCTGCCGGGTCTGGCGCAGCAGCGAAACCTCATTGATCGCGAGACCGCTCTGAAGCTCGTCGCCCTCGGCCCAGGCGTCCATCTGCAGCGGGTGGATGACGGCCCGCCCCGCCGTCGCCAGCCGCTCCTGCAAACCCTCTTCATTATAGTCGTTCATCAGGAAGCCGACCGAGCCGCGGTTCATGCCGTAGATCGGCTTGTCCTGGTCGAGGTGCTTGTGCAGGGTCTCCAGCATGAGCCCGTCCCCGCCCAACGCCACCACCACGTCGCACGCCTCGGGCGGGTGGTCGCCGTAGAGGCGGGTCAGGGTTTCGCGCGCGAGCTGGGCTTGCGGCCGGTCGCTGGCCGTGAAGCAGAGGCGCAAGGGGCGATCGGGGCTCATCGACCTAGGTTCGACAGTCGAACCGGCCGCTTGTCAAACGCGAGCCGATGCGCCGCCGGCGATGGCCTGTCGAAAGTGGTCGGCGGCGACACCGACCGGCGTCCCGAACGCGCTGAGGATGGCGCGGCCGGCTTCGCTGCCGTAGGGCCGCCCGGCGTTCAGCTCGCGCACCAGCGACAGCACGGTGGGGAACACCACCCGGTCGATGCCGACCGCGGCGCAGGCCAGAGCCAGCGGTTCGGGCGAGGGGGCGTCGATGGCGGAGCGCACGTCGGTGATCGAAAATCCGCCCAGCGCCGCCAGGGCGTTTTCGAACAGGCTGAGCTTGCGCTCCTTCAGCGCGCGGACGAGGTACCCGGGGCGCAGCTGCCCGGCGGCTTCCAGCTTGGCGATGAGCCTTCGCTCCATCTCCTCGCGCTCGCCGTCGCGGCTGAGCAACACCTGCCGCTCCTCCCCCGACTGGCCGGACTGGGCCGCCCTGACGGCTTCGGCGATGGCTTGGTCGAGGGCGTCGGAGTCGATGCGGAAGCGGTCGGCGATGGCGGTGCGCAGGGCCTGGCCCACCCAGCCGTAGAGCTGCTCGGCCAGTAGTCGCGTCAGCTTCGGGTGGCGGGCCAGCGGCGAGCGCAGGGCGGCGATGCGGCGCGAGCTCTCCACCAGCCGGCGCATGCCGCCCTCGGTGATCTCGGCGGACGGGTTGCCCACCAGGGCGGTGAGCACGGCGGGCTCGGCCCGGTCGATCACGGCGTCGACGACCCGGGCGCTGAGCGCAGGACGCCGGGCCACCTCGATCTGGTGCTCGATGGTCGCCTCGATGAGCAGGCGGATAAGGTCCTGGTCCCGCAGCAGCGGGCTCTTGGCGATGATCGGGCGGGCGATGTCGATCTCGTCCAGCGCCAGCACATTGACCAGCGCCTTGGGCGCCCAGTCGGCCTCGGCGAGGCGCTCGGCCAGCGCCCTGCGGATATCGCGCTCGGCCTCGACGACCAGGGCCATGAAGACGTTGTCGAGCAGGCTCTGGACCTCGGGGCGGCGAGAGTCCGGCGAGCCGTCGCAAAGGTCGGTGACGGCCAGCAGCAGGCGCTCGCGATCGCCGGCCTGGCGGCTGTGCGCGAGGCTGATCAGATCCTGTGCCCGAACCGCGGCGCCCAAGGGTTCTCTCCGTGCCCAATCCCGGATCGACCATCGACTGCGCCGGGTGAAAACAAGCTTAACGAGGAATGAAAGAGGCCCGGTGAGCCGAAGGCGGGACGGAAAAACTCCCGAAAGTTCCTGTGGGACTGCAGGAGATTCGGTGTAACGACCGGATTCTAAATCCGAAACGGTGGCCATGCCGGCTGATTCTCACCGCCGATAAGCCGCCAAATCACCCGAAATCGCCCGAAACGGCCCGGATCCGGCGCGGTTCTGCCGGTATGCCGGTCGGTCAGCGCCGGATTCCGCTCGGCAACTTGACGCCGTTCACTGAGGGCGCGACGGTCCGGTGAACCGCTCGAGGAGGCTGACATGGCCGACGGAACCCTGGTCTCGATGAAGGGCAAGGTCAGCGAGGCCGAATGGCAGGCGCGGGTCGACCTCGCCGCCCTCTATCGCGCCGTGGCGTTGCACGGGTGGGACGACATGATCTTCACCCACCTGTCGGCGCGCGTGCCGGGGCCCGAGCACCACTTCCTGATCAACCCGTACGGCTGGTTCTTCGAGGAGATCACCGCCTCGTCGCTGATCAAGGTCGACCTCGAGGGCAGGGTCGTCCAGGAGACCGCAAACTTCATCAATCCGGCGGGCTTCACCATCCACTCGGCCGTCCACGCCGCGCGCGAGGACGCCCACTTCGTGATGCACCTGCACACCGACCAGGGCGTGGCCGTGTCGGCCCAGAAGGAGGGGCTGCTGCCCCTGTCCCAGCACGCCCTGCTGGTGCTGCCGAGCCTCTCCTACCACGACTACGAGGGCATCGCGCTGAACCTCGACGAGCGCGAGCGCATCGTCGCCGACCTGGGCGACAAGAACCTGATGCTGCTGCGCAACCACGGCACGCTGGCGGTGGGGCCGACTGCGGCGGCGGCGTGGCTGGGCATGTTCTTCCTCGAGCGC
>NZ_DASPNO010000052.1:0-53917 GCF_035626535.1 Brevundimonas sp.
GGCTTCCTGCTGATGCGGGCGGCGAGGGGCTGAGCGTGGCGGACGATTTCGACATCAACCGCATCGACGAGGTCATCCACGGCCGCGTCCGGCTCGGCATCATGGCTGTGCTGTCCGGAGTGGAGAGCGCCGACTTCAACACCCTCAAGGCTCGGCTTCAGACCACCGACGGCAATCTGTCGGTCCACCTCAGAAAGCTCGAGGACGCCGGCTTCGTCTCTGTCGTCAAACGGTTCGAAGGCCGCAAACCCCTGACCGAGGCGACGATGACCCCGGCGGGCCGCCAGGCCTTCCTCGCCTATCTCGACGCCATGCAGGGCCTCGTCGGCCCGGGAGGCGCCGGGACCTGAGCGGCGCGGTGGGAAGCGTCGCGGACGTGGGCTAGAGAGGCGGCATGACCGGCCGCATCCATCGCTTCGACGCCCTCGACAATTTCCGAGACTACGGAGACTACGCCTCGGCCGCCGGCCGCCGCATCGCCGGCGGCCGGCTGTTCCGTTCCGCCCACCACGCCCGCGCCTCCGACGCCGACCTCGCGCGGCTGGCCGGGCTGGGCATCGCCGCCGTGGTCGACCTGCGCCGTCCCGGCGAGCGCCGCGACCAGCCTTCCCGCCGCCCCCCGGGCTTCGCCGCGACGGTCATCGAGAGCGACCACGACGACGGCCGCGAGGCGCCGCACATCACCTTCCTCAAGACCGCCGATCTGACCGTCGACGCCGGCCGGCGCTTCATGACCGAGACCTACCGCGAGCTGCCCTTCGAGCCGGCCCACCTCGACCTCTTCGCTCGCTATTTCCGCGCCCTCGCCGAGGCCGAGGGCGCCGTCCTGATCCACTGCGCCGCCGGCAAGGACCGCACCGGCCTGCTCGCTGCCCTGACCCACCACCTCCTCGGCGTCCACCGAGACGACATGATCGAGGACTATCTGCTGACCAACACCGCCGTCGATCTCGCCGGCCGCGCTCCCGGCATCGCCAGACAGCTCGAGACCATGACCGGCCGCCCCGCCGGCCATGACGCCGTGGTCGCCTTCCTCGGCGTCGAGCCGGCCTACCTCGAGGCGGCGCTGGCCGAGATCGCCGCCCGCGCCGGCTCGGTCGATGCCTGGCTGGAGCAGGCGCTGGGCGTCGACGCGGCCCTGCGCGACCGCATCGGCGAGCGGCTGGCGGAGTGATCCGGCCCTTCCAGACGACCGAGACCCGCGTCCGTCCGTGGCGCGACCCCCTCGCCGTCGCCGCCGGTCTGCGCCATCGCGACGGCGCCCTCGCCCTGCTCTCCGACGGCGGTCCGCTGGGCCGCTGGTCCTTCGTCGGCGCCGACCCCGACTGGACCGGCGGGGAGGGCGGCCTCGGCCTGCTGCGCGAGCCGGCCCTGTCGCGCGGCGTGGTCGGACTCCATGCCTACGACGCCGGCGCCCGCCCCGCCACCGGGCCACGGGAGCCGATCTGGCCCGACCTGATGCTGGCCCGCTACCCCGCCATGCTCGCCTTCGATCATCGGGACCGGACCGTCACCGTCACCGGCCGGGGCGCCGACCCGGACGCCGCCGCGGCCGCTGCCGACCGGGCGGACCTCTGGCTGTCCCGGGCGGTCGATGCCCCCCCGCCGCCTCCGCCCGCCGCGGCCATGCAGGCCGAGGCTCCGCCGGAGACCTACCTCGCCGCCGTCGCCGACGTCGTCGCCCGCATCGCCTCGGGCGAGCTGTTCCAGGCCAATATCGCCCGCGCCTGGTCCGGGGAGCTACGCCCCGGCGCCGACCCCTTCGACGTCATGCTGCGCCTCGCCGGCCGGGCCGCCGCCTACGGCGCCTTCTGGCGGCTCGGCGATCGGGCGCTGGTCTCCAACTCGCCCGAGCTCTTCCTGACCTTCGACCGCGGAAGCCGGCGCATCGAGACCCGGCCAATCAAGGGCACCCGTCCGCGCCACCCCGATCCCGCCCGCGACGCCGCCCTCGCCGTGGAGCTCCGCGCCAGCGCCAAGGACCGGGCCGAAAACCTGATGATCGTCGACCTGATGCGCAACGATCTGTCCCGCGTCGCCGAGCCGGGCTCGGTGACGGCGGACCGGCTGTTCGAGATCGAGAGCCATCCCACGGTCCACCATCTGGTCTCGACGGTGAACGGAACGGCCAGGCCGGAGACCGGCGTCGCCGATCTGCTGGCCGCCACCTTTCCCCCCGGCTCGATCACCGGCGCCCCCAAGCATCAGGCCATGAAGGTCATCGCCGCGCACGAGCCGCCGCGCGGCCCATGGTGCGGCAGCCTGTTTCACATCGGCGAAGACGGCGGCCTGACCGCCTCGGTGCTGATTCGGACGGCCTCTTTCGAGCGGGCGGAGGGACGCTGGCGTTTCCGCACTCTCGCCGGAGCCGGCATTGTCGCCGACAGCGACCCCGCTTCCGAACTGGCCGAGACCGGGGTCAAGATCCTCGCCCTGCGCGAAGCACTGACCGGGTCCTAGCAGTCGGTGCAGGCCGTCTTGTCCACCGTCCGCGGCCGCAGATAGTAGGTGTGCGAGAACCGCGTCAGCCCCGGCATCAGATAGTCGGCGGCCGAGTCGTAGTCGTAGGTGACTTCCGCCACCACGACGCTCTCGCCGTCGGAAACGAGGTCGGCCGGCAGGGTGATGGTCGACCCCACCGCCCGGGCCGTCATGCCGTCGCCGCGGCTCCAGTCCACGCGCGCGCTGCCGGCGGTCCGCGTCACGCTCGACACCCGCTGGTGAAGGGTCGAGGTCGGGAACGGCTTCATGATCAGCCCGCCGATGTCGAAGATGTCGTCGATGGTCGCGGCGGTGACCGTCTCTTCCTGGGCGATGAGATCGGCGACCGTGGCCGAGACGTGACCCATCCGCTTCTGGGCCATGAAGCCCTGACAGAACTCGGTCATGCCCATGTAGAAGGCGATCAGCACCGGCGCGAGCATGGCGAACTCGATCGCCGAGACGCCGCGCTCGTCTCCGGTCAGCCGCCTGATCAGACCATGTCTCATCCGGCGGGCTCGTTGCGGAAGGCGGTGGTGGCGGTCAGCATCGCCGTGCGGTCGCCGACGCTCGACAGGGCCTGCGACAGGAAGGTGGTCAGCAGCGGATGCTGGTACCAGACGCGCACGAGGACCAGATCGCCGGGATTGCCGTTGGCGTAGGTCAGCCCGCTCGGATCGAAGCCGTCTCCGGCCAGCGGGTCCGGCGGCGTCGTGTTGAACTGCGGAATGACCCGCACGTCGATCGTCGCCCTGGATTCGCAGTCGCCCGAGAAGATGCTCATCCGGCTGCACAGCTGGGTCTTGAACTGGGCCGCGGTCATGCCCTGGGCGCTGGCCTGACCGGTCCGGACAAGACGCCCCGTGGCGATGGCCGCGTTCTCGAGCACGGAATCGAGCGTGAAGATCAGCGCCACCTCGAGAATGGCGAAGATCATGACGCAGAAGGGCAAGACCACCAGGCCGAACTCGACGGCGGCCGAACCGTCGCGGTTGCGCAGGAACCCGCGCCGCAGCGGGCGGCCTCTGAACGCCGAGCGTCGACGACGGGTGATCACGGGCGCTACTGGGCCGGGGGAGCGGGAGGACCGTTGGTGCCCCGCACCGAGGGCGAGCAGGAGGCGGCGCAGGCCATCTCGGTCGCCTGCGCCCCGCGCCAGACGCGGACCCGGCCCGCGCCGTCGCCGGCGGTGACCACGACCTGGCTCTGGAAGACGGTGCGGCCGATCGGATCGACGGCGACGACTTCCGTCACGCCATAGCCCTTGCCTGTGATGTAGAGGGTGTTGGCGTCGACCACGGTGACGTCGGCGATCTCGGGATTGCCGACGATCACCGAACCGGCCGGGCCGCTCAACTGAACGCGCTGGGCCTGATCGATTTCAACGCTGATGCGGGCGGACTGCGCCACGGCGAGGCCGGGGCCGGCCAGCAGGGCGGCGGCGCCGAGGGCGAGGAGCAGGCGGTGGGTGCGGGTCATGGCGACGGTGTCCATAGAGCGAGCGCGCGCGAGAGCGTGATGGCGAACCTGCCCGCGAAACCTCAATAAAGTTTGAAACTGCCGCCGGATTACCGGTTCAGCCCTGGTTCCGGCTCGTTGATACGGGGCGCGGAGCGGTTAAGCCGAACCATTCTACAGTAAATCTTCTGGTAACCACGCCCGGCGACCGGGCCTTAACCGATATGGGCGATAACGACGGTGCGTTTTGGGGGTCAAGCGGGCTACCGGCTCCCCCCCCGCGTTCAGTAGCTCGCTTCCTCGTCTGCAAAGGAACCATGACCATGAAGAAGTTCATTTCGAAGTTCATGTCCGATGAGTCGGGCGCCACGGCCATCGAATATGGTCTGATCGCCGCCCTCATCGCCGTCGTGATCATCGCGGCCGTCACCGCCCTAGGTACCAACATCTCGACCCAGTTCGGCAAGGTCGCCACCGCCATCGGCGCCACCTAAGCGTCGTAAGCGTCTTGAACCAGGCGGGGGCCGGAGCGGAAACGCTCCGGCCCCTTGCTTTTGCGCCTCCCCGGAAACGCCGCCTTAAAGGTCGATCGGGCAGGCTGCGCGAATGGAACTCCTGCAACTGGTCCTGCTCGCCATCCTTCCCGCCCTGGTGATCGTCGCCGGGCTGAAGGACCTGACGTCGATGAAGATCCCGAACTGGATTTCGGGGCTCCTGATCCTCGGCTTCTTCCCCGCCGCCCTTCTTCTCGGCCTGGGGGCCGTGGAGATCGGGATGCATGTTGGCGTGGCGGTCGCGGCCCTGCTGATCGGCATGGGCCTGTTCGCCCTGAACTTCCTGGGCGGCGGCGACGTCAAGCTGATGGCGGCCGCCTGCCTCTGGCTCGGCCTGTCGGGCTCGGGCGTGTTCGTCCTCGCGACGGCTGTGATCGGCGGCCTCTTCTCGCTGGCCCTGCTGGTCAGCCGGGCGTGGCTGCAGCCCTATGTCGGCGCCGGTCCCGGCTGGTTCGTGCAGCTGATGGAGCCGAAGGGGCACATCCCCTACGGCGTCGCCATCGCCGCCGGCGCGCTGGTCGCCTGGCCGACCTCGCCGCTGATGGTCGCCTTCCTCGCCGGCTAGAAACGGGCGAGGCGAATCCGTGCGTTAGCACTTAGGCCGACGTTAACCCGCAGCCGCCATGTTCGTTAACGGTAGGGGGCCAAAGGACCAATTCAGGGGTCCGGCCGGCCCTGCCGGAGACAGTCGATGAAGCCTGCCCGAATCATCGTGATCTGCGTCGCCGCCGTGGCCGCCATCGGGCTGGCCCTGGTCGTGCGCGCCATGGGATCCCCCTCGAAGGAGCCGACCGCCGTCGCCACCGCCGCGGCCGTCGAGGCGCGGCCGATGGCCAAGGTGCTCGTCGCCGCCAAGGACCTGCAGCCGGGCCGCCGCCTCGACGAGTCCGACATGGAGTGGAAGGACTGGCCCCTCGACCAGGTCAATCCGGCCTTCATCACTGACGGCTCGACGCCGGTTCCGGCCGCTGGGGAGCCGGCCGCCGGGGATAAGGAAGAGTCGAAGCCTGAGGGCGCCGTCGCCGCGGTGACACGCGCCGCGTCCAATCTCGCCACCGGCGGGGCCAAGGCGGACTACGTCGGCTCGGTGGTGCGCGAACCCATTCTCGCCGGCGAGCCCATCGTGATGCGCAAGATCGTCCGCGCCGGAGACAGCGGCTACATGGCCGCCTACCTGGAGCCGGGAATGCGCGCCATGGCTATCCGCGTCACTGTCGAGACGGCGGCCGGCGGCTTCATCCTGCCGGGCGACCGGGTCGACGTAGTCCTGACCCGCGAAACCACGCTCGGCAACATCGGCGCTTCCGAGGGCGACCGCTCCAAATTCACCTCGGCCACGGTCATGCAGAACATCAAGGTGCTGGCGATCGACCAGTCGACCCGCGCCGGCGACGATGAGCAGACCGTGATCGGCGCGACCGCCACTCTCGAGGTCGGCCCGCGCGACGCCGAAGCCCTCGCCCTCGCCAAGTCCGAGGGCGAACTCAGCCTCATCCTGCGCTCCTACGCCGACACCGGCGGCCCCTCGGGCCGGGTGTCCGCCGGACCGCGTGAATCCTCCGCCGTCCGCGTCTACCGCGGTGGCGCGCCTGAAGTGGTGGTGGTCCAATGAAGCGCCCGCAGATGCGTCTCGCCGCCGTCGCCCTCGCCGGCCTGCTGGTCGTCGTTTTGCCGTCGCCTTCCGCCGTCCAGGCCCAGACCCGCGCCGCCGTCTCCATGGGCTCGCAGTCGCAGCTGATCAGCCTGCCGCGCGGCTCGTCGATGGCGGTGGATCTGCCCGCCGACGCCCGCGACGTGATCGTGCCCAATCCGCTCGTGGCCGAGGCCATGCTGCATTCGCCCCGCCGCATCACGATCATCGGCCTCGCCCCCGGCGAAACCGACGCCGTGGTGCTGGACAACGCCGGCCGCACCATCCTTTCGCTTCGCATCCGCGTCGACGCCGGCGTGTCGGCCCTGCAGGACACGCTCAGCCGGGTCATGCCGGGCGCGAACGTCCACGCCGAGGCGGTCAACGACAGCGTCATCCTCACCGGCACCGTTTTCAGCCCGGGCGAGGCCGACCGGGCCAGCCAGGTCGCCCGCGCCTTCGTGGCGAGTCCCGACAAGGTCATCAACATGATGACCATCGAAGGCTCCGACCAGATCACCGTCCGGGCCCGCATCGTCGAGGTCCAGCGCACCGCGGTGAAACAACTCGGTCTCGACGCCACGGCCGTTCTGGCCAGCGTCGGCGACGGCCTCACCCTCACCCAGGCGGCCACCTTCGCGGTATCGGGAAACCAGCTGGGCGGCGGCGTCCTGAACTATCAGGACTCGGCCGGCGACGGCAGCAGCCTGAACACCTCCCTGCGCGCCTTTGAACGCGCCGGCCTCGTCCGCATCCTCGCCGAGCCGAACATCACCACCGCCAACGGCGAGAGCGCCGAATTCCTGGCCGGCGGCGAGTTCCCGGTGCCGGTCGGTCAGGAGACCGACGCCGACAGCATCAAGGTGACCATCGAGTTCAAGCCGTACGGCGTGCGTCTGGCGGTGAGGCCGATCGTGCTGTCCCCCGGCCGGATCTCGCTGCAGCTGTCGACCGAGGTGTCGGAGCTGACCTCGCTCGGCGCCTTCACCCTGGGCGGCGGACAGGGCGGCACCGCCCTGGTCATCCCGGGCCTCAATGTGCGCCGTGCGTCCAACACCGTCGAACTGCCCTCGGGCGGCTCGCTGATGATCGCCGGCCTGCTGCGGGAGGACACCCGCCAGAACATTGACCAACTGCCGGGGCTCGGCGACCTGCCGGTGCTCGGGGCCCTGTTCCGCTCGCGGGACTACCTGTCCGGCGAAACCGAACTGGTGATCATCGTCGAGGCCTACATCGTCTCGCCGACCTCGCCGGACCGGATGCAGACGCCCGCCGACGGCCTGCGGATCGCCAACGACGCCCAGACCATCCTGTTCGGACAGCTGAACCAGCACTACGGCCGCCCGAACGTCGCCGCGGACGCCGCCGACGCCGGCTGGAGCGGCCCCGTGGGCTATGTGATCGAATGAGGACCCCGATGATGCGCGCCCTCCTCCTGACCGTCGCCGCCGCCACCGTCCTCGGCGCCTGCGTCTCGACGGGCGCTACCGACAGGCAGCCGCTCACCCCGCTGTCGCGCTATGCGCTGCAGGTCGAGCCCGGCCTCGACCGGATCGCCCTGGCCGTGCACGAGGACGGTCTGTCGTCCAACCAGCATGCGGCGCTCAACGATCTCGCGCATCGCTACATGGCCGGCGGTGTGGGCTCGATCAGGATCGAGGGTCCCTCGGGCGAGGACCCGGCGGCGGCCCGCCAGACCTGGGCGGTGCGCTCGGCGCTCGAGTCCGCCGGTCTTCCGGCCGACCGCATCGTCGTCGCCTCCTACGCCGCGCCCGATCCCCGTGCGCCGGTTCTCGCCGGCTTCGAGACCGTCCGGGCCGTGATTCCGAACTGCGCCGCCGAGCCCCGCGCCATGGAAGGCCGGTTTTCGAACAACAGCTCGATGGGCCTGGGCTGCGCCATCAACGCCAATCTCGCCGCCCAGATCGCCGACCCGCGCGACATCGTCGCCCATCGCCGGACCAGTCCGGCGGATTCCGGGCGCGCGGCCGTGGTGTTCGACAACTACCGCCGGGGCGAAATCACCTCGGCGCCGCAGGAACCGCTGGTCGAGGGCCGTATCGCCCAGGCTGTGGAATAGACCGATCATGACCAACGCCTTCCCCCGACCGGTCGAGGATTTCGAGGACGAGTTCGACCTCGAAATGGGCTATGTCGCGGCCGGCCCCGGCCCGGGCCCTGCCGCCCGCCCCGCCGGCGATGCCGGCGGGGCATATGCGCCCAACCCGCCGGCCACCGGCATGGAAGACGAGGTGCGGCACCCCCTGCAGTTCACGCCTGCGGCCGTCGCGGCGGCGCCGACCTATCCGCCCGCTCCGGCCGAGAGCCAGGTTCCCGCGGTGGCTGGCTTCAATCCGGTGGGCGACCTCGTCGCCGGGGCTTCCGCCGCCTTCTCGCCGCCGGCGCTGGGCGGCGGTGGACCTGAAGTCTCGGTGCCGCGCATCGCCATCCATGTCTTCGCCGAACGCCAGGATACCCTGGCGGCGGCCGAGCGGGCCGGGCAGGATCGCCGCCTGTCCCGCGCCACGACCCAGATCCGCGTCGGAGGCGTCGCCGCCGCTGTCGAGGCCTATCAGCACGAGCCGACGCCGCCGCTGATCATCGTCGAATGCCTGAAGGATCCGCAGACCCTGCTGTGGGAAGTCGACCAACTGGCCGAGGTCTGCGACGCCGGCACCAAGGTGGTCGTCATCGGGGCCACCAACGACATCCTCCTGTTCCGCGAACTGATGCGCCGCGGCGTGAGCGAATATCTGGTCGCGCCGCTGCAGCCCCTGCAGCTGATCGCGGCCATCGGCGGCCTGTTCAACGATCCGGCCCAGCCCTTCGTCGGTCGCTCGATCGCCTTCGTCGGGGCCCGCGGCGGGGCCGGAGCCAGTTCGGTCGCCCACAACACCGCCTATGCGATGAGCGAGCGGATCGGCGCCAACACGGTCATCGTCGATTACGACCTGCCGTTCGGCACCGCCGGCCTCGACTTCAACCAGGATCCGCTGAACGGCGTCGCCGACGCCCTCAGCCAGCCGGATCGTCTCGATCCGGTGCTGCTGGACCGGATGATGGTCCGCTGCACCGACAAGCTGAGCCTGTTCGCGGCTCCGGCCACCCTCGATACGGACTGGGACATCTCGCCCGAGGCCTTCGAGGAGGTCACGACCCAGATTCGCTCGACCGCGCCCTTCGTGGTGCTGGACCTGCCGCACGTCTGGTCGGCCTGGATGCGCCGCACCCTGATCGCCGCCGACGAGGTGGTGGTCGTGGCCACGCCTGATCTCGCCAGCCTGCGCAACGCCAAGAACATGATCGACCTGATCCGTCAGGGCCGGCCCAATGACGCCCCGCCCCGGCTGGTGCTCAACCAGGTCGGCGTCCCCGGGCGCCCGGAGATTCCGGCCAAGGAGTTCGGGGCCGCCCTCGGGGTCCATCCCAGTCTGATCATCCCGTTCGATCCCAAGGTGTTCGGCGCGGCCGCCAACAACGGCCAGATGATCCTCGACGCCGGGGCCAAGTCCAAGGCCGCCGAGGCCTTCCAGATGCTGGCCCAGATCGTCTCGCGCCGTGAACTGCCGATGCTGACCGGGCCGAAGGGCAAGCCCGCCAAGGGCGAAGGCAAGTCGATGTTCTCCGGCCTGTTCAAGAAGAAGACCTGACGAGTGTTCGGCAAGCGCACAGGTCAGCCTGGAGCCGCCGCAGCGGCCCCGCGTCCGGCGCCCGCGCCCGCGCCCGCGCACGCCGCCGCGCCGCCGGCAGGCCTGCAGCCGGAGTCTGGCGTCCAGACGCAGGCGTTCGCCTTCGGCGGAGATGTCGCCGAGCTCGCCCGGGAGGAAGCCCGCGCCGACTCGTACAATGCCAAACCCGCGTCGGAGGCCGCCGATCGTCTCGACGCCCTGGCCTCGAGGCCGAGGCCCGCGGCCGCGGCGCCGACGCCCAAGAACGCGCCGGGGCCGAAGGCCACACCCGGATTCGAACAGCTGAAGAAGGCCCAGGCGGTCGCCGAGATCGTCCGCGAGCAGTCGGACTACTACCACGCCACCAAGACGACGATCTTCAACGCCCTGATGAACACGATCGACCTGGCCCAACTGGCGGGTCTGGATCCGAAAGCGGCGGCGGAGGAGATCCGCGACATCGTCGCCGAACTCGTGGCGATCAAGAACGTCTCGATGTCGGTGGCCGAGCAGGAGCACCTGGTCCAGGACATCGTCAACGACGTCCTCGGCTACGGCCCGCTGGAGCCGCTGCTGGCGCGCGACGACATCGCCGACATCATGGTCAATGGCGCCGGCCGGGTGTTCATCGAGGTCGGCGGCAAGGTTCAGCTGACCAACGTCCGCTTCCGCGACAACACCCAGCTGATGAACATCTGCCAGCGGATCGTGTCGCAGGTCGGCCGCCGCGTCGACGAGAGCTCTCCGATCTGCGACGCGCGCCTGCCCGACGGCAGCCGCGTCAACGTCATCGCGCCGCCGCTGGCCATCGACGGCGCCACTCTGACGATCCGGAAATTCAAGAAAGACAAGCTGACGATGAAGAATCTGGTGGAGTTCAACTCCATCAGTCCCGAGGGTGCCCGTGTCCTGGGCGTCATCGGCGCGTCGCGCTGCAACCTCGTCATCTCGGGCGGCACGGGCTCAGGCAAGACCACCCTGCTCAACACCCTGACGGCCTTCATCGATCCCACCGAGCGGGTTATCACATGCGAGGACGCGGCCGAGCTGCAACTGCAGCAGCCGCACGTGGTGCGCCTCGAGACCCGTCCGCCCAACCTCGAGGGCCAAGGCCAGATCACCATGCGCGATCTGGTCAAGAACTGTCTGCGGATGCGTCCCGAGCGGATCATCGTGGGCGAGGTCCGCGGGCCGGAGGCGTTCGATCTGCTGCAGGCGATGAACACCGGCCACGACGGCTCGATGGGCACTCTGCACGCCAACTCGCCGCGCGAAGCCATCAGCAGGATGGAGTCGATGATCACCATGGGCGGTTACGGCCTGCCGTCGAAGACGATTCGCGAGATGATCGTCGGTTCGGTCGACGTGATCATCCAGGCGGCGCGCCTGCGCGACGGCTCGCGCCGCATCACCCACATCACCGAGGTGGTCGGTCTTGAGGGGGACGTCATCGTCACCCAGGACCTGTTCGTCTACGAGATCACCGGCGAGGACGAGAACGGCAAGATCGTCGGCCGTCACCGCTCGACCGGCATCGCCCGTCCGCGCTTCTGGGATCGCGCCCGCTACTACGGCCTCGAGCGCGAGCTGGCCGAAGCCCTCGACGCGGCGGAGTAGCCGCCGTGCTTCCGATCCTCGCAGCGGTTCTGGCCTTCATCACCATCGGCGGTCTCGGCTGGGCCTTCGTCGGCGGCGGCGACTCCTCCGAAGCCGCTATCAAGCGCGCGCAGAACCTCGGCGGTCCCAAGCAGAACATGGCGGCGGCCCGCAAGGCGGCCGCGGCGAACACGCCTGAAGCCCGCCGCAAGCAGATCATGAAGCAGCTCCAGGAATCGGAGCGCGCCTCACGCAAGGCCCGGATCAGCCTCGCCGCCAAGCTGAAGCAGGCCGGCCTCGCGACGACGGTGAAGACCTTCTGGATCATCAGCGCCGTGCTGGGCGTGATCGCTCTCCTCGCGCCGCTGCTGTTCGGGCTCAACATCCTGATCGCGGTCGGGGCCGCCGTGGTCTTCGGGCTCGGCTTTCCTCGCTGGGTCGTGGGTTTCCTCGGCAAGCGGCGGATGAAGAAATTCTCCAGCCACTTCGCCGACGCCGTGGACGTCATAGTGCGCGGCATCAAGTCCGGCCTGCCGGTGCACGATTGCTTCAAGATCATCGCCCGGGAAAGCCCGGCTCCGCTTGGACCTGAGTTCCAGTTGCTCGTCGAAGGACTGGGCGTGGGTCTGACCCTGCAGCAGGCGCTGGAGAGAATGTACGAGCGCATGCCGACGCCGGAGCTGAAGTTCTTCGCCATCGTCATCGGCATCCAGCAGAAGACCGGCGGCAACCTGGCCGAGGCGCTGGGCAACCTTTCGACGGTGCTGCGCGCCCGAAAGATGATGGGCGAGAAGATCAAGGCCCTGTCTTCGGAAGCCACCGCTTCCGCCGGCATCATCGGCTCGCTGCCGCCCGCCGTGATGATCCTCGTCAGCATCACGACCCCGGCCTACATGGCCAAGCTGTTCACCGAGCCGCGCGGGCAGTTCATGCTGCTGATCGCGGTGCTGATGATGTCCCTCGGCGTCTTCGTGATGAAGCGCATGATCTCGTTCAAGTTCTAGGGGCGCGGTGTGGGAGACATCATCGGCTTCGTCACCAATCTGCAGAACCTGCTCAGCATGGGCGTGGGCGTGCTGGTGTTCGCCACCCTGGTGACCTTGCTCGGCTCGATAGGAGGCGAGGCGAAGCTGGAAAGCCGGATGAAGGCGGTCGGCGAGCGCCGCGAGGAGCTGAAGCGCCGCTCCCGCCAGGCGATCGCCGCCCAGGGCGCCGGTCCGCAGGCTCTTCGGCACACCGATACGGGGTTCAAGAAGCGGGTGGTCGAGCGGTTGAACCTGACCAAGCTGCTGGAGGACCCCAAGGTCGCGGACAAGATGGCTCAGGCCGGCTATCGCGGCCCGAAACCGCTGACCACCTTCTACTTCTTCCGCTTCTCCATGCCGTTCGTCATGCTGGCGATCGCGGCCTTCTACCTCTTCATCCTGAACGACTTCGGCCTGCCGGTCATGAACCGGCTGGCGATCTGCA
Organism: Brevundimonas sp.; assembly: GCF_035626535.1. Lineage (GTDB taxonomy): Bacteria > Pseudomonadota > Alphaproteobacteria > Caulobacterales > Caulobacteraceae > Brevundimonas. The sequence continues at coordinate 12,858 of NZ_DASPNO010000052.1, forward strand.
TGTTCGCGGCGGTGATCGGCTTCTACGGGCCGAACATCTTCCTCGCCAACCGTATCTCGAAGCGTCGCACGTCGATCATGCAGGCGTTCCCGGACGCGCTGGATCTGCTGCTGATCTGCGTCGAGGCGGGCATGTCGATCGAGGCGGCGATCCAGAAGGTCAGCCAGGAGATCGGCGGTTCCTCCATCGACCTCGCCGAGGAAATGACCCTGCTCTCGGCCGAGCTCAGCTATCTTCCCGATCGGCGCATGGCCTACGAGGGGCTGGCCAAGCGGACCAATCATCCGGGCGTCAAATCGGTGGCGACCGCGATGACGCAGGCCGAGACCTACGGCACGCCCTTGGGTTCGGCGCTGCGGACCATGGCCAAGGAAAACCGCGAGATGCGCCTGTCGGCGGCCGAGAAGAAGGCCGCGGCCCTGCCCGCCAAGCTCACGGTTCCGATGATCCTGTTCTTCCTGCCGGTGCTGTTCATCGTCATTCTGACTCCGGCGATCATCAGCATCCAGGACACGATGGCGAAGGGCGGCTAGGCTTCGGCGGCCGTCTTCATCGCCTCCGCGATGGAATCCACCGCCTTGCGGAGCGCCTTGCGGTGGCGGTCGAAATACATCTCGCCGCGCAGGCCCGAGAAGATGAAGCCGTTGGCGACGACGCAGCTGCCGGGCTCCAGCTCCTCGATCTCGAAGTAGCGGATCGACCTGAACCACAGCCCGCGCTTCTCGAGCCAGACCAGCTGGGAGTACGGTGTCCATTCCCCGACCGTCACGCTGGCGCGGCGCTCCGGCAGGCCGGGAATGGTCTCGGTCAGCGCAATGGAGCCGCCATAGGCGATCGTTCCCTCGACCGAGGTTTCGACCGGGTTCCAGCGATCCCAGCCGGGCAGGTCCGCGATCAGTTCCCAGATGCGGTCCGTGGAGGCGCGGACGCCGATGCGTTTCTCGATGCGGGCGGTTTCCATGCCGTCGATCTGGCACGGCTTTCGGGCGCTGAAAAGACCGCGGTTCTAGCGGCCGCCCTCGGGGCCCGGCTGCGAAGCAGGCGGCGTCTCGGGCGAGGGCGTCTCGTCGCGATCGGGCAGGTCGGGCGGGCCCAGCCGCAGGCGGGCGCTGACGAAGCACAGCGCCGTCGCGAAGCCGAGCAGCACGATGTTCGCCACGAACGGCGCCGGCTCGGCGACCTCATACAGCGCCACCCCGATCACCGGCGGTCCGAGGAAGCTGAGACCCGCCAGCGACATCATCAGGCCGGCGACGGCGCCCTGCTCATGCGGCTCGACGGAGAGAGAGGAGCCGGCGGTGAAGCCCGGACGGGCGAAGCCGACGCCCAGCGAGATCACCGCATAGCCTATCACCACGCCATAGTAGCCGGGAGCCGCGATGGTCATCGCATTGCCGAGCAGCGCCAGCCCGGCGCCCCAGCGCATCAGGTCGGCGGCCTGCAGCTTGAGCAGCGGAATCAGCCCCCACTGCGCCATCAGGGTCGCCGCCGCGCCGGCCAGCATCGCGATTCCGATAAAGGGCTGGGCGTCGCGCACCGACACGCCGGTCACCGCCATCTCGTCGATGATGTGGAAGCCCAGCACCGAAATGTTCACCGCCTGCGACCCGGTGACCAGCAGGCCGTAGAGGAGGTAGTCGCGGACGCGGGGATCCTTCCACAGCCCCTTGCCAGCGCTTCCCCGATGACGGCCGGGTGCGGGCTGGCGCACGACGTCGCCGCTGGGGAGGCGCCGCCAGACCACCCACAGCACGACGGCTCCGAACAGGGCGAAGGCGTACATCGGACCGGCCAGGCCGACGATCGGCAGGATGAAGAAGGGCGCCAGCGCCGGGCCGATGACCGTGCCCAGTCCCTGGGCCGAAGCGAGCAGGGACATCGACTGGGTGCGCTGCTCGGGCGTGGTGCGGTCAGCGACATAGGCCTGGGCGGCGATGGGCGAGGCGGAGCCGAACACGCCGTAGATGGTGCGGGCCACCGCCATCAGGACGAAGGCGAGGATCGGCGCCAGCCACAGCTGCAACCCGGCGGTGGTGGCGAGGCCGAAGCCGCCGATCGAGACGACGAAGCCCGCCAGGCCGATCATGATCACCCGCTTGCGGCCCAGGCGGTCGGACAGGCCCGCCCAGTAGGGGGAGGTCAGGGTCCACATCAGCGCCGAAATGGCGAAGGCGCCGGAGACCAGGGTGTCGCGGATGCCGAACTCGCGTCCGATCGCCGGCAGCACCGACTGCAGCGCCATATTGCCGGCGGCGGCGATCAGGCTGACCGCGAACAGGATCATGAAGGCGGGGGAGCGAAGGTTCACGGCGAGAGTCTAGGCGGCGGCGGGGCCTTGCGAAAGCGTGCGCCGTCCGCGACGGTTGAGCCTGATTTCCGGAGACGCCGCCATGCCCATTCGCCGCCTGCTCGCCGCCTCCGCTTTCGCCCTCGCTCTCGTCGCCGGCGCCGCCCATGCCCAAGTCCCGCTTGGGAGCGTCGAGACCGCCGTCGAAGGGGTCACGCCGAAAGTGGTCGCCTGGCGCCGCGACCTGCACGCCAATCCTGAGCTGGGCTTCGCCGAGACCCGCACCGCCGGCATGGTCGCGGAACATCTGCGGTCGCTGGGGCTGGAGGTGCGCACGGACGTCGGCAAGACCGGGGTTGTCGGGATTCTGCGCGGCGGACGGCCCGGCCGGACCGTGGCCCTGCGCGCCGACATGGACGCCCTGCCGGTGCTGGAGGCGACGGGCCTGCCATTCGCCTCGACCGCGACCGGGACCTACATGGGCAATACGGTGCCGGTGGCGCACGCCTGCGGCCACGATGCGCACGTGGCCATGCTGATGGGGGCGGCCGAGGTTCTGGCCGGGATGAAGGACGAGATCGCCGGCACGGTGGTGTTCATCTTCCAGCCGGCCGAGGAGGGCGCGCCTCCGGGCGAGCCGAAGGGCGGTGCGGCCCTGATGATCGAGGAGGGCGCGCTCCGCGACCCGCGCCCGGACGCCATCTTCGGCCTGCACGTCGTCCCCGGCCGGCCGGGGACGCTGTGGTACCGGCCGCGCGGCTTCATGGCGGCGTCGGACCGGATCGACATCACCCTGCGCGGACGGCAGACCCACGGGGCCTGGCCCTGGAAGGGGGTCGACGTCATCTCGGCCTCGGCCGACGTGGTCCAGACCATCAACAGCCTGACCGCCCGCACCATCGATCCGACGACGACGCCGACGGTGTTCACCATCGCCACCCTCGACGCCGGAGTGCGCTACAACATCATTCCGGACCAGGCGGTGCTGTCGGGGACGCTGCGCACCTTCGACATCGCCCAGCGCGACGATCTGGTGCGGCGGGCGGAGATCGCCATCGGCAATGTCGCCGAGAACTACGGGGCGATCGCGGAGTTCGGCGTGCGCCAGAACGCGGCGCTGGTGTTCAACGACGAGGCGCTGTCGGGCTGGCTCGCTCCGGTGCTGGAGGAGGCCGCGGGCGAGGGCAACGTCAATCCGGGCGCGCCGCCGACCACGGTGGCCGAGGACTTCAGCTATCTGTCGCAAGAGGTGCCGGGGGTTTTCTACCACCTCGGCGGCAGCGCAGACGGGGTCGATCCGGCGACCTCGCCACCGAACCACTCGCCGTCGTTCGACGTCAACGAGGCGGTGCTGCCGGTCGGGGTGAAGGCGCATGTGCTGACGGCGTTGCGCTTCCTCGAGCGACGCTGAGACCAGGCGGGCCGGCAACCACGTTTTTCAACGTCCCGGCAAGGATCGGGGCGCACCCTCGTACGGTTTTGCGGGAGTGCGTCATGACGAAACTGCCGGTCGAGTTGCCGCCCATGACCCTGGAGCGCCGGGGCAGCGCGCGGCGCGAGATTTTCTACTTCCTGGTCGCCTTCGCCGCCATGTTCGGCGCGGCGATGCTGGGCATCGACCTGCTGTTCTAGCGGCGGTCGAAGTAGGTGGTGATGACGCGGCGGTAGACCTCCGCCAGCGCCTCGATTTCGCTCACCGGAACGCGCTCGTCGATCTGGTGCATGGTCTGGCCGACGAGCCCGAGTTCGAGCACCGGGCACATGGCGCGAATGAAGCGGGCGTCGGAGGTGCCGCCGGTGGTCGAGGCCTCGGGGCGGCGGCCGGCGACGGCCTCGACCGCGTCCTGCACGCCGGTGACGAAGGCGCCGGGCTCGGTCAGGAAGGCGTTGCCCGAGCACAGATTCTCCAGCTCGATGCGCAGGCCGCTCTCGGCCTGGGCCTCGCCGGCCATGGCGTTGAGCCAGGCGATCAGCTCGTCGCCTGTGTGGTTCGGATTGAAGCGGATGTTCAGCCGCGCCTTCGCCTCGGCCGGGATCAGGTTGGTGGCCGGGTTGCCGATGTCGATGGTGGTGATCTCGAGGTTCGACGGCTGGAAGCCCTGGTAGCCGTCATCGAGGCGGTGGTCGGCGAGCCGCGCCATCAGCCGGGCGATGACGGGGGCCGGGTTCGCGGCGCGGTCCGGGTAGGCGACGTGGCCCTGTTTCCCGTGGACGGTGATCCAGGTGTTGAGGGAGCCGCGGCGGCCGATCTTGATGGTGTCGCCGAGCGCGTGCTGGGACGACGGCTCGCCGACGACGCAGGCGTCGATGACCTCGCCCTCCGCCATCAGGGTTTCGACGACGCGTTTGGTGCCGTGCAGGGCGGGGCCTTCCTCGTCGCCGGTGATCAGGAAGCTGAGCGAGCCGGGGACGTCACCGTCGGCGAGGATGCGCGAGACGGCGGCGATCCAGGCGGCGATGCCACCCTTCATGTCGACGGCGCCGCGGCCGTAGAGGACGCCGTCGCGGACCTCGGCTTCGAACGGCGCGGCGGACCAGGCGGCGACTGAGCCGGGCGGGACGACGTCGGTGTGGCCGGCGAAGCAGAGGTTGGGAGATGCCGTCCCGCGCCGGGCGTAGAGGTTCTCGATGAAGGCCTGCTCGCCTACCGCTTCGCTACTTGATGCGGGGCCGAACTTCATCCGCCGGCAGGTGAAGCCGAGGCCGATGAGGAGGCGCTCGAGGATGTCCATCGCCCCCTCGTCGGCGGGGGTGACGGAGGGTCTTCGGATCAGGTCGCGGGTCAGTTCGACAGGATCGATAACCGGATGTGATGCGGCGCTCATGGACCTGTGCTTTAGGGGGTTCGGACGATTGCGAGAAGGCTTCTCTCCATGCCGAAGATCGACATCGACAGCGCGCCCACCGGACACGGGACCGGTTATCCGGAAGAGTTCGCGGGGCCGTGCAAGCCGCGGCGGCGGTGGCGGCTGGGCGACGCGGTCGGGCTGGACCAGTTCGGCGTCAATCTGCTGCGCCTGCCGGACGGCGCCTGGTCTAGCCAGCGGCACTGGCACGAGGGTGAGGACGAGTTCGTCTGGGTGCTCTCCGGCGAGGTCGTGCTGATCGAGGACGAGGGGGAGACGGTTCTGCGGGCCGGCGACTGCGCCGGGTTCAAGGCCGGGGTCGCCAACGGCCACAAGATCGAGAACCGGTCGGGGGCCGAGGCGGTGCTGCTGGAGGTCGGGACGCGCACGCCCGGCGGCGACAGCGGCGACTATCCGGACATCGACATGGTCTTCCGGCCGGGCGGCTATTTCCATCGGGACGGGACGCCGTATCCGAAGGTCGACCGGCGCACGTGACCGTCGAGAGCGTAGACACCGGGGCCCCGACGCCGCCCGTCCCGCCGGGGGACGGAGAGCCGTCCAGTCCGTGGGGCATCCGCGACTTCCGGCTGCTGTGGCTGGGCCGGGTGACGGCCGTGCTGGGCATCCAGATCCAGTCGTCGGCCCTGTTGTGGCAGGTCTACGAGATCGCGCGGCGGGACCATCCGATCGAGGAGGCGAGCCTGTATCTGGGGCTCGTCGGCCTTTGCCAATTCCTGCCGCTGCTGGCCTTCACCCTGCCGGCGGGGGCGATGGCCGACCGCCGCGACCGCAAGCGGACCGTGGCCCTGTCGATCCTGGTCGAGGCGATGTGCGCCGGCGGCTTCCTGCTGATGGCGCTGCACGGCTCGCCGCCGTTGTGGGGGCTGCTGGCGGTGGCGGCGCTGTTCGGGGCGGCGCGGGCCTTCCTCGCCCCCGCCAGCCAGAGCTTCCTGCCGATGGTGGTCGGCCGCCGGGCCCTGCCGCCGGCCATCGCAGCCCAGTCGATCGCCTTCCAGACCGGGGCCATCGCCGGACCGGCGCTGGGCGGGGTGATCGTCGGGATAAACGTGCCGCTGGCCTATGCGGCGGCGATGGGGCTGTTCCTGCTCGGCATCGGCTGCTTCCTGCTGATCCGCACCAGCGGCAAGCCGAAGCCGGTCGAGAGCCGGCTGTCGCCGCTGGAGTCGGTCAAGGAAGGGCTGGCCTATGTGTGGAAGACCAAGATCGTGCTGGGCGCCATCTCTCTGGACCTGATCGTGGTGCTGCTGGCGGGGGTGGCGCTGCTGACCCCGATCTTCGCGCGCGACATCCTGCATGTCGGGCCGGAGGGCTTCGGCCTGCTGCGGGCCTCGTTCGGGGTCGGGGCGCTGGGCATGGCCATCTATCTGAGCCGGTTCCCGATCGTGCGGCACGGCGGGCGGTGGATGTTCGCGGCGGTGGCGGTGTTCGGCCTGTGCACCCTGACCTTCGGCCTGTCGAAGGCGGCCTGGCTGTCGGGTCTGGTGCTGCTGATCGGCGGGGCGGCGGACATGGTCAGCGTCAACATCCGCCAGACCCTGATCCAGCTGGCCACGCCGGATCACATGCGCGGCCGGGTCAGTTCGGTGTCGATGCTGTTCATCGGCGCCTCGAACGAACTGGGCGAGGCCTATTCCGGAGTGGCGGTGCGGCTGCTGGGACCGGTCGGGGCGGCGGTGTTCGGCGGCTTCGGGGCGCTGGCGGCGACGGGGGTCTGGGCCAGGCTGTTCCCGGGACTGCGCAAGGCCGACCGGCTGGACTGAGGTCAGTCCGAGAGGCCGGGCTTGCCGCGGCCGCTCTTGATCGTCGACCGCTTGGCCTTGCCTTCGAGGCGGCGCTCCTTCGAGGCGCGTGTGGGGCGGGTCGGCACGCGATAGACCGGCTTGATCGAGGCCTCGTCGACCAGGGCCTGAAGCCGCTCCATCGCATCGGCGCGGTTGCGTTCCTGGGTGCGGAAGCGGACGGCGGTGATCAGCACCTCGCCGGCCTGGGTCGCCCGGCTGCCCGCCAGCTTGAGCAGTCGTTCCTTGACCGGTTCGGTCAGCGACGGTGAGTTGATCACGTCGAAACGCAACTGGACGCTGGTCGAGACCTTGTTGACGTTCTGGCCGCCCGGTCCGCCGGCGCGGAAGAAGCGGAACTCCAGTTCGTTCTCGGGGACGACGGTCACCGGACCACCCGTTTGGCCATGATCACGGCCCGGTCCAGCGCCTGAAGAAAGGCGGAGCGATCCTTGGGGCCGAAGGGGGGCGGGCCGCTGGTGGCGACGCCCATGGAGCGCAGATGCTCGCCGACCAGGCGCCCGGCCAGGGCCGAGCCGATCGAGTCGGGGGTGAACGGCTGGCCGTTCGACTTCAGCGCCTGGGCGCCGGCCTTGAGGCAACGGTCGGCGAGCGGGATGTCGGAGGTGATGACGATGTCGCCGGGCCCGGCCCGTTCGGCGATCCAGTCGTCGGCGATGTCGGGGCCGGCGTCGACGACCACCTGTTCGATCCACGGGTCGCGGCGGGTGTTGATCCAGCCGTTGGAGACCACGAACACCTTCAGGCCGTAGCGCTCGGCGACGCGATAGACCTCGTCCTTCACCGGGCAGGCGTCGGCGTCGACGAAGATGCGGGGCGCGGTCATGGCGGGGACTGACTGTCTGGTTCCGGGCCTGATGTCAAAGCGCGGGCCGGAGGGCGGAAAATTTGGTGTGGCAGAGTCGGCAGAGTCGGCAACGGGCGAGCAGAAATTCGCAGTGGCAGGGTCGGCAGAGTCGGCAGTTTCACAATGATCGGCGCGCCTGCGGCGGTGCGGCGGGGATGCGATTGTCAAAGATCGTGCGCCCGGCCGACGGACGGGACAGGAGCAGTTTACGACGGGCTTCTCCCCAGGCGCGTTCATGACGCTGCCGGAGGGACGATCCAGAGCGAAATCAGCGGGTTGGATCTGCAAAGTGTGCGGAAAGCGGGCGGATTTGCAGCGCAGCATCGGGGCAGCACCGGGGCAGCAGGTGGCGGCGAGCGTGCGGCTTCGTGGCGGTTTGCTGGCGGCCTGTCTTCAACCCTGAAATAACTACGCCCTCTTGCGAACCCAATGGACGGTCACCTGATGGCCTCCCGTTCCGGCGAGACGCCCATGACCCAGACCCCGGCCTCCCTCCGCCCGACCCGCATTCTGGCCCGGGGCGTGCTGCTCGGCGTCGTGGTCGCGATGGCCGCCTGCGCGGGCGGGCCGCCCGGCGGTCCGCGCGGGAGACCGGGCGATGGCGCTCCTCTCACCGCCATGTTCATCAGCCCCTTCGGGGAGCCCTTCATGGCTGAACCGGGCGAGCCCTGGCCGGTGTCGGACTGGTTCCTCGGCGCCGATGCCGACCTGGACGGCGCGGTCACGTTCGAGGAGTTTGCGGCGGATGGTCGCCGCTGGTTCGGTGTCCTCGACCAGGATCGCAGCGGCCGGCTGGATTCCGCGGAACTGGCGGCCTACGAGACCCGGCTGCGCATGCTGTCCCGGGGAGCGGAGGGCGGCCCCGGTCCCCGGCGAGGCGGGCCGCGCGGCGGCGGGGAGAGGCCCGCGCCGATGGCCCGGGCGGCGCCGGAACTGCAGGCTGGTCCTCCGGGTGGCGGGCCTCACCGCGGCGGACGAGGCGGACGCACCGCAGGCTACGGCGCCGTGGCCGAGGCGGGCTTCTTCAACCTGCCGCAGCCGGTCAAGGCCGCCGACGTCAACGTCGACCAGAGGGTGACGGGCGAGGAATGGGCGACGGCGACCGAGCGCTGGTTCCTGGCGCTGGATGCGGACCGGGACGGGCGTCTGACCCTGGCCAGCCTGCCCCGGACGCCGCTTCAGGCGCGGATCGAGGCGAGGCCGCGCTGAGGCTTCACTGGCAGGCGAGGCACTCGTCGTAGTCGGTGCGGGCGGCGCTGAAGAGGTCGGGCTGGTTGGGGTCGGGCTCATCCTCGGCCTTGGTCTCGGCGCCGGCGAAGGCTGCGCGCTGAACCGACTTGGAGCGCAGGTAGTAGAGCGACTTCACGCCGGTCTCCCACGCCCGCCAGTGCAGCATGTGCAGGTCCCATTTGTCGACGTCGCCCGGGATGAACAGGTTGATCGACTGGGCCTGGCAGATCTCCGGGGCGCGGTCGGCGGACAGTTCGACGACCCAGCGCTGGTCCAGTTCGAAGGCGGTCTTGAAGACGGCCTTCTCGTCGTCGCTCAGCTGGTCGAGGTGCTGGACCGAGCCCTCGTGCTCGAGGATGGAGTTCCACACCTCGCTGGTGTCGATGCCCTTCTCGCCGAGCAGCTTCTCCAGATAGGGGTTCTTGACCGCGAAGGAGCCCGACAGGGTCTTGTGGGTGTAGATATTGGCCGGGATCGGCTCGATGCCCGCCGACGTGCCGCCGCAGATGATCGAGATCGAGGCGGTCGGGGCGATGGCCAGCTTGTGGCTGAAGCGCTCCATGACGCCCCGCTCGGCGGCGTCCTCGCAGGGACCCTTCTCCTCGGCCAGCAGGCGGCTGGCCTTGTCGGCCTCGCGGCGCAGATGCTTGAACAGCCGCATGTTCCACGACTTGGCCATGGCGGATTCGAAGGCCACGCCCTGCTGCTGCAGGAAGGAGTGGAAGCCCATCAGACCGAGGCCGACCGAACGCTCGCGTTTGGCCGAATAGACGGCGGCGGCCATGGCCGGCGGGGCGCGGCGGATGAAGTCCTCGAGCACATTGTCGAGGAAGCGCATCACGTCCTCGATGAATTTCGGCTCCTCGCGCCATTCGAGGAAGGTCTCGGCGTTGACCGAGGACAGGCAGCAGACCGCGGTGCGGTCGACACCGAGGTGGTCGCGGCCCGTGTGCAGCATGATCTCGGCGCACAGGTTCGACTGTTTGACCGACAGGCCCAGCTCGCGCTGGTGCGGCGCCATCTGGCGGTTCACGGTGTCGGAGAAGATCAGATAGGGCTCGCCGGTCTGCAGGCGGATCTCGAGGATCTTCTGCCACAGGGCGCGGGCGTCGACGGTCTTGAGGACCTCGCCGTTCTTCGGCGACTTCAGCTCGAAGGTCTTGCCGTCGCGGACCGCGAACATGAACTCGTCGGTGATGTTGATGCCGTGGTGCAGGTTCAGGGACTTGCGGTTGAAGTCGCCCGACGGTTTGCGGATCTCGAGGAACTCCTCGATCTCGGGGTGGTGGACGTCGAGGTAGACGGCGGCCGAGCCGCGGCGCAGCGAACCCTGCGAGATGGCCAGGGTCAGGGAGTCCATCACCCGGATGAAGGGGATGATGCCCGAGGTCTGGCCGGCGCCCTTGACCTTCTCGCCGATGGAGCGGACGCCGCCCCAGTAGGTGCCGATGCCGCCGCCGTTGGAGGCGAGGGCGACGTTCTCGTTCCAGACCGACTGGATGCCGTCGAGGCTGTCGCCGACGGCGTTGAGGAAGCAGGAGATGGGCAGGCCGCGGTCGGCGCCGCCGTTGGACAGCACCGGGGTGGCCGGCATGAACCACAGCTTCGACATGTAGTCGTAGACGCGCTGGGCGTGGTCGGCGTCGTCGGCATAGGCCGTGGCGACGCGGGCGAACATGTCCTGGTAGGACTCGCCGGGCAGCAGATAGCGGTCCTCGAGCGTCTTCTTGCCGAAGTCGGTCAGGAGGTCGTCGCGGGACCGGTCGAGCTGGATCGAGGGCACCACCTTCAGGTGGGGTCGATCAGCGGCGTCCGCAGCCGCGACCGACTGGAAATCCACTGTCTTCAACGCTTCGCCGCCGGCCATAATGGTCACTGCCCTGAACTGGATCGATTAAGTCGTTCGCGCCACCGACCACATCATCTAGTGGCCCCAACGCTCCCCAAGCCCACATATGGGGCGCAGATGGCTAACGACCCGTCAACGGGGTTGACGATCACTTTCTGGGCGAATCACGTTCAAGGCGGGGGATGAGCCTGTGGACAGGCCGTGACGGCGGGATGACGGGGGCTTGATGCGGGCCGCCGATTTTCGATCACGAACGCGTGAGGGGAACGTCCCGCAAGCGGGACCGTTTCGGGCCGATGATCCCCGACCAGATCCTCCACTTCGGCCGCCGCGCCCTGCGCATCGCGCGCACGGAGATCGCCGCGGTCAGCGCCCTGTTCATCGTGGCGCTGGGGGTGATGACCTTCGTCGAACTGGCCGACGACATGACCGAGGCGGACGGGCGGGCCTTCGACGAGGCCGTGCTGGGCGCGATGCGGCCGAATGCGACGGCGCTCGACCCGTGGGGCCCCGGCTGGCTGGAGACGGCGGCGCTGGACCTGACCGCGCTGGGCGGCACGGCGGTGCTGAGTCTGTTCGCCGTGGTGGTGACGGGCTTCCTGATCCTGCAGCGCAAGCGGCTGTCGGCCCTGCTGCTGGTGCTGGGCCTGATCGGCGGCGTGGCGCTGAGCGAGGGGCTGAAGGCGCTGTTTGGGCGAGAGCGGCCGCCCGAGGCGCTGCGGGCGGTGGAGACGATGAGCGCCAGCTTCCCGTCGGGGCACAGCCTGCTGTCGGCGGTCTTCTATCTGAGCATCGGGGTGATGCTGACCCGGGCGTTCCCGCAGAAGCGGTTCAAGGCCTACATCATCGGGGTGGCGGTGCTGCTGACGCTGATCGTCGGGCTGACGCGGGTCTATCTGGCGGCGCACTGGGCCACCGACGTGCTGGCCGGCTGGAGCGTCGGGGCGGCCTGGGCCATGGCGCTGTGGCTGGTCGCCTACGCCATCCAGCGGCGTCAGGCGGGACACCCGCAGGAGCCGCACGTGCTGCCGGTGGATGAGGACAGCCGGACCTGACCTCCGTCTCGCTCGTCATCCTCGGGCTTGACCCGAGGATCAGGCCGTCCGGTGCTCGAGGGAAACTCCTGCGGTCACGCTCGCGGGCCGACACTGCCGCACAGCCTGGCCCAACATCTGATCCTCGGGCTTGACCCGAGGATGACGGGGAGAGTGGTTCTTCACCCCGCCCCGAACTCGAGATCCTTGCGGGCCGAGATGATGGTGACGATGAAGCCGGCGAGGACGTCGAGCATGATCATCGTCAGGATCAGGAAGAAGGTCGAGGTGGCGAAGCCCTTGATCAGCAGGAAGGCGACCAGGCAGGCCACGAACAGGATCATCGACAGCGCGTGGTTGACGATGGCGACCTTCTGGCTGGAGGTCGACTTGAGCAGTTCGAAGAACAGAAGCAGCAGGGCGAGGAAGAGGATCAGGTCGCCGCTGCCGATGTTCCACCCGCTGCCCGAGACCATGGGAACGGTGAAGATCGGATCCCGCAGCGCCTGCTCGGCCGCCGCGACGCCACCGGTCCCGACCACGCCGGTCAGGATGACGATGGCGTAGATGACCACCGGAATGATGAGCAGCGGCAGGGCGATCAGCATGGCTGGGGCTCCAGAGCGGACGGACGACGCGGCCGGGCGATACGGCCGCGCTTGTTAACGATGAATACCCCTGTTCGCTCCGTACCGCTACGGTTGCTCGCCTGCCAGGCGAGCGGTCAGAATTCGGAGATTCCGCCGGGCCGGCGCGCGCGGGACTTGAGCCACATGACGCCGAGCAGGTCCGAGAACGAGGCCACCAACCGCCCCCAGTTGGTGTATTTCGAGCGGCCCGTCTCGCGATGGCGGTGGTCGACGTCGAGGTAGCGGTTCTCGTAGCCCTCGCGGATCATCAGCGCCGGCAGGTAGCGGTGGATGTGATCGAAATACGGAAGACGCAGAAAGATCTCGCGGCGGAAGGCCTTGAGGCCGCAGCCGGTGTCGTCGGCGTCGTCGGAGAGCAGCCGCTTGCGGATGCGGTTGGCCCAGCGCGAGGCCCAGCGCTTGGCGCCGGTGTCCTGGCGTCTGGCGCGCACGCCGCCCACCAGTGCGACATGGGGCGGCGAGGCGGCCAGCAGGTCGGCCAGGCGGGGCGCGTCGGCAGGGGGGTTCTGGCCGTCGCCGTCGAGTGTCACGACGATGGGACCCCGGGCGGCGAGCACACCGGTGCGGACGGCGCGGCTCTGGCCGGCATTGGCGGCGTGGCTGAGCACGCGCAGGGCCGGCAGCTCGGCCATCAGGGCGCGCAGCTCGGCGAGGGTGCCGTCCTTCGAGGCGTCGTCGACGAAGACCATCTCATAGGAACGCCCGGCGAAGGCGGCGGCGATCTCGCGGGCCAGGGGGCCGGCGGCGCCTTCCTCGTCATGTACGGGAACGACCACGGAGATGTCGGGGGTCTGCTCGATCATCGCCGTTCTCTAGCGGGTTTCGCGGGACAGCGGGAGGGCGGGGCGAGGGATGGCTGACGCGGCCCGAAACGGCGTGTTAGGAAGATGAACATGATGCGCCCCGACCTCGACCGATTCATCGCCGGCTGGCGGGGCCCGCTGCTGGCGGCCCTGATCGCCCTGTTCGCCGGACTGCCGGTGCTGATGCTGCTGCCGCCGCTCGATCGCGACGAGAGCCGCTACGCCCAGGCGACCTCGCAGATGCTGGAGAGCGGCGACTACGTCGACATCCGCTTCCAGGACGATCCGCGCTGGAAGAAGCCGGTTGGCATCTACTGGATGCAGGCGGCGGCGGTGGCGGTGACCTCCAGCGTCGAGAACCGGGACATCCAGCCCTACCGCATCCCGTCGATCCTCGGGGCCATGCTGGCGGCGGCGGCCTGCGCCTGGGCGGGGGCGGCGATGTTCGGACAGAGGGCCGGCTTCCTCGCCGGGGCCATGCTGGGGGCGACCTTCCTGCTGTCGACCGAGGCCGGCATCGCCAAGACCGACGCCATGCTGTGCGCCTCGGTGACCCTGGCCATGGCGGCGCTGGCGCGGATCTATCTGGCCACGCGGGCCGGGGAAGCGCCGCGACGGCCGCACAAGCTGCTGTTCTGGCTGGGAGTCGGCCTGTCGATCCTGATCAAGGGGCCGATCGGCCTGATCGTGGTGGTCCCGGCCATACTGATGCTGTCGCTGTGGGACCGTGACGTGAAATGGCTGGCGCGGCTCGGCTGGGGCTGGGGCCTGCCGCTGGTGGCCCTGATCGTCGGCCCGTGGGCCATCGCCATCACCATCGCCACCGACGGCGGTTTCTGGCGCGAGGCCATCGCGGGCGACCTGGCGCCCAAGATCGCCGGCGGCCACGAGAGCCATGGCGCGCCGCCGGGCTACTATCTGATCGGAGCGCTGGCGCTCTTCTTCCCGGCCACGCTGCTGCTGCCGGCGGCGTTGTCGACGGGCTGGCACAGGCGGGCCGAGCCGGCGGTGCGCTTCCTCGTCTGCTGGCTGGTTCCGGCCTGGCTGATCTTCGAGCTGACCCCGACCAAGCTGGCCCACTACACCCTGCCGGCCTACGGCGCGCTGGCGCTGCTGGCGGCGGCGGCCCTGACCCGGCCGATCGGATCCGTGTCGCGCTATTCGGGCGCGGTTCTGTCGGTGGTCGCCGGTTTCCTCATTGTGCTGATCACCGTCTATGGCCTGACCGAGTTCGGGCGGTCGACGGCGCAGACCTGGGCGACGATCACCATCGTCTTCGCGGCGCTGGCGGCGCTGATCGGGGCCTTCCTGCTGCTGCACCGGGCGGCGGCGACGGCGGTGGCGGCGGCGATCGCGCTGGGCGTGGTGGCCCACGCCGGACTCGCGGGCACGATCCGTCAGCTGCGCCCGCTGGCCATTGCGCCGCAGCTGCAGCAGGTGCTGGAGCGGGCCGACCTGCATCCGCGGCAGGGGCGGCCGGGGCCGGTGGCCATCACCGGCTTCCACGAGCCGAGCTTTGTCTTCCTGACCGGGCGCGAGACCGAACTGACCGACGCCGCGGGCGCGGCGCGGGCGCTGGCTGAGGGGCGGCCGGTGATCGTCGAGGCACGCGACGCCGACGCCTTCAGCGTCGCCTCGGCCGAGCTGGGAGTGACCGGCCGGGCGGTGGGGGTGGTCAACGGCCACAACTATTCGCGCGGCGACGACGTCAGCCTGACCGTCTACGCGCCTTCGGGGAGCGGGTTGGCAGGAAGCGGGCTGGGGGGGAGCGAACTGGCGGGGAGCGGGGCGCGGTGAGCCGCCCGATCACGATCGTCGAGGTCGGGCCGCGCGACGGACTGCAGAACGAGAAGGCGATCCTCGAGCCCGCCGTCCGCGCCGATCTGGTGCGGCGGCTGGAGGCGGCGGGGGCGCGGCGCATAGAGGCGGTCAGCTTCGTGCATCCGAAATACGTGCCGCAGATGGCCGGGGCCGAAGAGGTCATGGCCGAACTGGCCAGGAACGGGCCCCACGAGGCGGCGCGCAGCCGCATCGGCCTGGTGCTGAACGGCAAGGGCTACGACCGGGCGCTGGGCACTGCCGTTGACGAGGTCAATGTGGCCATGTCGGCGACCGACGGCTTCGGGCTGAAGAACCAGGGCATGGGCGTCGATCAGCAGGTGTCGATGCTGTCGGACATCCTGACGGGACGGGCCAACGCCCCCCCTCCACCGCCTTCGGCGGTCCCCCTCCCCCTGAAGGGGGGAGGAAATGGCGAGCCGGGGGCGGCGCCGTCGCTGTCGGCGACCCTGAGCTGCGTCTGGGGCTGTCCGTTCGACGGCGAGGTGTCGGTGGATCAGGTGGCCGATCTGGTGGGCCGCATCGGCGAGCTGGGCGTGGCCGAGATCGCGCTGGCGGACACCATCGGCGTGGCCGACCCGTGGGCGGTGACGAAGACGGTCGAAGCGGCGCGCAGGGCGGCGCCGGAGGCGGTGCTTCGGCTGCATTTTCACGACACGCGCAACACCGGGCTGGCCAACGCCTGGGCCGGCGTGGAGGCGGGGATCGACGTGCTCGACGCCTCGGTGGGCGGCATCGGCGGCTGCCCGTTCGCGCCGGGCGCCACAGGCAACATCGCCACCGAGGACCTGGTCTATATGCTGGAGCGGGCGGGCTTCGAGACCGGCTACGACCTCGACGCCCTGATCACGACGGCGCGCTGGATCGGCGAAAAGATCGGCCGCCCGGCCCCGAGCGCGCTGAGCCGGGCCGGGGGCTGGCCGAGGGGCTGACGGTTCGTCCCCGGATCAGGCCTGGCGCCGTTCGTACCAGCCGCGGGTCCGGTTCACGATCCAGACGATGGACAGCATCACGGGCACCTCGATCAGCACCCCGACCACGGTCGCCAGCGCCGCGCCGGACTGGACGCCGAACAGGCTGATGGCGGTCGCCACGGCGAGTTCGAAGAAGTTGCTCGCCCCGATCAGGGCGGAGGGGCCGGCGACGCTGTGGGACTCGCCGGCCACGCGGTTCAGCAGATAGGCGAGGCCGGAGTTGAAATAGACCTGGATCAGGATCGGCACGGCAAGGAGGGCGATGATCAGCGGCTGGCGGATGATCTGCCCGCCCTGGAAAGCGAACAGCAGGACGAGGGTGGCGAGCAGGGCGCTGATGGAGATGGGCGCCAGCATCCTCAGCGCCCGTTCCAGCTGGCCGGAGCGGAGCAGGGCCCGGCGCAACAGTTGGGCGAGGATCACCGGAACGACGATGTAGAGGACCACCGACAGGAGAAGGGTCTCCCAGGGCACGGTGACGGCGGCGAGGCCGAGCAGCAGTCCTACGATGGGGGCGAAGGCCACCAGCATGATCAGGTCGTTGAGGGCGACCTGGCTGAGAGTGAAATGGGGTTCGCCCCTGGTGAGGTGGCTCCAGACGAAGACCATCGCCGTGCAGGGCGCCGCCGCGAGAATTATGAGGCCGGCGATATAGCTCTCGATCTGGTCCGGCGGCAGCAGCGGCCGGAACAGCCAGCCGATGAACAGCCAGGCGAGCAGCGCCATCGAGAACGGCTTGACCGCCCAGTTGATGAAGAGGGTGACGCCGATGCCGCGCCAGTGGCTCCCCACCTGACCGAGGGCGCCGAAGTCGATGCGCATCAACATCGGCACGATCATGGTCCAGACAAGCGCCGCGACCGGCAGATTGACCTTGGCGATCTCGGCCGAGGCGAGCGCGGAGAACACGCCCGGGAACAGCCAGCCGAGGCCGATCCCGGCGCCGATGCAGAGGATTACCCAGACGGTGAGGTAGCGTTCAAAGAGGTTCATGGAGACGTCGGCGCCGGCGGGTCAGCAGCAGGCGGCGGCGGGTTGGTCAACAGCGCCGACAGGCGCGGGGCAGCAGGACGCGTCCGGCTTGCCGGCGTCGGCCGGACGCGCGTCCGCCCCGTCCTCGCCGTAGCTGGTGGCGTCGCCGAAGGTGAAGAAGGTCTCCCACCGCAGGCCGGAAGGGTCCGTCACCCACGCCTTGTCCGATCGGGCGTAGCAGCAGGTGGCGGCCTCCTGATCGCGGGTGGTCTCGCCGGCGGCCTTCAGACGGGACGCCAGATCCCGAAGCTCGCCGGCGCTGTCGACCTGGATGCCGAGATGGTCGACTCCGGCCGTTCGGGCCCGGTCGGAGATGGCGAAATTGACCCGCGGATCATCGAGCATCCACTTGGCGTAATCCTCCCTGGTCATCGCCGGAGGCGCGCCGAACAGGGTCGTATAGAAGCCGATGGACCGGTCGAGATCGTCGACGGCGACGTGAACGTGCAGGCGCTTCATTGGTGAATTCCTTCTTCGGTGGTGTTGCAGCAGGCGGCGCGGCTCGCGGCTTCGGCGAGCGGCGAACAGACCTCGGGGCGGCCCTGACAGCAGTCTTCCATCAGGTAGACGAGCAGCTCGCTCATGCCGCCGTAGTCGGCGCTGTAGATGATGGAGCGCCCGTCACGACGGCTCCTGACCAGCCCGGCGTTGGAGAGGATGGTCAACTGGGCGGACAGGGTATTCGGCGTGATGTCCAGCGAGCGGGCGATCTCCCCGGCGGGGACGCCTTCGCGGCCGGCCCGGACGAGAAGCCGGAAGACCGACAGGCGGCTGTCCTGGGCCAGGGCGGAGAGGCGGGTGACGGCAGCCATTAATTCCATAATTCAAAGAATATGGAATTAATCGTTGCGGTCAAGGGCTGGCTTTGCCGTCCGGTTTCGGATATCAGCGCCCTCCCGAAAACGAGACGACCCATGTTCGCCTATTGCATCAACGCGACCCTGCCCATGTCGCTCGACCGTCAGCCGGTCGAGGGCAAGGGCGCGCGCGCGGAGGGTGCATAGGAGCAGGGGTCCATCGACTTCGGTTTTCCAGCAACCCCTCCCGCCGCCGGCCGGAGGGGTTTCTTGTATCCGCGAGACTCCGCCGCGCCGGTCCGGAAGGATCAGACAGAGAAGGAGACGTCGGCCATGAGCGGCTATGACGTGATCGAAAGCCCGGGCGCGCCGATCAAGGCGTGGACCCGGGGGGTGCCTATCGAGGATGCGGCGCTGGCGCAGCTGAAGAACGTTGCGTCGCTGCCCTTCATCCACAAGCACGTGGCGGTGATGCCGGACGTGCACTGGGGCAAGGGCGCGACCGTGGGCTCGGTGATCCCCGCCGTGGGGGCCATCATCCCGGCCGCCGTGGGCGTGGACATCGGCTGCGGCATGATGGCGGTGCGGACGTCGATCCGCGCCGAACACCTGCCGGACGACCTGTCGGGCATCCGCTCCGCCATCGAGGCGGCCGTTCCGCACGGCCGCACCGACAACGGCGGGCGCAACGACAAGGGCGCCTGGGCCGGCGAGCCGCCCGCTTCGGCGGTGAGCCGCTGGGCTGACCTGCAGGCCGGCTACGACGCCGTGGTGGAGAAGCACCCCAAGGCGGCGCACCCGCGTGGCTTCGGCCACCTGGGCACGCTGGGCACGGGCAACCACTTCATCGAGCTGTGCCTCGACGAGGCGGGCGACGTGTGGGTGATGCTGCACTCGGGCTCGCGCGGGGTGGGCAACCGCTTCGGCAGCTACTTCATCGAGCGGGCCAAGCACGAGGCGCGACGCTGGTTCCTGAACCTGCCGGATCAGGACCTCGCCTACTTCCCGGAAGGGTCGGAGGGCTTCATCGACTACATCCGCGCGGTATCGTGGGCGCAGAAGTACGCGCGCGCCAACCGCGAGGTGATGATGGACAGCGTCCTGAACGTGCTGCGCGCGTTCTGGCCGGATCTGGAGACGACGCAGGAAGCGGTCAACTGCCACCACAACTACGTCTCGAAGGAGCGCCACTTCG
The DNA here is from genome assembly GCF_035626535.1 of Brevundimonas sp. Taxonomy (GTDB): domain Bacteria; phylum Pseudomonadota; class Alphaproteobacteria; order Caulobacterales; family Caulobacteraceae; genus Brevundimonas. The sequence continues at coordinate 32,064 of NZ_DASPNO010000052.1, forward strand.
GCAAGGACGTGTTCCTGACCCGGAAGGGCGCGGTGTCGGCCAAGCTCGACGAATTGGGCATCATCCCCGGTTCGATGGGGGCGAAATCCTTCATCGTGCGCGGCAAGGGCAATGCGGACTCGTTCTGCACCTGCTCGCACGGCGCCGGCCGGGCGATGAGCCGGACCGAGGCGAAGCGGCGTTTCACGGTGGAGGACCACGTCCGCGCCACCGAAGGCGTCGAGTGCCGCAAGGACGCCGAGGTGATCGACGAAACGCCGATGGCCTACAAGGACATCGACGCGGTCATCGCGGCCCAGGCCGACCTGATCGAAGTCGTGCACACCCTGCGTCAGGTGGTGTGCGTCAAGGGATGACGGGAGCCGGTTCCGCCGCAGGTGGAGCCGGCTTTCGTCGTTGAGAGAGGCGCACAGGACCGTTGCGGAGAGGCGCGTTAGAAGTAGGCTGACCCTGTGACCCCCTACGACCCGCACGACACCTATCCGAACTCCAGGGCCTATCGCGAGCTTCAGCCGTTGCGCCTGCCGGCTGGATGGGCGGTAGGATGGAATGAGCTCCACGTCGGCATGGACGCCGACCTTGGCGAGGTCGGGGGCTCGTCGGTGTTCAATGCGACCAACGCGGGCCGCCGATTCAATATCGATATCGAGTTCCGCCCCGAGTTCAATCCGAACGGGAGCTTCAATCTGACGGTCCTGTACCAGCCTTGGCCGCGGACCGAACGGGGGCGACGCCGGCACGACGCGCCGTTCGCCTTCGACGCGGATGCGCAGACGGTGCACAGCTTCGAAACACGGGCCTATGCGGATCTGGTGGCGGAACTGGAACTCTGGATTGCCCGCTGCACCCTCTGGACGCCCGAGGGCCATTAAGCGCGAGTCCGCGACGGAGGAGACGCAGGATGGATCAGTTCACCGGCGGGTGCCTGTGCGGCGACGTGCGGATCGAGGCGACGGGTCGGCCGTACCGGGTCGGGCTGTGCCATTGCCTCGATTGCCGCAAGCATCACGGCAGCCTGTTCCACGCCTTCGCGATCTTCCCGCGGAAGGCGGTGACGATCGAGGGCGAGACGGGCGAATACGCCGGCCGCTCCTTCTGCCCCCGCTGCGGCTCCTCCGTGTTCTCTCGCACCGGCGACGAGACCGAGGTGGCGCTGGGGGCGCTCGACGCCCCCGACCAGCTGACGCCGACCTATGAGCTCTGGACGGTGCGGCGCGAGGCGTGGTTGCCTCCCTTCCCGCTGGCGAAGCGGTATGGGCGCGACCGGGAAGGCCCGGGCCGCTCCGAGCCCTGAGGACGCGGCAGGCGGCCTACTCCGGCAGGCTGTCGAGCAGCCACCGCGCGGCGACGTCGGCCCCGTCGGCGCCGATCGCGCCGGCGCGGCCGGCGGCAGTTGTGGCGCCGGCGCCGCCGTGGTGGACGACCGCGGCGACGCGGGGGAACAGCGCCTGCTGGTTGACGTCGCCGGTGGCGAAGCAGTGGTTCCGGTCGTCGTCCAGACCGGGTCCGGCCCAGCCGCGGGAGAGGACGACGCGACGTCCATGGCCGCGGATCGCCCGGCGAGGCGAGAGAGCCTCCGGCCGCCGGTTTCCTCCGCATTGCAGTCGCCCGCCGGCCTGTTAAGCAGGACGCCAGTCCGTTGACGGGGGGCAGCCATGCTGCGGCGTTCATTGCTTCTGGCGGGGCTTCTGGCGGGGCCCGCCGTCCTGCTGGCGCCGGCGGTTCTGGCGCAGGAGCGGGCCGGCGGCCGGGTCCGCGCGAGGGAGATCGGGCTGGTCCCGGGCGTGCTGCAGCCCGGCCCGCTCAACGCCCTCACCGATGTCGCCGGCGTCCGGGTCGGTCAGGTGACCCTGATCGAGGGCGCCAGCGTCCGGACTGGCGTGACGGCGATCCTGCCGCATTCCGGCAACCTGTTTCAGGACAAGGTTCCCGCCGGGCTGGCGGTGGGAAACGGCTTCGGCAAGTTCGCGGGCGCGACCCAGATCGTCGAGCTCGGCGAGATCGAGACGCCGATCGTCCTGACCAACACCCTCGCCGTGCCGCGGGCGGCGGAGGCCGTGATCGACTGGACGCTGGAGCAGCCCGGCAACGAGGGCGTGCGCTCGGTCAATGCTGTGGTCGGCGAGACCAACGACGGGCGGCTCAACGACATCCGGGCCCGGCCGGTGACCGTGGCCCATGTGCGCGAGGCCATCGCCCGGGCGAGCGGCGGGCCCGTCGAGGAGGGCAGCGTCGGCGCCGGGACCGGCACGGTCGCCTTCGGCTGGAAGGGCGGCGTCGGCACGAGCTCGCGCGTCCTGCCGGCCCGGCTGGGCGGCCATACGGTCGGGGTGCTGGTGCAGAGCAACTACGGCGGGGTGCTGAGCATGGGCGGGGCGCCGGTCGGGCGGACGCTGGGGCAGTATCATCTGAGGGAGTTCGTCGAGGACCGGAGCGCCGATGGCTCGATCATGATCGTGGTGGCCACCGACGCGCCGCTGGGCGACCGCAATCTGACGCGGCTGGCGCGGCGGGCGATGGCCGGCGTGGCGCGCACCGGATCGACCTTCTCCAACGGGTCCGGAGACTATGCGGTGGCCTTTTCGACAGCCGAGGCGGTGCGGCGGACGCCGGAGCGACGCGGCGGCGTGACCGGCTACAGCGAGCTGGGCAACGACCAGGTCTCGCCGCTGTTCGCCGCGGTCATCGAGGCGACCGAGGAGGCGATTTACAATTCGCTGCTGATGGCCACGACGGTGCGCAGCGTCGACGCGGCCACGGGGCGGCCGGTGGCGGTCGAGGCGATCGACGTCGCCGCGGTCCGGCGGATACTGGAAGAGCACCGGCTGGCCGGCGGCTGAGAGGGCGGGATGGGGCGGCTGATCGAGGAACTGGACTACCGGCCCACGGCCATGGGCCCGCTGGTGCTGAGGCGGCGCTGGGTGGCGGCCATCGACCGGGACGTGGTGGAGGTGATCCTCGGCGACGAGCATCTGATGTCGAGCCTGTTCACGGTCGGGGAGATCGAGCTGGCGGTGCGCGGTCTGGCGGCGGCGAAGGGGCAGGGGCTGCGCGTGCTCGTCGGCGGACTGGGGTTGGGCTACACGGCGCGGGCCGCGCTGGCCGTTCCGCGGGTGGCCTCGGTGGAGGTGGTCGATGCGCTGGAACCGGTGATCGAGTGGCACCGGGCGGGTCTGGTTCCGATCGGCGACAGCCTCGGGACGGAGCCGCGGTGCAGGCTGTCGCACGGAGATTTCTTCGGCTGGTTCGATGCGCCGCGGGCCGAGGGCGGGCGCTACGACGTGGTGCTGCTCGACATCGATCACTCGCCGCGCAACCTGCTGCACCCGGACCATGCGCGGTTCTATTCGTGCGACGGGTTGGCCCGGGTGCGGGATGCGCTGACGGCCGAGGGCGTGTTCGCCATGTGGTCGGACGAGGGGCCGGACGAGGGCTTTCTCGCGGTGCTGGCGGCGGTGTTCCCGGCGGCGCGCGCGGAGGTGGTGGCGTTCGACAATCCCCTGACCGGCGGCGCCTCGACCTGCACCATCTATGTGGCCGGGCCGGCCGGCTGACGGTCCGCTTTTCAGCAACTCCTCACATTCCGCTCATGCCGGTCACCGCCGCCTGCGGCATGGTTCGGGCGTCGATGGCGACGTGGAGGGACGAGATGAACGTGACGAACGAGGACCTGGACCAGCTGTGGCGCATCCTGCGGCCGCTGGGGTGGGCGGCGGTCGCCCTTGTGATGCTGGCGCCGGCGGTCGCGATGCGGTTCACCGACGAGGTCAACTGGACGACGACCGACTTCGTCTTCGCGGGCGTGCTGCTGATCGGCGGCGCGGCCCTGATCGAACTGGTCGCCTGGCGGGTGCGCAATCCGGTGATCCGCATCGGCTTCGCCCTGGGCGTCGTCGCAGTGGTGGCCCTGATCTGGGCCGAGGCCGCGGTCGGCATTTTCCACTAGAACTGGACAGTCGGTCGAAGGACTCTGCGATGAACGGGACCGGGCCGATGGGCGGGACGATGGAGACCGAGGCGCGGCTGACGAGGGTGCTGCGGCGGTTAGTCTGGGGCGGGGCGGTCTTCGCTTGGTGCGTGCCTCTGGCCGCGAGGCTGCTGCTGCCGGGGATGGAGTGGACGACGTTCGACTTTGTCGTCTGGGCGATCATGCTGCTGGCGGCCGCGGCGCTGTGTGAGATCGGCCTGAGGCTGTCGGGCCAGCTGGCTTACCGGGCGGGGGTGATCGTAGCGGTGGGCACCAGTTTCCTGATCACCTGGTCTAACCTGGCGGTCGGGATCATCGGCGACGAGGACAATCCGCTGAACCAGATCTTCTTCGGCGTCATCGCCATCGCGCTGGTCGGGGCGTTTCTCGTCCGGTTCCGGCCCAAGGGGATGGCGGCGGCCATGCTGGTGACGGCGCTGGCCCAGTTCGGAACCGCCTTCGTCGCCCTGGCCTATGAGCACATCGTCTTCGTCATCGTCGGCGTGTTCACGCTCGGCTGGCTGCTGTCGGTCTGGCTGTTCCGGGAAGCGGCGCGGGGGGAGACGCCCCGGACCGCCGCCTAGCGGCGTCCGGGATGACCAGGCGGCCTAGAGGTTCAGCAGGGCCGGGTCGCCGCCCTGGGCGGAGATATTGTTGCTGATGGCTTTCTCGGCGGCGTAGCGGATCAGGCTGTAGGGGCCGCCGGCCTTGGGGCCGGTGCCGCTGAGGCCCTCGCCGCCAAAGGGCTGGACGCCGACGACCGCGCCGATGATCGAGCGGTTGATGTAGACGTTGCCGGCGGGGACCAGACGCGCGACCTCGTCGGCGAAGGCCTCGATGCGGCTGTGCACGCCCAGCGTCAGGCCGTAGCCGCGCTCGGCCAGTTTCGACGCCGTCTGCTTCAACTTCGAGGGCTCGTAGCGGCAGACGTGCAGGATGGGGCCGAACACCTCGCGCTCGAGATAGTCGGGGGTGGGGACCTCGGCGATGGTCGGGGCGAACAGATGGCCCTTGTCGGCGCCGGCGGGCAGATCGGCGCGGGCGACGATCTTCGCATCCTTGCCCAGTCGTTCGAGGTGGGCCTCGAGCATGGCCCTGGCGTCGGCGTCGATGACCGGGCCGATGTCGGTCGAGGGATCGGCGGGGTCGCCGACGACCTGGGCGGCCAGCGCGCCCTTGAGGCCCTCGATCAGGGCGTCGGCTGCGTCGTGCGGCACATAGAGCAGGCGCAGGGCCGAGCACCGCTGACCCGACGAGCCGAAGGCCGACAGGATGACGTCGTCGATGACCTGTTCCTTCAGCGCCGTGGTGTCGACGAACATGCCGTTGAGGCCGCCGGTCTCAGCGATGAAGGGGATGATCGGACCCGGGCGGTTGGCCAGCGAGCGGTTGATCAGGGTGGCGGTGTCGGTGCCGCCGGTGAAGGCGACGCCGTCGACGCCCGGATGGCTGACCAGTTTCGCGCCGACGGTTTCGCCGCGGCCGGGGACGAGGGCCAGCAGGTCGGGGTTCAGGCCGGCCTTGTAGTAGAGGCGCACGGCCTCGGCGGCGATCAGCGGCGTCTGTTCGGCGGGCTTGGCCAGCACCGCGTTGCCGGCGGCCAGCGCCGCGGCGATCTGGCCGGTGAAGATGGCCAGCGGGAAATTCCACGGGCTGATGCAGGCGAAGACGCCGCGGCCGTGCAGGACCAGCTGGTTGATCTCGCCGACCGGGCCCTTGAGCTCCTGCGGTCCGCCGAAGTCGCGTTCGGCCAGCATGGCGTAGTAGCGGCAGAAATCGGCCGCCTCGCGCACCTCGGCGACGCCGTCGTTGAGGGTCTTGCCCGCCTCGCGGCTGAGCAGGGCGACGAGGCGGTCCATGTCGGCCTCGAGCGCGTCGCCCATGGCGCGCAGGATGGGGGCCCGGCCGGCGCCGCCGATGCGGTCCCACTTCACCTGGGCGCGGACGGCGAGGTCGACGGCGGCGTCGATGTCGGCCTCGGTCGCTTCCGAGACGTGGCCGAGCACCTGGGTCGTGTCGAAGGGGTTGGTCACCGGCTGGGGGTTGGTTCCCGCCTTCAGCTTGCCGCCGAGGATCGGGCCCGAGGTCAGCTTCTCGCTGTCGACCTTCTGCAGGGCGAGGGCGTGCCGCTCGCGGTCGGCGGCCTGGGAGTAGTCGCGGCCCAGCGAGTTCTGGCGGTCCATGTACATGTCCTTGGGGGTCGGGATCTTGGCGTGGCGGTCGGGGTGGGCCTCGACGGCGGAGATGGGATCGGCGGCGACGGCGGAGGCGGGCACCCGCTCGTCCAGCAGGGCGTGGACGAAGGAGGAGTTGGCGCCGTTTTCGAGCAGGCGGCGGACGAGATAGGGCAGCAGGTCCTCGTGGCCGCCGACGGGAGCGTAGGCCCGAACGGTGACGGGCCCGAAGGCGTCGCGGGCGGCGTCGTAGAGGGCTTCGCCCATGCCGTGCAGGCGCTGGAACTCGATCTTCACGCCGCGCTCCGACGCCATCCTGTAGACGGCGGCCAGAGAGTGGGCGTTGTGGGTGGCGAACTGGCTGTAAATGTGCGGCGCGGCCTCGATCATCGCTTTCGCGCAGACGAGGTAGTTGAGGTCGGTCGCGGCCTTGGTGGTGAAGACCGGATAGTCGGTGCGGCCGAACTGCTGGGCGCGCTTGATCTCGGTATCCCAGTAGGCGCCCTTGACCAGCCGGACCATCAGGCGGCGGCCGGACGCCTTCGACAGCTCGGCGACGCGGCGGATCACCTCGGGGCAGCGCTTCTGATAGGCCTGCACCGCGAGGCCGAGGCCGGTCCAGCCGCCGAGATCGGGTTCGTGCGCCAGCCGGTCGAGCAGCTTCAACGACAGGGCGAGGCGGTCGGCCTCCTCCGCGTCCATGGTGAAGTTGATGTCGTATTTCGCCGCGATGCGGGCCAACCGGACGATGCGGGGGTAGAGCTCGTCCCAGACGCGGGCCTCATGCGTGGCCTCGTAGCGGGGCGACAGGGCCGACAGCTTGACCGAGACGCCGTGGCCGGCTTCGGGGCCCTGGCCCCTGGCGGTCCTGCCGACGGCCTCGATGGCGTCGGCGTAGATCTTCTCGTAGCGTTCGGCGTCGGCGGCTGTGCGGGCGCCCTCGCCCAGCATGTCGAAGGAGCACAGCCAGCCCTCGCGGTTCGAGCGCTTCAGCGCCGCCTCGATGGTGCGGCCGACCACGAACTGTTCGCCCATGATGCGGACGGCCGCGGCGACGGCCTCGCGGATGACCGGCTCGCCGAGACGGCCGACGATCCGCCTGAGGAAACCGGGGAGGTCGGTCCTGGCCTCCTCGTCGACGTCGACCAGCTTGCCGGTCAGCATCAGCCCCCAGGTCGAGGCGTTGACGAACAGGCTGTCGGACTGGCCGAGATGGCTGGCCCAGTCGGCCGAACCGATCTTCTCGGCGATCAGGCGATCGCGGGTGTCCTCGTCCGGCGTGCGCAACAGGGCCTCGGCGAGGCACATGAGGGCGAGGCCCTCGCGGGTGCCGAGCGAGAATTCCTGCAGGAAGCTCTCGACCACGCCCTGTTTCTTCTGGCTGGCGCGGGCGCGTTCGACGAGGTCGACGGCGCTGGACAGCACCGCCGCGCGCTCGCCAGCGTCGAGCGGAATGCGGGCCAGCAGGTCGCGGACTGTGGCGGTTTCGTCGGCGAACTTGCCTTCGTCCAGCGTGTCCCAGTGAGCGACGGTCGAGGGAGAGAAGGCGATCGTCATGGGGGTGCGGTCCTGGGTGCAGCGGGCATATATGGCGGACGCCGCCGAATGTGTATCGTATGATCGGCTGTGGCGCCGATGATCATTCGGCAAGAGCAGGAATTTACCGATGGAAGCGCTGGACGCCGTCGACCGCCGCCTGTTGCGCGCCCTGCAGGAGGATGGCCGTCTGTCGAACGCGGAACTGGCGCGGCGCTGCAATCTGTCCGCCGCCGCCTGTTTCGAGCGGGTGCGCCGGCTGCGGGAGCGCCGCGTCATCACCGGCTACGCCGCCCTGATCGACCCCGCCAAGGTCGGGCGGGGGCTGCTGATCTTCGTGGAGGTCCATCTGGACCGCACCACGGGCGATGTCTTTGAGGCCTTCGCCGCGGCGGTGCGCCGCCAGCCCGAGGTGCTGGAGTGCCACATGGTCGCCGGCGGCTTCGATTACCTGATCAAGGCGCGGGTCGCCGACATGGACGCCTATCGGACCTTCCTGGGCGATGTGCTGGTGCGGATGCCGGGCGTGCGCGAGACACGAACCTATGCCGTTCTCGAAGAGGTGAAGGCGACGACAGCGTTGCCGCTCTGAGGGCGTCTCGCCAAGCCGGTTCCAAACGGCTAGATCGGTTCCCCGATCAACGGCGGAGCCATTCGGCCCTCATGCGCATCGTTCTGGCCACCGACGCCTGGGAGCCCCAGGTCAACGGCGTCGTCCGCACCCTGACCCGGACCATCGCGGAATGCCGCGCCATGGGCCACGAGGTCGAGGTCATCGAGCCGAGCCAGTTCAAGACCATCCCCTGCCCGACCTATCCGGAAATCCGGCTGGCCCTGGGGGCCGAGGAGGAGATCCGCGAGCGGCTGCGCGCCTTCGAGCCGGAGGCGGTTCACATCGCCACCGAGGGGCCGATCGGCATCGCCACGCGGCGCATCTGCGTGGAATGGAAGCTGCCGTTCACGACCAGCTACCACACCAAATTCCCCGAGTATGTCTCGGCCCGGTTCCCGATCCCGGTGCAGGTCGGCTACGCCTATATGAAGTGGTTCCACAAGCCGTCGGGCCGGCTGATGGTGGCCACGCCGACCCTGCGCGACGAGCTGCTGGCGCACGGGTTCCGCAACGTCTCGCCGTGGTCGAGGGGCGTCGACACCGAACAGTTCAACCCGGACCTGCCGCGGATCTACGACGAACTGGGGGGCAAGGACTGGCCACGGCCGTTCTGGCTCAACGTCGGCCGGGTGGCGGTCGAGAAGAACATCGAGGCCTTCCTCAAGACCGACCTGCCCGGCACGAAGATCGTGGTCGGCGACGGCCCGGCGCGGGCCGAGCTGCAGGAGAAATACCCGGAGGCGAAATTCCTCGGGGCCCGGTTCGGCGAGGAGCTGGCGCGCTGTTTCCGCGACGCCGATGTGTTCGTCTTCCCGAGCTGGACCGACACTTTCGGCCTGGTGATCCTGGAAGCCATGGCCACGGGCACGCCAGTGGCGGCCTATCCGGCGCATGGGCCGATCGACATCATCCCAGGCTCGAACGCCGGGGCCATCGACAAGGACCTGCGCGCAGCCTGCCTCGAGGCGCTGAAATGCGACCGGGCGGCGGTGCGGGCCTATGCCGAAAAGTTCAGCTGGCGCGCCTCGGCGGAACAGTTCGTCGAGAACCTGCAGCCCTATCCGGAGCCGGAGCGCGGGCGGTTCTGGCGGCGGCTGCGGCGGATCGCCCGGCTGCGGAAGAAGGCGGCGGCTTAAGGTTCACCTCCCCATGAGCGAAGGCGAATGGGGAGGACGGTCGACGCGGAGCGGCGATCCGCAGGGGGCGGCGCAGGCGTCGACCAGCCTATCGCCAATCCTCTGTCACCGAGCCGCCCCTCCTGATCGCTGCGCGATCTGTCCTCCCCACCGGCCTGCGCCGATGGGGAGGTGAGGCTCCGATCTAGAAGTCGAACTGCGCCCGGAACTGCAGCGTCTGGACGTCGACGTCCGAGGCCACGACCTGCGCCTCGTTCTTCGAGTCCGTGTAGTTGGCCATGAAGCGGATGTGGGACCAGGGATACCAGGTGGCGCCGAGGGTCACGGCCGAGTACTCGCCCGCCGTGGCCACGCCCGCGAACTCGGTCAGGTCGGCGGCGTCATAGCGAACCGCGAGTTCCACGGCGCCGATGCCGCCCCGGGTCAGGGGCCTGCGGATGCTGACGCGGTCGAACTTGCCGTCGGCGGCCTTGTATTTGCGCTGTTCGCCGGTCGGGAAGAAGGAGGCGAAGACGTAGTAGCCGCTGGCCTGGGCCGAACCGCCGCCGGTCAGGTCGGCGTCGATGGTCGCCCATTCGCCCTGCACCGAGACGGAACGCCAGACGGCGGCGGCCTCGAGGCCGATGGCGGTGTCGGCGTCGCCCGCGCCGAGCGGCGAGGAGCCGGCGTCGGTGTAGCGGCCGCCGAAATTGGTGTTGTTGCGCACGCGGTAGCGGAAGGCCGTGTCGTCGCGCCGGTCACGGTCGCGGGCCCAGACGCCGAGGTGGACTTTTGTATCGTCGCTGACGATCGGGGCGAAGTGGGCGCGGACGAAGACGCCGCGCTGTTCGTCGCCGCCGCCCGGCGCGCCGTCATTGACCGAATCGCCGTGGACGCCGCCCGTGATCGACCAGTTGTCGCCGCCCGTCCGCGCCGCCAGCGTCATGACGCGGCCGGCGTCGATCAGATCATTCAACGGGCCTCTTTCCATGAAGGTCGTGAAACGGGCCGATGTCACATTCTCGAGCGACAGGCTCTTGAAATTGCCGACCGTGAAGGCGGTGTGTTTGCGGGGCGAGTACTGGACGTACAGGTCTTCCCAGTTCGACTCGCCGTTGATGAAATTGCCCTCGGCGACATAGGTCCACTGATCGCCGAACGCCCCCTGCACGCCGATGCGGGCCGTGCGGAAGCGGTCTTCGGAGGCGCTGAAGTCGGCGCCGACGGCGCGGTCGACGTCCTGTTCGACGTAGTCTGCGAACACCCGGCCCCGGAATTTGAGGGTGAAGTCCCCCCATTTGTATTCGGGTGCGCCCGACCAGGCAGGGGCGGGTCCGACGTTTTGGGCGAGAGCCGGAGCGGCTGTGAGCGCAAGGGCGGCGGCGAGCGCGGCGCCCGCCAACAGGGAATGTTGTCGCATGGGAGAATCCTTCGGTTGGCCGCTGACCGTCACGGTCCGTCAGGCCACGGAGTATTCCGCGTCGGCGACGGTTTCGCTTAGGTCCGGCGAAGGAACGATGAGATTGCGGTGACGCAATTCCGACCGGGCCGACTCATAACCGTGACGCTTCCCATGAAAATTTGTGACACCGGAGACGCGTCACGCCGCATAGCAGAACGCCGCGGACCTTCCGGCCCGCGGCGTTCCAGTTTCCGGCGAAAGAGCCGCCGCTATTGCGGGGCGGTCATCGGGGTCATGCTCGTGGCGATGGCGCGCTGGGCGGCCAGCTCGTCCGCGGGCAGCGGGATCAGGCCGCGGTCCTGCAGATAGCCGCCGCGTCCGGCCGAGGCGTCGGACATGAACTCCATGACGAACTCCTGCAGGCCCGGGGTGACGCCGACATGCTGCTTCTTGACGTAGATGTAGAGGCTGCGGGCCAGCGGGTAGGAGCCGTCGCCGATGGTCGCGGCCGAGGGGGCCACGCCGTCGATGGACAGCGGCTTCACCGAGTCCATGTTCTGCTCGAGGAAGGAGTAGCCGAACACGCCGATCGAACCGGGGGTGCGGGTCAGGGTCTGGACGATGGCGTTGTCGTTCTCGCCGGAGTCGATCCAGGCGTTGTCCTCACGCAGGGTGTGGGCCAGCGACTCGAAACGGTCGCCGTCGGCTTCGTCCACCGCCGCCAGGGCCGGGATCAGCTTGGCGCCCGGGGCCATGCCGAGCTCCAGGAAAGCGTCGCGGGTGCCCGAGGTGGGCGGCGGGCCGTAGACCTGGATGCGCTGGGCGGGCAGGCCGGGATTGACCTGGTTCCAGGTGGTCGCGGGATTGGCGACGAAGGCCCCGTTGGCGCCGGGAACCTCCTTGGCAAGGCCAAGGTAGAGGTCCTGCAGGCGGAGATTGAGGCTTTCGCCGGTGCGCGCCGTGGCGACGACGATGCCGTCATAGCCGATCTTGATCTCGACGATGTCGGTGACGCCATTCTTCTGGCACAGCTCGAACTCGGACTTCTTCATCGGCCGCGAGGCGTTGGCGATGTCGGCCGTGCCCCGTCCGACGCCCTCGCAGAATTTCTGGATGCCGCCGCCGGTGCCCAGCGATTCGACGCGCGGCGTCGCGCCGCCGGCGGTGCGGTTGAAGTTCTCGGCCACGCGGCTGGCGAAGGGGAAGACGGTCGAGGAGCCGACGGCGAGGATGCCGGTCGCGCCGGCCGGGGCGGTTCCGCCGGCGTTGTCGCCACAGGCGCCCAGCGCGACGAGGGCGATCGCCGAGGCGGCGGCGAACAGGGTGCGGTTCATGAATTCAGGCTCCGACGACGGTTTGTGTCGAAGCCGCTTGGACCACAGGTTTGTGACGGACGGGCTGACGGAAAGGTGACGGTTCGGCGACGCTCTTTTTGGGGGTGCGGTCGTCGGCCCTACGGGACCTCCCGACCCGACGCGGCCCGGCCCTTCGCGCGATCCCGCGCTCAAGCAGCGACCGACCGCGTCGCGAGCGTTAGCGCCGCTAGATGTGGATGGCGTGTCCGAGCGCGCGCAGGCTGGCTTCGTGGAAGGCCTCCCCCAGGGTGGGATGGACGTGGATGACGCCGGCGACGTCCTCCAGCACCGCGCCCATCTCCAGCATCTGGGCGAAGCTGTTGGACATCTCCGAGACGTGCTGGCCGACGGCCTGGACGCCGAGCAGGCGGTGGTCGGTCTTTGAGGCGAGCACGCGGACGAAGCCGCCGTCCTCGCCCGCCTCGATGGCCAGGGCGCGGCCGATGGCGGCCAGCGGGAAGACGGCGGTGATGACGTCGTCGCGACCCTCGACGTCTTCCGGGCCGAGACCGGCGGAGATGATCTCCGGCTCGGTGAAACAGACGGCGGCGATGGTCACCGGGTCGAAGCGAGGTTCTTGTGCGCTAGCGCTCGCGGCGCGGCCGCTCGCTGCTTGAGCGCGTTCACGCCCCGCGATGATCTCGGCGACGACCTCGCCCTGTGCCGAGCCCTTGTGGGCCAGCATGGGTTCGCCGGTCAGGTCGCCGACGGCCCAGACGTTCTTCATGCTGGTGGCGCAGCGGTCGTCGATCTTCACGAAGGGCCCGGCCATGGCCACGCCCATGTTCTCCAGACCCCAGCCCCGGGTGCGCGGCTTGCGGCCGACGGTGACGAGGACCTTGTCGGCCTTGAGCTTGATGGCCTTGCCGTCCTTCGTGGTGACGTTGAGCTGGCCCTTCTCGAACGAGCCGGCCCTGGCGCCCAGGTGCAGTTCGACGCCGTGCTTCTCCAGCCATTTGGCGACCGGATCGGTCAGGGCCTTGTCGTAGAGCGGCAGCAGGCGGTCGGCCATTTCGACGATGGCCACCTCGGCCCCCAACTTGCGGAAGGCGATGCCGAGTTCGAGGCCGATATAGCCGCCGCCGACGACGACCAGCTTGCCGGGGACCTTGTCGAGCGACAGGGCCTCGGTCGAGGAGATGACGTCGCCGCCGAAGGGCAGGAAGGGCAGTTCGACCGGCTCGGAGCCGGTGGCGAGGATGACGTGCTCGGCGGTGATGATCAGGTCGCCGTCGGCGGTCTTCACCGTGCAGGTCTTGGCGTCGGAGAAGGTCGCCCAGCCCTTGACGACCTTGACCTTCGCCTTCTTCAGCAAGGCCGCCACGCCGGCGTTCAGCTTGCGGACGATGCCGTCCTTCCACGCCGTGGTCTGGGCCAGGTCGATGGCGGGTGTCGACGCCGTGATGCCGAGCGTCCCGCCGGCGGCCGCCTTGGCGACGGTCTCGAATTTCGAGGCGGCGTGGATGATCGCCTTCGACGGGATGCAGCCGACGTTCAGGCAGGTCCCGCCCAGGCCGTCGCCGCCGTCGACCAGCGCGGTGTCGAGGCCCAACTGGCCGCAGCGGATGCCGGCGACGTAGCCGCCGGTGCCTGCGCCGATGATCAGGACTTTGGTGGAGAGGGTCTGGGTCATTGCATCCGTCAATAATCTAGGTCGCGCTGGCGGAACTCGGCCGGGGTCAGCACCAGCGTCGGGCGTTGAAGACGCTCCCAGAGGAAGTAGCCCGTCTCCCCCGCCTCGACCGTGCGGTCCGGTCTGCTCGAACAGCTCCAGTCCTGGTCGTGGGCCTCGTGGGTGCTGAAGCGATATTCAAAACGGGCCGACTGAGGTCCGCCCTTGACGGTCGTCACCGGCTCAACTGTGGCTATGCGGTCGATCTGAACCTTCCAGTCGTGGACCCAGACGCGGGCAATGCGCACGCTCGAGACGCGCCCCTCAACGATGCGATCGGCCGCCGCTCGCCGCTGACCGAGGCTTGTCCACTCGCAGGCCATAGCGCTCGACGCGAACGTCGTGGCGCCGATCGCCAGAAACAGGCCCAGGGCCCTCATCGCACTCACCCCATCCACAGCGTCGCGGGATGCTCCAGCAGGCCCTTGATGCGCTGGACGAAGACCGCCGCGTCGTGGCCGTCGACGATGCGGTGGTCGAAGCTGGAGGACAGGTTCATCATCTTGCGAACCACCATCTGGCCGTCCTTCACCACCACCCGTTCCTGAATTTTGTTGGGGCCGACGATGGCGACCTCGGGGTGGTTGATGATGGGGGTGTGGACGACGCCGCCGAGCGTGCCCAGCGAGGTGATGGTGATGGTCGAACCGGAGAGCTCCTCGCGGCTGGCCTTGCCGGACTTGGCGGCGCCGGAGACGCGGGCGATCTCGAGGGCGGTGTCGTACGGGTCGCGGGCCTCGGCGTGGCGGACCACGGGGACCATCAGGCCGTTCGGCGTCTGGGCGGCGATGCCGAGGTGGACCGGTGCGTGCTGGGTCAGGATGCCGGCCTCGTCGTCGTACCAGGCGTTGATCTGCGGCTGGTCACGCAGGGCCACGACGATGGCGCGGGCGATGAAGGGCAGGACGTTGAGCTTGGGCTGGTCCGACTTCCTCGTGGCGTTGAGGTGGGCGCGGAGCTCTTCCAGCGCGGTGACGTCGATCTCCTCGACGTAGGTGATATGCGGGATGCGGCGAACGCTCTCGGCCATCTTCTCCGCGATCTTGCGGCGCAGGCCGATGATGCGGGTTTCGGTGGTTCCTTCGGCCCGGGCGTAGGTCGACGCGGTGCTTGATCCGGAGACCGACGATCCACGACCGCCCGAGGCCACATAGGCGTCCAGGTCGCCGTGCTCGATGCGGCCGGCGGGGCCGGAGCCGGGGACGAACTGCAGTTCGATCCCGAGATCGCGGGCGCGGTTGCGCACGGCGGGCGAGGCCAGCGGACGCTGGCCGGCGGCGCGGGTGGTGAAGGCTTCGGCCACGGCTTTCGCCGGGGCTTTGGCGGGCGCAGGCGCAACGGCCTTCGTGACAGGAGCCGGTGCGGCCTCTGCCTTGGGCGTGGGCGTGGGCGTGGGCGTGGGCGTGGCAGCCGCGGCCGGAGCCGAGGCCTGATTGCCCTTGCCCTCGACGTTGAAGCTGACCAGCGGCCCGCCTACGGCGATCTGCTGCCCGGGCTCGCCGTGCAGGGCGGCTACGGTTCCGGAGACCGGCGAGGTCAGTTCGACCGTGGCCTTGTCGGTCATGACCTCGGCCAGCAGCTGGTCCTCGGCGACCGCATCCCCGACCTTGACCTGCCACCCGACCAGTTCGGCCTCGGCGGTGCCTTCGCCGACGTCGGGGAGTTTGAAGACGTAGTTGGCCGAACCAGCCGAGCCCTCCCCCTCGATGGGGGAGGGTTGGGTGGGGGTGGGTGCAGGCTGTCGAGAGGCAGGTGCGGAAGGCGTGGACGGAACCTTTTGCGCTTCACCGGCGTCAGAGGCGCGAGCACCCCCATCCCCGACCCTTCCCCCATCGAGGGGGAAGGGAGCAGAATTCCCCGCCCCCTCGACCTCGAACTCGATCAGGGGCGAGCCGACGGCCAGTTGCTGGCCGGGTTCGCCGTGGGCGGCGACGACCTTGCCGGCGACGGGCGAGGTCAGTTCGACGGTGGCCTTGTCGGTCATGACGTCGGCGATGATCTGGTCCTCGGCGACCGTGTCGCCGACCTTGACGTGCCAGCCGACCAGTTCTGCCTCGGCCGTGCCCTCGCCCACGTCGGGCAGTTTGAAGACGAAACGACCCATCTCAGCGCCCCCCGCTCATGACGGCCTTCAGCGCCGTGGCGACCCGTTCCGGACCCGGGAAATATTCCCACTCGAAGGCGTGCGGATAGGGCGTGTCCCAGCCGGTCACCCGCGCGATCGGCGCCTCGAGATGATAGAAGCAGCGCTCCTGAACCAGGGCGCTGAGCTCGGCGCCGAACCCGGACGTTTTCGGCGCCTCGTGGACGATGACGCAGCGGCCGGTCTTCTTCACGCTGGCCTCGATGGTCTCGATGTCGAGCGGCACGAGGCTACGCAGGTCGATGACCTCGGCGTCGATCCCGGCGTGCTCGGCCCCGGCCAGCGACACCCAGACCATCGTGCCGTAGCAGAGGATGGTGACGTCGTTCCCCTCGCGCATGACCCGCGCCTTGCCGATCGGCTCGATGTATTTGCCGGTCGGCACCTGGGCCAGGGCCTGGGCTTTCCACGGCGAGACCGGCTTCTGGTGCCAGCCGTCGAACGGGCCGTTGTAGAGCCGCTTGGGCTCGAAGAAGATGACCGGATCGTCGTCCTCGATCGCCGCCGTCAGCAGGCCCTTGGCGTCGTAGGGATTGGACGGAATGACCACCTTCAGCCCGGCGATGTGGGTGAACAGGCTTTCCGGCGACTGGCTGTGCGTCTGGCCGCCGAAGATGCCGCCGCCATAGGGCGAGCGCACCACGATGGGCGAGGTGAACTGGCCCGCCGAGCGGTAGCGCAGCTTGGCCGCCTCGGAGACGATCTGGTCGTAGGCGGGGTAGATGTAGTCGGCGAACTGGATCTCGACGACCGGACGCAGGCCATACGCGCCCATGCCGATGGCGGCGGCGACGATGCCGCATTCACTGATCGGCGCGTCGAAGCTGCGGGTCAGGCCGTGCTTCTGCTGCAGCTGGTCGGTGACCCGGAAGACGCCGCCGAAATAGCCGGCGTCCTCGCCGAAGCTGAGGACATTGGGGTCCTCGGCCATCTTGACGTGCAGGGCCGAGTTCAGCGCCTGGATCATGTTCATCGGCTGCACGCCGTTGGCGGGCGCGACCGAGTCCGGCGCGTTGGACGCCGTGACCATGTCTGGTTCGACGCCGTCAGTGCGGTCGGAGGCGGTGAAGGTGGTTTGCTCGCTCATCAGGCTTGCCCTCCCACGCCCGTCATCCTCGGGCTTGACCCGAGGATCAGGCGTTGAGTCACGCTGGCTGTCTCAGGAAGGCGCGCCGAGTTCAGGAACATATTGGCGGACATCGAGCACCGGACGGTCTGATCCTCGGGTCTGGCCCGAGGATGACGGTGGAGAGAGAGGTTCATATCCCCACCTCGCGGCGCTGTTCGGTGATGCGCCAGTCCTCGGTCGCATAGACCTCCTCGAACATGGTCTTCACGGACGGGCGCGACTGACCGAGCGTGCCGATGGCCTCGGACTCCTTGCCGGCGGCGCGGACCTGTTCGACGGCGTCGGCCTCGGCGGCGGTCTGCTGCTCGTCGGACCATTCGCCGAGCGCGATCAGGTGCTGCTTGAGGCGGGCGATGGGGTCGCCCAGCGGCCATTTCTCGTGCTCGTCGCCGGGTCGGTAGCGGCTGGGGTCGTCCGAGGTCGAGTGCGGGGCGCCGCGGTAGGTGAACAGCTCGATGACGGTGGCCCCCTGGTTGGAGCGGGCCCGCTCCTCGGCCCACTGGGTCGCGGCCCAGACGGCGAGGAAGTCGTTGCCGTCGACGCGCAGGGCCGGGAGGCCATAGCCGATCGCCTTGGAGGCGAAGGTGGTCTCCAGCCCGCCGGCGATGCCCTGGAAGGAGCTGATGGCCCACTGGTTGTTGACGATGTTGAGGATGACCGGGGCGCGGTAGACGGCGGCGAATGTCAGCGCATTGTGGAAGTCGCCTTCGGCCGTGGCCCCGTCGCCGATCCAGCTGATGGCGATCTTGTCGTCGCCCTTGTAGGCGCTGGCCATGGCCCAGCCGACGGCCTGCGGCACCTGGGTGCCGAGATTGCCGCTGATCGTGAAGAAGCCGTAGTCCCTTGCCGAATACATGATCGGCAGCTGGCGGCCTTTGATCGGATCCGAGGCGTTGGAATAGATCTGGTTCATCATGGTTGCGAGCGGATAGCCGCGCGCGATCAGCAAGCCCTGCTGGCGGTAGGTCGGGAAGCCCATGTCCTCGCGGGACAGGATCATGCCCTGGGCGACGGCGATGGCCTCCTCGCCGGTGCATTTCATATAGAAGCTGGTCTTGCCCTGGCGGTGGGCGCGATGCATCCGGTCGTCGAAGGCGCGGGTCAGGATCATGGCCTTGAGGCCGCGGCGCAGGGTCTCGGCGTCCAGCTTCGGGTTCCACGGCCCGACCGCCTTGCCCTCGTCGTCGAGAACGCGGACGAGGCGGAAGGCGTGATCGCGCATGTCGAAGGGCGCGGTCGAGACGACCGGCCGCTCCACAGCGCCGGGCGCGTCGAGCTTGAGATGGCTGAAGTCCGGCTTGTCGCCGGGGCGGCCCGAGGGCTCGGGCACGCGCAGCGACAAGGGCTGGGTGTTTGGCTTTTTCATTCCGTCCTGCCGTCCGGTTGATCCGACCGCGTTTCCTCCGGCGCCCTGTAGCACGGTCTTTCAGCCAAGGCTCGCTCGATTTTGACCTTGCATATGCCGGTTCACGGGTATTTTATTGCGCCATAACAAGAACCGGAGAAACGCCTTGGCCGACGATCTGGATCCCGTTGACGCCCGAATTCTGGACATCCTGCAGCAGGACGCCGGACTGTCCGTGGCCGAGGTGGCGGAGCGGGTCGGTCTGTCGGCCTCGCCGTGCTGGCGCCGGATCAAGAGACTGGAGGATACGGGCTTCATCCGCAAGCGGGTGACCCTGCTCGACGCGACCAAGCTGGGGCTGGATTTCGAGGTCTACGCCATCGTCAAGCTGAGCCTGCCGTCGACCGAAAACCTCGACGTCTTCGAGGCGGCGGTGGCCAACTGGCCGGAGGTGGTGCAGTGCGCCACCATCACCGGCCGCGAGGACTATGTGCTGCGGATCATCACCTCGGACATGCACGCCTTCGACCGTTTCCTGCGCGAGAAGCTGCTCAGCCTCGGCATCGTCTCGGACTGCGAGAGCCACATCGTCACGCGCGGGGTGAAGAGCGTGACCTCCCTGCCTCTTGGCATAATCACTCCGCACGTTGGATAGTCCGGTTCGGGCGCGCGTGGCGCCGAGGGGTTCCATATGATCGAGATGGTGATCGACGCCCGGCGCAAGGACCTCGGCGGGTTCGAGGTCGGGCGCGTGCTGCCGTTCCACGCCCGGCGAATGGTGGGACCGTTCATCTTCCTCGACCAGATGGGGCCGGCCGAGTTCGCGCCGGGCAGCGAGGCGATCAATGTGCGGCCGCATCCGCACATCGGCCTGTCGACGCTGAGCTATCTGTTCGAGGGCGAGATCATGCACCGGGACAACACCGGCGCGAGCCAGGCGATCCGTCCCGGCGAGGTCAACTGGATGACCGCCGGCAAGGGGGTGGTCCACTCGGAGCGCACCGATCCGCTGAAGAAGTCCACGGGCGGACCGATGCACGGCATGCAGGCGTGGATCGCCCTGCCGACCGAGGCGGAGGATGTCGATCCGTCGTTCCACCATCATGGCGAGGCGGACCAGCCGGCCTATGAGAACGGCGGCCTGTTCGCGCGGCTGGTGGCGGGCGAGGCCTATGGGGCGAAGGCGGCCGTGCCGACGTCGTCGCCGCTGTTCTATGTCCACTGGGAACTGGCCGAGGGGGTGCGCACCACGCCGCCGCCCGGGCGCGGTGTCGCCGGCGGCTATTCCGAGCGGGCGCTCTATGTGGCGAAGGGCGAGATCGAGGTCGGGGACCGGACCTTCCACGAAGGCCAGATGATCGTACTGGAGCCGACCGCCGAGCCGACGGTGCGGGCGCTGCGGCCCGCGACGGTGATGGTGCTGGGCGGCGAGCCGGTCGGGCCGCGGCTGATCTGGTGGAATTTCGTCTCGTCGTCGCAGGCGAAGATCGACGCCGCCAAGGCCGACTGGCAGGCGGGCCGCATGACCCTGCCCGTCGGGGACGATCTCGAATTCATTCCGCTGCCCGACGTGCCGTCGACGCCGGAGCCGGCCCCGGCGCCGGTCAGGCCGGACCCGACCGACCCCGTCTAGAGCGGGTCAGCCGTCCCGGTCGGTGCGGCAGAGCTGCCGCGCGCGCACGGCCATCAGCCGGTCGCCGGCCGTGCGGGCCTCGTTGCGGGCTTCAGTGCAGCGGCCCAGTTCCATCAGGGTGCTGACCCGGTTGGCGAGATCGACGCGGGCCAGCGGCTGGGACGGCAGGTTGTTGCCGCGGGCCGCCTGCAGGAAGGTCTCGTACTCGGACCGGGTCCACGCGTTCGATGCGATCATCGGGCGGAGATCGCGGAAGACGGGCGGCTGCGGTTGCTGCGGCGGCGGCAGCGGCGGTTGCTGCTGGGCGATGGCGGGCGCGGCCGTGGCGAACGCGGCGACGGCGATCAGGCAGGGAGACAGGCGCATGACGGATCCTCCTTGTGGAGCCATCCTCTCACAAACCGGAGATTGTGCAACGTCGCGCCGTTCGCGTGGGCGCGGCGCGACTTGAATCCGGCGACCGCAACCCGATCTGTTCCGGATGACCGCTCTCTCCGTCCTTGACCTGTCGCCGATCGTGGAGGGCGGCGACGCCCGTCGCGCCCTGCTGGAAACCACTGAACTGGCCCGGGCCGCCGAGCGTCTGGGCTACACCCGCTTCTGGCTGGCCGAGCACCACAACATGCCGGGTATCGCCAGCGCGGCGACCGCGGTGGCCCTGGCCCACGTGGCGGCGGCGACGGAGACGATCCGCGTCGGCTCGGGCGGGGTGATGCTGCCCAACCACGCGCCGCTGGTGGTGGCCGAGCAGTTCGGCACCCTGGAGGCGCTGCATCCGGGGCGGGTCGATCTGGGGCTGGGGCGGGCGCCGGGCACGGACGGCGAGACGGCGCGGGCGCTGCGGCGCTATTTCGAAGCCGCCGACCAGTTCCCACGCGACGTGCTGGAGCTGCAGGGCTACCTGGCGCCCGCCGTGGAGGGGCAGCGGGTGGCGGCGTATCCGGGGCAGGGTTCGAACGTGCCGATCTGGTTGCTGGGCTCCAGCCTGTTTAGCGCCGAACTGGCGGCGCAGCTCGGCCTGCCGTTCGCCTTCGCCAGCCATTTCGCGCCGGAGCTGCTGCTGCCGGCGCTGCGGACCTACCGCGAGGGATTCCGCCCGTCGAAACAGCTGGAGCGGCCGTATGCGATGGCGGCGTTCAACGTCTTCGCGGCCGACACCGACGCGGAGGCGCAGAGATTGTCGACCTCGATGCAGCAGGCCTTCGCGGCGGTGGTGACCGGCAAGCCGGGCCGGCTGAAGCCGCCGGTGGCCGACATCACGGAGGTGCTGGATGCGCGCCAGGTCGCGGCCGTGGAGAGCCGGCTGACCTACACCGCCATCGGCGGGCGCGACACGGTGCGCGCCAAGCTGGCCGAGTTCATCGGGCTGACGGGCGTGGATGAGGTGATGGTCACGGGCATGATCCACGATCTCGACGCGAGGGTGCGCAGCCTCGAGATCACCGCCGGGGCGGGGTCGGGTCTCTAACCCTCGACCCCTCCGAGGAAGTCGAGCAGCAGACGGTTCACCTCGTCCGGCCGTTCCTGCTGAATCCAGTGGCCGGCGCCGGGGATGACCTGCTGCATCCGCAGATCGGCAAGCCAGTCCTTCAGCCCGGCCTCGGCTGGTCCGGCGTAGTGGCGGACCGGGTCGCGCTCGCCGACCGCGAAGGCGGCGGGAACGCGAATGCGGGCGTCCTGCAGGAAGGCGGTGGCCTGCCAGTTGGCGTCAAGGTTCCGGTACCAGTCCACCGGGCCCTTGAAACCGCCGGCGGAGAAGGCGGCGACGTA
>NZ_DASPNO010000053.1:0-154621 GCF_035626535.1 Brevundimonas sp.
TTCGGCCCCCTTCACCGACGAGAAGAACAGCGCGGGCTCGTCGGCTTCGACAATGAGTGCGATTTCGACCATGGCGCGATCAATGCGGCTCCAGCTCCAGGTCTGCAATGGGTCGGGAGCCAAGAGTCCCCTAAGGGTGGATAGCCGACTTCCGCGCCACGAGCCTAGGCCGCGTTCGCGGATCGGGTAAGGCGGCTAGCTACAGCGGCGTGACCTGCTGGCGGGCCAGATAGGCCCGAGCCTCTCTAGCTGCGTCCATAAGGAGGGCGGCGCTGGCGTCGGCTGCGTCGGGCGTAAAGGAGCCGTTCATTGCGCCGGGGCCAATGATGACGACGCTGCCTTCAAATGCGACAACGACACACGGTATTGGATGATCTTCCATCGATACCGTTAGCACGCTTGGCACCAGACGGCCCTATGGGATTGTCGGGGCATACACGCCAAGGCTTAGGTCCGCTTTGGGTCGGGAGCGGAACGCCACCTAAGGGTGGGAAGCGGACCTAACTCAAAGCAACTCTACGGCTGCGCCTTGACGACGGATTTCCGAGGACGTCTGAAACCAATCGACGTTTGTTGAGACCGCAGCCACGTCGCCGCATGCGGTCCATTCGATGTGGTAGCGGTTCTCCGGCGACTTTTCTCTCCCGTAGTAGAACCACTCCCAGCGAACACCTGACGCTTCGAGGATTTCAAATTTGGCGGGCGAGATGTCCCATCGCGAGGGATGCCAGACGGTAAGGGTTTCGCCCTCATCGAACGTGAACTGCACGCCGTCCACTAAAGGCGAGCAGCCGACAAGCCGGTGGATGTTGTCGTATGGCCGCCCGAAAAACTCCCCCCAGACCCGCAGGGAACCATGCTTCACCAAGGGCAACGCCTGAGCGATGGCGTCGCAGATGGCGTTCGGAATCGTCGCGGTCATAAACGCTTCTCGCAAGCTTCGACAGCAACGCATAGGGGAAGTCCGCTTTGGGTCGGGAGCCGACAGTCACCTAACGAGTGGATAGCGGACGTTCGTCGAGCTAGCCTGACCAGATGAACGATGCCGACATTCGCTTGCGCCTTATGGTTTCCACCCAGCGGGCATTGCTCTTCGCCGTCCCGCCATCGCTGCGGGCTGTCACCTGCGGCTGGCAAGGAACGGAGGTGAAACTCCGATTTATATTTGATGGCCCCATTAGCGAAGATGACCAAGAAGGGGCGCAGATCGTCGGCACCGAGGTCATTGCAGACTTTCCCTCGCCTTGGACGATTGCGGAGGAGATAGAGCGGCTCGACCACCCGACTGATCTGCGTGCAGGAGCCCTTCCGTTGTGGGTCTTCGCCCGCATGGAAAAAACGACGGGTGGGGTGAGCCTCTACTGAGGCCAGCCTCTACTGAACGTCCGCAATGGGTCGTGAGCAGACCGTCGGCTAAGGGTGGAAAGCGGACATCACCTTGACAATTTGCCCGGTCCCGGAATTTCAAGCGACCACTCTGTGCCGATTGATTATTCCCGCGAGAAAAATTCGAACCCGTATCTAGCTTGAGCGGAGTCGCATCAAGAAAATCCAAACCGCGATCGCGCCCAAGGCGAAGCCGCAAACCGCGCTGACGCTGAGATACATGAGGACGGCATTAGGGGTCTCAAGGTTTGGCGGCAGCCAGAGGGCTTGCCCGAAGAGCCCGATCAAAGTGCCAAACCCACCAACGCCCACAAACAGCAGCGCAGCGATGGCGGCAGATTTCAGAGGTAGGAATATCTTGGCCACGCCGAACGAAACTATCGTCGCCACGCCAGCAATCATGAGGAGGAAGATGCCAGCGAACAGTGGTCCCATCTGACGCTTTCTTTCTCAGTTTTTCGTTGTCGAACAAAGGCGTTGCGGGGCGGCGAACTTAAAAGAATGCGATCAATGTATTGCGGAGCAGTGGGTCACGGTCAATGTCGCCTATGGGTCGATAGCGGACGTTCACCACCGCAACGCTCGGAACGTCTGCTTGCCGGCGGCAAGTGAAGCGCAGTGTCGGTTATGGGTGCTTTGTTCGGGAGGGAATTTGAATAGAGAGCTCCCGGCACGAGTTGCGGCTTGACGCGTTGCATGCCGGGAGAGGGGCCTCTTTGATACCTGACCTTCGAGCGCTGACACCGATCCTGGACGCGGCGCTCGACGCCGTGGTCGTGATCGACGAGTCCGACCGGGTGCGAGCCTGGAACGCGGCCGCCGAAGCGAGCTTCGGCTGGACGCGAGAGGAAGCGATCGGTGTCCCTATGGTCGACCTGATCGTGCCCGAGCGACTTCATCGCGCTCACCTGGACGGCCTGTCACGCTTCCTCAGGACCGGCGAGGCCCATGTGCTCGGGCGACGGATCGAGATCGAGGCGCGGCATCGGGATGGTCGGGAGTTTCCAGTCGAACTGGCCATCACCCTGGCGGTGATGGGCGGCGAGCGCCTGTTCGTGGGCTATCTGCGCGATATCTCGGAGCGACGTCATGCGGTGGAAGCATTACGCGCTAGCGAAGCCCGGCTGGTCGAGGAGCGGGCGCGCCTGACGACATTGATCGAGAACCTGCCGGTCGGCGTCTGCTTCGTCGCGCCGGATGGCGAGTCTCTCCTCTCCAACCGGGCCTATCGCCGGTACGCGCCGGACGGCGCCATTCCGTCCAGGACGCCTGATGCGGAGGCGCACTGGATCGCCTTCGATGAGACCGGCGCCCGCCTGCCTCGCGACCGGTTCGTCGCCGTGCGGGCGCTTCAGGGGGAAACGATCGAGGGCGTGGAGTTCCTGTATCGGCCGGACATGGGGCCGGAGATCTGGACACGCATCAGCGGCGTGCCGCTGATGGACGCTGGCGGCGATGTCGCGGCGGCCATCGTTGTCGTGACTGACATCGACGACCTGAAGCGGACGCAGCGGGCGCTGCAGGACCTCAATGAGACCCTCGAGCAGCGCGTCGCTGTCGAGGTGGCGGAGCGGGCGAGGACGGAGGAGGCCCTGCGCCACGCTCAGAAGATGGAGGCCATGGGCCAGCTCACCGGCGGGGTGGCCCACGATTTCAACAACCTCCTGACGCCGATCATCGGCGGTCTGGACATTCTCCAGAGATCCGGTCCGGCTGACGAGCGCGCGAAACGACTGATCTCGGGTGCGCTGGCTTCCGCCGATCGCGCGCGCACCCTGGTTCAGAGGCTCCTTGCCTTCGCCCGTCGGCAGCCGCTGCAGCCGCTGCCGACTGACGTCGGGAAGATCATCGACAGCATGGCCGAGCTCATCGGCAGCACCGTGGGCCCGCGAATCCGGGTGGCGGTCGACATCCAGAGCGGCCTTCCGCCGGCGTTGGCGGAGGTGAACCAGCTCGAGATGGCGATCCTGAATCTCGCCGTGAACGCCCGCGACGCCATGCCAGAAGGGGGAGCCTTGAACCTCGCCGCCGAGCCGAGGACGCTGGAGAGGTCCGAGGGGGAACTGGTTCCCGGCCGATACATCGTCATCTCTGTCGCGGACACCGGGACGGGCATGGATGAGGTGACGCTCGCCAGAGCCGTTGAGCCGTTCTTTTCCACCAAGGGCGTAGGCCGGGGGACAGGTCTCGGTCTGTCGATGGTCCATGGACTGGCGGCGCAACTCGGCGGCGCCGTGAAGCTGCACAGTGCTCCGGGGCTCGGAACGAACGTCGAGCTCTGGCTCCCGGAGGCGGCGACCGGGGAGCCGGCCGAGACCGCGCCATCTTCAGTCCGGACGACGCCGCAAGCCGGAATTGCACTCCTCGTGGACGACGAGGATCTGGTCAGGGACAGCACCGCGGAGATGCTGGCGGAGCTCGGATTTCGTGTCGTCGAGGTGGAATCCGCGGAGACCGCCCTGGCGAAGCTCCGGGCCGGCTTGACGGCCGATCTGGTGATCACTGACCACCTGATGCCCGGGATCACGGGCAGCGAACTCGCCCATCAACTGAACCTCGACCGGCCCGATCTGCCAGTTCTCGTGATATCGGGTTACGCCGATCTGGAGGGGCTTTCACCCGAACTTCCGCGGCTGGCCAAGCCGTTCCTGCAGCGCGAGCTGGCGGAGGCGATCGCGGCCTTGCAGCGTAGTCCGCTCCAGACTACGTCCGATTCCGACGCGGGGTAGGAATATACTCCTCGCTGATCACCTGCGAGGAGAACGTCGTGACCATCACACCGGAACACATCAGCGCTTTCGCGATCCTGATCACCGCGCTCTCCGGTTTGATTTGGAGCTTGCGCCGGAAGCGATAGGACCTGGTCGGCGCCGTCGAGGGGTTCTCGCCCTATTTCCGGTCCGAGATCTTCCGTCGCCTTGGACCGCTGGTGCGGGGACGGCTCTATGTCGTTGGCTTGGACCCATATGTGGTCCGGGAGGCGGTCTCGGAAGCGGACCGCATGACCCGGGCGATCGGCCGGGCTCAGGGACTGCGTCCTGCTGCTCGCGGAAGCGGACGTTCCGCAGGACCAGGACGGAAAGTCCGCTCAAGGGCGGAGTGGAGGACCGCTCCTGGCGCTGAGCCGCCGTGGCCGACTCGGTGACGGTCGCCGCCGCCAAAATCACTCGATAGGCAACGTGTCAGGACGAACCCTGCTTTGGGGTACTTCGGCGAGACCGGTCTGGAGGGCACGGATAATCTCCCCGAGTTGACCCGCCGCAAGGAGCCCGGGCCCCAAGGGGCCTGATCGGCACTCTCCGATCGCCGGAAGGGTTTGCAGAGCGGCCCGGACCTCTGCGGTCATGTGCGTGAGCTGCCAGTGAATTTCCTCTGCAGCCACTGCTCGCCGGTCAGGAGCCGCCAGACTGGCGGCCTTGACAGCATACGCCGCGGCTCCGAGTGCGTGCGCGCCCATATGGCAGACGGCTGCAGCTTGTCCTGCGGCTCTGGCGGCAGCGGCAGCGGCCGGAGACCTCGCCTCACGGGCAGCTCCCCCATCGACGAAACGACGGCGAATTTCGACCGCGGTGTTCAGCTCTCCGCGAGCGAACGCCCGAGTTCGGGCGATCGCAGCGCGGGGGCGGTCATCAGTCGGGCGCTCGGTTTCAAAAAGTTCGAGCACTCGTTCAGCGCAGTCGGCGGCCCATCCTGCGACCAAGCGCCGGCCGGATTCGCTTAGCGATTGCGGTGACCTCACCTGGCCTCCTCGAGCGATCAAACTGCTTCCGTCACTTCGGCGGCAAACCAACACGTTCTTGGCCGCAAATCAAAGGATGGCGCTTCGGCCAGAACGCAGGTTCAAGCCGTCCGCAAAGGGTCAAGAGCGGACCCCCGCACCTCGACGCTGGAAGGAGGTCCGTTTTCCGCCGGCGAACGTCCGCTCTTGGCGCCTGGCGGACCTACTCTGTTCCATCCTTCGCGTCGCCCAAGGGCCACTGGACCTCTCACCCCGAGACTGGTCCCGCCGTCCCTTCTGCCGCGACAGAGAGCCTGAACGCGTTCCGGTGCCAGAGGCGGCCATGCGCCGCCCCGCTTTGGGTCGCCGAACTGCGCGGAATTTCCGCGATGTTGCGCGGCTTCGAAAAAATCTGTCCACCCGCGGTCGAATACGCTTTCCAAACCGCAAAAAACGCGTAGCCTCTACTTTAACGAAATCAGCGCTACTTTAACGGACGGAACGGCTTGAATGCCAACGGTGTCGAACCTGATCGGCGTAGGCACGGGTCCGCAAAACTTCGTCTGCAAGTTCGACAACGCCAGCGCCGGGTATGGGGGCAAGGTCCAGATACTTTTCGACAAGCGCTTCACGATGGCGAGCGACACCGCGGACAGCGCCTGGACCGCCGTCAAGAGCATCGCGGATCCCGAGGGACAGTGCATCGTCTATGTGGCCCTCGTGGTCGTCGGTTCGAAGTCCGGCTTCTATGCGGGCAAGACCACGAAGGACCTGAAGACACGATACTCCAGTGCAGGCCCCACCGCCGGCGGAGGCCTTCAGCAAGTGTTCCAACTCTATACAGATAGCGTCAAGAGCAGCCCCACCCTTGACGTCACGATCTACGGAACTTCCCACCCGTGTTTTATCGAAGGGTGGTGTTTTCAGGTCGGTGCCCAAAAGGGATACGGCCTCTACAACAAAATCGACCCCAACTAATCTAGTGCGCCGATCTCGGAAGGCCTATCGCCTTACGCCGGCTGGTTCCCATAGCGAGAGGTGACGACATGGTTGAGAAGCGGCAACCCCGTAGCGACGCTGGCGCAGCGCCGATCGAGTCCGAAGACGAGGTGGAGCGCCGCCGGCGCGAAGAGCTGCTGGAAGGCCTGCCCGACGGTCTCAAGCCGCTGCCGACGGTTCACGACGAACTGGCGACCGAGCTTCTGGAACTGGCCGAACGCCAGGTCGCCGAGATGCGTAAAAGGTTTGGTCCGTCGTCGTCCAAGCCGCGCCTGAAGCGCATCGAGGACCTGTTCGTCTCGAAGGTCGGTCGCGCGCCGCGTGTGAGCGAGGAGATGCAACGGCTGATGCGGGGACCAGCGGCCATTCAAAGGGTCGCGGTTCTGGACGGGTCTTTCGACCGCGCCCTTGCGGCCGCCTTCAACGCCTACGACAAGAGCAGCGTCCAGAGCGGCTCGCATGTGCAGACGGCGTATGACGACTGGAGCATGGCGGTCCGCATCTACAAGTCCGAACTGCGCGCGGCCGGCTCTTTGCTGGCGGCGGAAATCGACGCGGCCAATCATCCGGCGACGCCGCCGCAAGACTACGACGACTACGAGGATCCGGTGCGCGCCGAGCCCCACGTTCGGCACTATGTCCGGTCGGCGAAGATCGGACAGTCGCTGCTCGCCTATGAGAAGACGATGCAGCAGGCTGGCACCGCCCTGGCCGGCGCCTACGGCCAGTTGAACACCGAGCTCTACAATGCCGCGGATGGGCTCGCGGTCGCGGAGGCGACGCTGATCGCCGCCACCCAGACGGCCTATTCGATCTTTTGGACGGGGGCGCAGAGCGCGGTGGGACAGGCGCGAAGCTGAAGCGTCGAGCCGAACCCATCCGCCGGAGTGAACCCGAATGCCGACATCCACCATTCCCTACGATCCTTCGCTCGTGCTGGGCATGATCGTCGATCCATCCCGCATCGCGGTGCTGGAGAAGATCGCGACGCTGCAACTGCCCGTCGATGTGGCCCGCGATCATGTCAACGCCCTGCTGCGCCAGAAGCTGAGCCTGGACATGACGTCGCGCGAACTGATCAGCCTTGGCGCGACGCCGGACCAGCTCGGCGATTTTCAGAAGAACCTGGATGATCTGATGAAGAACATCCTGGATGCCGCGATCGATCTGGGCCAGAAGGTCGTCGCGGCGGAACAGGCTATCGTTCAGGCCAAGACCGAGTCGGGTCAGTCCCAGATCGGGTCCCAGCTGCAGAGCCCGGTCGATTTCAGCGCCTCGCAACTGACCGCCCTGCCGATCAGCTCGGACTCCATGAATATGGACGTCCAGTACTTCCGATACGAAAACAACACCCAGTCCTCGAAGTCGGCCGCGGACGCGGTGTCGAGCTTCGTCGGCGCCAAGGTGTCGAGCTTCCTGGGAACGACCTTCGGCGCTTCGGCCGCCGCCTCCGCCAACAGTTCGATGACGAGCGCCAGCCAGAACCATAACATCGTGGGGACTCTGGTCATATGCGCCAACTGCACGAGCCGGCAGGCCCAGGTGTTCTCGCCCCTGGTGCTGGATGTCGATGCCGCGATCGACTCCTACAACAGGCAGGCCAGCGACAAACTCCCCGTCGAGGACCCCAACTCGATGAAGAAGATGGCGCTGACCAACCAGGACGATGACGACGCCAAATCCCTCCCGATCCTGATCGGCGCCACCTATGGATCCAGCTTCGTCGGCTTCGTGCATTTCGAGCAGGTGGAGGACACCACCAGCAGCCAGTCGTCGGAGTCCCAAGCGTTCCAGGCTCGGGCGGAAGCGGACGAGGATCTGTTGTTCGAGAACATCCAGGGCAGCTGGGGCATGGACGCCCAGTCGGCGAGCAGTCTGAAGAATCTGCTGAGCACGACCAATATCCAGTCCCACTGCTCCGTCATCACGATGGGTCTGATCCCCTCGATCAAGTCGAACCAGGTGATCACCTCGGTCAAGGCCCTGCAGGGCGACCCGAAATCGGACATGGAGTCCTTGGCGGCGCTGCAGGACTCGACCAACTCGAGCAACGCCTCGATCGCGTCCGGCGCCGCGGCGGCCCGCAAGGGCGAGGCCATGGCTCAGATGAAGTCCGACTACATCAAGGCCGCTGTCGACGCCGTGGCCGATGTCGATCAGTCGACCAACCAGGTGATCGATCTGAACTCCCTCCAGGTCGCGCTCGACGACTATGTCGCCAAGGCGTCGGATGGTCAGACCGGCGTCCCGATCAACTTCTACCTGAAATACGTGACCAAGCGGGATATCGCCCACGCGTGGATGGAGAAATACTATCCGTCGATGCTGTACGATCCCGCGGCCGCCAACACCTGATGCGGCGGATCGCTCGCCTTGGGCGTCGGCAGGATCGCCGTCGGGTTGCCGTGACGCCCGACCGCGAGGGTGACCGCTGCGTCGGACGATCCGACGCCAACCCGGCTGATCACCGAGGCGTCAGATGAGGGTGATGTACTGGAATTGCACTGCGCCCGTCGGGACGAGCAGTTTCGACAAGGCCAAGCTCGCCATCATCGCGGGGCGGGTCGCGCAGGTGAAGCCCGACATCCTCTGCCTCGACGAAGTGAGCGTCAAGGTCGCCAGCGTGGCCGCCGCCGCGGCCTGGGCGGCGAGCATGGGGCTCAAAGGCTATACGGCCAAGGTCGTCAGCCTGAACCCCGGCTCGCACCTCAATATGATCCTGTTCCACGGCCCCGAGCTCTCCAAATGCAAGAGCGAGGAGGGCATCCCGGACCCGGACTGGGGCGGTGACAAGACCAAGCGGAACCTGATCCGATCGACGTGGATCGACCCGAAAACCGCGCGGCCGCTCAGCGTCTGGTTCCTCCACGCCAACGCCAGCGCGGTCGGGGGGAAGACCGCAGTCGAACTGGCGTTGGCCGCCATGGCGGATACCTCTTCGATCTTCATGGGGGATTTCAACAACGGTCTCGCCGCCGCGACAGACGAGGCCAAGGCCGCCAAGGCCTTCGCGGTCTCGCCTGTCGCACGGACGGCCAAGGCCGCGGCGTATTCCCAATGGTCCAGGGGGCTCACCCCCGCGCAGAGCGACCCAGCCTACAAGATCGCGGGCACCACCTACGACTTCAAGCCCAACAGCCAAGGCTGCATCGATTTCGCGCTCGGGCGGAATCTGATCGCCGCCACGGCGGTCGACGCCTTGGCCGGTCTGGACGCCAACGGCTATGGTCAGCTGATGATGAATGTCGACCATATTCCGATCGCCTACGATGTGCTCGCCGCCTGACCCCCCGATCCGAAGCGCGTAGCGTCGAACAGGGCGGCCGTAGACTGGACGGCCAAGCCGGAGGCAGGCTCCACACGACGAGAGCCAGGTGGACGTCGGGGACATCAGGGATGTCGAACTATCCCTAGGCCGCCTCCCTCAGCTCGGTCGATGCGACGAGACTCGTCGCCTCGTCGAGGACCTGACGCATCTCACGCCCGGCGGCTTTAAGCTCTTCGCCCCTCCAGGCGTCGAGCCACGCATTCAGGCCGTCCTGCGCCGCCGCCGTTCGAACGTTCTCACCATACTCGCAGGTTCGGACACCACCTTGGCGCCGGAGAAAGCGGTTGATCAGCTACTGAGGGATGGAAGCTCTGCTTCCGGGGACGTCAGGGACTTCAGGGACGTTGATCTGGGTCATGATGCGCGGGTCAGGTTGAAGGCGGCATCATGGTCCTCATTTGAGCTAGCGTCAGGTCACGTTCTTCGCTCTGGGCATGTGCTAGAATTTCCTCGAGCCACGCTTCGGCCCCGTCCGGAGGCTGTTAAAGTTCGAACGTCGTCGACGTGCGCCCGCTCAAGGCGCTACTTCCGTCGGAGTCCAGCCTAAGGCCTCGGCCCTTGCAAACAGGGTTTGGTTCATATGATCCAGCGCCCGATAGCGCGCGCGGAGATTTGGGGGAATCAGATCGGGCGTTGGGTAAGGCGTGTAGAACTCTGTCCGGAGAAGCTCTCCGTACACCGACCCTTGGTGGACCATCGTCTGAACGTCGAGTGGATGGGCTTCAAGGATTACCTCAGCGACGTTGATCGCGTCCTGATAGCGGGCCTGATCCGTCAGGCTCTCCATCACCGTCGTCGCCATCAGCGCCACCCCTTCCTTGCGCGGCAGTGAGCGGAGATAGGCCCCCGTCGCGACGGCCAGATCGGTCATGGGCAGCTTCTCGCGATACCATGCCTCCCGGGCGGGGAGTGCGCCGCTGGTTGTCTCTAGATTCACCGGCAGTCCCTCGGTCGGCCTGTACCGAACGAACACATGTAGAGGCGCCACGGACAACGCGACGTCGAGCTCAAGCCGGTCCGCCAGGATCAGGAAAAGAGTGGGCATCGAGACGCAGTTGCCGCGCCGGGTCTCCAAATAGGACGAGAGCAGCTTGTTATTGACGTTCTGCCCGTACGGGTCGTCGTGATCATAGCCAAAGGGTCGATGATCGTTCCACGGACCCGCTTCGTAGATAACGTTCCGAACAGCAGCCAACCGATAGATGTCCGATGCGCCGTGACCGGCGAGGTCGCGGGCCGCAGTCGCCATTCGCTCGATCTCGGTCCTTACGGTCCGGGCATTGATGCCGGGGTCGACAAGGCGGTCCAGAGCGATCTTGGCGTGCAGGTAGTCCAGACGCCCCACAGACGAGGCGATAATCTCTTGGACAGCCTGAGCAGGGCTTTGAGCGGCTTGGGAGGGTGGCCGGCAGGCGGCAAAGCAGGGCACCGACGCGCCAAGAGCAGCTAGAAGAAGGTCACGCCTGTCCATGTGATCCGCCCCGCTACTACGTTGCGTCGCTCTGACCGGCGGCCGTGCTAACGAGGCGCCAGTAAACCGCGCCTGCCGGCCAGCACGTAGTCGTCTGAGAGGCTTGCTCCCCCCGCGCCATTAGTGGTCGAGCCGAACGACACCACGCCCCGGTCTCTTTGGTAGACGAAGTAGGTAACCTCGCCGGGGGTCGTGCTGGCGGCCCGTCCCCGCGGGTGCGTGGAACATCGGCGACCTGGCCCGAAGGACTCGCAGTCGGCCCGGATAAGCACCGATCCGCATGACGAGTCGTCACATCGCTCGACCGTGAATCGGACGCCTTCCCGTTCGAAGGTCTGTCCGTCTTGAAGGGGGCCTCTCGGTACTGCGAAAACATAGGGATCGGCCTTGAGGCACTCGAACTGGGCGTCCGAGCATGGTTGGATCGGCGCATCCCATACAAAGTCGCCGCGCAAGCCATCGGCCTCCGTCAGGGTTCGCCTCGCTTCCTCGGTCATGCCTATGGTCAACTCGCCCCTGTCGAACGTGACCGCCGAAGTTCGGTCGCTATTCAGATAGGTGATCGCGCCGGGCGAGGCGGCTTGGCCGGGAGCAGCCCTGTCTAGATCGTGGGAGCCGCATCCTCCCAACGTCCAAAGGAGCAGTGAAAGGAAAGCGAGAGACATCGTGCCGATCCTACTCACCCAGAAGTACTCTGGCGGCGTCGTTGTAGGGATCTTGATGGTTAGTGTCCCACGGCTCATGACCGAGGCGGGGCGCGATCAACATTCCGTTCTCGGCCGGCCGTCGATGGATCCCCTCGTGAACAACGAGTACCCTTTGCCCCAACGCGGTGTCTCTGCCGACGATGCCCTGCCCCCGCAGCCCTTGAGCATAGACATACGTATGCCCGCGATCGGTCTGCGCCCCTCCGTCTCGGGAGGGGATGGCCGTGAATTGCCGTCTGATGAGGCCGCTGCCGACCTCACGAGCGCTCACGGTGAAGGAGCGGCTCGAAGCGGGTCCTGGCCCGGGGATAGTGATGGGCACCCTTCGATTGGGATTTGCCATCAGCTGGTTGACGGCTCTGGTATAGTTTTCGTTGAAGGACGCGAATTGTCGGTTTTCAGCGGCCGTGGGGGCCCTGACCTCTCCGTTGCGGTCTCGAACCCAGTCGATCTTGCACGAGTAGGTTCGGTTTCGGGTCGTGCCTACTTCGATGCAGGTCTTGCCGGTCGGGTCCATCCGGTTGACGGGGTCCAAGCCGACGTAAAGGTAGAGGTTAGGGTCGTCCTTCGTTCCGACAGGATCAGAACTCAGGAACGTTGCTTGACCGCTCGTCGCCGTGGCCAACCATATGGCCAGACACACGGCCGAGTATCGCAACAACTTCCCCTTGGTCATGCCCGTCCTCCCAATGCTTCCCACCATCAACCCACGGTCCACAACGGTCAAGCTGCCCATGCTCGGGATCGGCGGCGACCATTTTTGCTCCCGGGAGGCAGGCGACGGCTTGCGCCAAGGTTAGCCCGGACAGGGATGTTGGGGACGTCGATACGTCCTATGCGGCATCCTTCTGCTCGGCTGACGCAGCACTCACAATCCCACGCATCTCACGAACCACGGCCTTCAGCTCCTCGTCTTTCGAGAGGTCGAGCCACGCTCTAAGGCCGTCGCTTGTCGCCGCGGTACGAACATCCTTATGAAACCCGCAGTGTTCGGACACCACCCCGGCCCCGGAGAAAGCGGGTCGAGCAAGCTACCGAGCGCTGAAAGCTCTGCTTCCGAGGACGTCAGGGACTTCGGGGACGTTGATCACGTCGATTACGTCCTCCTCAAAGTGCGCAGAGACCTTCCGAAGCAGCCTGACGAACTCGTCGCGCTTCGGCATCTCTGCGATGGCCTGCGCCAGTGCGCAACCTGACGTGTTTCGATCCTCGTCTCAGTCCGCCAGCTACGCGACTCTGAAGGCGTCAACTGACCCCCTTCACAAAACAGCATACCTAAGCTGTGGTTTTCTCGGACATCTCCGCACTGACAGAGGGCCCAAAGCGACACTGTGTGAAGTTCGAACTCCAGGCAGCCTAATGCCGGAGGTTGCGTAGGTGAATCGGGGGCGTATGATTTCAGCATGGAAACTGCTGAGGCGTTCTTCTTCTGGGTTGGGGTGATTGAATTCGTAGTTCTAGCCGTCGGCGTGATCTATGGACTATTCCTGTGGGGATCAGGTATTGCGCCAATTCTGTATCGCTTGGGTAATGGCCTAGCGCATCGGAAGATCGCAATCTTCGCGTCAGGCGACAATCTCACAAGCCTGCGTCAGCTCCTCGTGGAGTCGAAGCTTTTCAGGGAAAAGAACCTACTTATCATTCCTTCGATCCGAGAGATTGACGACTCTGAAGGGGCCTCCGTTTTTCTCATGTATTGGCCAGACTGGAACGCGCACCTCGATGAGGTCATGAGGCGCAAAGGACCGAAATGCGCGTTGGTTGTGTATCAACCGTACGACCAAGGCCGGATTCCGGACGAGCAGATGGCGCAACTCGATGGTCGGCGGCACAGCTCAGTTACGAATTTCCGCGGCCGCCTTTTGAACGACCTCGTCACTTCGATCATGACCACCAGCTATGCGAAGGAATGAGGTGAATGCGCTTCTGCGCCGATATGCGCAGGAGCACCTATCCCCGACAGAGAACGAGCGACAGTTTGTAACCCGCGTCTATACGTCGGTTCGGGATGTGCTCGGAGAGGCGAACTGCCTGCAGATCGGCTCATATCCAAGGTACACGGCCATCACGCCGCTCCACGATCTCGACGTTCTATACGTCTTGGGCGCTTGGGACCCGATCGCTCATGATCCTTCTGAAGCGTTACGCCAACTCGAAGCGAGGCTCCGCGCCGAGTACGTGAATCCAACGGATTTCGAACTTCAGATCGCGCGCCAAACCCACTCTGTGACGCTTCGCTTCTTGGAGAACGGGGAAGAGAAGTTTGGCGTCGATATAGTGCCGGCCTACTCCTCCGAAATGAATGAGTTTGGGACGGACATGTACGTCGTTCCCGAAATCGCCGTTCGTTCTCATCGCGAGCGGCGGCAGATCGTCGAACAGGTATCTCGCGGCGAAAAAGCGATGACCTGGATCAAGTCCGATCCGCGGGGGTATATCGCTGTTGCCTCAGCCATAAACCAAGCAAACGAGGACTTCCGAAAAGCGGTGAAGATCGCAAAAGGTTGGCGATCAGCTTGCAAGAGGGCAGACCCTGATTTCGCGTTGAAGTCTTTCCACCTTGAACAGGCAATCACCCGGTCATTCGTTGCCAATCCAGACATTGATATTTTCGGTGCTGTCTTTGAATTCTTTCGAGCGCTGCCGGACTTGGTTCGCTATCCGCAGATCCCCGACAGAGCCGATCCCGAGCGAAATATCGATGCGTACGTAGCGGACCTTAGTCATGCGGACCGGACAAAAATCATTCGCTCCCGGGACGCCTTCCTCATCAAGCTTGAGGAACTGAGCAACTCGGATGCAGCGATGGAGGACCTCCTGTCGGCAGGAGAGCGTCATCGTGCGAGTCAGACCGAGGCCTATCTCTTCGACTCTGGCATTCCGATGCTAACCGAAGTGGAGTTCTCGATAACCGCCACCGCACTGGAGCGCGCAGGCAGCTTCCGACGGATGATCTTGGACCGGATTGGCCGCATTGGTACTGACCGAAAGATCGAGTTCCGCCTCGGTGCCGATGCACCCCCTGCAGACGTATACAAGTGGAAGGTCAAGAATGACGACGCCAGTCCCGAGCCCCGAGGCGAGATAACGGATCATCGAACACATCAGGACCCGGAAAACACGAAGTACAACGGAACCCATTATGTGGAGTGCTTTGCTATCCGCGATGGCGTTTGCATCGGGCGGTCCCGTCAGAACGTGGTGTTGCAATGGGGTCAGGGTTAGCCACGAGTTGCCGGTTGCTAGGACGTCTACCCTGAACCACCACCCGGCAGTCTGATCCGGGGACGTCAGGGACTTCGGGGACGTTGATTACGTCTATTACGTCGTCCTTAAAGCGCACACACACGCTTCGTAGAAGACGCACGAACTCGTCTCGCTTCGGCATCTCTTCGATGGCCCGCACCAGTGCGCAATGTGACGTGTTTCGATCCTCGTCCCAGTCCGCCAGCAGACTGGGACAGGCGTTCATTTTCGCCACCTCCACGAACGGTGGCGCGGCCTGAATGCTGAGTTTTTTGTCCATCAGGGTGGGGTTCGATCCCACCAATTTCAGGATCATCCGCTTTTCGTCCGCGTCGGCGCGCGAAAACCAATCCGCGGCCTGATTGCTGGCCCGCAGCAGATCGCGCAGGGGTTCGATCCCCAATCCCCCTGACCGGGCGCTTTCCAGCCGCGCGGCGATCTCGCCGCGCTCCGTCTCGAGACGGCCACGCTGCGCCTTGAACTCGGCCTCCGTCAGTTGTCCCCTAAGCATCAGGGTGGTGAGCGCATCGGCCTGCCGGTCGACATCGCGCAACGACGCTTCCAGCGTGGTTCGGTGCGCGGCGTTCAGCCGCGCCATCTCCTGCTCCTGCCGGACGAACTGCTCGATCATCCACTCGTGCAGACCCGGCTCCAACTGCAGGGTGCGCAGGAACTCGAGGATCTGGTTGTCGAGGGCCTTGGCCTCGACGGACGGTTCCGGGCAGCGGTCGTCGAGCTTGCGGCGGGCGCAGTGATAATAGAGGTAGCGGCGCGCCCGCTTCTGCTTGCGTTCGGCGGTGATGGCGCGCCCGCAGCGGCCGCAGCGGATCAGGCCGCGATAGGGCACCTCCAGCGTCGGCGGCATGGACACCGTCCGGCGCAGCGCCACCTGCAGTCGTTCGAAGGTCCCGAGCTGCACGGCCGGCGGATGCTTGCCGGGCCAGGTGCGGCCGTTCCAGACGATGACGCCGGCGTAGAAGGGATCGGTGAGGATGCGGTGGGCGGTGCTGTCCGGCAGCGGCACGCCCGGCTTGCCGTGCGCGGGCGGGGTGATGAAGCCCCAGTCGTCGCGGGCGATGCGCGCTGCCGCGTGGATGCTGCAGCTGCGATGGGCGACCAGACGGAACAGGCCCTTGATCAGCGGGAAATAGGTCGGGTCGGCGACGATGGTGCGGCTGGCGCGGTCGTTGCGATAGCCGAGCGGCGCGCGATTGGGCCGCCAGCCGTTCTCCAGCTTGGTGCGGTTGCCGCGTTTGACGTTTTCGGAGAGGGCGTCGGAATAGTATTTCGACTGGCCGAACATGATCTGCAGCATGAACTTGCCCTGCGAGTTGTTCTCGAAGGTGTAGGTCGAGAATTTCAGGTCCTTCAGCACGCCACGATCGAGCAGGTAGACCAGCCGGCCTCCGTCGATGGAGTTGCGCGCTAGACGGTCGGGGGCCCAGGTGGCGATGCCCTGCGCCTCGCCCGCTTCGATGCGCGCGACCATGGCGTCGAAACGAGGCCGGCCCGGCGTCATGGCGCTCCGAGACTCCTCGATGATCTCCACCACCTCGACCCCCGGCGAGGTGTTCAGAAGTCGCTCCAGCTCGCGGCGCTGGGATTCGATGGACAACACCTGACGATCCTCGGCCTCCGAGGATTTCCGGCAGTAGAGAAAGTATTTCATAGGGGAGGGGACGTCCCTGACCTCCCTGACATCCCCGAAGGGGCGGTGTCGGAAGCTCTCAGGACGAATTGCCAGTCTAGGGCGCCGGGGCCTTGGCCGCGAGTCGCGGCTGGGGAGAGAACGCCGAACCGGCTCAGACATTGGAGCCCGGGCGCGCCCGTCGCGCACGGCGGGCGTTCGCCTTGGCCGGGGCCGCCCGGAGCAGGGGAGGGCCGCCTTCGGCGACGGCCCTCCCGCCCCGGTTACTCCGGAGCGGCCCCGGACCGACGCAGCAACGGCGGCAGCCAGCCCGTGTCTTTCAGGAGGTCTTCCGCCTTGGCGGCCATGCTCGCCTTGTCGAGGCTGACCAGCGGTCCAGCCGCCTCGGGCGAGACGCCTTCGGCCACGGCCTCGGCGATCAGGGCCTTGGTGACGCGGCCGAGATAGCTGCTCGCGGTGACGGTCCAGTAGCGGCCCATGTCGAGGCCGACGAGTTCGGCCAGAACCCCGGCGTGGGCCAGAGCGCGGCGCGAGGTCCCGACCCGCTGCACGGCGTTGACGCCGAGCGAGACGACATGGGCGAACAGGGCCAGCCGCCCCTCGTCGGGCAGGGCCTGCAAGGCCGCCAGCAGGGCCTCCGGGTCGTCGGGAAGCTGGCCCGCCCAGAGGGCGTGCCGCGCCTCGAGCGCGCGCCCCGCCGCCGTCTCCGCCAGACCCTCGGCATGGCCCTCCAGCGCGAGGCTGGCGATCTGGAGGTCGAGGCAGGTTTCGCCGCCGCAATAGAAGGTCTGCAGGGTCAGGGCGTGCAGGGCGGCGAGGAAGGCGGCCTGCGGCTGTTCGGCGAGGGCGTCGCGCAGCGCCGCCGTGCGGTGGGCGGTGAGGTCGGCGACCAGCCGTTCGGACAGGGTCTTGCGGGTTTCCGTCCGGTCCGCCTGATCGTCTGGCGCGTCGGCCTCGCGCTCCGCATCATCGTCCCTGCCGCTCCCGGCATCCGGCTCGGTTTCCGCTTGCGCCTCGTCCTCTGGCCGGATGAAGCCGCGCTCGATGCGGACACCCTCGTGGGCGAGGACGGCGAACAGGCCGCCGCGCGCCACCGCCTCGGGGTCGTAGCGCTCCGGCCGGGCCGCCGCCAGTTCGGCGTCGATCTCGGTCAGGCGGGCGTCCTGTTCCTCGGTCAGACACTCATCCTCGCCGCAGGACGCGACGATGGCGTCGTACTCCTCGGCGAGGGCGTCGAGCCGGGCCTGCGTCTCCGCGTCCGGCTCCACCACGCGCGGATAGACCCGGCGGCAACCGTGGTCGTAGGGATGGTCGAGCCGACCTTCCGCCCACCGCCAGCCCTCGGCGGCGCGCACGGCCTCCGCCTCGGCGGCCAGCTTCTCCAGCGCCATCCGGTCGAGCAGGGCGGCGTCCGCGAACCAGCCCGAGCCGTCCTCGCTGAACAGGTCGCGCCGGACCGTTCCGCCCGCCGCCTCATAGGCTTCGACGCCGACGTAGCGGGCGCGCCGGTCGGAGGCCTCGACCTCGTGCTCGGTCATCATGCGTCGGATGAAGGTCGGGGAGCGATTCCAGGACAGGCCGGCGAACACCTGTTCCTGCCGGGCGTGATCCTCGCTGACCGCGAAGGCCATCAACTGGTCCAGCGTCAGGTCCCCGGTCCGGTAGGCGGCCATCAAGACCGGGCTGACCGCTCCGAGCCGCATGCGCCGCCGGACCAGAGTGGGTGACACCCCGAAGCGCGCCCCGATCTCCTCGGCGCCCCAGCCCTTGTTGTCCGCGAGATCGCGGAAGGCCTCGAACTGGTCGGCGGGGTGCATGGCGAAGCGAGTGACGTTTTCGTCGAGGCTGATCTCGAAGGCGTCGTGGGCGGTGTCGACGACGCAGCGGATCGGCTGGGTCTTCCTGATCTCCTTGCGCTTGGCGCGGAGCAGTTGCGACAGCCGGCGGCCCTCGCCGATGGTGACGAGGTAGTCGCCGGTCGGCTGTCCGTCCGGCCCGAGCTCAGGCTC
Organism: Brevundimonas sp.; assembly: GCF_035626535.1. Taxonomy (GTDB): domain Bacteria; phylum Pseudomonadota; class Alphaproteobacteria; order Caulobacterales; family Caulobacteraceae; genus Brevundimonas. The sequence continues at coordinate 18,513 of NZ_DASPNO010000053.1, forward strand.
GACCACGGGCGGCTGGAGGATGCCCTTCTCGCGAGTGCTGGCCGCCAGCGCCTCGATGTCGGCGGCGCTGTGCGGCGTCTTGCGGGCGTTGCGCGGCGACTTCTTGAGCCGGTTGAGCGGAATGAAGGCCACGGTCCCATGCTCCGGGACGGCGGCTTCGGCGGTCGGCGCGGTTTCGAAAGCGGCAGTCATGATCACGTCTCCTAGGGTTGGGGAGCAGGCGAAATTCCGCCTGCTCCCCTGCCCGTCGGCGAGACCAGGGGTAGCAAGGGCCAGGGCGGACCGCGGGGAGGGGGATCGCCCGGTCTGCACGGAGCGCAGCGAAGGAAGACCGGGGACACCCCGCGGGCCGGCGGCGCAGCCGCGCACCCTGGCGCGCGCGAGGGACGGAGTCCCTTAGCTCTACGGAGAGGACGGCCGCGCCGGCGGCTCGATCCGGCCCGCCATCCCCACCTCTGGAAAAACGCGCGCCCCGGCGCGCTATACTGAAGCGGGCCTGTCTCGAAAGACTCTCCACGCGACCGCCGACCGTCTTTCCGCTCGCCCCGCGGGGCGTAGGCTGAAGGTCATGAGCGACCGCGCCACTTCAGGGCCGACGCCGACCGTCTCGCGCGTTCTGCCCGACGGGCGGCTGATCGAGCTGCTCTACGACCCGGAGCGCCGCGCCACGGCCCTGGCCTTGGCGGACCCAGACGGACCCGTCGCCGTCCATGACGCGATCGACCTCGCCGACGGTGAGCGGCTCGTCCCCTACGCCGCCGACAACAATCTGATCGCCACCGGCTGCGTCCTGCTGCCCTCCGCCGTCGGGGCCTTCACCACCCAGGCGGCGCTGGTGGCCGGGGTGCAGGCCTTCCTGCACCGCTACGTCGACCTGTCGCCGACCTTCGAGGCGATCGCCGCCCACTATGTGCTGCTGAGCTGGGTCTACGACGCCTTCCACGAACTGCCGTACCTGCGGCTGAGGGGCGACTACGGCACCGGCAAGACCCGTGCCCTGACCGCCATCGGGGCGCTCTGCTACAAGCCGTTCTTCGCCTCGGGCGCCTCGACGGTGTCGCCGATCTTCCATGTGCTCGACGCCTTCGGCGGCACCCTGGTGCTCGACGAGGCGGATTTCCGCTTCTCGGACGCGACCGCGCCGCTGAGCAAGATCCTCAACAACGGCAACACCGCCGGCCTGCCGGTGCTGCGGACCATGACCAACCGGCACAAGGAGCTCAATCCACGCGCCTTCCGGGTTTACGGACCCAAGCTGGTGGCCATGCGGCACGGCTTCGCCGACCGGGCGCTCGAGAGCCGCTTCCTGACCGAGGAGACCGGGCAGCGGCCGCTGCGGTCGGACATCCCGATCCAGACCCCGCCGGAGCTGCACCGGGAGGCGCTCGACCTGCGCAACGCGCTCCTCGCCTGGCGGCTGACGCAGCGCGCGCGCGTGCGGCCGCACCCGGATCGCCAAGCCGCCGGCGTCGATCCGCGCCTCAACCAGACCGCCCTGTCCCTGCTGTCGCTGATGGAGGACCCGGCCCTGCGCGCCGAGCTCCATCAGGCGATGTCCCGTGAGCAGCGACGTATGGCCGCTGAACGCGCCGCCTCGCCCGAGGGCCTGTTGGTCCAGGCGCTCGCCGAGCGCTTCGCCGACCCCGCCGGAGGCCGCGTCACCGTCTCGGCGGTGACCGAGGCCTTCAACCGGCTTGGCGGTGACAGCCGCACGCCGCCGGCCAGTCCGCGCCAGGTCGGCTGGCGCCTGCGCGAACGGCTGAAGCTGGCCACGGCCAAGTCCAACGGCGTCTTCGTGATCCCCGCCGGCGAGCGCGGCAAGGTCGAGGCCTTGGCCGCCCGCTACGGCGTTCCGGTCGAATCCGCGGCGGCCTGACGGGCCCCGGGAGGGGCCGCGGCCCCGGCCGGCGGCGGTCGCCGCGCGGGGCAATCGGCCGTCTACGGCCAAGGCGCCGTTCAGGGGAAGATGACGGAACGATCGTCATCGGTCGCTCATCTAACGCTCCCCGCCTATGTCCCACCGCAACTATCTCAGCCTCCATCGCAAGCGATGGGCGCTGTCCCAACGCGAGCTCGCCCTGCTGCTCGGCCACGCCTCGCGCAGCGTCGTCTCCCGGCTCGAACTCGGCCAGGGGCGGCCGAGCCTGCCGTTCGCCATCCGCTGCGAGGCGGTGTTCGGCGTCGGCGTCGCCGAACTGTTTCCGGATCTGTTCGAGGAGAACCACGACGTGGTCATGCGCCACGCCGCGCGCCTGGATCAGCAGCTGCGCGGCCGCGTCGACGCCGGGGCCGCGCGCAAGCGCGCCCTGCTGCTCGAGATGATCGGGCGCACGCCTAACCCGGACATCGTATGAGCTCCGTCGTGGCGACGGCCGCCGGCGAGCGGGTGCTCGCCTTCCATCCGACCAGCCGCGGCTTCGGTTGGGTGCTGTTCGAGGGCCCCTTCGCACCGGTCGACTGGGGCCTGGTTTCGGTGGGGGCGGACAAGAACGCCAGCTGCCTGCGCCGTCTCGAGCGGCTGCTCGACCGCTCCGCCCCCGAAACCCTCGTGCTCGAGGCCTACGACCGCGCCACGACCCGCCGCGCCTTGCGCATCGCCGATCTCTGCCGGGCGGTTCGGCGCGCCGCCGACCACCGCGGCGTCGAAACCGCCGTCTACAGCCGCGCCGAGGTGCGCGAGGCTTTTTCGGAGGTGAAGGCGCGCACGCGACGGGAGATCGCCGAGGCCGTCGCGCGGCATTGCGAAGCGTTCCGCCACCGGTTGCCAAAGCGGCGCAGGCCTTGGGAGAGCGAGGACGCACGCGGCGCGCTGTTCGCCGCCGCCGCCGTCGGTCTGGCGCATTATCGCCAAGGCCTCTAGTCCCGCCCGGCAGACGGGTCGGCGGAACGCCCCCGTAGCGGCTAGCCGGAGGAGCGGTCATCCGGCCCGAGCGCGAACGCTTGGGCGATCTGCAGCAGGAGGGCGCGTCGCTCTGGCCCCATGGCCGCGAAATGCTCCGTGAGCGCCTCGCCGCCGCGTAGCGACCGGATATCGATACGGGAGTCGGCCGCCGGATCGGGTTCGACGTCCGGAAAGAAGTCGGCCACAGGCACGCCGAGCGCCTTGCCGGCGCGGACCAACATCGAGGCCGAGATGCGGTTGGTGCCCCGCTCGTATTTCTGGACCTGCTGGAAGCTCAGGTTCATCGCCTTGCCGAGCTCGGCTTGGGACAGGCCGCAGCGCTGCCGGGCGGCTTTCAGCCGTTGGCCCACGACGAGATCGACGGGGTCGGTGGTGGCGATGGCGCGCGGCATACAGGTCTCCTTGGGGCGACCTTGGCCGAAAGAGCCCCGGCGAGGCAAGAGCGGTCAGCCGCGTATCCTAGGCCGCCGCCGCGAGGGCCTGGGGGAGGCCGCGAACATAGGCGCGAAGGCGCTGGAGCGCGCGTCGGTCGCGCCCGTCGCCTCGTCCATCCGATCCCTGTTCGAGCAGGACCTCGAAGACGCCGTCCGCCTCGAGCGGCGTTCCCGGCTTGTGGTCGAGCAGGAAGGCCTCGGCCGAGACGAAGCGGTCCCAGACCGCTTCCAGATCCGTCGTGACGTGCCGGCGCCAGAAATCGAAGGCTGTCTCAAAAGTCCATTTGTCAGACATGATGCAGTCCCCCCTCGGGACGGTGGTTGCGGCTTGGCCGCGAACATTGGAATGATGGGATCGAGCGCTCAGCCGCCGGCCGAACGCGGCCGGGCGTAGGTCGCCGTGCGGGCCTCCCACACGCCGAATAGCCCGATCAGCATCAACTCGACCCAGACGACGAAGCGGAAGGTGACGTTGGCCCAGACCTGTCCGTCCGGAGTGAGCATGGCCACCGGATAGGTGGCGACGGTGAGCAACTGCACGCCCGCCGCCGCCATCAGCCACCAACGGTCGGCCGTCAGGCTCAACCAGAGCAGGGCGCCGAAGAGGCTGACCGAGACGAGGGCGACACCCCATCGCAGCCCGTCGATCTGGACGCCGTCCACCAAGGGCGTGACCAGCATCGCCGCCAGAAAGGCGAGAGCGGCGAGCCGTTCCGCGCCCCGGCCCTTCCACAGCTGGAGCCCGATGCTGAGGATGCTCAGGCACAGGACGGAGAGCTGCGTTGAGGTCATGCCGGCTCCCAGACCCGCCTCAGGCGGCCGCCGGGACCGCCTCGACGACGGCGATCGGCTTGTCCTCGAGCGGCCCGTCCAGTCTCCAGCCGATCGCGTGAGCCTCGGCCACGGCGGCGAGCCCGTTGTGGCCGTCCACCACGGCGCCCCTGGCCTCGGCGAGTTGGGACAGCCCGCGCACCATGTCGAGGAGGGCGGGGTGCCCGACCGCCGCCGCGAACCCCGCATCGGCCCGGCTCTCGATCATGGCCTGGATCAGGGCGCTGGTCTCGACCATGGCCTTGTCGACGGCGTGTTCCGCAGTCTGGAGGCGGCGGGCGATCCGGACGCCGACATGTCTGTTCTTCATAATCTGGTTCCTAACGCTGGTGATCAGTCCTGCGTCAGGTTGGCGGCGGGCGGCGCGTGCGACGCCAGGGCCCCGACGGCTCCGGACACCACACTCACAATCCCGACCGTGATCAAGGCGGCGACGGCGGCGAAGACGAGAACCAGACCGAGCCGGAAACCGCGCCGCGGCGGCGGCGGTAGAAACCAGGCGGCGGTCGGGGTCTCGATCAGTCCCCGCGCGTCATCCGCCGGATCGCCCGGCGCAGGCCGATCCAGCGCCGGGGTCGGCGCGACGGCCATAGCGTCCAGTCCGTATAGCGGTTCGCATGCTAGTCGGCGCAACGCCGCCTTCCGGGATGAAACCTCAAGCCGGCGGAGGGCTTCGCGAATATGAAGACTGACCGTGTGGTGTGAGATGCCGAGGTGCCGACCGATATCCTTGTCGGTCATCGTCGCCGACAGCCGCAAGCACTCCAGCTGACGCTGTGTAAGTCGTCCCGTCATCGCCCCTCCGCGTCGCAGCCTATGTTGGTTAAGACGCGGGCGCCAGACGGGATTCTCGAATCGGGCCCCGCCCCGACGAGCCGGGCTCGGGGTGCAGAGGCCGAGCGTGTTGGGTCGCGCTCGCAGCGGCCCACCCGTCGGAGAACGGTGGTTGCCAAATATAATACTTTAGGTAACGTGCGGCAGCTTGAACGAGCGTGGATAGGCGGCCGGCGACGTGCAGGGTCTGCGCCTCGGCGTGCGATCTCCCTGCCGCTCCGGCCTGGATTGGCGGATCAATGCGGCGGACACCGCGCGGCAAGCGAGGCGACCGCTGCAGAGCGGAGCCGGCGGCGGGGCCTCGCGGCGATGCTCTGGGAGGGGGCGATGAAACTGCTGATACGGCGTGACCAGCGCGCGGGCCTGCTGGGCAAGGTGCTCTTCACCCTCGAGGTGCGGGCGGACCTGTCCGCCGACGAGAGGGAGCGCATCCGCAAATATAAGCTCCAGGACACGGAGCTTTACGCCAGCCACGAGATCACCGGCGGCAGCGGCCTGCTGGGGGTGGCCTCGCGACTGGCCTGGAAGGCGGTGACCCTGACCCTGACGGTGAAGGATCTCGAGGGCGGCAAGCGCATCGAGGTCAAGGACGTGGTCGAGCTGCTGGCCATCGAGGAGCAGATCCGCGAGGCGGCGCGGACCTTCAAGGCCGTGCTCGACGCCGCCTCCCATTTCGGTGGCGAAGAAGTCCTCGAACTGTAGCGCGTGTTCGGCCGAAGCGACCTTACCAACTGGCTCGCCGGCGGCACCCGCGGGCGGGAGCTGCAGGAGACGCGCGAGCGCTGGGCCGAGGTAGAGGCCCTGTGGCGCGCCTCGCCCCTGGCCGAGACGCCGGTCGACGATCTGGCCATCGAGGTGGTCAAGGACGTGATTCGGACCTGCGACCGCATCCCCGCGTTGCCGGTGCTGATCGCCGCCACCGATGCGGCCGAGGGGGTGCTGCGCGGCGAGGATCTGATCGCGTTGGAAGCCGACTGGCCGGTGATCGAAGGCGACGCGGCGGTCGCCGTCGAGGTCCGCAAGCTGCTCGTGCGCCGGCGCCGCTGGGCGGGGGACTTTGAACGCATGTTCGGCCTCGTCCGGGGCCGACTCCGGGAGGGCTTGCGCCGCCTGTTCCAGACGCTGCCGGAGGGGTGCTTCGCCCCTTGGGACACGGAGGGCGGCGATGCGCTCGGCGTGCCCCTGATCGAACTGCTCGACGATCCGGCGGAGGCCGTCGAGCGCTTTGTCATGCTGCCCTATGACGACGAGCCGCTGCGGCTGGAACTGTTCGAGCGCCTGCGGGTGCGGCTGATCACCAACATGCTCGTCGCCTCGGGCTTCTCGCCGGAGGCCGATCCGCAGGCCGTCTCCGACCGGCTGATCGTCCCGACGCGGCAGAAGGGCAAGACCCCGTCCGAACTGGTCGAACTGTACCTGGCGGGCACGCCCTTCGCCGACCTGCTCGACCTGCCGGTGCCGTTCCGGGTGCCCGACGCGATGCGCTTCGAGCATTGCCACATCATCGGCGGCACCGGCCACGGCAAGACCCAGCTGCTGCAGCGGCTGATCCACGACGATCTGGTCAAGGCGGTCGAGGACGGCCGCTCCGTGGTGGTGATCGACAGCCAGGGCGACCTGATCCAGAAGCTGCTGCGGCTGGAGCTGTTCTCGCCGGAGTCGGAAGGGAGCCTCGCCGACCGGCTGGTGCTGGTTGATCCGTCGGACATCGAGTTCCCGGCCGCGCTCAACCTGTTCGACGCCCATCTGGATCGGACCGAGGGCTATTCGGCCGTCGACCGGGAGCGGGTGCTGAACGGCGTCGTCGAGCTCTACGAGACCTTCTTCGGGGCCATGCTCGGGGCCGAGCTGACCCAGAAGCAGGGGGTGATCTTCCGCTATCTGGCGCGGCTGATGATCACCATTCCGGGCGCCACCCTCCACACCCTGATGCAGGTCATGGAGGACGGCGCGCCGTTCAAGCCGCACATGGGCCGGCTGCAGGGCTCGGCGCGGCATTTCTTCGCCACCGAGTTCTTCGCCCCGTCCTTCGCCGCCACCAAGAAGCAGATCCTGCGCCGGCTGTGGGGCGTGCTGTCGACCCCGGCCTTCGAGCGCATGTTCTTGCAGCGCGAGAACAAGCTCGACCTCTACGCGGCCATGAACGAAGGCAAGATCATCCTCGTCTCCACCGCCAAGGACCTGCTCAAGTCGGACGGCAGCGCCCTGCTGGGGCGGTTCTTCATCGCCATGATCGCCCAGGCGGCGCTGGAGCGGTCGGTCATTGCGGCGGAGAAGCGGACGCCGACCTTCGTCTACATCGACGAGGCGCAGGAGTATTTCGGGGACGATGTCGAGACCATCCTCAATCAGGCCCGCAAGTATCGCGTCGGCCTGACCCTGGCGCACCAGACCCTGGATCAGCTGTCGCCGCGGCTGCGCGCGGCGCTGCACGCCAACACCTCGTTGAAGTTCGCCGGCGGGGTGTCGGCCCGCGACGCCCGCGCCTTCGCCGACGAACTGCACACCACGGCCGACTTCATCGAAGGCATGCGCCGGCGGCGCGACCGCACCGAGTTCGCCGCGTGGCTGAAGAACATGACGCCTGGAGCGGTGCGCCTCACCACCCCGCTCGGCTATCTGGAGCGGCAACCGACCTCGAGCGCGGAGGCCTTCGAGCGTCTGCTGGACGCCAACCGGACGCGCTACTGCGGCGCGCCGATGGAGGCGGAGCTGCCGGCGTTTCCCACGGCCTCCGCCGAAGCGCCGCCGGCGCCCGCCGCGGCCCGACCTCCCGACGTCGGCGCACCGCACCCGCCCCTGCCGGACGCGGAGGACGTCGTCCTCTTACCGGGCCCGCCAGGTCCGCCGCCGGTCCGTCCCACCCGACCGGCCGTCGAGCCCGGCAAGGGCGGTCCGCAGCACCGCTATCTGCAGGCGCTGATCCGCGAGCTCGGCCAGCAGCAGGGCTTCCGCGCCACCGTCGAGGCTTCCGTCGGCGGCGGTCAGGCGGACGTGTTGCTCGAGCGGGACGGCCTGCGCGTCGCCTTCGAGGTGTCGGTCACCACGCCGGGCGCCCACGAGGCCGCCAATCTCCGCAAATGCCTGTCGGGCGGCGTCGATCAGGCGGCGCTGGTGGTGGTCAAGTCGCGCGCGACCGGCGTGCGCTTCCGCGACGCCGTGCTGGCGGGCCTGGACGAGCCCGATCGGAACCGGGTGGCGCTTCTCACGCCGGAGGGCCTGCCGGACTACATCCAGGCTCTGGCGCCCCCGCCGGAGCCGAGCGAAACCGTGGTGAAAGGCTACCGGGTGAAGGTCAGCCGCGTTTCGGCCCCGGCGGACGAAACCCGGACGCGGCACGACGCGGTGGCCCGGATCGTAGCCCGTTCGCTATCGCGCGAAACGTGAGCGACGGCAGCGCGATCGGACCGGTCGCCGGTCAGATCCGCATCAGCCAGACCAGCCAGACGCCGAGACCGAGAAGCGGGGCGAAGGCGATCCGGGCGTCCGCCGCCGGGCGGCCGCCGACCGCCCGCCGCGCCACGACGAGGCCGACGCCCGCCGCGGACGCGATCAGGAGGACGGGCGGCAGGCCCTGCCAGCCGACCCACGCGCCCCCGGCCGCGAACAGGAAGGGATCGCCCCCGCCGAGCCCGTCCCGGCCGCGCAGCCGGCGGTAGGCGAAACCGAAGAGCCACAGCGCCGCGAAGCCGAGCCCGGCGCCCAGGACGGCGTCGCGGAGCCCGGCGCGCTCGAGCCAGCCCACGGCGAACAGACCGGACGCCAGCAGCGGCAGGGTGAGCCGGTCCGGCAGCCAGAGATGCTGGAGGTCCACCGTGGCGATCAACAGCAGCTGCCAGCCGAGCAGCGCCGTGAACACCGCGCCGGCCGGGTCCGGGCCGGCGAGCGCGGCCCAGACTCCCACGCCGGCGGCCGCCAGTTCGAGGAGCGGATAGCGGACGGGAATCGCGCTTCCGCAGGTCCGGCATCGCCCGCGGCTGGCGGCGTAGCTGGCGACCGGGACGAGATCCGGCCAGGCCAGAGTCCGTCCGCACCCACCGCAGCGGGATCGGCCAGTCACGACATCCTCGCCGGCGGGCAGGCGCAGGCTGACCAGTCCGAGAAAACTGCCGACGATCAGACCCGCCACGCCCAGCGCCACGGCGAGAAGCGGCGGCGTCATCCGCCGGCGGCTGGATCGGTGGCCGGATCCGGAGCCGCGTCCGAGGTCGGCTCGGTCGCGGCGAACAGCTCGAGGCTCCGATCTCCGGCCGGTCCGCGGACGGTGGCGCTGCGTCCGGTCACGGCGACCAGTCGCCATCCATCCAGGGTTTGCCCGATGGACACGCCCTCGACTTCGCCGGAGTCGGCGCTGCGCAAATAGGCGCGCCGGCCGGCGAGACCGACCAGGACCGGGACGGCGGTCGGGGCGACTACGGTCGGTTCCGCTCCGGCCGCGTGAAGCCGAAGGGGAAAGCCCGCGACGGGACCGCTCCGGCGCGCCTGGTGATCCGCTCCGAAATAGCGGTCCACGCCCGGCGCTGCCGGGGGGCGGGCCGCGGCGGCCGGCCAGATCAGGATGACGAGCGTCGCCAAGGCGCACGCGCCGAGAACCGCGGAGGCCCAAAGCCGCCCGAGCTGCGTCATGCGATCACCATCAGCAGCACGAGCGCCACGGTCCCTTCCCGGGTCGGTCCGAGACCGAGCGTCAGGGATTTGAGCCGGACGGCTTCGCGATTGACGGCGATCCAGTTGGCGACCGCGGCCGAGGCGGCGGCGTCGCCTAGCGCCTGGACGCGCACCTCCGCGAGGTGCAGGCCGCCGCCCAAGGGGCGCAGGTTCGAAGCGTCCACCGCAAGAACCGTCAATCCCAGTTCGGCGAGCCGCCCGTTGAGGTGCTCGCCGATGGCGATCTCGGCGGTCGCGCCGTTGCGCCGCAGCAGGGGCCGTCCTGGCGTCCACGGCGCGGCCTTGTCGGCCGTGATCGGAGCGCCGCCCGGCCGGTCGCCGGCCGTCGTCACGGCGCGAAGATCGCGTCCCGCGGCAAGGGCGGAGGTCAGGGCGACAAGGGTGAGTCCGACGGCCGCCAGCGCCGCGCCCCGGTTGAGCCAGAGGGTGCGCCGCGTCATCCGCAGACCTCGCTTGGGAAGGTCACGGCCAGAGTCTGGGCTCCGGCGGCCGGGGGCAACTCCAGGGCTGCGACCAGGGATGCGGCGTCCGTTCCCGGGGCGAGCGTCAAGCTCACGCGCTGCCCGTCGGCGGCGGCGCCGGTCACCGCCACGCCGTCCGGGCGGACGGCCGCGATCCGGGTCGCCGCACACAGATAGCGGGTCGCGGCGTCGGTTCGCCCGAGAGCGGCCCAATCGGCTCGCGCCGCGGCCTGCTGGGCGACGAGGCGGGCCGCGCGGGCGGCGAGACGTTGTTCGGCGGCGATCTCGGGCAGGCGGCGTTCACGCCATTGCTCGGCCCGCAACTGCCCGGCCAGGGCGACCGCGGCGAGGCCGAGACAGACCATCGCCGCCCTGGGCGCATGCCGCAGCCACCGCGCCTCGCGATCGTCGACGGCGCCCGCGTTGCGGAAGCGGAAGACGACGTCCTGCCCGCCGACGGTCTTGGCGACCGCGACGATCCGCTGGGCGCCGAAGGCCGGATCGGCCAGGGCCGAGCGCCGCAGGACGCCGAGCGCATAGACGGTTTCGCCGGCCTCGTGGCCGAGCGGCGCCAGTTCGAAGACGGTGTCGGCGACGGGCAGGGGGGAGAGGCGGTCCAGCTGCAGGCGCGTGATGGCGCGCGCCTGCCGGAGCGACCGGGTCGGCAGCCGCAGCACGCGCGTCATCACCTCCAGCTCGGGTCGCGGCGCGGAGGCCGGCTTCAGGTCGAGGGAGAGGTCGTCGAGCGGCATGATTGACTGACGGTATCGTATTCGCAGCGTTCGGGAAGGTCGCACCGGTAGCGGATGCGGTCTTTGGCCGACGCAGCGATCTCGGCGGCGTCGGGTCGGCACCCCGGCGCGGGCCGATCGGCGAGCCCCGCCTGGGACAGGGCGAGCTGCTGGCTGGCGCGGGCGAGCGCGGAATAGCCGGCGCCGACGCCGACCAGCAGAATCGAGGCGACCGTCATGGCGATCATCAGTTCGAGGACGCTGTAGCCGGCGCGGGCGGCACGACCGCTTCGACGACCAGGTCCGGGCCGAAGCGCCGGTCGACCACGATGCGCACCCGCCGCGCCGCGGACGGGACGTCGTCGGTGCCGGCGCCGGTGCTGGTGTAGGTCCATGAACGCCCCTCCGTCTCGCCGACCTGTTGTCCGCCGGCGCGCTCGCCCGCGTAAAGATCCTCGTAGAGATCGTCGGCGATCCTCGTCGCCGTCAAGCGATCTCGCGCCTGGGCCATGCGCGAGACCGCGTTGGAGGCCAGCGCCACGGCGGCGGCGACCGCCAGAACGGTGATCGTGAGCGCCACCATGGCGTCGATGGTCAGATAGCCGCCGCGGGCGCTGCTTGCGTCAGGAGGCAACGGCGTCTCCCACAGCGAGCAAACCCTGGAACACCATCATGGTGATCAGTCCGACCATGGCGCCGACGACGATGATGACCAGAGGCGTGAGAACGGACAGCAGCCGTTCGATCGCTTCCTGGGCGCGAGCGCCCAGCAGCGCGGCGCCGTCGTTCAGAGCCGCGCTCACCTGCCCGGAGTGTTCGCCCATCAGGACATAGTGGATCAGGTCGGGGGGACAGGCGGGGATGCGCCGCAGCACCTCCGACAGTCGCACGCCTTCCATCAGACGCTCGTCCTGCGCCGCAAGGGCGCGGCCGAGCGAGCTTATGCTCACCGGCTCGCGGGCCAGCCGCCAGGCCGGCGCGAGGGGAACGCCGGCGTGGAGCATGACGGCGAGGCGGGCGGCGAGATTGGCGAAGACGAAGTCGCGCAGCGGCGAGCGCTTGCCGCGCATCAGCAGGCGGGCGACCCCATCGCCGGCCGAGCGCCGCACGGGCGCGAACAGCGTCATCGCGACGGCCAGACCGCCAGTCGCCGCGGCCAGAATGGGCAGCAACACCCGCACGATGACCCCGAAGGTCAGCACGGCCTGGGTCTGGGCCGGAATGTCGCCGCCCATGCCCTCGAACGCCGGCTCCAGGGAGGGGAGCACGGCGTAGGCGTAGATGGCGATCGAGCCGAGGGCGACGAGGATGACGAAGGCGGGGTAGAGGCACAGGGTGATCAGCCGCTTCTTCAGCTGATCGGCGGCGGCGAGCGACCGCGCTCCGGCGGCGAGCACCTCGCTCTGGCGACCGGAGGCCTCGCCGCCCCGGGCCAGGGCCTGCAGGAACCGGGCGGGCCCGCCGTCCGCGGCCTCGAGCGCGCGGGACAGGGGTTCGCCGGCGATCAATCGCTGTCGCACCTCGCGGGCGATCGCGCTCATGCGTGGGGTTTCCCGCGTCTCCAGCAGGGCCAAGGCCTGGGCCAGCGCCATGCCGCTGGTCATCAGCTGGGCCAGGTCGCGGCCGAACCGCGCCGCCTCGGCGTCGGTCAGGCGCAACCCACCCCGCTGCTGCAGCAGGGTCGGCTGGATGGTGAGCGGGTGAAGGCGCGCCTCCACCAGACGATCGCGCAGGGCGGCCGCGCCCGGCGCATAACTGACCCCGCGCAGGCGGCGTCCGTCCGGGCCGAGCGCGGTATAGCGAAAGGCCTTCATCGGTCGGCGACGCGCCAGGCGTCGCCCCAGTCGAGCAGACCTTCCGCCGATTGTTCGAGCGCGTCCTGTCGCAAGGTGGCGTAGCCGGGCTGGTCGACCAGGTGTCGGCGCAGGATCGAGGCGTGGGCGCCCGCGCCGATCAACTCGCCCAGTTCGGGCGTGCAGACCATGAGTTCGCTCACCGCCCTCCGGCCGCGGCGCCCGGCCCCGCCGCAGGCGGGACAACCCTGCGCCCGTCCCACCAAGGACGGCCGCAGGGACAATCCGGCCTCACCCAGGGCGGCGGTTTCATCGGCGTCCAGCGGGCTGGTCGTCTTGCAGGCCTGGCAGAGCTGGGCCACGAGGCGTTGCGCCATGACCCCGATCAGGGCGTCGCCGAGCAGATAGCGCTCGACCCCCATGTCGATGAGCCGCGACGGCGTGGTGGCCGCATCGTTGGTGTGCACGGTGGCGAGCACCAGATGGCCGGTCAGACTCGCTTGCACGGCCAGGCGTGCGGTTTCCGTGTCGCGGATCTCGCCGACCAGGATGACGTCGGGGTCGTGACGCAGAAAGGACCGCAGGGCGGTCGAGAAGGTGAAGCCGGCCGCCTCATTGACTTGGCTCTGCAGGATGTCCTCGAAGACGTATTCGACCGGATCCTCGACGGTGAGGATCTTGTTCCGGGCCGAGGCCAGTTGGCGCAACCCAGCGTAGAGGGTGGTCGTCTTGCCGCTGCCGGTGGGGCCGGTGACCAGCAACAGGCCGTGGCCGCGCATAAGGAGCTGGCTAAGGCCGGCGGCGACCGGGAGCCGCAGGCCAAGCCGCTCAAGGGAATAGTCGACGTCGCGCCGGGTGAGCAGGCGAACGACAAGGGATTCGCCGAACACCGTCGGCGCCGTCGAGATGCGGACATCGACCGGGACGCCGCGGACATTGATCGTGGTGCGCCCGTCCTGTGGGGCGCGGCGCTCGGCGACATCGAGGTCGGAGAGGACCTTGATCCGGGCGATCAGGGCCGGCCCGATGTCGACGCCGAGCCGTTCCTGATCCTGCAAGGCGCCGTCGATCCTGAAGCGCACCCGGGTGTGGTCGCTCTTCTGCTCGACATGCACGTCCGAGGCGTTGAGCAGGAAGGCGCGCTCGAGGATCTGTTCGGAGAGACGAACGACCGGGGCGTCCCGGGCAATGTCCTTCAGCCGCTCGGCGTCATCCAGCCAGGTGGCCGCGGCGGCGGCCGGCCGCGCGGTCTCGGCGGCGGGTTCGGCCACGTCCTGCACGCGCCGCCAAGCGCTGAGCGTGATGGTGCGCACGGGGATGTCGCGGCCGAGCGCGAAGCGCAGCGCCTCGCGGGTGGTTTCGTCCCCGGGGTCGACCAGGCCGAGGCACCAGCCGCCCTCTTCGTCGGACATGGCGACGGCATAGCGATCCTGCAGGAACCGCACGCTGAGACCCGGCAACTCCAGCCGCTCGATCGGAACGCCGTCGGGCCAACGCGGCGCGTCATGCAGGGCGCTGCAGGCCTCGGCGATCGCCTCTTCGGTGGCCAGGCCGAGCAGGCTCAAGGCCACGGCCAGCGGCTGACCCGAACTGGCGCTGGCGCGCTGGGCGCGGGCGAGGGCGCTGCCGCCCAACTGAAGGGCCTCGGCCAGGACCGACCGGGTGTCGGCGGGCGCCGGCAGCTCGAACTCGTCGACAGGTGTAGGTCTAACCATATGAAACGCCGTGGACTCGGCTCCGCTCCCCCCTATAGTCGATCATGAGTAGCGTGTTGGTTCGGGGGGAGCCATGGAGAAATCAGCCGAGGGCGCGAGACGAACCGCGCGCATCCGCCGGGCGGGCTACACCCTCACCGAAATGCTGGTGGTACTGGTCATCATCGGCCTGATCAGCGCCATCGTCGTGCCCCAGACCCTCGGACAGATGGACCGCGCCAAGGTACGGGCCGCCCGCCTGAAGATGGAGAGCGTGGCCGCCGCGCTGGAGATGTATTCCGCCGACTTGGCGCGCTATCCGACCCGCGAGGAGGGGCTGGACGCCCTCATGGATCCGCCCGAGGGCGTCGCCGAATGGGCGGGCCCCTACCTGTCGGATCCCGCGCTGACCAAGGATCCGTGGGGTCGCGCCATCGTCTATGCGCCGCCCGCCGCGGCGGGAGACCGGTTCACCCTGACCAGCTACGGCGCCGACGGCGCCCCCGGCGGCGCCGGTTTCAAGCGCGACATCGTCCTGGGAACGGCCCGATGAAGATCGCCACGCGCGCCCTTGTCGCGGCCGGTCTCGGCTTGCTCGCCGCCTGCGAGACCCCGCGGAGCATCCGTCCGGATCTGGCGGTCATTCCGCAAAGCCGCCCCGCCGCTCCCGCTTCCGTTCCCGATCCGGCCCAGACGCCGGAGACCGCCGATGACCTGGCCTGGCGGATCGAGAGCGAGGCGCGGGTGCCGGCGTCGCCGGCGGTTGAGCGTTCGCCCGTGCGGACCTTCAATGTCGTGTTCGATCAGGCGCCGGTCGCCGCCGTCGCCGACGCGATCCTGGGGCAGACCCTGCGGCGCTCCTTCCGCATCGACCCGTCGGTGCAGGGCGCCCTGACCCTCAGCCTGACAGGTCGCATGAGCGAGGCCGAGGCGCTCGCCAGCTTCGATCGCGCCCTTCGCAGCCTCAACGCCGCCCTTGTCGCCGAGGGAGGCGGCTACGCCATCGTGCCCGCCGCCCAGGCGTCGCGACTGAACGCCCCGCCCGTCGTCGCCCGGGAAGGGGTCGACGCCTTGGCCGGTACGGCCGTCTATCAGGCGAGATCGATCGGCGCGGCCGAGATCGCCCGCCTGCTGGAGCCGCTGGCCGGGGAGGGGGCCACCGTGCGGGCCGATCCCGCCCGCGAGCAGCTGTACATTTCCGGAGACCCGACCACGGTGAACGCCCTGGTGCGCACCGCGCGGTCGCTCGACGTGGACTGGCTCGAAGGCAAAAGCCTGCAGTTCTTTCCCGTCCGGCACGCCACCCCGGCCGACATCGCCTCCGAAATCCGTCAGGTCTTCGGGGGGGCGGACGGCCCTATGGGCAACCAGATCCAGTTCATCGAGCTCGGTCGGCTGAACGGCTTGTTGGTCATCGCCCGCTCGACCGCCGGGCTCGATCGGGCGGCGGAATGGATCCAGCGCTTCGACCGCGCGCCGCCGCCGGCCGCGCGCCGTCTGCGTTCGATCCCGTTGGCCAACCTGGAGGCCGACCAGTTCGTCACCACCCTGTCGTCTCTGCTCGGGACGGGGACGGCGGGCGCACCTGGGGCCACGGCGGCAGGGGAGTCCCCGTCCGCGGCGACGGCGCCCGCGTCCGCGGAGGGTTCGTCTCCCCTCGCCGGGTCGTCAGGCGCGGGGATGGCCGGGGCCCTGCGGCTGACCGCGGACGCGCGAACCAATTCCCTGATCCTGCTCGCAGACGACGCGGAATACCGCAACGTGCTGGACATTGTGCGCGAGCTCGACGCGCCGCCGCCGCAGGTGCTCATCGAGGCGACGATCGCCGAGGTGACGCTGAACGACCGGCTGCGCTTTGGCGTGCAATGGTTCTTTGACGACGGCGACCTGACCGGCGGCTTCTCCTCGGGCGCCAATGATGACGCCGCGCCCGGCTTCCCTGGCCTCTCCGTCCGCTACCTGAACCTCGACGTTCGCGCCGTGCTGAACGCGCTCTCGACCGTCACCGACGTGCAGCTGATCTCCACGCCGCGCATCCTGGTGCTCTCCAACGAAAGCGCCGAACTGCAGGTCGGGGACCAGGTGCCGATCATCACTCAGACGGCGGTCGGGTTGAACGACGACAGCCGCATCGTCAACAGCGTGCAGTACCGGGACACCGGGGTGGTCCTGTCGGTGACGCCGCGGGTGACCGAGAGCGGGCGCATGTTCATCCAGATCGAACAGGAAGTGAGCGAGGTGTCCGGCACGACCTCGTCGGACATCGACTCGCCGACCATCCAGCAGCGGCGCTTGAGCACCCGCATCCAGGTCGAGGACGGGCAGCTCGTCGTGCTCGGTGGACTCCTTCGCTCCAGCCGCAGCCTGGGCGACACCGGCGTGCCGTACCTGAGCCGCATCCCGGCGCTCGGCGCGCTGTTCCGCTCGCGCGACACGACCGAGCGGCAGACCGAGCTGGTGATGTTCCTGCGTCCGACGGTGATCCGCGCCCGTTCGGACATCGACGCGGTCTCCGCTGAGATGGTGGCGCGGCTGCAGGCGCTGGGACTACCGGTTGAGACGCCCGTCGAGCCCTGACCCGAGAGGGCGGGAGGGCTATGTCTCCCTCCTAGCGATCTCGTTTGCCACCGGCCTCGCCCTGTTCGGCGGCGCGCTGGCCGTCGGGCTGCAGGCCTATCTCGCCGCCGCGGCCGACGAGGCACGCGAGATCCGAACCCGCATCGCCCTGGAGAGCGCCGTCGCCGCCGCGCTCGGTCGCCTCACCGCCGGCCAGTCTGCGGCGCTCGAGCAGCCGGCGGAGGCCTCGGGCAAGCCCGACATCCTGATCTCGCTTGTGAGCGCCAAGGCCGATTCGGCGGCGGACGATCTCGAAGTCGTACGGGCAGCCTTGGCGCAAGCGGGTGTGGAAATGACTGGATCGGTCGACCCGAGCGAGACGCCGGATATGGCCTCACTCTCGAGGCGGCTACGGTTGAACGCGGCCGCCGAGGATTGCCTGCGACGCGCCCTGACCTATGGCCGTGCCCCGGCGGTGCGGGCCGAGGCCGTCGCCATCTCCGCCATCCAGGGCGTCTCCGCCGGAGATCAGCTCGATGTCCGGGCCCGTCTGCAAACCGAGGATGGCGAGCGGGCGCTGTGGGTCCGGGCCCGCTTCACGGGCCGGGCCGATGGCTGGGTGGTGCATGACTACCGGCGGCTGACCGGGCCGTTCACCTGCTAATCGTCAGGGGCCGACCTCGCACTGGTTCTCGCTGGTCGGAACGCATTCCTCGCCCAGGCCGACCTCGACGGTGACCAGGCCGGTGTCGGTCCCGCCGTGGCCGTCGCTGACGGTGTAGGTGAACGAATAGGAGCCGGCCGTGGCCGGCGCCATGTAATCCACATAGCCGCCGCCGCTGGGTATGGTGGCGGACCCGCCGGTCACGTTCGACACGCCGGTGACGGTCAGGGTGTGGCCGTTGGCGTCGGTGTCGTTCGAGAGGACGAAGATCGACTGGGACAGGCTGACCGTGGTGCTGGCGGTGTCGTCGATGGCAACCGGCGCCGCGTTGGCCGACGATACGGTCACCGTCACGGTCGCCGTCGCCGTGCCGCCCGCGTTGTCCGAAATCGTGTAGGTGAAGTTATAGGTCCCGACCGCGGCCGGCGCCGTATAGCGGACATAGGTCTGGCCGCCCTGGATGACGACGCTTCCGCCGCTGGGCGTCCCGACCTGGATGACCGTCAAGCTGTTGCCGTCGGGATCGCTGTCGTTGGCGCGAACGGAAATGTTGACGCTGGCGGAGGCGCTGACGGAGGCCGTGTCGTTGACGGCGACCGGCGGCGAATTGGGCGGTTGCGAGGTGACGATCTGGGTGCGGTTGCCGGCGGCGTCGTAGCGATACTGGATGACGACGCCGTTGGAATAGATGGCTTTGATCAGCCGCCCCGAGCTGTCGTAAACGTATTGCACATCGGCTGAGGCCGGCACCGCGGCGAACAAGGCCAAAGCCGTGACGCCAACCTTGAGGAGTGATCGCAGGGTCATTGCGTGGCCGGCTCCGAACGGTTGGCCGCCGCCAGGGTCGGCGAGAGGTCGGCCTGCATGGCTGCCGCCGCGGACTGACTGGCGCGCCACTCCTGATCGGTCGGCAGGCGGGGCGGCCCGGGCTGGCGATCCGGCTGAAGCACGACCCAGAGAGAGCCGGCGATCAGAACGGTCAAGGCTCCAGCGACGCCGGCGCGCGGCCAGGAAACGGCCGCCGCGCGGTCCCTCCAGCTGACGGCGCCGGCCCAGCGATTCCCGTCGAACGTCAGGCGGGCTTCATGTTCGAGCCAGGCGACCCCGCTGCGGATTCCGCGCCCGGTTCCGTCCAGCCACTGTGCGGCCCGCGCCCGAATGTTCACTCACGCCTCCCCCGAAACAGGAAGACTAAAGCCCAGCTTCCCACAGGCGTAAAGCGCCATCCAACCCATGGTGGAGATTTCACCTTTTCATCCCGCCTTCGGCGTGGTCCACCTAAGCGGCGCAATCACGTCGGGGGACGGCTGTGAAGTTTTGGGTGGATCGCATCAGGCCTGCGGGCCGCGTCCTGACCGGCAAGGGCGCCGTTTTCGCCACGCTGGCCCTGGCGGCTGTCGCGATCGTCGCGTCACTGGCGCTGCTGAAGCCCTTCGCTTGGGCGCAGACCTGGCCCGCCTACTACAACTCCGCCCAGACCCCGTCCGATCTGCCCGGCATGCGGCTCTCGCTGCAGTACAACCTGGTCTCCCCGACCAGCAGCGATCTCGTCACCGTTTACGGCACGCCTGCCTCTCCCGCAGCGCCTGCGCCCAGCGCTCGTATCGTCGCCCTGGCGCGCTCGCTGGAGAACGACCCGGACCGGATTTACCAATTCGTCCACAACAGCATCCTGTTCGAGCCGCAGTTCGGGCTGCACAAGGGGGCCGACGGGGTGCTGCTGGACGGATCGGGCGGATCCTTCGATCAGGCCCAGCTCATGGTCGAGCTGCTTCGGACGTCGAACATCCAGGCCCGCTATGTGTTCGGCACGGTCAACCTCACCGGCGCGGATGCCAAGTCGATCTTGCGGGTCGATACCGGCCGTCAGGCCTGCATCCTGCTCGCCACAGCGGGTACGCCCGCGACGATCAACAACGGGACGACCTCGTGCGCCAATCTGGGCGCGACCCTATCCGACGTGCAGATGCTGCACGTCTGGGTCGAGGCGTTTATCGATGACCAGTGGTACGCCTTCGATCCGTCGCTGAAGACGACAACCAAAATCACCGGCGTCGATTTGTGGGCAGCGGCCGACACGAGTGCGTCGGCGGCCTGGAGCAACGTCTCCTCGGGGGTATCTGTCAGCGGCGGCGACCTGAACGGCGTCAACGCGACCCACATCGAGAACGATATGGTCGCCTACGCTATGGCGCTGCAGACCAACTTGATCAACAACCACACGGAAAAGTCGCTGAAGCAGCTGACCGGCGGCTGGGAGATCGTCCGCACCGAGGCGGCCCCGCGCAATATCACCCTGCCGCGGCAGGCCAGCGTCTCCACCCGCTGGACCGGCGACGTGCCGACGCCCTATCGGGCCACCCTGCGGCTGCAGGCGGCGGGCTTCGATCATGTCTTCGACCTGCCGAGCATCTACGGTTGGCGAACCCAGGCGCAGTTTCGAGACGGCGTTCTACGGGTTGCCGTCCGCAAGAAGGAACACCTCGACGCTGATGCCGCGGCCTACTTCGCCGATGAGCTGGATGGTGGTCTGTCGATCAATCCGTGCGACGGTGTTCACGTCTTTTGCGCCAACGTCCCAGGACAGCATCCGCCTGACGGGCGCCGGCTCACCATGACCATCGACCACCCGTACGCCGCGCGCAAGACTGGGGCTCCGACAGCAAACCTGGGCACCTTCGGCGATGAAACCGTCGTTAAGCAACTGCAGGCGGGCAAGCGCGCTGACATACTCCTGCGCACAGCGGGGGGCAACGGCGGCCGCAAGGCCGCCTGGGCCGCCGCGTACGACCCTATCCAGCAGCATCGTATCGTCCCCGCCGGGCGCGACTTTGACCAGTGCTACCTGAAGCCCCCGGTCTGGAACCCGGATCTTGAGCGTTGGGAGTGGCACGTAGACAGCCCGAGCGATTGCGATGAGGCGACCGGCGTGGATTGGCGTTATTGGGTGCCGGACAGCGCCTATGGAAACGGTCCCTTCGCTACGGGAGAGGTCGCCGTCGCCGAGATGGGAACCCGCAAGGACTCCCTGCTCAACGGCTGGACCGATCTGTTCGACGGGACCGTCGCTATCCTGGAGCCGCTGTCCGGCGCGCGCATTTTTCACCAGCATTCCATCGGCGTGGCGCTCACGACCGGTGACAATGTCCTGGATATCGAGACGTCGGTCGGCATCGCCGCCAATGGCGCCGATCAGCCGCATCATATTCTGTCGGCCCTTGCGGCCCTGGCGGTGACGGAGGAAGCGCTGGCGCTGAGCCAAAGCGGGATGGAGCGTCCGTCCTTTAAGGGCTCGCCTTTCCAGGTCATCACTGCGCCACGGCGTCTGGCGACCGGCACGGGCCTGAAAGTTCTGACGGCGCCTGGTTCGACCACGAGCCTTCCAGCAGACGTAAATGCCGACACGAAGGACAGGATCGAGGCCTATCTAACCAAGGGCTACTCCGTCGTGGCGACCACGACGGGCGGCGTGAATGCCTTCCTGGCGCGGCGCAACGATGGGTCGGAGCAGGCGTGGATCATCCGCTCTTCGGCCGAAGAGACCGGTCATGCCAATCCATTGATCGCTTTCCGTAAGGGCGCGGAGCAGGAGACCCCCAATCCGGTCGATTATCTCGGCAAGGCGGAGTCGCGGCGGATAGCGGCCAATGTCGCCGGCTCCCTGCTCGGCGCCGTGGACCTTCGAACCGGCACACTCTCCTTCAGCGAGGGAGCCGAACTCTCGATCGGTCAGGGCGACTTCCCCTACAGCCTCAGTTTCTCGCGCAGCTATGTCTCAACCGGGCCCATGGAGGGAACAAGCGGCTTGGGCATGGGCTGGACACACAATTGGGAGAGTTCGGTCAGCCACGCCATGGATGTCGGCACCCTGTTGCCTCAGGCCGGGACGGAGACTGCGGCGCCTATGCTGATGGCGGCGATGATCGCCCTGGAAGCGGGGCGAGCCGACACCCTCCAGGCCGCCGTTGTTTCGGGGATCGCCCTGGATTTCCTGCAGGAGCAGGTCGCCACCAATATCGTCACCGTGAGCGGCGGGGGTCAGTCCAGCCGCTTCGTGCGCATGGTCGACGGGAGCTGGCGCAATCCGGCCTCACCGACGGAATCCATCGCGCCCGCCAGCGCGCCGTTCATCGGCGCCGATACGCGCGAGATCAACTGGACCCTGGCCGACGGGTCGGTGATGGCGTTCCGCGATGTCGAGAACCCCAGCACCTTGTCCACCTCCACCAACCTTCATGGCGTCGCGACATCCTGGACCTTCCCCACGGGCGTCGTGATCACCCTGACCTACGGCGGGGGAACGGACACCAATACGCCGGCGCTGGAGTCGGTCTCGAACAATCTGGGGGCGACGCTCACCTTCACCCATACCCAGACGCCGACCCAGGCGATGATCGAACACTGCCCAACGATGGGGGACCCGCAAGCGTGTCATGAGGCGCTGAGCGGCGGCGGCCGTCTGACCAAAGTCCAGGCGGGGCCTGACGAGATCAACTTCGAACACCTGACCTACTGCCCGCAGTTCGTCAATTTCTGCGCTTTCCAGCTGTACAGCGCGCAACGGCCCGGACTGCGCAAGCGGATCTATACGTACGGCTTCCCCACGGGCGGCTTGGCGACGGCGGTCTTTCCGATGGATTATCAGCAGGTCCTGACCCAAGTGAGTGATGAAGGCGTCACGACGCCGCGAGCGCGGTTCGACTGGCGCGCCGTCGGCGGCCAAGTTGCGCCTTATGTGGCCGAGGCCTTCGACGCCCAGAACCGCAAGACGGTCTACTATCCCTCGACCTTCACCTACTCCGCGGCCAAGGACGCCACGGACGCGGTGATCCGGCAGACCTACGACGACGATGGGCGTCTGGTGACGGCGGCGGACGCCATGGGCCGGACCTCCCGCGCCCGCTACGACGGGGCCGGCCGGTCGAGCTGGATGCAGACGCCTTGGGGCGACACCACCGAGTTCACCTACGACAGGCTCGGCAACCTCAGAGAACGCAAACAGTCGCCGCTCGCCAACTGCGCCACCGGTCTGACTGTCCAGCAGCAGGCTTGGTGGTGCCAGGAGATCGTCGTCAAGGCGGAGTACGCCAACACGACGTGGCCGACCCGGCCGACCAAAATCGTCCTGCCCGCGACCGAGGCGGATCCCCAGGTCCGCGAGTGGGAGATGGAGTACAACTCCCAAGGGCTGGTGACCCTGATCAGGGGTCCGAGGGTCGAGAACGGGCTTAACAACAATGTCCTCGAGCACCCGACCTGGGCGACCGGCTATGACAATCGGGGTCGGCCTGTGTGGACGCAGGATCCAACTGGCATCCGGTCAACGATGGCGTACGGTGAGTCCACGATGCCGGCTTTCTGCCTGACCTCCACGACCATGTCGGCTCAGCCCGCTGGCGTGGCCGGGATGATCACGAGGATGGAATGCGACGTGGTCGGCAACGTCACCAAGGTGACCGACGCCCGCAACAACGTCACCACATCGACCTATGATAACCTGCGCCGCAAGCGGACCGAAGACGGGCCGGCCAGCACGGCCATCAAGACCATCTGGAGCTACAATATCGATGGGGACCTGGACCTGGTGCGGCAGTGGGACTCGACCGGCAACACGTGGCGTGACACCATCACCGCCTATTCGGCGACGCACAAGCCTCTGACCGTGACAGACCCCGACGGCGATCTGACCCGGACCTGCTACGACGCCGTGGACCGCCCGGTGACCGTGATCGACGGCGAACGCCGGGCCACGCACACCGTCTATAACGCAGCCGGTCAGCCGACCGAAATCCATCGCTTCCAAAGGGCGGCGGCGGGCTCCTGTGGGTTCTCGACCGAGCTGCCGCAGGACGCCGGCTTCACCGAGACCCGCTGGCGGCGCTTTCAATACAATGCCGGAGGCTTGCAGAGCGCGGAAATCGACGCCCGAGGCAACGTCACCCAGCAGCAGTACGACGGCGTCGGCCGGCCGATTCGAACCATCTACCCGAACACCCTGCAGGCGTGGACGGCGATGGACGAGCGGGGGCAGGTGGTAGTGCGCAAGACCCGCGCCAATCACTGGGCGAGCGTCTTCTACGACGGCATGGGCCGGGACTTCCACGTGCGGGAGTACGCCAACAGCGAAACCGCCTACAAGTACAGGGGCCGCAACAGCCGGGCGAACTACGACCTGGCTGGCCGACCTGTCTGGCGGGCGGTGTCGAACCAGACCACGCAGACCAATACCTACGATGAGGCGCTGAACCGCGATGTCCGAACCTATAGCTATGACCAAGCCGGACGGCTGACCTCCGAACAGTGGCGGCCGGAGGGCGTGGCGGGGATCAGCTTCACCACCGGGTACGGCTACGACACTGTCAGCAACCGGACCTCGATCACTTGGCCGGGCGCCTGGACAGCCGCTTACGCCTACGACGCGGCCAATCGGGTCAAGTCGGTGAACTTCCCGGGACCCGCAGGCGCGCCGCAAGTCGTGGCCCTGGACCACGACTCTCTCAGCCGCCTCACTAGAATGGATCGGCCGGGTGCGGCCGCCGACACCACCTACACCTATGATGCGGATAGCGATCTTGCGGTGCTGAGCCATGGCTTTGTCGCAGGAACAGGGCCGGGGGCGGTGAGCTTCTCCTACGGCCACGACGCGGCGGGCAAGATTACCTCGATTGGGATTGATCAACCGGCCTTCGAGTGGATGCCGACGCTGACATACGCCCGCAGTTACGGGGCGGCGAATGTGATGAACCAGGTAGCGTCCGAGACGGATAGTGTTACATCGAGGGCGCTATCCTTCGACGGCAACGGCAACCTGTCCCAAGAGGTGCGCACGCCCGTCGTCGGCGGGACCCCGGTCACCTGGACCTATCACTGGACCTACGGCAACCGCTTGGGTGTGGTCACCAACAACGCCGCGGTTTCGCCGCTGACTGCGAGTTACCATTATGACTCCGATGATCGCCGCACCAAGAAGGTGGTCAACGGAGTTACCCGGCGGATGATGTGGTCGGGGATGGATGAACTAGCGGAGTATGACGTTAACGGCGACTTGCTCCGACGCTTTATCCCCGATGGCACGGGCGCGATGGACGCACGGCTGGCGACGGTGACACCGACAGGGGACGTCTACTGGCATCACACCGACCACCAAGGGTCGGTGATCGCCACGTCGAACAGCGCCGGGGAGACGGTCGGTGTGGCCAGCTATTCGCCTTACGGAGAGTTCGGGGGCGATGCGACGACGACGCCGCAGCACAGTCCGTTCGGTTATGCCGGGCGGCAGTACGATGAGGAGACAGGGCTGTATCAGTACCGGGCGCGATACTATTCTCCGCGCTTGGGACAGTTCCTGTCTAGTGATCCGATTGGGACTAAGGACGATCCGAACCTGTATCTCTACGTCGCAAACGATCCGGTGAACCTGACCGATCCGACCGGGATGGAATGCAAGAATAACACTGAGGCAGGGACAACGAACTGCGTCACCAAAGACTACAATGTCACATTCAAGACGACGGATAGTTTTCCTGGGACTGACGCCTCGCGAAGCGACTTCCACTATTATGACGAAACCGCGCAGTCACACTTGGGCGTCGATGCGACCAGGAATTGGGTTCAGCAGAACCCCACGCCGGGCGATCCTAGCCCTGCGACTCCGGGCGGTACTAGAAATGATGCCACACCAGTGATTGGCGGACTGCCCGGGGATATCAGTCCCGTATCGTCGATCACGACTACCAATACGGTCAGTGGAAATCCTGTGGTCGTGAACGTTACCTTGCCGGGCCATCCTCTTTTCCCTGGTATAGTCGTTCGGGAGGTGGTGCCTAACGCCGACGGCACTTCAACCATTCATAATCGGGGTGAGGGCAATGGCGACCTGCAGCGACCGGGCGCTCCTTTTGCCGGGGCAATCAACGGCGTGTGGAGAGGTCAGCGTCCGCCTCCGCCGACTCGGCCCTCTGGCCCAACGTGTTCTTACACATTGATGGGATGCCGATGATGCACGGCTTTAATATTCGAGCTGGGTTGGCGTTTCTGATTGCACCAGTCGCTTTTGGAATTCTGGCTTTGTTAGTCGCAACGATTTCGGGCAACGCCTCTGAAGGGCTTTGGGCGCTGAGATTGTCAGCAATGCTCGGGTATCCAGTTGCGCTGCTAACCGGGCTTCCCGCGTATCTGTGGATGACCCAAAGGCGGTGGGTCGGCCTGCCTGCGTACCTCGGCTTGGCCGTAGTCTACGCGGTCGTCTTGTCGGTGTGGCTATTCCTTAGGCCGGCATTGATGAGGCCAGAACACCTAAATCTGAATGCTCTAGCGCTTCAAAGCGGAGCGGTGCTGATCGGATGTACCATCACCCTAGTGATATTCTGGCTGATCGCCCGGCCGGATAAAGGGGGTCGGTGAGCGACCGAGTGCCGGATAAAGGGGGTCGGTGAGCGACCGAGTGCAGGATAGGCTTCGCGCCGACATTGTCTGACAGCCTTGGCCGTAGCGGCACGCCGTTCCGGCTCAGCGCTCGTGGTGGTCGCGCGGCTTGGACAGGGCTTGGAGGAGCGCCTTGAGGGCGTAGAGGCCGGCGATGCCGGCTCCGACGACGGCCAGGCCGATGACGAAGTTGATCGTGAATGCATCGGCCATGGTTCGGTCCGCTTCGGGGTCCGGGCGCCGAGGCGCCCCTGTCGCGGTCAAGGATAGCCCAGCGGCTGGTCGTCGGCGAGGTTCGGCCGAGCGCCTAGAGGGAGTGAAGGCCCCGCCCTAGATCCCGCTCACCCGCGTTGGAATCGAGCGCTCCTCACTATCGCAATCCGAGCACTCGCACCCCGCGCTGTGTACAGAATCCAGAGCTAAGAAGCTGTCAGGTGATTTAAATGTTTAAAGATGTGACGACGGTAGGAATTATTTCATTCCTAGTGGCTTGTTCACCGCAAGAGCCGGATGCACAACCGACACCTTCAACGGAGAAGGATGCCGAGTGCCGGGCTATATGGTTGCAACTCACTCCTGAGCAGAGAGTGGCATTCGGCAGTGAAGCCAACTTCGAACGCAAGTGTGTGGCTTCAACTTGGGTGGTCCAGTGTCAGGGGGGATCTATTGAAGGCGGGGCCGAATTGCATCGCCTCTGTAGATCTGATGGTGGTGTCGATCGCACCTTCAAGGGCGAGGACGGGTGAGTGCTGATCCACACACGCTGCAATAGTCGGGCTCACCTTTCCAAGTCTCACCAAGTACCGCCGCGCCGCCGACAGCACGGCTGTGTGGCACCGTCCGCCTCAAGGGAAACCTGGCTTCGATTATTCACAATAGTTTATGCAAAGTAGGGATTCGACTCCGGTGGGGCGAATGTCTGCACTTCATCGCTGAGCTCGGTCGGTCCTCCTGTCACAAGAGCAGTCTGCAGGAAGACTTGGGGGCGAGGAGTGCTGACGCCCTAGCTTGGATCGATCGCATAAACCCAAACCGCAACTGTCGACGGAATTGAAAGCCGGCCGGTTTCCCACTCAAACACGGTCGAACGGCTACGATTGAAGATTGTCCCAAGTTCACTCTGAGAGAGGCCCAAGCCCTTGCGCCGACGCCGCAGTTGAACTGGCAAGGACTCACCCTGCCAACGCTCCATGTCGGGCCGGATCACCTGCAAAGTGATCGGCAATTCTCCCCGCAAAAAGGGAAACGCAACTCGCCCTTTGCGGCAGCCAGTCGGCGAGGTGTCCCGGCGGCGTCTCCCACGTCGGGCGGCTGATGACTCCGAGACGCCAGCCTCGGGACCACAGCCGGAAGCCGAGATCGGCGTCCTCGGTGACGTTGAAGCTGTCCCAGCCGCCGATCTCGCGCAGCACGTCGACGCGGAAGTGGTTGCTTGTGCCGCCAAGGGGGAAGGGCAGACCGAGGTGGGCCATGCCGGGGAGGGCGGTCTCGAACAGGCTGGCGTATTCGGCGGCGAACTGGCGATCGAGGAACGGCGAGGCTTCTACCCCTCGGCGTCCCCGCCGGATCCGCAGCGGGGCCTGCAGGCACGCCAGCCGTCCATCCGCATCCGCGGCGAACTGCGTGGCCGCCTCCCGCAGCTGCAACGGGTCGGGCTCGTCCTCGGCGTCGTAGACGGTGAGCAAATCGCCGGTGACATGGGGCAGGGCGCAGTTGAGGGCGCGGGGCTTGGTCCGGGGGCGGCCCGGCGGAGCGACGAAGACCTCCAGCCACGCCGGCCGAGCCGCGGCCAGCGCCGCGGCGATGGTTTGATGATCGTCGGCCTCGAGGATCAGCAGCCCCTGCAGACGATCCGTCGGATAGTCGAGCCGCGCCAGTCGCCCAACCAGCTGGTCCATTACCTCCGCCTCATCGTGAAGCGCCACAAGAACGGTGTAGGGCGGAAGCGCGTCGGGCGGCTGATCCGCGTGACCGGCGGGCGGGGAGCTCAGCACTACGAGCAGGACCCGCCACACGGAGACGGTCAGGAAGGTCGTCGCGGCGCCCGCCACCGCCACGGGTCCGATCACGTCGGGGCGAAACGAGAGCAGGACGCCCACCGCTGCGACTGCGCCGGACAGCGCCAGCCACTGGAAGCCGGAGAGACCGCGCCACATGGCGCTGCTTAACCGGGGCGGCCCGTGGCGCGCTGTGTCGCGCCCGCGATCACGACGATCGCTGATCCCCGCCCTGCCCATGGCGAAGGGTTAACGCGCTGATTCGCGGGGGGCAAGCGGTTGGCGCGTGACGGGGAATGCCGCTATTCAAGGTTTCCGAGTTCGGAGTCCCGCCAAACGTGACCGCCCCCGCCGTCCTGAATCCGCGATCCCAGCGCAAGCCCAAGGGCGAGGGCCACGCTCGCCGCGCCGAGATTCTGGCCGCCGCCGAGCGCATCTTCGTCGAGCACGGCTACGAGGGCGCCACTATCCGGAAGATCGCCGACGAGGTCGGCCTGTCCTCCACCGCGCTCTACATGCATTTCGCCGAGAAGGGCGAGATCCTGCATGAGATCTGCCGCCAGGCTTTTGCAGCCTTGCTGGAGCTGAACCTCGCCGTCGTGGCCGAACCCGGCGGGCCGGAGCAGCGGCTGCGGCGGATGATGCGCGCCTATATCGACTTCGGCTTCGACAATCCGAACGCCTATCGTCTGGTCTATATGACCCGGCCGGTTGAGCTCCAGCATGGGGCCATGTCAGCGGCCCAGGAACTGGGCGGGGCCCTCTACCGGTCGTTCGAGCAGGTGGTCGAGGACGCCGAGACCGACGGCCTGCTGCGCGGCGATGCGCGGACGACGGCCCAGGCTCTCTGGGCCGGATGCCACGGCGTGGTGTCCCTGATGATCACCAAGCCGTATTTCGACTGGGCGGATCGCGAGACGCTGGTCGCCACCCTGCTGGACGGGTTGTTCGCAGGGCTGATGAAGCCGTGAGGCGCGCCGCCGCGGGGTTGGCGGCCGCCGCACTGGTTCTCGCCCTGACGGCGAGCGGCGCGCCGGCCGGCGCAGAGGAGAGCCGCCCCCTGCGGGTCATGTCGCTGGATCAGTGCGGCGACCAATATGCACTGGCGCTGGCGCCCGGGGCGGAGCTGGCCCTTTCCCCTCGCGCCGACGATCCGGATTCGTGGATGCGGGAGGCGGCGGCGGGCCGTCGCCGGATGCGACCGACGCTGGAGAGCGCGATGGCGTTCCAGCCAGACGTCGTCGTCCGCTACTGGGGCGGCGATGCGCGGCTGCTGGCCCGGCTGGAGGCCCGCGGGGTCCGCGTCGTCACCATTGCTGACGCCGCGAACTTCGAGGGTGTCCGCGCGAACATCCGGACGGCGGCGTCGGCGCTCGGCACTCCCTCCCGCGGAGAGGCGCTGATCGCCCGGATGGACGCCCGATTGCGCCTGGCGGCGCCCGCCGGCGGCGCGCCGAAACGGCCGGCCCTGTATCTGACGGCCGGCGGATTCACGGCCGGACGCGGCACCCTGGTCGATTCCATCCTGAGCGCCGCGGGGCTGGTCAATCTGGTCGGCGCTCCGGGATTCGCGCCCGTGAGCGTCGAGCGCATCGTCCTGTGGCGGCCGGCGCGGTTCGTGCTCGGCTTCTTCGACCAGTCGCGCGGCGACTGGCGCGGCCCCGGCCGCCACCCGGCCGTCCGCAGAGCCGCCAAAGGCCGGGTGGCGGCGCGGTTGCCGGCGGCGAGCCTGACCTGCCCCGCCTGGTTCGCGGCGGACGCGGCGGCGATGTTGAGGTCGGCCGGGTGACCGGGCCCGCACGCCTTTCGCTCGTCCTCGCCGCGCTGATCGCGCTGGCGGGGCTGGCGGCTGTCCTGTTCGGCGAAACGGCCTTTGACGCGGTTCAGCTGGGACAGGCCTTCACCGATCCATCGTCCGGACCGGCGGAGGTGATGTGGACGGTAAGGGCGCCGCGTGCGGTCACCGCGTTGATGGTCGGGGCGGCGCTGGGGCTTTCCGGAGCCGTGATGCAGGGCCTGCTGAGGAATCCATTGGCGGATCCCGGCGTGCTGGGGGTGTCGGCCTTGGCGGCGCTGGGCGCAGCCGGCGCCATCGTGCTGGGGTGGGCGGTGTTGCCCGGCGCCGTCGAAGTCGCCGCGCTGGCCGGCGCCGTTCTCGCCGGCGGCCTGCTGGTGCTGTTCTCGGCGCGGGTTCGCTCGCCCGAGGCCCTGATCCTGTTCGGCGTGGCGGTGTCCAGTTTCGCCGGCGCGGCGACGGCGCTGATCTTCAACCTGTCGCGATCCCCGATCGCCACCGCCGAGGTGATGAACTGGCTGCTGGGGTCGGTGCAGAACCGCAGCTGGTTCGATGTGGCCTGGGTCACCCCGGCGGTTCTGGCGGCGGCGGCGCTGGCGGCGCTGGCGGCGCCCGGTTTGCGGATGCTCAGCCTCGGCGAGGAGACGGCGCGGACTTCGGGCCTGCCCATGGCCCGGCTTCGGCTGCTGGCCCTGCTGGCGACGGCTCTGGCCACCGGAGCCGCGGTGGCCGTGGCCGGTGTGATCGGTTTCGTCGGCCTCGCCGCGCCGCATCTGGTGCGAAGCGCGGTGCGCGGCGATCCCGCCCGCCTGCTCCTGCCGTCCGCTCTGGCCGGCGGGCTGATGCTGGTGCTGGCCGATCTGCTGGCGCGGCTGACGCCGACCGATCAGGAGCTGAAGCTGGGTGTGTTCACGGCCCTGGTCGGCGCGCCGCTGTTCGCTCTGATCGCGTGGCGGGCGGCGCGGGAGTGGCGGCTGTGACGCCGTCGCTGCTCATGCAGGACGCCGTCGCTCGACTGGGCGGGCGCGCCGTGCTCGACGGCGCCGGTCTGCAGGTGGGCGCCGGCGAACTCGCGGCGATCGTCGGACCCAATGGCGCCGGGAAGTCCAGCGTGATCCGCGCCTTCGCGGGACTGCTTCCATTGACGGGAGGCGTCGCCCGGCTCGGAGGCGATGACGTCGCGACCTTGTCGGCGCAGGAGCGGGCGGCGCGGGCGGCCTACCTGCCCCAGGAGCGGCGCATCGCCTGGAACCTGCCGGCGATCGAGGTCGCGGCGCTGGGCGCGCCCTTCCTCGCAGCGGAAGAAGCCCTGGACCGGGCTCGACGGGCGCTCGCCGACGTCGAGGCGGCCCATCTGGCGGACCGGGGGGTGGCGGAGATGTCGGGGGGCGAGCGGGCGCGGGTGCTGCTGGCGCGGGCCCTCGCCACGGACGCCCGGGCTCTGCTCGTCGACGAACCGATCGCCGGCCTGGACCCGGACGCCCAGTTGATGGTGCTTGAGCGGCTGCGCGCCCGCGCCAACGCCGGGCAGGCGGTGCTGGCCAGCCTCCACGACCTGCCGCTGGCGGCCAGGTTCGCCGACCGGGTGGTGGTGCTGCACCATGGCCGGGTGGTCGCCGACGCCCGCCCCCTGCAGGCGCTGACGACCGAGGTCCTCCAGGCGGTGTTCGGCCTCTCGGGCCGCTGGATCGACGGACCCGACGGGCCGCTGCTGTCAGCTGGGCGCCGTCATTCCCCGCCCGTCGGATCCGTCATGGAGCCGCTGGAGACATAGGGCTGCGGGCCCGCCGGCGCGCCGCGGCGCAGGTCGCTGGACAGGGTCAGCGGCGCCGATCCTCCGTTCAGCCGGGCCTTGTAGACCGACATATTTTCCATCACCCGCATCATGTAGTTGCGCGTCTCGGTGAAGGGCGCGCATTCGATGAAGTCGACGGGGTCGACCTGGCCGCCGCGGGGATCGCCGCAGCGGGCCACCCACTGCGGCGGGCGGGCCGGACCGGCGTTGTAGGCGATCGTCGTCAGCAGCATGGACCCGCCGAAATCATTCATCAGATCCCCGAGATGGAAACTGCCCAGGGTCATGTTGAAGTCGCCGTCGTAAAGCCGCTCGTCCGAATAGGGCAGGCCCAGCTGACGCGCCACCGCCCGGCCAGTGGCCGGCACGAACTGCATCAAGCCGCGGGCGTTGGCGTGCGACCGGGCGCGCGGATCGAAGCTGGATTCCTGGCGCGTGATGGCCTGGGTGAACTCCAGCGGGGCGGCGCCCGCGACCTGCGGCGGAATCCGGATCGGGTATTGCCGCTCAGGCATCAGGAAGCCGCGCTGGCTGGCGGCGCGGCCGACCATCATGGCCGTGAAGCCTTCGCCATAGGCTCGGGACAGGTCCATCAGCAGGGCGAGCTGCGCCGCATCCGGCAGATCGTCGTCCAGCTGATAGGCGAAGACGCGGAACAGGCTGGTCTCTCCTGTCTCGCCGAGGATCCGCAGGGCGCGAACGACCTCGTTGGCTTCGAAGGCCGCGCGATCGGCCGCGGTCGGGACCGGGTCGGGGGGCAGGGTGAGGGTGGTCTGGCCGGCCTTCTCGGCCGCCAGCTGGCCGTAGAAGCTTTGGATGTGCTGCGCGCCGTTCCGGTAGAACTGGACCGCCGCCGGCGTATTGCCCCGGGCCTCCGCGGCGCGGCCCAGCCAGTACAGCGCCCGGCCTTGGGTGATCGGGGTCGAGGACGACTGTCGCAGGATCTCGAAATGGGTGCCGGCGCGGGCCGGGTCGTTCAGCTTGGTCAGGGCGACCCAGCCGGCGAAGAACTCCGCATCGACCTTGCGCTCGCCCGACGGAAAGCCGTGACCGGCCATGGAATCGTAAGCCGCCTGCCAGTTGCGGCGCTCCAGGGCGTCGAGGAAGTAGTTGCGCCGCTCGCTCCACAGCGTGTTCTGGCCCTCGGTGTGCAATGGCGCGGCCGGCAGGGCGGCCAGCAGGGCGAAGCCCTCGGACTGGCGGTTCTGCGAGCGCAGGATGCGGACCCGCTCCAGCACCACGGCCGGGTCCATCGCCTGCGACGGGGTCAGTCCGGCCACGACCGCGTCGGGACTGTAGGCGGAGCGCAGGGCCATCGCCGCCTCGGCCACCGCCCGCCGCTGCGGCGACACCATCTGCGTCATCGCCCGGGTCGCCGGGCCGTGCGGCCCCAGCAGCAGCATGTTCAGCCGCGCCTCGTGGTCGGCTTGGGTCAGCCAGCCGCCCCAGCGCGTCAGGATCCGCGTCTGCAGCGGCTCGTCGAAGGAGCGGGTGCGCCACCATTCGGTGATGAGGGCGCGGGCCTCGTCCCGGCGGCCGCGCTGTTCCAGCGCATCGGTCAGGGCGATGGCGCCCTCGGTCGTCGTCGGCGCCGAGCGGGCGAACAGGGCGAGGGCCGCGTCCGGACCCGCGTAAGCGAGGTCGAGCGCGCGTTCGGCGGCCTCGCGCCGGCTCTCGGCCCGGGGCCAGCCGGCGAAGGCGGACTGGGCGGCGGCGAGATCGCTGTACGGCAGTTGCGTCGCCGAGGTGTCGAGCAGGGCCCATTCAACCAGCTTGCGAGCGACCGGGTCGCCGATCTGCGCCGCGGTGGCGCGCGCGCCGACGACGTCGCGGGCCCGGGCCTGGGCCAGTCCCTGGCGGAAGAGGGCGGTGTCCTGATCGTTCAGGACCCGCGCCTGGACACCCTGCGGCGCCACGGCCGAATACGGCGTTTCCTGCGGAACCAGCGTTTCGGGCGCGGGGGCGAGCAGAGCCAGGGCGGCCGCGAGACTGGTTGCGATCATGCCGTGTCCGATCTCCATTCCATGACGGTTGCGGCGGCGTCGCCGGCAACCTAACCTCCCACGCTTCGCTTCGGGGCGCATCGCCCCTTTCCCACGCAGGACCATCGTTTCAATGCCCGCCCCTTTGTTCAAGGGCGTGATCACCGCCCTGATCACACCACTTCGTGACGGAAAGGTGGACGAAGCCGCCTTCAGGGCGCTGCTGGAACGCCAGATCGCGGCCGGGGTTCACGGCGTCGTGCCGATGGGCACCACGGGCGAGAGCGCCTCGCTGCATCTCGACGAGCACAAGCGCGTCGTCGAATTGTGCGTCCAGGTCGCCGCCGGCCGCACGCGGGTCATCGCCGGCGCGGGTTCGTCGGCCACTGACAAATCGATCGATCTGGTCCGCCACGCCAAGACCGTCGGCGCGGACGGCGCGCTGGTCGTCACCCCCTACTACAACCGGCCCTCGCAGGCCGGTATGGCCGCGCATTTCGAGGCCATCGCCGAGGCGGTCCAGCTGCCCGTCGTGCTCTACAACGTGCCGGGCCGCACCGGCGTGGATCTGGCCAACGAGACGGTCGCCCGGCTGGCGGCGCATCCGAACATCGTCGGCATCAAGGACGCCACCGGCGATCTGGCGCGGGTCAGCTGGATGCGGGCGAACATCCTCGACCAGCAGTTCGACCTGATTTCTGGCGACGATCCGAGCTACCTCGGCTACCACGCCCACGGCGGCGTCGGGGTGATCTCGGTGACGTCCAACGTCGCCCCGGAAGCCATGGTGGCCCTGCACGAGGCGGCCGCGGCCGGCGACTATGCCACGGCCCGCCAGTGGCAGGACCGGCTGATCGGCCTGCACAAGGGGCTGTTCCTCGACAACTCGCCGTCGCCGACGAAGTACGCCCTGGCCCGGCTCGGCTTCTGCACCGAGGAGGTGCGCCTGCCGCTGGCCCCGACCAGCGACTCCGTGAAGCCGGCGATCGACCGGGCCATGGCGGAGGCGGGCGTCGCCTGATGGCCTCCGAGAAGCCGAAGACCAAACTCATCGCCGAGAACCGCCGGGCGAAATTCGACTATTTCCTCGAGGACTACACCGAGGCCGGGATCCAGCTGCTGGGCACCGAGATCAAGGCGCTGCGCGACGGCCGGGCCAATATCGCGGAATCCTACGCGGCGGTGGAGGGGCGCGAGATCGTTCTGATCAACGCAGACATCCCGCCCTACAAACAGGCCAACCGCTTCAATCACGAGCCGCGCCGGCCGCGAAAGCTGCTGTTGCACCGCAAGCAGATCGACAAGATGATCGGCGCGGTCCAGCGCGACGGCCAGACCATCATCCCCGTCAAGCTGTACCTGAACGAGGCGGGCAAGGCGAAGCTGGAGATCGCCCTGGCCAAGGGCAAGAAGCTGCACGACAAGCGCGAGGCCACGGCGCAGCGCGACTGGCAGCGCGACAAGGCGCGGCTGATGAAGGAACGCGGCTAGAGGCCCGAGGCGACCGGTTGCGCCTCCAGCACGCCCGGCATCGAAACCGCCGCCTGATCCGCGCCCCAGGGGCCGAGCGATGGCTGCGTCCATTGCTGGATCATCAGGGCCGCGAACGCGATGACGCCCGCAACCAGCAGCGCCCAGAGCGCCGCCTTCCGCTCTTCCGGAGTGAACGCACCCCGTTCCGTCCTACGCATGACAACCTCCCAGGTCCCGCTCGATCAACGCGGGTTCGGCGACGCTGTTCCTGAGGATGGAGGCTACACCCGACGACCGCTGATTCGCGTGGCAGGGGAAACACAGTCCGGCGGCTGGGCGACCAATGTTCGATCACGTTTCGATGAGCGCCCGGGCCCGCTCAAAGATGTCCTCGAACATCTCCGGGCTGAGCCGGCCCGTGTTCGTGTTGAGCCGGGAGCAGTGGTAGCTGTTCAAGAGCACATAGGGGCCGATCTGCGCCTGGGCTCCGTGGCCAGCCGGCATGGCGCTGGCGGGTTTGCCGAGCGCCTTCAGCACGTTGCGCCGCGATACGTCGCCCAGGGTGAGGATGACCCTGAGCCGGGGCAGGGCCGCCAGCCGCGACTGCAGGAACGGCCGGCAGGTCGCCTCCTCGACCGGCAGGGGCTTGTTGCCCGGCGGGGCGCAGCGGACCGCATTGGTGATCATGCAGTCGACCAGCTCCAGGTCGTCGTCGCCGTTCGGATCGTACCGGCCGCGCGCGAAGCCGGATTTCTGCAGGGTCTCGTAGAGCAGCCAGCCGGCGTGATCGCCGGTGAACGGCCGGCCGGTGCGGTTGGCCCCGGTGCGCCCCGGTGCGAGGCCGGCGATCAGCAGGCGCGCCTGCGGGTCGCCGAACGACGGCGCCGCGCCGTTCCACCAGCCGGGGTTCTGCCGCGCATTCTCCAGCCGGTATTGGACCAGCCGCGGGCAGAGCGGGCAGTCACGCGGGGCCTCGGGCGGGTACGGCGGGATCATTGATCGAACACCCGGGCGGACGGCGAGGCGCCGGGTGTCCGCGGCCGTCCGATCTCCGGCAGCAGGTCGTTCAACTCCACGAAGGCGTCGGCCTGGCGCCTGAGCTCGTCAGCGATCTGCGGCGGCTGGCTCTTCATCGTCGAGACGACGGTGACCCGCACGCCCTTGGCCTGCACCGCCTGCACCAGCCGCCGAAAGTCGCCGTCGCCGCTGAACAGCACGACGTGATCCACGCGCGGCGCCAGCTCCAGCATGTCGACGGCGATCTCAATGTCCATATTGCCCTTGGTCCGCGAATGGCCCTGGGCGTCCGTGAACCGCTTCACCGGCTTGGTCACCACGGTGAAGCCGTTGTAGTCGAGCCAGTCGACCAGCGGCTTGATCGGCGAGAACTCTTCGCCCTCGATCACCGCCGTGAAATAATAGGCGCGAACCAGAACACCGTTTGCGCGATACATCTCCAGCAGCCGGCTGAAGTCGAGGTCGGCGTTCAGCGCCTTGGCGGCGGAATACAGGTTGGCCCCATCGATGAAGAGGGCGATGCGCTCGGTCGGATAAGGCGTCATGGAAATCGGTCCCGAAAATATGGACGTCCCGGTCACCGTCGAAATGGACGGCGACGTCGATCTGGACGAGGCCGTCATCGTCGCGCTGGGCTGCAATGACAAGGGGGCCTGGCGGGATTGCCGCGAGGCGCTGGAGGCGGCGCTGGCCCGGTTCCGCTCCGAGGGGATTGATGTGGTGATGCGGTCGTCGTGGTGGCGTTCGGCCGCCTGGCCGGATCCGGACGAACCGCCGTTCCTGAACGGCGTGGTCGTGGTGCGCACGGCTCATGACCCGCACGGCCTGATGGCGGCCCTGGGCCGGATCGAGGAGGCCTTCGGCCGGCGGCGCGGCGCGCGGAACGCCCCGCGCACCCTCGATCTCGACCTGATCGCCTACGGCCGGCTGAGCGGCGACCTCGACGGCCTGATCCTGCCCCACCCAAGGGCGGCGGAACGGAAGTTCGTGATGGGCCCGCTGGCGGAGATCGCGCCGGAGTGGGAACATCCCGACGGCGCCCATGCGGCCGAACTGGCGGAGAGGGCGACCATCGGGCAGGACGCGGCTCCAGCGCGCTGATCGCCTCATTCCCGCCTATGCGGCGTTGCACAATGGCCTCCGACCCTATATTTTGTGCGGTTCTCCCCCGCGCTCGAGGAATTTCATGGCCCGCGTCACTGTCGAAGACTGCATCGAGAAGGTGCCGAACCGTTTTGGTCTGGTTCTGCTGGCCGGCCACCGCGCCCGCTCCATCGCCAACGGCGCGCCGCTGACCATCGATCGCGACAACGACAAGAACCCGGTCGTCGCCCTGCGCGAACTGGCGGAAGACACCGTCAGCCCGGACGAACTGCAGGAAAACATCGTCGTCACCCTGCAGCGCGTCGACGAGCGTACCGAAGCCGAGGACGAGGCCGAGGTCGTGGCCCTGCTGGCCGAGCCGCAGCACATGAACATGGCGGAAGCCGAGCTGATCCGCGCGCTGCAAAGCGATCGCGACGGCGGCCAGGAGGAGCGGTACTGACGGCCGAACCCGCCAAAGGTATCACCATCCTGCCGGCGCGGACCTCGCAGCCCGCGCCGTCTCTCAAAGCTGCCAATCTCAACGACCCGGAGAACGACCGCTCCGCGGCCGAAGCGCCCGAGCCCTCGCGCGCCCGGGTGCTGCGGCAATTCGAGCTGGTCGAGGCCGTCCGGGCCTATGACCCGACCGCCGACGAGGGGCTTCTGAACCGCGCCTACGTCTATGCGATGAAGATGCACGGCTCGCAGCTGCGGGCCTCGGGCGACCCCTATTTCGCGCATCCGATCCAGGTCGCCGGCATCCTGACCGACTACCGGCTCGACACCGCCACCATCGTCACCGCCCTGCTGCACGACGTGGTCGAGGACACCTCGGCCACCCGGGACGATATCGCCGACATGTTCGGCGAGGAGATCGCCTCGCTGGTCGAGGGCGTCACCAAGCTGTCGCGGCTGGAGCTCCAGGCCGAGCACACGCGCCAGGCCGAGAACCTGCGCAAATTCATCCTCGCCATCTCGCGGGACGTGCGGGTGCTGCTGGTCAAGCTGGCCGACCGTCTGCACAACATGCGGACGCTGAAGCATGTGAAGCCGGAGAAGCGCGAGCGGATCAGCCGCGAGACGCTCGAGGTCTATGCGCCGCTGGGCCGGTCGATCGGCATCCACTCGATCGCATCCGAACTGGAAGAACTGGCCTTCGAACACCTGAACCCGACCGCGCGCACCGCCATCGAGCGCCGGCTGGAGGCGCTGAAGCTCGAGCACGGCCGGGCCATCGACGGCGTCGCCCGCGAGGTCGAGCGGGTGCTGGAGGAGGCCGGCGTCCACGCCCGCGTGTTCGGCCGCCAGAAGACGCCGTATTCGATCTGGCGCAAGCTGCAGCGCAAGTCGGTCGGCTTCTCGTCCCTGTCGGACATCTACGGCTTCCGCGTCATCGTCGACGCCGAGGACGACTGCTACCGCGCCCTGGGCGTGATCCACCGCGCCTGGCCGATGGTGCCGGAGCGGTTCAAGGACTTCATCTCGACGCCGAAGTCGAACAACTACCGCTCCCTGCATACGACGGTGGTCGGCCCGTCAGGGCTGCGCATCGAGATGCAGATCCGCACCGACGCCATGGACCGCGTGGCCGAGGACGGGGTGGCGGCGCACTGGGCCTACAAGAACCAGTCCTACGGTTTCGACAAGGAGGCCATGCAGAAGGACGGCGGGCGCGACCCGCTGCAGAACCTGCGCCACCTCGTACAGGTGATCGAGCACGGCGAGGGCGGCGAGGACTGGGTCGAGCACGCCAAGCTCGAGATGTATCTGGACCAGGTGTTCGTGTTCACGCCCAAGGGGGCGCTGATCACCCTGCCGCGCGGCGGCATGCCGCTGGACTTCGCCTACGCCGTGCACACCGAGGTCGGGGACACCGCCGTCGGGGCCAAGATCAACGGCGAGCTGAAGCCGATGCGGACCCAGCTTCAGAACGGCGACGTGGTCGAGATCGTGCGCGGCGCCAAGCGGGAAATCCCCGTCGACTGGCGCTCGCTGACCGTCACCGGCCGGGCCCGATCGGCCATCCGACGCCACATCCGCACCTCCGAGCGGGGCGAGTTCCAGAAGCTGGGCCGCGCCACCCTCGAGCAGACCCTGACCCGCGCCGGCAAGGCCGACGCCGAGGTCACCCTGCGCCCGGCTCTGGAGCAGCTCGGCTTCGCCCACGACGACGACCTGTACGAGGCTGTGGGACGCGGCCGGGTGTCGGCGGCCAAGGTCGGTGAAATCCTGTTCCCGGCCCTGAAGGGACGGCTTAAGGCGGGGCCGGACCGCAAGCGGATCGGCGACGAGCAGGGCCGCCTGTTCGTGCGCGGAGGCGGACTCACCCCGGGCGTCAGCGTTCACTTCGGCCACTGCTGCTCGCCGGTGCCGGGCGACCGCATCGTCGGCATCCTCGAGCCCGAGTCCGGCCTGACCGTGCATACTATCGACTGCCAGCGGCTGGAGGAGTTCGCCGACGACGACTCGGTCTGGCAAGACCTGCAGTGGACTCCACAGGCCGAGCAGGGGGCCGTCGCCTCGGCCCGCATCCGGGCCACGATCAAGAACGCGCCGGGCGTGCTCGGCCAGGTGGCGACCATCATCGGCGAGGCCGGCGGCAACATCCTCAACCTGGTGATGAGCCACCGCCAGCAGGATTTCTTCGACGTCGACATCGACATGGAGGTCGAGGACGCCAAGCACGCCACCGCCATCATGGCCGCCCTGCGCACGAACCCGTCGGTCGATACGGTCGAGCGGGCGCGGGGCTGATCCGGTTGGCGACGGTCCATTTCGTCAGGCCGTCCGACGGCAGGCGGCGCTACGTCAGCGGCCGCT
Source organism: Brevundimonas sp. (assembly GCF_035626535.1). GTDB lineage: Bacteria > Pseudomonadota > Alphaproteobacteria > Caulobacterales > Caulobacteraceae > Brevundimonas. The sequence continues at coordinate 58,470 of NZ_DASPNO010000053.1, forward strand.
GGCGGGTCTGGGGCGTCCTGTTCGGCGTTCCCGCCATGCTGTTCGCCGGTCTCTGGCTGCACGCCCTCATCGCGGCGATCGCCTCCATCGCGATCGGCTTTGCGACCGAGTTCGCCACAGGCCTGCGCGAGGGCGATCCCAACTACCTGATGACCTATGTGCCCGGCTGGATCGTCGTAATGGTCTATGGCGGCTTTATCCCGAGGCTCCGCATCCGTAAGTACGAGCGGCTTGGATGGAAGCGAGTCGAGCCCGCCGATGAATTCGAATGACGTCCTGACCGAGTTCCGCGACGCGGGCGCCCTGCGCGAGGGGCATTTCGTGCTGTCCTCGGGCCTGCACAGCCCCGTCTTCCTGCAGAAGAACCTCGTGTTCATGGACGCGGCGCGCTGCGCCCGCCTGTGCAAGGCGCTGGCGGAGAAGATCACAGCGGTCGCCGGCCCCGTGGACGTGGCCATTTCGCCGGCGGTCGGCGGCATCATCCCTGGCTATGAGACCGCCCGCTGGCTGGGCGTGCCGTCGATGTACGTCGAGCGCGAGGGCGGCGAGTTCCGGCTGCGCCGCGGCTTCCACGTCGAGCCGGGCCAGAAGGTGGTCATGGTCGAGGACATCGTCACCACCGGCCTGAGCTCGCGCGAGTGCATCGCGGCGATCCGCGCGGCGGGCGGCGACGTCGTCGCGGCGGCCTGCATCGTCGATCGCTCGGGCGGCCGGGCCGATGTCGGCGTGCCGTTGGTGGCGCTGGCTACGCTGGACGTCCCCGCCTACGCCGCCGACGCCCTGCCACTGGAACTCGCCGCCCTGCCGGTCGAAGATCCCGGCAGCCGGCGACTGGCGAAATAAGGAGGCGCGCGGTGGTCTCGCCCGTCCGGCTCGGCGTCAACATCGACCACGTGGCGACGGTGCGGAACGCGCGCGGCGGCGTCCATCCCGACCCGGTCCGGGCCGCCCGCGAGGCGCTCGCCGCCGGGGCCGACGGCATCACCGCCCACCTGCGCGAGGACCGGCGGCACATTACCGACACCGATATCGAGGCGCTGAGCGAACTCTGCGCCGTCGCGGGCCGGCCGCTGAACCTCGAGATGGCCGTCACCGACGAGATGCTGACCATCGCCCTGCGCCACCGCCCGCACGCCGCCTGCCTGGTGCCGGAGCGTCGCGAGGAGGTGACCACGGAGGGCGGTCTCGCCGTCGCCGGTCACGAGGCGCGGATCGCGCCGGTGGCGAAGGCCCTGACCGGAACGGGCGTGCGGGTCTCCCTGTTCATCGAGCCGGCGCTGGAGCAGGTCGAGGCCGCCCGCGCCGTCGGCGCCCAGGTCGTCGAATTCCACACCGGCCGCTACTGCCATCTGTCGGGCGACGCGCGCGCGGTCGAGTTCGCCAGGCTGCAGGCCGCCGCGAGCCGCGCCGCCGACCTCGGCCTCGAGGTCCACGCCGGCCATGGGCTGGACTACGGGACGGCGGCCGACATGCTGGCCATTCCGGAGGTCCGCGAACTGAACATAGGCCATTTCCTGGTAGGGGAAGCCGTGTTCGTCGGCCTGACCACGGCCATCCGCCGCATGCGCGCGGCGATGGACGCGGCCCAGGACTTTCCCCGGTGATCGTCGGCGTCGGCGCCGACCTGTGCGACATCCGGCGCATCCAGAAGTCGCTGGATCGCTATGGCGACCGCTTCAAACAGCGCTGCTTCACCGAACTGGAGCGGACCCGTTCGGACCGCAAGCCGGACGCGGCGTGGAGCTACGCCAAGCGGTTCGCGGCCAAGGAAGCCTGCGCCAAGGCGCTGGGCACCGGGATGAGACGGGACGTGTACTGGCGCGACATGGGTGTGGCGAATCTGCCCTCGGGCCAGCCGACCCTGCACCTGACCGGCCACGCCGCCGAACACCTGGCGCGTCTGACGCCGGCCGGCCATGAGGCGCGGATCCACCTGACGCTGAGCGACGAACACCCGTACGCACTCGCCTTCGTGGTGATCGAAGCCTTGCCGAGGGCTTAATCACGTTATACCGCTTTTGCCGCTGAAAGACCGCGGACAGCGGCTGGGGGACAGGGTCCATATGAGCGACGAGAACAAGCCGCACGACGAGCATGGCCACGACGCCGGTCATGGCCACGAGTCGCCCCCTGAGCCCGCCCACGCGGCGCCCGACGCGCATGACGATGCGCATGCGCCGGCCGCGGACGCCCATGGCCATGACGAGCACGGGCACGAAGAACACGGCCACGCGGATGCGGCCCATCACGACGATCATGACGCCGGGGCCGTTCCGCACGCCCATGACGAGCCCGCGCACGACAGCCATCCCGCCGCTGACGCCGATGCGACCGCGCATGGCGATCACGGCCATGAAGACCACGCCGCGCACGACGCGCATCTGACGGCCGCCGACGCCACCGTCGCGGCCGGCGCCGCCGGAGCCGCCGGAGCCGCGGCCGCGGCCTCATCGAAACAGCCGGTGTGGAGCGACGCCGGCGACGCCCCGTTCGAGGACATCGACGCCACGCCCGTCTATGCGCGCGGCAAGAAGGGCCGCCGCAAGGGCCGGTCAGGCGGCAACGAGACCTTCGAGATCGTCAAGACGATCTTCTTCGCCCTGCTGATCGCCTTCGTTCTGCGGGTGCTGCTGTTCCAGCCCTTCACCATCCCGTCCGCCTCGATGGAGCCCAACCTCTACGAAGGCGACTACATCGTCGTCTCCAAGTGGAGCTACGGCTATTCGAAGCACGCCATCCCGTTCAGCCCGCCGGTGTTCGAGGGCCGCATCTTCGCGCAGGAGCCGAAGCGCGGCGACATCGTCGTCTTCAAGCTGCCGCGCGACAACCGCACCGACTACATCAAGCGCCTCATCGGCCTGCCCGGCGACGAGGTTCAGATGGTCAACAACGTCCTGCACATCAACGGCCAGCCGGTGCGCGACGTGGTCATCAGCGAGGCGGACGCGACCAACATGTACGGCATGCCGATCATCAAGGCGCGCGAGACCCTGCCCGAGGGCAAGACCTTCACCATTCAGGATTACGGCCCCGGCAACGCCGCCGACGACACCCCGGTGTTCCAGGTGCCCGAAGGCCACTATTTCATGATGGGCGACAACCGCGACAACTCGGTCGACAGCCGCTTCGACGAGCCTGCCGGCGGCGTCGGCCTGGTGCCGGCCGAGAACCTGATCGGCAAGGCCGAGATCATCCTGTTCTCGTGGTCGCCCGGCGCCTCGCTGTGGAATCCGGTCAGCTGGTTCTCGAAGGTGCGTCCGAGCCGGTTCTTCACCGTCCTGAACTGATGGGCGACCGGCGGGCCGAAGCGGTCGCGGCGCTGGCGCGCAACCTCGGTCACGACTTCCGCGATCCGTCCCTGCTCGATCAGGCCCTGACGCACGCCAGCGTGGGGGAGGGGGCCGGGCGCGACGCCCGCGGCCGGCTGTTCCTCGACAACCAGCGCATGGAGTTCCTCGGCGACCGGGTGCTCGGCCTGCTGGTCGCCGACCGGCTGATGCGGGACCTGCCGGCCGCCGACGAGGGCGAGATGTCGTCCCGCCTCCACGCCCTCGTCGACAAGGCGACCTGCGCCCGCATCGCGGAGGCGCTGGGAGTCGGCGACGCCATGCGGCTGTCGCCCGGCGAGGCGAAGCAGGGCGGCCGCCGCCGCGAAGGCATGCTCGGCGACGCCATGGAGGCGATCCTGGCCGCCGTCTGGCTGGACGGAGGCATGGAGGCCGCCCGCTCCCTGTTCGAGCGTGTCTGGGCCGCCGAACTGGCCGCTCCGCCGTGCAAGTCGCTGACCAATCCGAAATCGGCCCTGCAGGAGTGGGCGCTGGGTCAGGGAAAGCCGCTGCCGACCTACCGCATCGTCGACCGCACCGGCTCCGATCACGCCCCGACATTCACCGTCGAAGCCAGCGTAGCCGGATATCCGCCCTTGACCGCACAGGGCCGTTCGCGTCAGGACGCGGAGAAGGCGGCCGCCATCGGCCTGCTGCAGCGTGAAGGCGTGATTTGACCGATCAACAGAACCAGCGAGCCGGCTTCGCCGCCATCATCGGCGCGCCCAACGCGGGCAAGTCCACGCTGGTCAACCGCCTGACCGGGACCAAGGTCTCGATCGTCACCCAGAAGGTCCAGACCACCCGCTTCCCCGTGCGCGGCATCGCCATGGAGGGCGACGCCCAGATCGTGCTGGTCGACACGCCCGGGATCTTCACGCCGCGCCGTCGTCTGGACCGGGCCATGGTCGCCTCGGCCTGGGGCGGGGCGGACGACGCCGACGTGGTGGTCCATCTGGTCGACGCGGCCTCCCACATCGCCGCTGAGGGCAAGGAAGGGACCGCCGCGGACCGCCGCTCGGCCGAGGACACCGAAACCATCATCGCCGCCCTGAAGGCCGCGGGAAAACAGGTCATCCTGGCCCTGAACAAGATCGACGGCATGCGCCGCGACACCCTGCTGGCCCTGTCGCAGCGCCTGTTCGAGACCGGCGCCTATTCCGAGGTCTATATGATCTCGGCGCTCAGCGGCGACGGCGTCGACGACCTCAAGAAGCGCCTCGCCCGCTCGATGCCGGAAGGCCCCTGGCTCTATCCCGAGGACCAGTCCGCCGACGTTCCGATGCGGGTCCTGGCGGCCGAGATCACGCGCGAGAAGGTCTATCTGCGCGTCCACGAGGAACTGCCCTATTCGGCGGCGGTCGAGACGACCTCGTCCGAGGACCGGCCCGACGGCTCGGCCCGCATCGAGCAGACCATCTACGTCGAGCGCGAGAGCCAGCGGCCGATCGTGCTCGGCAAGGGCGGCCAGACCCTGAAATGGATCGGCCAGAAGGCCCGCGAGGAGCTGACCGAGCTTCTCGACCGCCCGGTCCACCTGTTCCTGACGGTCAAGGTCGACCCGAAATGGCAGGACAGCCGCGCCCTCTACGCCCAGTTCGGGCTGGAATACGACGTCTAGGCCGTTGTTCCACGTTCCCCGACACAGCGGCGGTCATCCCCGGCTGGCGATGGCCTTCCTGGCTGTGCTGTTCGTCGTCGCCGCCGGCCTGATCGCCTGGGCGACAGTGCGGCCGCTGCCCGAAGCCGCTCCGCCCGAGCCGATGCCGCCCCGGCCGCCGCTGGTCGTGGTGCGGGACCTGCCGCAGCTGACCGAACAGCTCGAGCGCTGGGGCGGTTCGGGCGCCTTCACGGGCGGGGTGCTGGTCGCGAAGGGCGATCAGGTGCTGTTCCGCCAGGTCTACGGTTACGCCGACCGCAGCCTGGGTAAACCGCTGGAGCTGGACTCCCGCTTCCGCCTGGCCTCGGTCAGCAAGCAGTTCACGGCCGCCGCCATTCTGCGCCTGCAGGACGAGGGGGTTCTGTCGGTCGACGATCCGGTGTGCCGATGGATCGATCCGTGCCCCGCCGCCTGGGCGCCGATCCGGCTGCACCACCTGCTGTCCCACACCTCGGGCATCCCGGATCTGATGGCCCGCCCCGGCTGGGGCGTCCGCCGGACCGCGCTCGCCACGCCAGAGGAATTGACAGATGATTCAGCCCGGTATGGCCTCCAGTTCCCGCCGGGTACGAAGGTTCGCTACAACAACGCCGGCTACAACCTGCTCGGCTACGTGGTCCAGAGGGCCAGCGGCCTGCCGCTGCGGGACTATCTGCGCGACGCCTTCTTCGTGCCGCTGGGCATGGCCGACACCGGCTACGAGGACGACATGTCGGGCGTGGTCATGGGCTACGCCAATCTCGCGGGCGGGCCGACGCCGCAGCCGAACCACAACGTCAGCATCATCTTCGGAGCCGGCGCCCTGTATTCGACGCTGGACGACCTGCTGGTCTGGCAGCGCGCCCTGCACGGCGGGACGCTGCTGAGCGCCGAGAGCTATGCGCAGATGATCGCAGACCATGCGCCGGCCGACACGCCGGACGAGCGCGGCCGCCCGCGGCGCGACTGGGGCTACGGCCTGTTCGCCAACAGCCTCGGCCGCCGCGTCCGCCCCGACTTCCTCGATCGCCAGATCTACCACACCGGCAGCTGGTCGGGGTTCCGCAACCTGGTCGCATACCAGCCGGACGAGGACGTCACCGTGATCGTGCTGTCCAACAACTACCACCAGCGCGAGGCGGTCTTCCTGCTCTCGCAGCAGGGCATGGCCGAGGCGCTGGGGCGGCCGTTCCCGACCGCCATGGCGCGCTGACGCCTCAGCTCTCCCGCGCCCAGCGTTCGCGCCGTGCCAGCTCGGCCTGACCCGGATTGTCGTCGCCGAACGATCCGGTGGGCACGTCCCCGTCGCGGCGGTACGTGCCGACGATGACGCCGGCGGCCGTCGCCTCGCTGTTCACCAGCGTCCAGGCGTGCGGGAGCGAACCCTCGTCGAACAGCCGCTTGCCCCGGCCCAGCACGATGGGGAAGGTCAGGATCGTCAGCTGGTCGATCAGGTCGTGGGCCAGCAGCGTGTGAATGACCTCGCTCGAGCCCTGGATCAGCAGGTCGCGCCCCGCGGTCGCCTTCAACGCCCGCACCGACGCGGCCAGATCGCCTTCCAGCCTGTGGCTGTGGGCCCAGTTCAGCGGCGTTTCGGGACCGGCGGCGACGTATTTGTTGACGGCGTTGAATGTGCGGCCGATCTCGTCGTCCTGATGCGGCCAGTGGGCGGCGAAGATCTCATAGGTGCGACGGCCGAGGAGCAGGTCGTAGTCCTCGCCCATCGCCTGACCCATCAACTCGCCCAACCTCTCGTCGAAGTGGGGGAAGACCCAGCCGCCGAACCTGAACCCGCCGCCCGGATCCTCCTCGGGACCGCCGGGCGCCTGCATGACGCCGTCCAGAGAGACGAAGGTGGCGGTTCTGATCTTGCGCATCGCCGGCCTCACTCGCTTCCGGGGATGTCGTCGAACAAGCCGCCCGGCGACGGGCGGGTCTGGTCGTCGAGGAAGGGCAGGATCATCGCCGCCAGCAGGGCCGGGTCGCCGAACACGTCGACGTGCGAACTCGCCGGCAGGATGGCGAGGCGCGCCGGGGGCGCCTCGGTCAGGAAGGGCTGGGAGGCCCGCGCCGTGTCGCCGCCGCCGCGCAGACGGTACAGCTCGACCGCATGTTCCGGCCGCACGATGTCGTGGTCGCCGATAATGATGAAGGTGGGCGAGGTCAGGGTGCGGATCTGCTCCGCCGGCCAGTCCTGGCCCTGATCCATGACCTTGATCTTGTTCACCACCGAGGCGAAGGCGTCCGGGTTGGGCGACAGACGCTTGAACTCGGCCTCCATCGGCGTGCCGGCGAAGATCTCGGGCGTAATGCCGGCCATCATCTGGGTGAAGCCGGGCAGGTTGCCCGCCTCGTTGAAGCTGACGGAGGCGACCACCAGGTGGTCGACCCTCTCCGGGTGACGCAGCGCCAGTTGCAGGGCCGCGCCTGCGCCCATGGAATAGCCGACCACATCGGCCTTCTGCACGCCGGCGTCGGCCAGCACGGCCGCGGCGTCGTCCGCCAGATTCTCATAGGTGATCGGGCCGGGCAGGTCGCCGGTCCGGGCGTGGCCGCGCTGGTCGACGACGATCAGGGGCCGGTCCGTCATCAGGTCGGTCAGCGGCTTCATCGAGTCCGACGACATGAAGGCGCCATGCAGGATCAGCACCGGCCTCTTGCCGGAGGTCAGGTCGCCGTGGACGAAGTAGCGCACCTCGCCGCCCTCGACGACGGCAGAATCCGCGCGGGGGGCTGGGGTCTGCGCACTCGCCGCGGCGGCGGCCGGTGCGCTCTGCGCCATTGCGGGCAGGGCTGTTGCCAGCGTCAGGGCGGCGGCGGCGGCGGTCAACAGGGATCGTTTCATACCTGGCTCCTTCCTTGTGAGGCCCCGGGCCGTGTGGGACGGCCCGGGGCCTGCGACGGGTCTCAGTTCGCGGTCTCTGCGACGACCTCGCGTTCGAGCTTGTCGAGGCTCTGCGACCAGCCTGCCTCCATCCCGGCGAGCGGGCCGAGAGCGGATTCGTCGGCGGTGAGCACCCGCGCGTCGAGGGTCTGGACCGTGCGGCCGCCGGCCTCGTCGAAGGTGATCGTGTTCTCGACCTCGAACCATGTCGTCCCGTCGGGGTGCTGGACCCAGGTTCGCATCACCAGCCGCTCCGGTTCCTCGACTTCGACGAAGCGGCCGTCGAAGGGCATGTCGGCGCCGTTCGGGGCGCGCATGACCATATGGATGGCCCCGCCGGGGCTTACGTCCATTTTCACCACCGGCGTGGTGAAATGCTCGGGCCCCCACCAGGCGGCGACGTGGGCGGGGTCGGTCCACATTTTCCAGACGAGGGCGCGCGGGGCGTCGAAGGTGCGGACGATCTGCAATCGGCGCAGATGGTCGGGAATGGCGGCGGCGACGGTCATGATTGGCTCCGTCGGATCGGAAACACGGCCCGAAGCGACGCATCCCGCAGCCACAGGCCGCCCCACATGAACAGGCCGAGGTAGATCGAGAACAGCACGTGGCTGAACAGCGGGCTTTCGGCCCGGATCTGCGTCGCCATCGCCCCGCCGAGCAGGCCGGTGAACAGCACGGCACCGAGCAGGCTGGTGCGCGGGATCAGGTAGAGGATCAGGAAGCCCAGCTCCATCAGCCCGATCATCAGCACATGGCCGGAGGGCCAGCCCAGCTGGGCCATGGTCTCCTCGGCGATCGGCATGCCGCTCAGTTTCGGAAAGGCCGAGGCGCCGAGGATGAACAGGGCGAACAGGCCTGTCAGAACGCGGCCGGTCCAGATCATGGGCGAGGCCTTCACGACGCGGGCTTCCAGTCGGCCGACGGCATGGTGTTGACCATCCACGGCACGCCAAACTTGTCCGTCAACGATCCGAAGCCCGGAGACCAGAAGGTCTCGGCGAAGGGCATGCCGACCCGGCCGCCCTCGGACAGGGCATCGAACCAGCGCCGGGCGTCGGTCGTGTTGTCGGCGTGCAGGGTGACGTCGAAACCGTTCTTGGGCTTGTCGACGTTGGGCGCCCATTCGACGTCCATATCCGCGCCCATGATCGCCTGGTCGCCGACCTGCAGCCAGCAGTGCATCAGCCAGTCCTTGTACTGCTCGCCCACCGGCATGTCGGGCGGGCCGTCGCCGTAGGGCATGGCGGCGGTGATCTCGCCGCCCAGCACTTTGGCGTAGAACTCGAAGGCCTCGCGGCACTGGCCGCGGAAGCTGAGGCTGGTCACGATCTTCATGGTCTTCGCTCCGTGAGCAGGTTGAACTGAACGCGTGACGCCGTCGGCGCCGTTACTGATCCGCGCCTCCGGCCGCCAGGAAGGCTTCCAGCCGCTCGAAGGTGCTGGTCCAGCCATGCCTGTGGCCGACGAGGCTCTGTTCCGACTTCAGGCCTTCGTGGGTGAAGTCCATCAGGGTGCCGCCGCCCGGCGCGTCGCTGAGCTGAACCGTGACGAGGGTTTCGACGGGAGGGCCGTCCTCGTGGGACTCGTCCCACTTGAAGGTGAAGACCAGCCGCTCCTCGGGCACGATCTCCCGGTAGACGCCGCCCTGCCAAAGGTCCTGTCCGGTCTGCGGCGAGCGCAGGCAGGCCCGCCATGCGCCACCGACCCTGAGGTCCTGCGAGGCGCTGACCGCCGGCCATTCGACCGGACCCAGCCAGAGCACCATGACCTCGGGGTTGGTCCAGGCCCGCCACACCAGCGCCCGCGGCGCGTCGAAGAAGCGCTGCATCTGCAGGGTGGGACGGATGGCCAGATCTTCTACCAGGGTCATCGGGCGGGCTCTTCAGCGGGTCCGGTCGCGGCCGGGGAGGGTCAGTTGGGCTTCTTCAGCAGCTCGGCCAGCTGGTCGGCGCACTGGCCCCAGCCTTCATGGAAACCCATGGCCTCGTGCTGCTTCATCGTCTCGGCGTTCCAGTGGCGCGCCGTGGCGACGTAGTCGGTCTTGCCGTCCTCGCGCGGCGTCAGCTCGACCGTGGCCACCATGAAAGGCTGTCCGGCCGGCTCCCAGTCGGGCGTCAGGGCGTCGGTCGTGATCCAGCGGCGGTTCGGCTCGACCGCGAGAAAGATTCCGCTGTTGGGGAAGCGCTCGCCGTCCGGTCCGTGCATTACGAAGTTGAACACGCCGCCGGGACGCGGATCGACCTGCACGTCCGAGATCGTCCACGGCCTGGGCGCGAACCACTGCTGCAGCAGTTCCGGCGTCATCCACGCCTTCCAGATCTGCTCCGGCGTGGCGTCGATGACGCGGCGCAGGACGAGGGCGTGCTGGTGGGCCACGCCGTCGGTGTTGCAGGGATTGGTTTCAGTTTCTTGGGCCATTGGGGTCCCCTTTCTGGATTTTCTTCAGGTAGGCGTCGAGGCGGTCGAAGCTGGCGTCCCAGTAGCGGCGGTAGTGCTCCAGCCACTCGGCGATGCCCTTGAGGCCCATGGGTTCGAGCCGGGCGGGGCGCCATTGCGCCTCGCGGCCCCGGCTGATCAGCCCGGCCTTTTCCAGCACCTTCAGATGCTTCGACACGGCCGGCAGGCTCATGTCGAACGGTTCGGCCAGATCGTTGACGCTGGCCTCGCCCTCGCACAGCCGCGCCAGAATGGCCCGACGGGTCGGATCGGCGAGGGCGGCGAACTTGGCGCTGAGGGGATCGGTTTCCATGGTCACGCTTCGTATCTAACTGACAGGTTAAATGAACCCGCCGTATCGTGTTGTCAACCGTCTGGTTAAATAAAATCCAGCGGCCGTCGCTTCCGCCCCGCCCGGGGCTGGTCTAGCACTGGTCCGTCACATCGGGAGGACGCCGCAATGCTCGCACTCGTCGCCGCGCTGGCCCTGGTCGCCGCGCCCATCGAAACGCCCGAGGAGGAGGCCGCGGCCACCATCGACGCCCTGCACGCGGCCGCCTCGCGCGCCGACGGGCCGGCCTATTTCGACCTGTTCACGCCGGACGCCCGCTTCATCGGCACCGACGCCACGGAGCGGTGGACGCTGACGGAGTTCCGCGCCTACGCCGAGCCGTATTTCGCACGCGGGCAGGGCTGGACCTACACCCCGGTCGAGCGGACGGTGACGGTGGCGCCGATCCAGTGCGGCTGCATCGCCTGGTTCGACGAGGTGCTGGACAGCCGGAGCTACGGCGTCACGCGTGGCTCAGGCGTGCTGCGCAAGACCCGCTCGGGCTGGAAGATCGAGCAGTACGTCCTCAGCTTCGCCGTGCCCAACGAGCGGGCGCGCGCGGTGGTGGAGACGATCGCCGCGGAATGATCGCCGGCTCTGTCCGCCTCAGTCCCGGATGGCCGCCTCGATGACGCGGTCGATGCCCGCATTGGTCGCCTGGTCCAGGGTGGCGATCTCGGCATAGAGCTGGTCGTGCTCGCTCGAGGCCGCCCTGCGGTCGCGGCCGATCCGGTTCAGCTGGTTGAGCAGGGGCATGCTGGACACCGTCCCGCCGCCGTAGCCGTTCGGCCGCCAGCGGCCGCGGTTGGCGTAAAGCAGGTTCACCTCCTCCTCGCTGAGGGCGACCAGCCGGTCGTGCACCGCCCAGACCTTCTCCATCAGGGCCTTGCGCTTCACCTGGGCCGTGTCGAAACGGACGAGGACGGCTTCGCGGTCGGCCTCGTCGGCGATGACGTCCGCCAGCGCGGCGCGCGCCTCGGCCTGGCCCTTGTCGTAGTCGCCGCGAGCGGCGGCCAGCAGGTCCTTGTGCCCGGCGATGGCCTTGCGCGCCTGCTCCAGACCCCCGGAGGAGCGGAGCGCCTCGATGCCGAAGCCCTGGTGCCGGGCGAGCAGATGCATCCGGCGATAGAAGTCCGTCTCGGAGCGGCGGGCCGCGATCCGCGCATCCGACACCGCCTCCTTGAGCCGCATCTCGTAGCCGGCCCGATCGGCTTCCATGCCGTTGGCCACGCTCATCGGGGCCGCGCCCAGCGCCGCCGCCAGCATCAGCCAGCCGCTCCACTTCAGGGCGCCGTCACGTCCGGCCGGCGACAGGAAGACCCCGTTCAGCAGTGCGCCGACCCCGGCGCCGATGGCCAGCGCCGGGATGATGATGTTCGACGCGGTCTTGACCCAGACCACCGCCCGTCCGCCCGAGGTGCCGTCGCCGAGCAGCACGCCGCTGGCGTAGAGGCTGACCAGCGCGCCACCCGCGACCGCGATGGCCAGGGCGGCGGCGAGGAAGGGCCAGAGCGGCGCCTTCGACTGCCAGGTGGCGCGGCGCCGGCTGGTGAATTTATCCATGAACGCCCCCCGGCGCGACACGCGAACGATGCCGAACGCTAACGCAGAGGTTGCCTGGGGCGCAAGCCGCTGGCGTGGCTGCTCCCTGCGTTCTAGGTCTGCCCGATGGAATTCACCGACGACGCCTTCGTCCTCTCGGCCCGTGCGCACGGCGACACCGGCGTGGTCGTCGAGCTGCTGACCGAGGGGCACGGCCGGCGCGCCGCCTATGTCGCCGGCGGGGCGTCGCGCAAGATGAAGCCCTTCCTGCAGCCCGGCGCCCGCGTCGTCGCCGACTATCGCGCCCGGACCTCGGACCATCTCGGTTCGGCGCGTCTGGAGCCGGTGGGGGAGGGGCCCAGCGCCCTCTTCGACGACCCGCTGGCCCTGACCGGCCTCGCGGCCGCCGCCGCGGTGGCGCAGGGCGCCCTGCCCGAGCGGGAGCCGCATCCTGGCGCCTTTCACGCCTTCGAGGCGCTGATGGCCGCCTTCGCCCTTCCCGATGTCTGGCCGGCCATCTTCGTGCGCTTCGAGGCCGGCCTGCTGGAAGATCTCGGCTTCGGCCTCGACCTGTCGCGCTGCGCCGTCACCGGGACCATGGACGATCTCGTCTGGGTCAGCCCGCGCACCGGCCGCGCCGTCAGCCGGCAGGCGGGCCAGCCCTATGCCGACAAGCTGCTGGATCTGCCGCCCTTCATGCTCGGCGCCCAGGCCGGACTGGGGGAGGGCGACGTCGGCGCGGGGCTCGGCCTGACGGGTCATTTCCTCGAGCAGTTCGTCTTCCACCCGCTCGACCGACCGCTGCCGCCCGCGCGGGTGTGGATGATCGACAAGCTGCGCGAGGCGGGGCGGCTTTAGGCGCTAGACTCCGGGGTTCAGATTGCCGATTCGGACCCCATGACCGTTCACACCCCGCCGCCCGAGGGCGGACGCATCATCGACGAACCCATGAGCGAGGCGCTGTCGCGGCGCTACCTCGCCTATGCGCTGTCGACCATCACCAACCGGGCTCTTCCGGACGTACGTGACGGCTTCAAGCCGGTGCACCGGCGCATCATGTACGCCATGCACCAGATGCGGCTGAACCCGCAGGCGGCGGCGCGGAAATGCGCCAAGGTCGTCGGCGAGGTCATGGGCGGCTATCACCCGCACGGCGACGCCTCGATCTACGACGCCCTGGTGCGTCTGGCGCAGGACTTCTCGCAGCGCTATCCGCTGGTCGACGGTCAGGGCAATTTCGGCAACATCGACGGCGATAGCGCCGCGGCCATGCGCTACACCGAGTGCAAGCTGACGCCGGCCGCCGTGCTGCTGATGGACGGCATCGACCAGCACGCCGTCGATTTCCGCCCCACCTATGACGACCAGGACGAGGAGCCGGTCGTTCTGCCCGCCGGCTTCCCCAACCTGCTGGCCAACGGCTCGTCGGGCATCGCCGTCGGCATGGCCACCTCGATCCCGCCGCACAACGTCGGCGAACTGATCGACGCCTGCCATCTGCTCCTCGAGCGGCCCGAGGCGACCACCGAGGAACTGGCCCAGATCGTCCCCGGCCCCGACTTCCCCACCGGCGGCGTCGCCGTCGAGGGCCACGGCTCGATCCTCGACGCCTATGAGACCGGCCGGGGCGGGGTGCGCCTCCGCGCCCGCTGGGAGACCGAGGATCTGGGCCGCGGCGTCTGGCGCATCGTCGTCACCGAGATGCCGTATCAGGTGCAGAAGTCGAAGCTGATCGCCGACCTCGCCGACCTGATCGAGAACAAGAAGGCGCCGCTGCTGGCCGACGTCCGCGACGAGTCGGCCGAGGACATCCGGCTGGTGCTGGAGCCGAAGTCGCGCACAATCGAACCCGAGGTGCTGATGGAGAGCCTGTTCAAGCTCTCCGACCTCGAGGTCCGTTTCCCGATCAACATGAACGTGCTGGACGCCACCGGCACGCCGCGGGTCATGGGGCTGAAGGCCTGTCTGCAGGCCTTCCTCGATCACCGTCGCGAGGTGCTGATCCGCCGCGCCCAGTGGCGCATCGAGCGCGTCGAGAAGCGGCTGCACCTGCTGGAAGGCCTGCGGATCGTCTTCCTCAACCTCGACGAGGTCATCCGCATCGTCCGCGAGGAGGAGCAGCCCAAGGCTGTGCTGATCGCCCGCTTCGGCCTGACCGAGGCCCAGGCCGACTACATCCTCGACACCCGGCTGCGCCAGCTGGCGCGGATCGAGGAGATGGCGATCGAGAACGAATACAAGGAGCTGGCGGACGAACTTGCCGCCCTGCAGTCACTGTCGTCCTCGCCCGCCAAACAGTGGAAGCAGATCGGCAAGGACCTCGAGGCCACCCGCAAGGCGCTGGTCTCGCCGCGCCGCACGACCATCGCCGAGGCTGTCGACACCTCCGCCATCGCCTCGATCGAGGCCTTCATCCCGCGCGAGGCGATCACCGTCATCCTGTCCGAGCGCGGCTGGATCCGGGCCGCCAGGGGCAAGGTCGACGATCCCTCCGAGCTGAAGTTCAAGGAGGGCGACAGCCTCGCCTTCCTGGTGCCGGCGTATACGACAGACAAGCTCCTGGTCGCGGCCTCGGACGGCCGCATCTTCACCGTGGGCGCCGACAAGCTGGCCTCGGGCCGCGGGCACGGCGAGCCGCTGCGTCTGATGATCGACCTCGACGAGAAGGCCGACATCGTCAACCTCCTGGCGCACCAGCCGGGGGGCAGGCTGCTGGTCGCCTCGAAGGCCGGCTACGGCTTCATCGCCCCCGAGGACGAACTGCTGGCCCAGAAGCGAGGCGGCAAACAGGTGCTGAACGGCGAGATGCGCGCGGCCATCCGCGTCACGGGCGATCACGTCGCGACGGTGGGCGACAACATCAAGGCGCTGATCTTCCCGCTTGCCGAACTGCCCGAGATGGGCCGCGGCAAGGGCGTCAAGCTGCAGTCCTACAAGCAGGGCGGCCTGGCCGACGTGACAGTCTTCGACAGCGCCCACGGCCCGGAATGGACCGACGGGGGCGGCCGCCGCCGCAACTGGCCCGACTGGAAGGACTGGCTCGGCAAGCGGGCCGGAGCGGGACGGCAGGGCCCGCGGGGGCTCAGGAGATTCCGCTGACCACCCCTCATCCGTCATCCTCGGGCTTGACCCGAGGATCAGATTGGCCGGTGCTCGTCGATGGGCGCTTGCTGACGGATCGCCGGGCCGCCCCCTTCGCACAGCCCCGCTTCGCCTCCGACCCTCGGGTCAAGCCCGAGGGTGACGGCGAGAAGGAGGTTTCACCGATTTCACTATCAGCCGCCCGCTATCCGCACCATATTCAAGCGTGGCCGACATCCGGCCGGGATGGGAGATCGACATGCTCACGACCCTGATCGTCATCGGCGTCATCGTCGCCGTGGTGCTGTTCGTCGTCGTCGGCGGCTACAACAAGCTGGTCGCGCTGGATCAGCGGGCGGACCAGTCGTTCGCCGATATCGACGTCCAGCTAAAGCAGCGCCAGGACCTGATCCCCAATCTCGTCGAGACGGTGAAGGGCTACGCCACCCACGAGCGCGGCACCCTCGACGCCGTCACCCAGGCCCGCGCCGCCGCCGCCGGAGCCACCTCGGTCAACGACAAGGTCCAGGCCGAGAACATGCTGACCGCCACCTTGGGTCGACTGTTCGCCGTCGCCGAGGCCTATCCGGACCTCAAGGCCAACACCAATTTCCAGCAGCTCCAGTCGGAGTTGTCGGACATCGAGAACAAGCTCGCCGCCGCCCGCCGTTTCTTCAACAACGCCGTCAGCGAGTTCAACGCCGTGCGCCGCCAGTTCCCGACCGTCCTGTTCGCCGGCATGGTCGGCTTCGGCGCCGACAAGCCATTCTTCGATCTCGGCGAGGCCGACCGGGCCACGTTGAGCGCGGCGCCGCCGACGGTGAATTTCCAGGCCTGATCCATGGGCGCCGTCGGGCTCCAGACCCACATCTGGGCGAACAACACCCGCTCGATCCTGCTGCTCGTCGCCTTTCCGGTGCTGATGGTCGCCATCCTCTATGGCGTCCAGCTGATCCTGATGGGTCTCGGCTATCTCCCGGGAACCGGGCGGGGACTGGGCGACGACATGGCGCTGGCCGCGTCATGGCTGGGCTGGACCGTGCCGACGGCGCTTGTCATCGCCGGCATCTGGTTCGCCATCGCCTATTTCGGCAACCAGGCCATGATCGACGCCTTTACCGGCGCCCGAAAGGTCGAGCGCCGGACCCAGCCGGAACTCTACAACCTGCTGGAAAACCTCGCCATCTCTCGCGGCCTGCGCACCCCGACGCTGCGCATCATCGAGACCGACAGCCTCAACGCCTTCGCCACCGGCCTGCATGAGGGCCGTTACAGCGTGACCGTTACACGGGGGCTGCTGAACACCCTGACCCGCGACGAGCTGGAGGCGGTGCTCGCCCACGAGCTGACCCACGTCATCAACAAGGACGTGCGGACCATGGTGATCGCCTCGATCTTCGCCGGCATCATCAGCGTCATCGCCGAGCTGGTGTTCCGCGGCCTCGTCTATTCCCGCGGCGGCCGGCGCGACAACAAGAACGCCATGCCGCTGATCCTGATCGGCCTGGCCTTCGCCGTGATCGGCTTCGTGCTCGCCTTCGTCATCCGCATGATGCTGTCGCGCACCCGCGAGTTCGTCGCCGACGCCGGCGCGGTCGAGCTGACCAAAAACCCCGACGCGATGATCTCGGCCCTGCGCAAGATCGAGGGCCGGTCGTCGATTAAGGGGCCCGACGAAGTGCAGCAGTTGTTCCTCGACAACCAGCCCGACGGCGTGGGTTTGGAAGGCCTGTTCGCCAGCCATCCACCCATCCAGAAGCGGATCGACGCGCTGGTGAAGTTCGGCGGAGGGCGCGATCCGGGTCCCTGGCAGGGGGATGGGCTGTCGGAGTACGAGACCTCGACGCCGGTGACGGGTTAGGGCAGACGCTCCCAGCCCAGCCGGGTCAGCTGCTCCAGCGGCCGGAAACCGGCCTTGTAGTCCATCTTCTTCGAGCCCCGGACCCAGTAGCCCAGATAGACGAAGGGCAGCCCTACCATGGCCGCCTGGCGCACGTGATCGAGGATGGCGAACCGGCCGAGGCTGCGCGCCTCGAGCGCCGGATCGAAGAAGCTGTAGACCATCGACAGCCCGTCGGAGAGCAGGTCGGTCAGGCACACCCCGACCAGATCGCCGGGCCCGCCGTCGTCGGACGGCCGCCGGTATTCGATCAGATGGGTCCGCACCGCCGTGTCCTCGACCATGGCCACATAGTCGAGCCAGCCCATGGTGCTCATGCCGCCGCCGGGGTGCCGGCCGTGCAGATAGCGGCGCAGCAGGTCGAACTGCTCCATGGTCGCCTCGGCCTCGACCAGGTCCCGGGTCAAATCATCGTTGCGCTTGAGGACCTTGCGCTCGGACCTTGAGAAGCTGAATTCGGGCACCGGCAGCCGGACCGACACGCAGGCGTCGCAGCCTTCGCAGGCGGGACGGTAGGCGATGTTCTGGCTGCGCCGGAAGCCGGCCTGGGTCAGTTCGTCGTTGACGTGGGCTCCCTCGCTGAAGGGCAGGTTGGCGAACACCTTCCGCTCGGTCTGGCCCGGCAGATAGGGGCAGGGGGCCACCGAGGTCATGTAGAAGCGAAGCTGACGCGTGGGTACGAACTGGGTCACGGGCGACAGCTCCCCACCCAATTCCGACGACAGTTTGGCGCCCGCTTCGGCATCCGCTGATTTGGCGCCGCTCCGGCCTGCGCGGCAAGGCCCTTCGCCCGACGCCTGAGCGGCGGGCGGGCGGTCACAGGCTGGTGTCCGTGGGCAGCACCGGGGCCTCCCGCAGCAGCACGATGGCGATGCGGCGGTTGCCGGCGAGTGTCGGGTCGTCCGGATAGAGCGGGTCCGAGCCGGCCTTGCCCGACACCTGATAGACGCGGTCGGGATCGACGCCGGCGCTCTGCAGGATCAGCCGCGAAGCATTGGCGCGCGCCGCCGACAGGGTCCAGTCGTTCGGCCCGGTGGCGCGGTTGGAGCCTGGCGCGGCCGACGTATGGCCGGTCACCGAGATGCGATTGGGTAGCTGGTTGATGACCCGCGAGATGGCCCGCAGCAGCAGCTGGGCGCGCGGGTTCGGTCGGGCCGAATTCTGCTCGAACATCGAGCGGCCCTCCTGGTCGACCAGCTGGATGCGCAGACCTTCCGGGGTCTGGTCGATGATCAGCTGTTTCGACAGCTCCGCCAGTTCCGGCATGGACTGCATGGCCTGGCGCAGGGATTCCGCGGCCGAGGCGAACTCCGCCGCCTCGCGCCGGGCGATTTCCTCGCGCAGGGCCGCTTCGCTGGCCGCGGCGAGGTTCTGGCTCTGGCCGGCGTCCTGCGGCGCGTCCGGCGGGGCCTCCGGGGCCAGCTGGCTGATCACCGACTGCGAGCCGGCCCCCTTGGAGCCGTCGTCGCCGAGCGAAGTGCCGCCGAGGATGCCGCCCGAGCCCGACGTGGTCGCCGAAACGCTGGCCGGGGCGAAATACTCCGCGATGCCGCGCTTCTGCTCCGGATCGGTCGTGTTGATCAGCCACATCAGCAGGAAGAAGGCCATCATGGCCGTCACGAAGTCCGCATAGGCCACTTTCCAGGCGCCGCCATGGTGCCCGTGGCCTGCGACCTTCTTGACCTTCTTGATGAGGATCGGACGATCGCTCATGGACATCGGGGGACTCGCAACACATCCAGTTCGCCCCACAGTCCCGGGTCGGCGTTAAGAAGCCGTTTGCGATAACCGCTCACCACGTCGGCCGCCGGTGTGGAATCTGAACTTGCCGGTCTGACGGGGCTCGCCTAGTCGTGCCATGTGACCTTTCCAGACACCCCTGACGCGTTCGATGTCGCGGCCTTCCGGCAGGCCTTGGGCGGGTTCGCGACCGGCGTCTGCGTCGTCACGGCACACACCGACGAGGGGCCGTTCGGCATCACGGTCAACTCCTTCACCTCGGTCTCGCTGCGCCCGCCGCTGATCCTGTGGTGTCTCGACCGAGCCTCGTGGCGGCACGACGCCTTCGCCCGGGCGGAGCGCTTCGCCGTGCACATGTTGCCGGTCGAGGACCGCGAGATGTCGGACCGCTTCGCCTGGGGGGTCTGCCGCCTGTCGTCGGACGAGTTCGACAGCTCCAGCCCCGAGCCGCCGCGGCTCAAGAACGCTCTGACCCGGCTGGACTGCGTGGCCCGCGACCGCATCGTCATGGGCGATCACCTGACCATCGTCGGCGAGGTCCGGCGCTTCGAGACCCGGCCGGGCGACGCCCTGACCTACTACCGCGGCCGCTACGGCGCCGCCGCCCAACCGGACAGCTGAGGAACACGGCATGAAGATCGGCTTCGCGGGACTGGGCGTGATGGGCGGCCCGATGGCGCGCCACCTTGTCGAGGCCGGCCACGACGTCGCCGGCTTCAACCGCTCGCCGGACAAGGCCCGGGCCTGGGCGGAGGCGACGGGCGGCCGCTTCGCCGGAACGGTGGAGGACGCGGCGGCAGGGGTCGAACTGTTCATCCTGTGCGTTGGCAATGACCAAAATGTTCGCGAAGTAGTCGAAATCGCCCTGCCGACGCTCGCGCCCGGCGCGGTCATCGTCGATCACACCACGACGTCCGCCAAGGTGGCCCGCGAGATGGCGGAACGGGCCGCGGGGCAGGGGGCCTTCTTCATCGACGCGCCGGTTTCGGGCGGGCAGGCGGGGGCCGAGAACGGCCAGCTCAGCGTCATGGCCGGTGGCGATGCGGCGGCGCTGGCGCGGATCGAACCGGTGCTGATGCACTACGCGAAGGCCGTGAAGCACATGGGTCACTCGGGATCGGGGCAGCTCACCAAGATGGTCAACCAGATCGCCATCGCCGGCGTCGTCCAGGGCCTCGCCGAAGCCGTCCACTTCGCCCAGACCGTCGGGCTCGACACCGACGCCGTCTATGACGCGATCTCCAGGGGCGCCGCCCAGTCCTGGCAGATGGACAACCGCTGGACGACCGCGGCGGCGGGCCAGTTCGAGTTCGGCTTCGCGGTCGACTGGATGCGTAAGGATCTGGGACTGGTGCTGGACGAAGCCCGCGCCAACGGCGCGCATCTGGCGCTGACGGCGCTCGTCGATCAGTTCTATTCCGAGGTGCAATCCATGGGGGGATCGCGATGGGATACGTCGAGTCTGGCGGCGCGGCTGCAGGCGCGGCCGGCGCCGCCGGCGCGGCCGTGAACGACCGGAAACGATTCTGGCGAGCCGGCGACCCGCCTCATCCGGTCTGGGAGGTGTGGTGGGCCCTGAAGCGTGAGTTCTCGATCTGGACGGCGCCGGCGAGCTGGCTGGGCACGCCCGGCTCGTGGACGTATTTCGGCAACGACGTCGTCACAGGCCTGCGCCGCAACGCCTCGACGACCCGGGCCTTCGGCCTGCTGGACGCCGCGCCGGACCAGATCGACGCCATCGTCGCCCTGGCGGCCCTGAACCTGAAGCGGCACGAGCACATGTTCCAGCTCGTGGCGCTGCTCTACATCAGCATTCCGCTGACCATCGTGCTCGGTCTGGCCGAGGTGATGCCGGATGGCCTGATCGCCCTGTTCCGGGAGCACCAGGCCCTGGTCTGGCAACTGGCCGCCGCCATGACCTTGGCCGTCGGCGTCTATCTGATCGGGGTCTGGCGGGCGCGGCAGCTGGTCGCGGTGCTGGAGCTGTGGCGGATCGAGCGCCTGATCGCGTGCCACGAGGCCGACGCGGCCTAGTCGATCAGGCGTGATCCGCCGGTCCGCGGGCCGACGCCGTCGGGCACGGGGACGCCGCTGGCGTCGTAGTTGGCGTTGATGAACAGGGACGGCGAGCCCTGCATCTTGACCGCTTTCGCGACGATCACCGTCCAGGCGCTGTCGCGGGCGATGTCCGCCGAGCCCTGAACGACCAGCCTGGCCGAAGGAACGTAGATGACGCCGAGCAGAGCCTCGACGTGGTCCGCGGAGATGATGAAGTCCTGTGTGTTGTCGCGGGTGCCGCCGACGACGAGGCCGGCGAACTGTCCCGACTTGCGGCCGTCGAGATTCACCAGGGCCCGATCCTTGAACTCGAATCTGGAGGCCCTGTCGAAGAACAGCGCCACATCCTGTCCCTCAAGCCGCGCGTTCTGGCTGATGATCAGGTGCCCGCCGAGGAAGAAGTGATCGCCCGTCCTCAGCACGATCCGCGCCGTGCCGGAGGCCCAGATGCCGCCGCAGTGCTTGCCGGGGTCGATATAGTGGGTCCCCGAGTTGACGATGACCGGGCGGAGCAGGTCGGCGACGCTGCACAGCAGGTTGTGCTGCCGGCCGAGGTCGAGGTTGGCGAACGGGTCGGCGATGGAGGCGGCGCCGGTGCCCGCCGTCGGACTGATGAATCCGCTGGCGGAGGTCACCGCCTGGGCCGCGGCGGCCGTGATGGAGCCGCCGTCGACGACGATGTCGCGGTTCGAGTGGACGAGACAGGCGGGGGCGTTCATACGGCCGCTGTCCTGAAGGTGGAGGACCCTGGTTCCGGTGTCGCCGGTGACCAGCACGCACAGCGGCACCATACCCATGGTGGTGGCCGTCGACCGGGCGTTGAAATGCCAGCCCCCCGGCGGCAGCAGGCTGGCGAAGAAGGAAGGCCGGTGTCCCTCCAGCCGAACCTGAATGGCGCGTTGGCCATCGATCTCCACGACCTCATAGGTGGGTGCGACGGTCGGCGCATGGTCACCCCACTCGCCAAGCTGGGCGTCGACATACGCTCGGGCGCGCTCCTTCGCGTTCGAGCCGTCGGTCGCCAGCGACAGGTCATTGGCTGCGGCAAGGGCGGCGCTGTCGGCGATATCCTGAAGGCGAACCTTGGAGGCCTGCACCTGGGTGAGGTCGAAAGCCCCCGCGCCCATCATCAGAACGGCCGGCAGGATCAGCGCCGCCTTCAGCGCGATCGACCCCCGGCTATCCCTGCCGAACCGTCTGGCCCAGGAGATGTATCGCACGACTCTTCCGCCTACCCTGTACACCGCCTGCTCTCAACATTGCGGTCGTTGGTCCGAGACTGGATGTCCCTTATACAATCAAGAGGTTAAGTATTCTTGCCTTGCGGCGGGTCAGGTTGAGCAGCGGCGGACGCCGTTCCTAGGCGTTCTGCGCAAAAGGGCTCTGGGCCCTGTCGGGCTGGTCGAGCAGGCGTTCGACGGTTGCCCCGAAGGTGGAGAATGTGAGCGGCTTGACGAGGGTGTCGTCCGCCCCGAACAGCTTGGCTGTGCGCAGCAGATCGTGGGGCCCCATCGGTCCTCCGGACGAGATCGCGAGGATTTTCACCGCTGGATGGCTCTTCCGCATTTCGATGATCGTCTCGAGCCCGTCCATGTTGGGCATCAGCATGTCCAGCACCACGAGGTCGGCCGGGATGGTCACCAGCGCCCTGAGCGCCTCGACGCCGTCTCCGGCGTGGACCACGGCGTGGCCCTCCGCCTTGAGCAGTTCGCCCGCGATCAGCTGGATGGTCGGGTCGTCGTCGACGATGAGGATGTTGGCCATGAAAGAGACTACCGGTGGAACCTGTACGAGATGGTGAACGCGCGAGACATCAGGCGGCTTCCTCCCGGGACGGGGGAAGCTGCGCGAAGGGGAGGGGGCGACTGTAGATATAGCCTTGGATAATATGAACGCCGGCCGTCCGGAGGAATTTCGACTGTTCTTCGGTCTCGACGCCCTCGCACACGATCTGCATGCCCAGCGAGCGGCCGACCGAGATGATGGCGTGAATGATGGCGGCTGACGCCGTATCTTCCTGGCAGCGTTCCACGAAGCTGCGGTCGATCTTCAGGGTGGTGAATTTCAGTTCGCGCAGTGCGCGAAGGCTGGTGTAGCCGGACCCGAAATCGTCGAGGGCGACGCCGACGCCCAGCGCGGTCAGACTCTCGATCGTCGGACGGGCCGCGTCGATGTCGAGAATGGCGGTCTCGGTGACCTCAATCTCGAGCCGTTCCAGCGGGAAGCCGTTGCGACCGGCGGCGGTCTGGAGTCGTGCGGCGAAGTCCCGGCGCTGGAACTCTCCCGCCGAGGCGTTGATCGACACCTTGATGTCGGGCCGCTGGCCGACGACCTGCATGGCCCTATCGAGCACGAAGTCGGTGAGTTGCTCGATGGCGCCCGCGGCTTCCAGTTCGACCACGAACTCGTCCGGCGCGCGGGTGCTGCCGTCCGCCCGGGTCCACCGCACCAGCGCCTCGACCTTGCCGGCGAACTCGCCCGTCCGGTCCATCATCGGCTGGTAGGCGAGGTCGATCTCGCCGCTCTGGATCGCCAGGCGAAGCGTCTCGCCGGGGTCCTGCACCGCCGCCACGAGGCCGTCGCCGGACCCCAGAACCGCCAACGTCTCGCTCAGCAGGACCGCCAGACGTTCCAGAGCCCCCGGCGCCAGAACGCCGGCGCGGGCGGACGCCTCGATCGCGCCTGAGGCTTCCGCGACGGCCCGGGCCCCGAGACTGAGGCTCATTGACTTCAGGGCGTGGGCGGCGCGGGCGACTCCCTCGGCATTGTCATCCTTCCATGCGCTGACGAGTTCGGCCGTTCGCTGGGGGGCGTGCTCCCGATACAGGGCCTGAATTCGGGCGACGAAATCGACCTTGCCGGTGGCGGCCATTGTCGCGAGATCTTCCCGAACGGCCGGATCGAACAGGCTGTCGGCCGCCGCCGCTGCTGCCGGAGCTTCGGCGGCCGGCGCGGTGTCAGGCTGGTGCTCGGCCATGAACTGGCCGCAGTGAAGCTGGAGCGCGCGCGACAGGTCCTGCAGCGTGAAGGGCTTATGGACGACCCCGTCCATACCGGCGTGCCGCCAGGCGTCGGCCGCGGTGCCGATGACGTGGGCGGTCAGGGCGAGGATGGTCGCCCGCGGCCGGCCGGACTCCTGTTCTTCCTCGCGGATGCGGATCGTGGCCTGGAAGCCGTCGAGGCGCGGCATCGATCCGTCCATCAGCACCAGGTCATAGACGGCGCTCCGCAAGGCTTCGACGGCTTCCAAGCCATCCCCGGCGAAGCCGACCTCGACGCCCAGCCGCTCCAGCGCCTGCGCGGCCACCTCGCGGTTGACCTCGGCATCGTCGACCACCAGCACCCTGGCGCCCGGGAAAGATGCCCCCTGAAAGCCGCCCAAGACCGCGCCCTCCGCGACCGGCGCCTCGCCGGCGTGCATCCGGGTCAGCGCATGGATCAGGTCGGCGCGGCGCATCGGGGCCGCCAGCATGTATTCGGTCGCATTGCGATCGGCGTCAGCGAACGACAGTCCGACGCCGTCGCCGCCCCTGGCGACGATACGGGCGGCGCACGGCTGATCCGACTCAGCGACCCGCACGCCGAGCGCCCCGGCGTAAAGCCGCACCGCGCCGGCGGTCTGTTTCGCGGGGCCGGTGATGCTGATGGTCCAGTCCGGGCCGAACGTGGGGAGGACCGGCGCCTCGCCAGCGGCCGGGAGGGCGACGGTGAAGCCGAAGCTGGAGCCCACCCCCTCGGTGCTCTCGAGATTCCATTGGCCGTCCATGGCGCGCACCAGACGGTCGCAGATCGTCAGCCCCAGGCCCGTGCCGCCGTGCTTGCGGGTGGTGCTCTGGTCCGCCTGCGAAAAGGCCTCGAACAGGCGCGGCAGCTTGTCGGCGGGAATCCCGGGCCCGGTGTCGACAACGGCGAAGCGGATCTCGTCCGGAGCGTCGCCCGCCGTGACCCTGATCATCACCCCGCCGGTCTCGGTGAACTTGATCGCGTTGTTGGCCAGGTTGCCGAGGATCTGCCGCAGCCGTGTGGGATCGGCCGACACCGAACTGATGCCGGGATCGACGAAGACCGCCAGATCGAGCGCCTTCTCCGCCGCCCGTTCGGCGAACAGGCTGGCCACATCCTCCGCCAGCTCCGACAGGTCCACCGGCAGCGTTTCCAGCTCCAGCTTGCCGGCCTCGATCTTCGAGAAGTCGAGAATGTCGTTGATGATGGTGATCAGCGACCGCCCGGACTTGGCGATGACGTCCGCCTGCCGCCTCTGACGCGCCGACAGGTCGGACGTGGCGAGCAGCTCGCTGAGCGCGAGAATGCCGTTCATCGGGGTCCTGATCTCATGGCTCATCACCGCGAGGAAGTCGGACTTGGCCGCGTTGGCCGCCTCGGCCGCCAGCTTGGCCTCGCTGAGTTCGGCGGTCCGCGTGGCCACCGTGTCTTCTAGCCCGGCGACGTGGTCCGCGATCCGCCGGTCCCGCTCGCGCAGGCCCTGAAGCATGGAGCGCAGACCGCTGACGAGGTCGCCGACCTCGCCGTCAGCCGCGATGTCCGGGTCGGCGGAGAAGTCATCGGAATCCCGCACCTGATTGGCGAAGGCGGCAAGTCGCACGATCGGCTCGCTGATCCGGCGGGCCAGGCGGAGTGCGATCAGCAGGCCGGCGAGGGCGGCGATGGCCGTGCCGAGCAGGGCGACCAGCACCGATCCGAGAACCCGCTCGCGCAGTCCCGGCGTCTTGGCCAGCAGGGTGATCCGGCCGACCTGTTCGCCCTGGTGCACCACGGGAGCGCTGACCTGCAGGGTTCCTGTGGTCAGCACCGACCAGACTGACAGCCGGTCGCCGCTGGTCACGCGGGCGTCGGAGGCCAGTCGGACGCCGCCGCCCGTCTCGGCCAGCAGACGGCCGGAGTGGCCTTCAATACGGCCGTAGGTGACTTCCGGCATCTGGGCGATGGCGCGGAGGGAGGCGAAGGTTCCCACCCGGTCCTCCGCGTGCACGGCGTTCGCCGCGAGGGAGCCGATGACGGTGGCCGTCTGGGTGAAGCGGTGCGCTTCCAGGGCGGTCTGCCGGCGGGCGTCGGTCCAGCCCATGAGCGTGGCGACCACGACGCAGGTGGTGGCAAGGGCGGCCAGCACGAGACCGACCAGTTTCCGGCTGATGGAACTGCCGCTTCTGCGAGAAGAACTCCCCAACACGGCCACCCAAAGTCCCACGGATACTGTGGCTTATACTGTCCCTTAATGACTCGAGCCTTAATATGAAGTGTCGGGGATAAGGGGAGGGCGGAGGGCCCTTCCGGGGAGATCCCAATGAGTGGCGGCTTCTTTTACGTCCTGCAGGACGAGGCTCGGATCCTCTTCGTCGACGACGATCCGATCCTGAGAGCCTTCGCCCAGGTCAATCTCGCCACGCCGACCACCCAAGTCGATCTGGCCGCCGACGGCGCCGCGGCGCTCGATAGCCTGAAAACGGGCCGCTACGATCTCGTCCTTCTCGATCTGGAGATGCCCGGGATCGACGGCTTCGAAGTTCTGTCCCGCATCCGCAACGATCCGTCCCTGAAAGATCCCGCGGTCATCGTTCAGACCGGCCGCGAGGACGTCGAGGCGATCGACCGCTGCTTCCATCTCGGCGCCACGTCCTTCGTGATGAAGCCGCTGAACTGGCGGCTGCTCGCCTATCAGATCCGCTATGTGCTCCGCGCCGAACGCGAGGTCTCCAGCAGGAGGGCGGCGGCATGACCGCTCTGGCCGATCGTCCGGCGGCAGTATCGAACAGGAGTGAGTGATGGCCATCGAAGCCGATATCCTGGCTGAGAAGCACGAAGACCCCACGCTGATCACTGAGCGACGCGCCCGGACGGAACGCCGGGGCCGCGACCGGCGCAAGCCCGGCAGCCGGGTCAATCAGCGGGCGCCCATGCGGTCCACGCTTCAGGCCGTTGGTCTCAGCGCCGTCGGTGTCGTCGGCACGGTCATGGTCATCACCGTCCTCTACAGCCAGATCGCCGGTGTCTCATTGCCCTATGTGACCCTGGCGTTCCAGGCGGGCGCGATGGCCGTCGCCACGATCGTGGTCGCCATCGGCTGCGTCGAGCAACGCCTGACCGAAATCCGGCTTGAGCTGATGATGCTGAACGGCGGCCGTCGACAGGGCGACGATCGGCGCCAGGGTCCGCGACGCGGTGCGGCAGCCGGCGAGTGACCGGGCCGCGTAACATTTCGCATAATATATCTTAGGCGAGACACTCGTCGGTGGCCGGACAGGCCGGATGGGTATAGGCTGGCCGGGTTGCGTCGATATCGCCCGCTCAAGGGAGATCATGCATGACCCCCTCCGTTCTGCTCCTCGCCTTCCTCTCGCTGGTCGCGCCGCCGGGCGAGAGTCCGCCAGTGCAGGCGTCCGGCGCCGGACCGGCCGCCGCGACCCTCTACCGCGACGTCGGCTATCGCGGTCCGTCTATCACGGTCACGGGCAGCCGCCCGGATTTGAATCTCCCCTGGCCGGTCCGGTCGATCCGGATTCAGAGCGGCGTCTGGGAGCTTTGCCAGCGGGCCAACTTCCGGGGCCGCTGTACGCGCTACGACTCCAGCGACAGCTCGATCCCGTCCGCGCGCGAGTACACGCAGAGCGCCCGTCCCGCGACGCCGGTCCGGTCGGGTTGATCCGTCAGATGTGCAGAACCCGCTGGTAGGCGTCGAGCGCGGCCTCGTGCATCGCCTCTGACATGGTCGGGTGCGGATAGACGATGCCGTGAATGTCCTCTTCCGTCGCCTCCATGGCGATGGCGGTGACATAGCCCTGGATCATCTCCGTGACCTCGGCTCCGATCATATGGGCTCCGATGAGCGCGCCGGTTTTCGCGTCGAAGATCGTCTTGACGAAGCCCTCGATCTCGCCGGCGGCGACGGCCTTGCCGTTCACCCGGAACGGGAAGCGGCCGATCTTCACCTCGCGCTTCGCCTCCCGGGCGCCCTGCTCCGTGATCCCGACCGAGGCGACCTGCGGCTGGGCGTAGGTGCAGCCGGCGATCGGCGAATGGACGTTGGGCGTCTTGAAGCCGGCGATGTGCTCCGCAGCGTGGATGCCCTCATGCGACGCCTTGTGGGCCAGCCAGGGCGCGCCGGCGCAGTCGCCGATGGCGTACAACCCCTTCACATTGGTCTGGCAGTGGCCGTCGATGGTGATGTGACCGCGGTCCATGGCCACGCCGAGCGCTTCGAGGCCGATGCCGTCGGTGTTGGCGGTGATGCCGACCGCCGAGATGCACACCTCGGCCTCCAGCGTCTCGGCCTTGCCGCCGGCCTCGATGGCGACCTGCACGCCCTTCCCGCCCTTGGACACCCTGGTGACCTTGCAGCCGGTGCGGAACTTCATGCCGCGCTTCTCGAAGGCTTTCTGCGCGGCCTTTGAGACCTCCTCGTCCTCGACCGGCATGATCCGGTCGACCGCTTCCACGACAGTAACTTCCGCGCCCAAGGCTCTGTAGAAGCTTCCGAATTCCACTCCGATCGCGCCCGAGCCGATGACCACGATCGAGGCCGGCATCTTCTTCGGAGCCATGGCCTCGCGATAGGCCCAGATGCGGTCGCCGTCGGCTTCGAGGCCGATCTGCGGGAGGGCCCTGGCGCGGGCCCCCACCGCCAGCATGACCGCCCTAGCCTCGATCGTACGTGAACCTCCGGCCTTGAGAGCGACGACCACCTTCGGCGCCGCGGTCCCCTTCTCCAGCTTCGCCGTGCCCTCGATCACCTCGATCTTGTGCTTTTTCATCAGGAAGGTGACGCCCTTGTTCATCTGGGCGGCCACCCCGCGCGAGCGCTGGATGATGGCGTCGAAATCGAAACCGACCTTGTCGGCGGAGAGGCCGTAGTCCTTGAGGTGCGACAGGCTCTCGTACTTCTCGCCCGACTTGAGCAGCGCCTTGGTCGGGATGCAGCCCCAGTTCAGGCAGATGCCGCCCAGCGCCTCACGCTCGACGATGGCGGTCTTCAGGCCCAGCTGGCTGGCGCGGATCGCCGCGACGTAGCCGCCGGGGCCGGAGCCGATGACGATGAGATCGAATTCAGCCACGGCTCATTCCCTACGCCAGCATCGTCACAGGATCTTCGATCATGGCCTTGAAGGCCTGCAGGAATTTCGCTCCCGTAGCCCCGTCGACGACGCGGTGATCGCAGGTCAGGGTGACCGACATGACGGTGGCGACGGCCAACTGGCCGTTCTTCACCACGGGACGCTGCTCCCCTGCCCCGACGCTCATGATCGCGCCCTGCGGCTCGTTGATGATCGAGGCGAACGACTTGATTCCGAACATGCCCAGGTTGGACACGCTGAAGGTGCCGCCCTGGAACTCCTCGGGCTTCAGCTTGCGGTCGCGGGCGCGCTTGGCGAGGTCCTTCGACTCCGTTGCGATCTGCGACAGGGTTTTGGTTTCGGCCTTGCGGATGATCGGGGTGATCAGGCCGCCTTCGATGGCCACGGCCATGGCCACGTCGGCGTTGTGGTGCATGGCCAGGCCTTCGGGCGAGTAGCTGGCGTTGGCTTCCGGCACGGCCTTCAGGGCCATGGCGGAGGCCTTGATGACGAAGTCATTGACCGAGACCTTGATCCCGTCCTTCTCGAGCAGGGCGTTGACCTTGGCGCGCGCCGCCAGCAGGCCGTCGATCTCGCAGTCGATGGTCAGCGGGAAGTGCGGCACGTCGCGGAAGCTGTCGGTCATGCGCCGGGCGATGGCCTTGCGCATGCCATCCAGCGGCACGAGGTCGTAGGTGCCGTCGGGGATGCCCATCTGGGCCAGCGACTGGACCTTGCGAGCCTCGCCGGCCGGAGCCGGGGCGCCGGCGGCCGACGGCTGGACGCCGCCCTTGCCTGCGCCCTCGACGTCGCGCCTGACGATGCGGCCGTGCGGGCCTGTGCCCTTGACGGTATTCAGGTCGACGCCGGTCTGGGCGGCGATGCGGCGCGCCAGCGGCGAGGCGAAGACGCGTTGGCCGGAGGCGCCGGGCTTCGGCAGCGTCGCTTCGACCGCCTTCACGCCTTGCGGCGTCGCCACGGCCTGACCGCTCTCGTGGCCAGCCGGCGCCGGCTTTGCGGTGTCGGTCTTCGGAGCCTCGACCTTGGCGGCCGGGGCGGCCGCGCCGCCCTCGTCCTTCAGGCGGGCGATCGGCGTATTGACCTTCACGCCCTCGGTCCCTTCGGCCACGAGGATGTCGGTGACCTCGCCCTCGTCGACGGCCTCGACCTCCATGGTCGCCTTGTCGGTCTCGATCTCGGCGATGACGTCGCCGGCCTTGACCACGTCGCCGACCTTGACGTGCCACTTGGCCAGCACGCCCTCTTCCATGGTGGGCGACAGGGCGGGCATCAGGATGTCGGTCATTGGACGCTCCCTGTCTCGTCCGCGGTCTCGACGACGGTCTGGACGTTCTGCGCCTTCAGCGCGTCGCTCATGCCGGTCAGGATCTGGTTGTAGGCGGCGCGCTCGTCCATCCCGTGCCGCACCTTGTAGCCGTGGGCCATGTGGGTGGCGGCATAGGCCAGCATGCGGCCGAACATGGCCGGGTCGCTGAAGGCCGGCTTGATCGACATGACCGGCTCCCTGTTCGACCACCACATGCGCAGGACCTCGATGGCATCCGGATCGGCGGCGACGCTGGCGGGCGTCTTCAACTGGTGGTCTGCGGGCTCGGTCATGCCATCACCTGCTTCACGGCCGCGACGATCTTGTCGACGCCCGGTAGCGACAGGGCCTCGAGGTTGGCGGCGTAGGGCAGCGGCACATCCTCCTGATGCACCCGCAGCGGCGGGGCGTCGAGGTAGTCGAAGGCGTGCTCGATCACCCGGGCGACGACTTCCGCGCCGACGCCCATCGGACCCCAGCCCTCTTCGGCCGAGACCAGGCGGCTGGTCTTCTTCACGCTCTCGACGATGGTCTCATGATCCAGCGGCCGCAGGGTGCGCAGGTCGACGACCTCGCAGGAGATCCCCTCCCCGGCCAGCTGTTCGGCCGCCTGCAGGGCGAAGCCGATCATGCGGCTGTGGGCGGTGATGGTGACGTCGGTCCCCTCGCGCCGGACCTTGGCCTTGCCGATCGGCAGGACGTAGTCCTCGACCTCGGGCACGTCGAACTCCAGCCCGTACATCATTTCGTGCTCGAGGAAGACGACAGGGTTAGGGTCGCGGATGGCGGCCTTCAGCAGGCCCTTGGCGTCGGCCGCATCATAGGGCGCGATGACCTTGAGGCCCGGCACCTGGGCGTACCAGGCCGAATAGTCCTGGCTGTGCTGGGCGCCGACCCGGCTGGCGGCGCCGTTGGGACCGCGGAAGACGATGCCGGCGCGGATCTGACCGCCCGACATGTACAGCGTCTTGGCCGCCGAGTTGATGATGTGGTCGATCGCCTGCATGGCGAAGTTGAAGGTCATGAACTCGACGATCGGCTTCAACCCGGCCATGGCCGCGCCTACGCCGAGGCCGGCGAAGCCGTGCTCGGTGATCGGGGTGTCGACCACGCGCTTGTCGCCGAACTCCTGCAGCAGTTCGCGGCTGACCTTGTAGGCGCCCTGATACTGGGCGACTTCCTCGCCGATCAGAAACACGCCCTCGTCGCGGCGCATCTCCTCGGCCATGGCGTCGCGCAGGGCGTCGCGGATGGTGGTCTTGACCAGTTTGGCGTCGGCGGGGATTTCCGGATCGCGCAGCTCGACCCTGGGACCCTTCGCCGTGTCGTCCTTCTTCTCCGGATCGCCGGACTTGTCCTCGTCAGGAGCGTCCGCCACGGGCTTGGCGGCGGGCGTGTCAGCCTTCGGCGCCGGAGCGGCGGCGCCGTCCTCGCCGGCCAGACGCGCGATCGGCGTATTGACCTTCACGTTCTCCGAGCCCTCGGCGACGAGGATTTCCAGCACCTCGCCCTCGTCGACGGCCTCGACCTCCATGGTCGCCTTGTCGGTCTCGATCTCGGCGATCACCTGGCCGGCCGACACCGTGTCGCCAGCCTTGATGTGCCACTTGGTCAGCGTGCCCTCTTCCATCGTGGGCGACAGCGCCGGCATGAGAATGTCGGTCACGAATCAGGCCTCCACGTAGACGTCGGTGTAGAGCTCGGACGGGTCCGGCTCCGGGCTTTCCTGGGCGAACTGCACCGCCTCGGCGACGATGGCCTTGACCTCGTTGTCGATGGCCTTGAGCTCGTCCTCGGTCGCCTTCGCGGCGGCCAGCAGGGTCTTGATGTGATCGATCGGGTCGCGGGTCGTCTTGACCTGATCGACCTCTTCCTTGGTGCGGTATTTGGCCGGATCCGACATGGAATGGCCGCGGTAGCGGTAGGTCTTCATCTCGAGGATGAAGGGGCCGCCCCCTTCCCTCGCCCGCTTCACGGCGCGGGCCACCGCGTCGCGCACCGCCAGCACGTCCATGCCGTCGACCTGCTCGCCCGGGATGCCGAAGCTGGCGCCGCGCTCGCTGAGTTGGGTCGTCGATGACGAGCGCTCGATGCTCGTGCCCATGGCGTACTGGTTGTTTTCGATGATGTAGATGGCCGGCAGCTTCCACAGCTGGGCCATGTTGAAGCTCTCGTAGACCTGGCCCTGGTTGGCTGCGCCGTCGCCGAAATAGACGAAGGCGACCGAGTCGTCGCCGCGGTAGCGGCCGGCGAAGGCCAGGCCGGTGCCGAGCGCCACCTGCGCACCGACGATGCCGTGGCCGCCGTAGAAGCCGGTGGCGGTGTCGAACATGTGCATCGAGCCGCCCTTGCCCTTGGACGAGCCTCCGATGCGGCCGGTCAGCTCGGCCATGACCTCTTTCGGGTCCATGCCGGCGCACAGCATGTGGCCGTGGTCGCGGTAGCCGGTGATGATCTTGTCATGGCCTTGCCGGACGCTTTCCTGCACCCCGACGGCGACGGCCTCCTGGCCGATATACAGGTGGCAGAAGCCGCCGATCAGACCCATGCCGTACAGCTGGCCCGCGCGCTCCTCGAAACGGCGGATCAGCACCATCTCGCGATAGAAGCGCAGCAGGTCCTCCTTCGAGGCCGTCGGCGTATTGGGCAACTTGGTCGCCTTGCTGGAATCAGCTTTGGCGGCGGGGGCTTTCGCCATCCGTCATCTCCCGGCTGGGCCCCCGCCAAATCGGCAAGATGCAGGGCCTCTTCTCGTTACGGAAAGGGGCTTTAGCAGCCTTCGTTCCCGAAAGGCAAAGCCGCCTCACGGCGATGTAACGAAAGTTCACGCGGCCGGCGTGGGGCCTTCGGTCGCAGCCGGCGCCGAGACGTGGATGACATAGTCGCGCGGGTCGGCGAAACCGAGCACGGCGCGGGCCCGCTCTTCGAGCAGATCGCGCGACAGACTGTCCGTACGCAGGTAGCGGACGCGGATTTCGAGATCGCGCCGCTGCTCGAGGATCTGGGCCAGCTGGGCCTCGCGACGCAGCAGCATGGCGTCGCGTTCCCCGCCGCTCAGCAGGCCGCGTTCCCCGGTCAGGGCCTGAACGCCGAGGTAGACGATCAGCAGCAGCAGCATGGCTGACGGGAAATACGGCTTCATCCGCTCGGGCACTAACGGACGCTCCTTCTGAGCGTGAACTCGTGATCAACGAGTCCTGACCGAAAATGCCTAACGAACCGTAGCTTGGCCGCAGCGGCTGACGCTATTTCAGCAGCATGCCGTCGCCGTAGTAGGCGCCCTGGTCGCCCAGCATCTCCTCGATGCGGAGCAGCTGGTTGTATTTGGCCGTGCGGTCCGAGCGCGCCAGCGAGCCGGTCTTGATCTGCCCGCAGCTGGTGGCGACGGCGAGGTCGGCGATAGTCGAGTCCTCGGTCTCGCCCGAGCGATGGCTCATCACGGCGGTGTAGCCGGCCCGGTGTGCCATATCCACCGCATCAAGAGTCTCGGACAAGGTCCCGATCTGATTGACCTTGATCAGGATCGAGTTGGCCAGACCCTCGCCGATGCCGGCGGCCAGGCGGGCCGGGTTGGTGACGAACAGGTCGTCGCCGACGATCTGGACACGGTCGCCCAGACGGTCGGTCAACAGTTTCCAGCCGTCGAAATCGTCCTCGGCGCAGCCGTCCTCGATCGACACGATCGGGAAGCGCTCGCACAGGTCGGCGAGATAGCCGACCATGGCGTCGGCCTCGAGCGTCTTGCCTTCCCCGGCCATGATGTATTTGCCGTCCTTGTAGAATTCGGTCGCCGCGACATCGAGCCCGAGGTGGAAGTCCTCCCCGGCCAGATAGCCCGCCGCCTGTCCGGCGCGGGTGATGAAGCTCAGAGCCTCTTCGGCCGAGGCCAGGTTGGGCGCGAATCCGCCCTCGTCGCCGACGTTGGTGTTGTGGCCGGCGTCCTTCAGCTGCTTGCGCAGGGCGTGGAAGATCTCCGCGCCCATCCGCAGGCCCTCCGAGAAGCTGTCCGCGCCGGTCGGCAGGATCATGAACTCCTGGATGTCGATCGGATTGTCGGCATGGGCCCCGCCGTTGATGATGTTCATCATCGGCGTCGGCAGGATGCGGGCGGAGACGCCGCCGAGATAACGGTAGAGCGGCAGGCCTGAGGAGATGGCGCTGGCCTTGGCGCAGGCCAGGCTGACGCCGAGAATGGCGTTGGCCCCCAGCCGGCTCTTGTTGGCCGTGCCGTCGAGACCGATCAGAGCTTCGTCGATGCGGCGCTGGTCCTCGGCGTCCATGCCGCTGAGGGCGTCGAAGATCTCGCCGTTGACCGCGTCGACGGCCTTGCTCACGCCCTTGCCGCCCCACAGGTCCTTGTCGCCGTCGCGCAGCTCGACCGCTTCATGCGCGCCGGTCGAGGCGCCCGACGGCACGGCCGCGCGGCCGAAGCTGCCGTCGTCCAGGATAACGTCGACCTCGACCGTCGGATTGCCCCGGCTGTCGAGGATCATGCGGGCGGCGATGTCGGCGATGTCGGTCATGGAGCGGCTCTGTCACGGAGGGGATCGGATGCCGGGGTTTAGCCCCCGGGGCTCTCCCCTGGCAAGGAAGGCGGCCTCTGTGATGGGGGCCGCCGTTCACCCGGGTCTGAGGCCAGCCCGCGGGCGTAGGCGGCGGAGAGCTGACGGTAGTATTTCGAATTGAAGGCAAGGATCGTCATCATCACCCCGAGCACGCCGGCGAGGCAGAACACCAGGGCGATGCCCCGCTCCGGCCCGCGTCCGAACCAGTCGCCGATCGCGTCCGCGCCGCCGCCCGTGGTCATGAACGGGATGAAGACGAACTGGGTCAGCGGGCCGATCAGAAAGGCGGTCAGCGGCGATGCGGCCATCTCGACCGACTGGGCGAAACCGAAGACCCGGCCCTGACGCTCGTAGGGCACGACCTTCTGCAGCGTCGTGTGCTCCGCCGCCTCGGCATAGGGGCTGAGGAACAGCCAGACGAAACAGCCCGCGGTCAGCAGCAGGATCGAGGACTGGACGGTGAAGACCGCCGCCACCGACCACAGGATCAGATTCACCAGCATCAGGGTGCGCAGCGGATTGGGGCCCAGACCAGTCCGGGCGATGACGATGCCGCTGAGGATGAAGGCGCACGAGACGAAGGCCCACAGCAGGCCCCAGGCCTGCACTTCCATCAGCGACAGGCCGTAGGCGTCCATCAGCGCCATGAAGATCCCGCCGAGGAAGTTGTTGAAGCTGGCGAACAGGATCAGGGCGAACAGGCCGGGCACGGCCGCGATCACCCGGACTGTGCCCCTGATGTCGACCCGGCGCGACTCGGCCGGCTTGCCCGGCGTGGTCTCGGGCCGCGTCTCCTCCACCCCCACGAACCGCAGGTGCAGGAAGGCCACGGCGCTGAGGACCATGGCGAAGATCAGGGTGTAGACCATCCCGCCCCAGGCCACGAGGAAACCGCTGACCGCCGAAGTGGCGAGGAAGCCGATACCGGTCACCATGCCGACGAGCCCGTTGGCCCGGTCGCGCCTGTCCTCGGGAATCAGCAGGGTGACGAGCGTGGGCAGTGCGATGCTGCGCACGTTGCCAGCGATGACGCCGAGCATCACCAGTCCGATGAACGCCCACAGCGGCACGCCGGCCACCTCGGAGAGAGCCCCCTCCGGCGCGGATTCGTGGACCGCCAGGGACACGCCATAGAAGAATAAGGACACCAGGCTCGAGCCGAGCATGACGCGCTTCTTGCGATGGTGGTCGACGAGGCTGCCGAGCCAGAAGCCCAGTCCTGCCGTGAGCACCAGATAGAGGCCAGCGATCATGCCGGTGGCGAAGACGGACCGGGTCTCCAGAAAGACCCAGAAGGTCACCGCGAACCACACCGTGAAATTGGTGATGTTGGCGACGAGGTTGTTCGCCAGCAGGTGATGAAAGGTTCTCGACACCGTCGCCACCCTCAGGCGCAGCCCTCGACATACTGGATGCTGGGTCCGCCGCCGGCGATGGACTCGACGCGTCCGTCGGGGCCGATCTCATAGGTGAGGCCGCGCGCGGCGGCGCCCTCGTGATCGGTGGTCGCCCAGACGGTGATGTATTCGGCCGGCGCCTCGGCGTATTTGTGCGGAATGACATCGGCGGCGGGGCCATAGACGCGTTTCACCTCGGCGGCGCTGTCGCCGACATTCAGCGCCCGGTCGGTTTCGACGGCCGTGTTGCGGCTGACCCAGACGCTGGTCAATACGCCGTTCTCGATCATGACCAGCACGCCCTCCGGCGCGCGGGCCGGCCGGAACATGTCGCAGGACTCGGGATCGGGACCGCCCACCGCCTCCGGATCGGAGTCCGCTCCCAGCGCCGCCTCGACCTCGGCGCGGGTCATGCCGATGCGCAGCGGACCGAACCCCTGGGCGGTCAATTTCTCGGCGGTGGAAACGGGCGCGCCGGGCTCCACCGGACTGGTCGGGGCCACGGGCTCGGTCGGCGCGTCAGCGGGCTCGGGCGGCGGGGCGCTGCAGGCGGCGAGAGACAGGGTGGCGACGGAAGCGAGGGCGACGAGGCGGATCATGGGAGATCTCCGGCGTTGCGATGCCGGACACAAGGCACGAAAACGGCGCGCGAGGCTACTCGCGCGCCGTGAAAGCTTCGTCGGGCCGAGGGCCCGGACCGGTCGAAAGACCTAGTCTTCCTTCGGCGTCAGGACCTGACGACCGCGGTAGGTGCCGGTCTTCAGGTCGATGTGGTGCGGGCGCTTCAGCTCGCCCGTGTCCTTGTCCTCGACGTAGGCGTTCGTGCCCAGGGCGTCGTGGGCGCGGCGCATGTTGCGACGCGAGGGCGATACTTTGCGCTTCGGAACGGCCATGTCCGTCTCAATCTTCTTAGGGTCGGGCGCCCCGGGTCCGGAGACCGAAAGCGCGAAAACAATTGCGGCGGCCCTCGAAAGAGCCGCCACGTGAGCGCGGGCTTATGCCTGAACCCGCCGGGGAGTTCAAGTCCGCAGACGCGCGCTCCAGTCGGCCCGCGACAACCCGTAGAACAGGCTGTTCTTCCACTCGCCGCCGACGTTCCAGGTCCGCTCGGCGAAGCCCGTCTTCACGAAGCCGAGCCGCTCCAGCAGGCGAATCGACGCAGCGTTCTCCGGATCGACGTCGGCGGTCAGGTCGTCGATCTCCCGCGTGGCGAAGACATGGTCGATCGCCGCCGCCACCGCCTCTCCGGCGATGCCCTGTCCCCAATGCCCGGGATGCAGGATGTAGCCGACGTCCGGCAGGCGCCAGAAGCCGG
This sequence comes from Brevundimonas sp., assembly GCF_035626535.1. Lineage (GTDB taxonomy): Bacteria > Pseudomonadota > Alphaproteobacteria > Caulobacterales > Caulobacteraceae > Brevundimonas. Next base: position 96,080 of record NZ_DASPNO010000053.1, read on the forward strand.
CCTTGCCGATCACCACGCCGTCCCGCTCGATGACGAAGTCCGGATGGTCCGGACCGTTGGCGATCATGCCGTCCAGCCAGTCCCGCGTCTGCTCGAGGCTGTCGTGCGGCGGGGTCGACCACCAGCGGGTGGCGCGCGGGTCCGACAGCACGGCGTGCATCGCCGCCAGATCGTCCGGCCTGGCGGTGCGCAGTCTCAGTCGGGGCGTGACGATCTCCATCCCCGGCCAGTGAGGCCAGACAGGGGAACGGTCAAGCCAGCGGCCGCTCCATGACGATGAAGTGGAGGTCATCCCGGAGCGGCAGTCCGAACCGCGGATCGCCATAGGGAAACGGCAGGGTCCCGCCGGTGGGCTCGTACCCCAGTCGCCGATACCAGGCGATCAGCGTCTCCCGCTGTGGAAACACCGAGATGCGCACCCGGCGCGCGCCGAAGCGCTCGGCCAGCGCCTCGTGCGCCGCCTCGACAAGCCGCCGGCCCAAGCCTCCGCCCTGCACGACCGGGCTGACGGACAGCATGCCGAAATAACCGGTCCCCTCTCCCCGGTCGGCGATGAGGACGCAGCCGAGCAGCTCCTCGCCGCGCCAGGCGGTCAGCATCGCCTGCGCCGGATCGGCCAGAATCGAGGCCAGATCCTCGGGGTCGGTGCGCTGGCCGCCCAGCAGGTCGGCCTCGGTCGTCCAGCCGGCCCGCGACGCCTCGCCACGGTAGGCGCTCTCGATCAGGCGATGCAGCGCCGGAATGTCGGATGGGTCCGCGCCCCGGATGATGATCTCAGTCATGGAGCAGATCGTCCGCCACGGCCTCGCCGATCGCCAGCGAGCTCGTCAGGCCGGGGCTCTCGATTCCGAACAGGGCCATGAGTCCGTCGACTCCGTGATCGTCGCGGCCGCGCAGCTGGAAGTCGGGCTGCGGCTCGCGCGGCCCGTGCAGTTTGGGCCGGATGCCGGCGTAATCGGGAGTCAGGGCGCCGTCCGGCAACCCGGGCCAGAAGCGGCGGATGTAGCGCTCGAACTCCGCCGCCTTGCCGGCATCGACGGAATAGTCCTCGCTCTCGACGTAGGCGAGATCCGGCCCGAACACCGCCTGCCCGCCGAGGTCCTTACGATAATGAGTGCCGAGCGCGCCCGGAATGGGCGGCGGATAGATCAGCCGCTCGAACGGGGCCTTTCCGGCCAACCGGAAGTAGACGCCCTTGCCGAAATGGCCGGCCGGGATGCGGTCTGCCGGATAGCCTTCGATCCTGGCCGCGACACCCTGCGCTCCAAGGCCGGCCGCGGTGACCAGCAGCCGGGTGGTCAGGGTCGTCCCGCCCTCCCCGCCGGTCGCGACGGTGAAGCCGCCGCCCGGCAGCGGCTCGGCCCGCTCGAACGGAGTCGAGACCACAACCGAGCCGCCGGCGTCCTCGATCTCGGCCTGCAGCGCCAGCATGTAGCCGTGGCTGTCGAACACGCCGCTCTCGGGCGACAGGATGGCGGCATGGGCGTTCAACCCGGGCTCCAGCGCCCGCGCCTGTGCGCCGGTCAGATGCTCCAGCCCCTCGACCTCATTGGCCGTGGCCAGTTCGAAGATGGTCTCGATGCGCGGAACTTCGGCCTCGTCTGTCGCCACCACCAGCTTGCCGCAGCGGCGGTGGTCGACCTTGTGGCTGTCAAGGAAGGCGTACAGCAGCCGCCGGCCCTGCACGCAGAACCGCGCCTTGAGCGAGCCGGTCGGGTAGTAGAGCCCGCCGTGGATGACCTCGCTGTTGCGCGACGACACGCCCTGGCCGATGTGCGGCCCCTTCTCGAGCACCAGCACCGACAGGCCGCGCGCCGCCAGCGAGCGTCCGCAGGCCAGACCGACCGCCCCGGCTCCCACCACGACGGCGTCGAAGTCGAAGCTCACTCCACGACCCGGGAGGATCGGGGCCCGTAGAGATGCGCTGCCCGGGCCTCGAAACAATGCATCAGCTTGCCGACGGCGCGGTCGAAATTGGCCTGCAGCATCATGTCGAGCAGCCGCGACTTGAAGGCGAAGTCGATGAAGAATTCGACCCGCGTCCCCTGCGGATCAGGGAAGAATTCCCAGCGGTTCCTGAGGTGGTGGAACGGCCCGCGCAGAAGGCCGACTTCGACCTTGGGCGCGGCGCGATCATGCCGGACCCAGGTCGAGAACCGTTCCTTGAGCACGGAAAACCCGACCGCCGCCTCGGCGTCGACCAGCGTCACCCCCGGCGCCTCTTCTCGCTCGCCCCAGACCCGCATCGACGACACCCACGGCACGAACTCCGGATAGGCGCGCACGTCGGCGACCAGCGCGGCGAGCTGGTCGGGCTGGTAGGGCAGGATTTTAGTGACGCGGTGGACGGCCAAGGGCGGCTCAGCGGCCGGTCTGCGCCAGCCGCGCCGCCTTTAGCCGCGCGAAGTCCTCGCCGGCGTGATGCGACGAGCGGGTCAGCGGCGACGACGACACCATCAGGAAGCCCTTGGCCCGGGCGATGGCCTCATAGGCCTTGAACTCTTCCGGCGTCACGAACCGCTCGATGGCGGCGTGCTTGCGCGTCGGCTGCAGGTATTGGCCGATGGTGATGAAGTCGACGCCGGCGGACCGCATGTCGTCCATCACCTGCATGACTTCTTCCCTCGTCTCGCCGAGGCCGACCATGATGCCGGACTTGGTGAACTGGTTCGGGTCGCGCTCCTTGACCATCTGCAGCAGGCGCAGGCTGTGGAAGTAGCGCGCCCCCGGCCGGATCTTCAGGTACAGCCGCGGCACGGTTTCGAGGTTGTGGTTGAACACGTCGGGCGTGGCGTCGATCATCACCTCGGCCGCCCCGTCCTTGCGCAGGAAGTCGGGGGTCAGGATCTCGATCGTCGTGCCGGGCGCCTGCAGCCGGATCTGGCGCACCACCTCTGCGAAGTGGGCGGCGCCGCCGTCGGCCAGGTCGTCGCGGTCCACCGAGGTGATGACCACGTGGTTCAGGCCCATCTGCTGCACGGCCAGACCCACCTTGGCCGGCTCTTCCGGATCCAGCGGTTGCGGCAGGCCGGTCTTGACGTTGCAGAAGGCGCAGGCCCGCGTGCAGGTGTCGCCCATGATCATCAGGGTGGCGTGCTTCTGGCTCCAGCATTCGCCGATGTTCGGGCACGCGGCCTCTTCGCAGACCGTGTGGAGCCCCTTCTCCTTCACGATCGCCCGGGTGGCGTTGTACTGACCCGAGCCGGGCGCCTTGACGCGCAGCCAGTCGGGCTTCTTCAGCACGGCCGTCTCGGGCCGGTTCTGCTTTTCCGGGTGACGCAGTTCGGCCGGCGTCTTCGTCAGGGTGTCGATCAGCGTGACCAAGGCGGCGCGGGCTCCGGGCGTGGCGAAACCGCTATGTCGTCTTTCCGGGTGGCGAAGGCAAGGCGCTCGCCGCGCTCACGCCGGGTAACACATCTTTTCAACCCTGAACCGCCGCTCTAGTTTGCGCACTCAGACCAAGGCGCGGCCAACGCGCCACGGAGGATGTATTTGCGCCTGCCCCTGGACCCCAAGGTCGTCGAGGAAACCGTCTTCGACGCCCTGATCGCGGCCCGCGACACCTACGGCGACAAGGAGATCCTGGAGGACCAGGATCGCAAGCCTCTCACCTACACCGGACTGATCCGGGCGGCCTTCGTGCTCGGCCGCAAGATCGCCGCCATGACCGAACCGGGCGAACGGGTCGGCATCCTGCTGCCGTCCAGCATGGGGGTGGTGGTCACCTATTACGGCCTGCACGCGCACGGCCGCGTGCCGGTGATGCTCAACTTCACCTCGGGCGAGCGCAACGTGAAAGCCGCCGTCCAGGCGGCCGGCGTCGGCAAGGTCCTGACCGCCAAACGCTTCATCCAGCAGGCGAAGCTGGAGGAGTTGATCGGCCATATCGAAAGCGTCGCCGAGGTCGTCTGGCTGGACGACGTACGCAAGTCGATCGGTCTGCCGGACAAGCTGTACGGCCTGATGGCCGGGCTGATGCCGAAGCGGTTCCGGGTGAAGACCGAGCCGTCGTCGCCCGGCGTGGTGCTGTTCACCTCCGGCAGCTTCGGCGCGCCCAAGGGGGTCGTGCTCAGCCAGTGGAATCTCGTGGCCAACTGCCGCCAGGTGGCCCAGCACATCGAGCTGAAGCCCGAATGGGTGATGTTCAACCCCCTGCCGACCTTCCACTGCTTCGGCCTTACCGGCGGCGTGTTGCTGCCGCTGCTGCAGGGCATGAAGGCGTTCCAGTACCCCTCCCCGCTGCACGCCCGGCAGATCGTCGAGCTGCTGCCGCAGGTGAAGGCGTCGATCCTGTTCGCCACCGACACCTTCCTGAACCAGTACGCCCGCGTCGCCGGCCCCGATGACTTCGCCACCCTCGAGTTCGTAGTGGCCGGGGCCGAGCGGGTGCGCGACGAGACCCACCATCTGTTCAACACCCGCTTCCGCGGCCTGAAGCTGCTCGAGGGCTACGGGGCCACCGAGGCCGCGCCGGTGGTGGCGGTGAACCATCCGGACCGCAACCGCCCCGGCACCGTCGGCCAGATGCTGCCCGGCATGGAATGGCGCCTGGAAACCGTGCCCGGTATCGACGAGGGCGGCCGTCTCTACCTCCGCGGGCCCAATGTCATGGAGGGCTATCTGTCGCCCGACGATCCGATGGAGATCGAGCCGCTGGAAGGCGGCTGGCACGACACGGGCGACATCGTCTCGATCGACGACGAGGGTTACGTCTGCATCCTCGGGCGGGTGAAGCGGTTCGCCAAGATCGGCGGCGAGATGGTCTCGCTGACCGCCGTCGAGGGACTCGCCAGCGCCGTCTGGCCCGAGGCCCGCCACGCGGTGGTCTCGGTGCCCGACAGCCGCAAGGGCGAGAAGCTCGTGCTGGTTACCGACCGCAAGGACGCCGACGTTTCGCGCCTCGCTGAATGGGCCCGCAGCCACGGCGCGCCGGAACTCGCGGTGCCCAAGAAGATCATGCGCGTGGGCGAGGTGCCGGTCCTCGGCACGGGCAAGACCGACTATGTGGCGATCCAGCAGATGGTCGAGCTCGACAAGGCCGCCTAGGGTCCGGCAGCGGACATTTTGTTGTAACTGGCACCGACTCGGTTTCAGACTGGCCTTCCCACTGAGGGAGGAATCCATGTTCGACCGGTTTTCCGGCTACCAGCCGCAGCTGCTCAGCGTGCTGCGCATCGTTACGGGTCTGCTGTTCGTCAGCCACGGTACGGCCAAGGTGCTCGGCTTCCCCGCAATGGACGGATTGCCTGCGCCCGGTCTCAGCCTCGCCGGTCTGTCCGGACCGCTGGAACTGCTGTTCGGCGCGCTGTTCCTGATCGGCCTGTTCACCCGCCCCGTCGCCTTCCTGGCCGCAGGCTTTTGCGCGGTCGGCTACTGGACCGTGCACGGGATGCAGAGCCCGTTCCCGCTTGTGAACGGCGGTGAGACCATCGTGCTGTACTGCTTCGTTTTCCTGTATTTCGCCGCCGCCGGGGCCGGTCCCTGGAGCGTCGATGCGGCGATGCGCAAGAAGGGCTAGCCGATCCGCACGCCCGTCATCGAGATCGAGCCGCCCTCGATGACGTCGTTGAAGAAGCTGACGTCGTCGCCCGGCAGCCGCTGGGCGGCGACGTACAGCAGCGGCAGGAAATGTTCGTCGGTGGGCACGCTCAGCTGCGCGTCCTCGGCCAGTCCGACCCAGTCGATCAGGGCGTCGTCGTCGCCGCGGACCAGCGCCGCCTTGACGGCCTCATTGAACTGCGTCGCCCAAGCGTAGGGTTCGCCGCCGGCCCGCTTCCAGGTGCGCAGATTGTGCACGAAGTCGCCGGAGCCGGCGATCACCACACCCTCGTCCCGCAACGCCGTCAGCCGCCGTGCGAGTTCGAAATGGCCGCGGGCGTCCAGCCGGCGGTCGAGCGAAAGCTGTATGATCGGCACGTCCGCCTCGGGCCATACGTGGGCCATCACCGACCAGGTCCCGTGATCCAGTCCCCATTCGGTCGTCGGAGCGGCGCCGGTCAGTGCGGCGACGCGCGAGGCCAGCTCGGGCGAACCCGGCGCGGGATATTGCATCGCATGCAGTTCTGCCGGGAAGCCGCCAAAATCGTGGATAGTTTCCGGCTCAGGCTGCGCCGTCACGGCGGGCCCGTCCGTTTCCCAATGGGCCGAGACCATCACCATGCCTTCCGGCCTGCCGATGGCGCGGCCGAGCTCGCGCCAGGCGTCCGCATAGGAACCGCCCAAGGCGTTCATGGGCGAGCCGTGGCCGAAGAAAAGGGCGGGCTGCCGGGTCATGGCGTTCTCCATCTGTAACAACATGTGTGTCAGATGTAGGATCAAGTGCCGCTGAGGCAAGCGTCCGGCGTCAGCGTCCGATCCGCGGCCCCAGCGGGCAGACCCGGTCGTAGAACTCGGCCGGAGCGGGCGCCACGCCGCCATGGAGCAGGCGGAAGCGATGTTCCACCACCATCGCCTGCTGTTCGATGTTCAGGCCGCCCCAGTTGCAGTCCATGCCGACCGGATATTCGTAGGACGCCGGCCGGTCGCCGGCGCGGAGCTTGCCGGTCAGCAGGTTCACCCCCTGCTGGGCCTGCCAGACATGGGTCAGTTCATGGACCAGCACGGCCTGAAGCTTCAGCGGCGCCGAGGCGATGTCGGCCGGCAGGCTCCGCCGGGGCCAGACGATCCACTCCCGTCCGAACCAGCGGCCCGGCACGAAGGCGCGATTGAACGGCCACGGCGCCGCCAGGAAGCGCACCCTCTCGCAACGCAGGGCGTCGCCGAACGCCTCGCGCGCCAGACCGGCCTCTCCGGCGGTCAGCGGCCGGATCACGGGGCGGCGACGGCTGCCACATAGCCGCCGGTGGGGCTGACCCACTCCCAATGCCATGGCTCATAGACATAAGGGACGAAGCCGAACCGCCCGGCGTTCTCGACCAGCCAGCGGTAGGTGGCGGTTCGGGTCATGTGCAGCCGGCTCGCCGGCGAGGTGTTGTCGACGCCGAGATCGGCCATCTGGCCGACATACAGGTCCACGGCGGTGCCGGTGCGGTGCGGCGAGCAGACGGCTCGGCGAAGGCCGTCGCAGTTGCCTTGGGCGGCGCATCGGGCGGCGTCCGCCTCGGGATCGCGGAAGCCGGAAAAGATCTGCAGCAGTTCCGGGTTCGCCGCCACTTCCGGGACCTCGGCGCGCGCGGCCGCCACCATCCGCCGGTAGGCGTCGAGCACGTCGCGCCTCAACAGGCGGGTCAGGCGGTCGGCGTGCTCCTCCGATTCGACCAGATAGCCCAGCTGGTACAGCGGCGGCGGCTCGGGGCACGGCTCCTCGCGCACCCGGGCCATGATGAATGGCCGCCGCTCCTGCCAGACGCCGCGGAAGACCTGGAAGGTCGCCGGGTCGAACCAGCCGGTCGCGGGCAGACCATGGGCGTACTGGAACTCCGCCAGCGCCCGGGCGAAACGCGGCGAACCCGGCGCGCAGGCCGTGCCCAGTTCCTTCTGGATCAGCGGCAGATAGGTCTCCCAGCCCCATTCAGCGGCGCCGAACGGCGTCCATTCCAGCGAATAGTGCGAGATGGCGTTGGCCAGCGCAGGGGCGCCCCATTCGATCTGGCCGGCGTCGCAGACCTCGGCCGCGTTGGGCCGGCCCTGCGCCCGCGCCTCGCCCGCGCCCGCCATCGCCCCGAGCAGGAGCGGCAGGGTGGCCAGCATCGACAGGAGGACGCGCTTCGACATGCCCCGATGGTGGCCCTAGCCGTGTGTCCACGGCAAGGCCCTTCGCCCGCCGAAGGACAGGACGGCCGCGCGGCTCGCGCGCGAGGCTCAAAGTCGGCATGGTGACGCTGCGGGCGACTCATCCGCCGCGCTTCGGATTCGTCCATGACCGACGCCCCTGCCTCGCCTGCCCGCCCCGCCCTGGCGCCCGTCCGGCGGTCCAACATGACGCTGGCAGCCTTCGCCGCCAGCTGCCTGCCTTACGCGGCGCTCGGCCTGCCCGTCTATGTCACCCTGCCCGAGTTCTACGCCAGCCACGTCGGCGTGCCGCTGGCCGCGGTCAGCCTGATCTTCCTGATCGTCCGGCTGGCCGACATCGTCGTGGACCCGTTCCTCGGCATGGTCATCGACCGGACCTCGACCAAATGGGGCCGCTATCGCGTGTGGATGGCCATCGGCGCGCCCATCCTGATGGGCTCGGTCGCCATGCTGTTCTTCGTCGGCCGGGGAGCCGGCGCGACCCACCTCGCGGTCTGGCTGGTGGTCATGTATTTGGGCTATTCGATCAGCCTGCTCAGCCAGATGAGCTGGGCCTCGGTGCTGTCGCCCGACTACGACCAGCGGTCGCGCATCTACGGCTTCTGGCAGGTGGCCAACATCATCGGCGTGCTGGCGGTGCTGCTGGTCCCCGTCGGCGCCCAGGCCATGGGCTATTCCTATATCGAGGCGGTGCGGATGCAGGGAGGCTTCATCGTCGCCCTTCTGCCGGTCGCCCTGCTGATCACCTTCGTCTTCACGCCCGAGCCGAAGAACGTCACGCCGCCGCCGCACGGCGGCTTGGGCGCAACGCTGGCCCTGATCGTCAGGCCCGTGCTGCGCCGCCTGCTGCTGTCGGACCTGATGCTGGGCGCCGCCCGCGGCCTGATCGGGGTTCTGTTCTTTTACTTCTTCGAGCAGGCGCGCGGTTTCGAGCGCGAGCAGACCTCGCTCCTGCTGCTGGTCTATTTCGTCGCCGGGCTCGTCGGCGCGCCCATCTGGGCCGTCCTCGCCACCCGGATCGGCAAGCACCGGGCGCTGGCCATCGGCAGCATCTATTTCGCGGTCAGTTTCGCCGCCGCGACCCTGCTGGTTCCGGCCGGCGCCTTCCCCGCCGCCCTCGGCGCCATGTTCGGCACGGGCCTGGCTTTCGGGGCCGCCGACCTGCTGCTGAGGGCCATGATGGCGGACGCATCCGACGCCATCCGGCTAGACACGGGCGCGGACCGGACCGGTCTGCTGTTCTCGATCCTCAACGCCACCTCCAAGCTGGGCTACGCGGTCTCGGTCGGCGCCTTCGCCGTGCTGGAGTGGATCGGCTTCGACGCGGCGCCCGGCGCGGTCAACGATCCGGGTGTGATCCTCGGCCTGCAGTGGCTGTTCATCGCCGCTCCGGTCGTCCTGCTGCTGATCTCTGCGCTGGTGCTGCGCATCTATCCGCTGACGCCCGAGAAGCACGCCGATATCCGGGCGCGGCTGGCCGCCCGCGATGGAGAGGCCGTGTGAGTCCCATCGACCGGCTCAACGCCATCATGGCGAAGCTGCGCGACCCGGTCGGCGGCTGCCCGTGGGACGTGGAGCAGACCTTCGCAACCATCGCCCCCTATACGCTGGAAGAGGCCTACGAGGTTGCCGACGCCATCGAGCGCGGCGATTTCGGCGATCTGAAGAGTGAACTTGGAGACCTGCTGTTCCAGGTCGTTTTCCATGCCCGCATGGCCGAGGAACAGGGCCTGTTCGCCTTCGACGATGTGGCGAACGCCATCGCCGACAAGCTGGAACGCCGCCACCCGCACGTGTTCGGCGACGAGGCCGCCAAGGCCGACGGCGCCGCCCAGAAGGCCCGCTGGGAGGACATCAAGGCCGACGAGCGCAAGTCGAGGGCGCAGCACGGCGTGCTCGACGATGTCCCTGTCGGCCTCCCCGCCCTCGCCCGCGCCGCCAAGCTGACCAAACGCGCCGCCCGCGTGGGCTTCGACTGGCCCTCGACCGACGAGGTCTTCGACAAGCTGGACGAGGAGGTCGCCGAACTGCGCGCCGAAATCACCGCCGGCGACCTGGAGAGGGCGCGCGACGAAATGGGCGACCTGCTGTTCGTGGTTGCCAACCTGGCGCGCAAACTGGGAGTGGAGCCGGAGGACGCCCTCCGCGGCGCGAACGCCAAATTCGTCCGCCGCTTCGGCTTCATTGAGGCGGAACTGGCGAAGGACGGGCGAACGCCGGAGCAGTCGGATCTGGCCGAGATGGACGGGCTGTGGGACGCGGCGAAGGCGGCGGAGCGAGCGTGAAGCCCGCCTATGACCTGATCATCTTCGACTACGACGGCGTGGTCGCGGACAGCGAGTTACTGAACAACCAGGTCCTGTCCGAACTGCTGACGGAGTGCGGCCTCCCCACCAGCCTCGACGACGCTCTGTCGATCTACATGGGGCGGCGTTGGCTCGACTGTGTGCCGCTGATCGAGGAACGGCTGGGCGGCCCCTGCCCGGATCATACCCATGGCGAATGGACCCGGCGCTGTCATGAGCGAGCGGCCTCTGAACTCCAGCCGGTCGCCGGGTTTCTCGATTTTCTTGCAGGTCGTGGCGAGGGACGCTGCATCGCCTCCTCCAGTCCGGTTTCGTGGATCGAGATGGGGCTCGAACGGTTCGGCGCGGCGGCCTCCTTCGGCGGCTCGATCTTCAGCGCCGCCGTCCACGTCACGCGCGGCAAGCCGCACCCGGATCTGTTCCTCCATGCGGCCGCGAAAATGGGCGTCGATCCCAGCCGGGCGCTGGTGATCGAGGACACACCCACCGGGGTGAGGGCCGGCGTGGCGGCCGGCATGACGGTCGTCGGCCTGTGCGCCGGCGGGCACATCCGCGAGGGTCATGCGCAACGCCTGCAGCAGGCGGGCGCTCATCACGTCGTGGGCGACTATCGCATGATCGGGAGGTTGCTGGACGAAGGTCCGCAGCCCTAGTCCAGCGCCTCCCTCGGGAACGCCAGCACTTGGGGCCAGCCGTCGGCGCGGGCCGCGATCAGGCCGTCGATCGTGCCGCCCAGCGACAGGATGTTCTGCAGTCCGGGCGTGTCCGCCGCCACCGGAGGGCCGAACACGGCGTGTCCCGCATCCGGATAGGACAGGTTGACGACCGGATGAGCAAAACGCTTCTCCCGCAGCCGCTGTTCGATCCGTTGCGCCATCTCGGTCGAGGGCCACAGGCCGTCCGCTTCGCCGGAGACCAGCATGACGGGTCCGGCGATGGCTTCGACCGGGATTTCGCTATCCGGCACGGCGCCAGGCAAACTGTCCCGGTACAGGTTGAAGATGCTGGTGAAGCCGTTGCTCAGGTCATAGGGCGTGTAGGCCAGCGGCGCACCATCCGCACTCCACGACGAACCGGTCTGTCCACCGGCCATGTCGATCCCCTGCCAGACGAGATGCGAGGGCACGGCGGCGACGACGGCCTTGATGCGCGGCTCGCGGCTGGCCGACAGGAGCGCCAGTTCCGCGCCTTTGGAGACGCCAACGGCCGCCACCGGGCCACGCACATCGTGCGCCTGAAGCCAGTCGATGGCGCGGCTGACGCTCTCGATCGGAATCCCGTCGAGTTTGGTCGGCTGCCCCTCTTCGCCGAAATAGGAGACGGCGATGCTCGCGAATCCCTCGCCCGCCAGGCGCCGGGCCAGGTTGCGGGCGCCCCGCAGTCCGCCTTCGGATCCGCCGAGCACGACCACAGCGCCGGGAGAGACCGGCTCGCCCCTCGCCGCGAAATATTCGGCGACCAGTCCGTCCTCACGGACGATCTCGGTGGCAGGTATCGGGACCGGGGCCGTCTGTGGGTGCGGCGGAGGCGGGGCGACGGCTGTCTGGCCGCCGGCCACGGCCAGGGCGGCCGAGGCGGCGAGAGAGGCGAAGATCATCGTCGTGCTCCAATGCGAAGCACTTTAGAGCGTAAAGTGTCTGGCATGGCAAGCCGGTGTTACGCGACGCTGAAGCCCAGGCGTCCCGGCAAGTCCGGTTACTGAAACTGCCGCTCGAACCGCCCCAGCGCCGCCGGATGCAGCCGCACCACAATGTGCGTCCGGCCTTCTTCGTCGGTCTCCCGACCGGTGACGCGGCCGTTCTCGTACAGCCACGCCAGCGCCTCGCCTTGCGATGGGTCCAGCACCAGCTCGGTCTCCGGATCGTCGTCGATCAGACCCGCGATCGTCTCGCGCAAGGCCTCGATCCCCTCCCCGGTCCAGGCCGACACCGCCACCGCCTGACCCTGCCTCCGCAGCCGCTCCGCCTGACCCAGCACCGTCTCGCGAGCCTGCTCGTCCAGCAGGTCGATCTTGTTCCAGACCTCCAGCACCCGGCGCGTCTTGCCCTCCGGCGTCGCGATCTGTTTCAGCACCGCCTCGACGTCCTTGCGCTGCGCCTCGCTGTCCGGGCTGGCGATGTCGCGGACATGCAGGATCAGATCGGCCTCGCCCACCTCCTCCAGCGTGGCGCGGAAGCTCTCGACCAGTTCGTGCGGCAGGTCGGAGATGAAGCCGACGGTGTCAGCCACGATGGCCGGCCGGCCCTGCGGCAGGCGGATGGTGCGCTGGGTGGTGTCCAGGGTGGCGAACAGCAGGTCCCTGGCCAGCACCTCCGAGCCGGTCAACCGGTTGAACAGCGTCGACTTGCCGGCGTTGGTGTAGCCGACCAGCGCGACCGTCGGGAACGGTGCCTTCTGGCGCTGCTTGCGGTGCAGGCCGCGGGTGCGGCGCACCTCCTCCAGCTCGGTCTTCAGCTTGACGATCCGGTCGGCGATCAGGCGCCGGTCGAGCTCGATCTGGGTCTCGCCGGGGCCGCCCGTGCTCCCGGTGCCGCCGCGCTGCCGCTCCAGGTGGGTCCAGGTCCGCACCAGCCGCGAGCGCTCGTAATCGAGCCGCGCCAGCTCGACCTGCAGCCGGCCTTCCTTCGTCCGCGCCCGGCGGCCGAAGATCTCGAGGATCAGCCCGGTGCGGTCGATGACCTTGCAGTCCCAGGCCTTCTCCAGATTGCGCTGCTGCACTGGCGACAGGTCGTCGTCGACGACCACGGCCTCGGCCTCGGCCGCGCGCACCAGCGCCGCCAATTCGTCCACCTTGCCCGAGCCGAACAGCGTCGCCGGCGTCGGCTTGCGGACCCGCACGATCTCCTCGGCGCGGACGTCGAGGTCCAACGCGCGGGCGAGGCCGACGGCCTCCTCAAGCCGTTCTTCAGCCAGCCGCGAGCTTTCGCTGCGGCCGTCCGGGTGGATGACGATGGCCCGGATCAGCGGGACGGCGTGGTCGATCAGTTGGCTGGCCAAGTCTGGGAAGTTCGCTTTCTTGTTCGGGAACGTGCGCCCGGACGATCAACCGCCGGCGCTGTCATACGATCCGGCGCGAGCCGGACAGAGTGCAGAGATAGTGCGCCCGGAGCCGATTTGAAGCGGCCTCAGTCCTCGTCGGCCTCGGGCTCGTACAACTGCACCGGCGCCGACGGCATGATGGTCGAGATGGCGTGCTTGTAGACCAGTTGCGACTGGCCGTCCCGGCGCAGCAGCACACAGAAGTTGTCGAACCAGGTCACGATGCCCTGCAGCTTGACGCCGTTGACGAGGAAGATGGTCAGCGGCGTCTTGGTCTTGCGGACGCTGTTGAGGAAGGTGTCCTGAAGGTTCTTGGACTTGTCTTGCGACATGGCAGGTTCAGCCTGTTCTTGTTGTTTCACTGGCCGGTCAGCGCCGGCCGCCGCACCATAAACGCCCCCGCGCCGGTCGCAACGCCTAGATGGCGTCGTGGCGCGCCTGTTCGATATAGAGCGCCCGCAGCTTCGTCGCGACCGGTCCCGGTTCGCCGTCGCCGATCTTCGTCCCGTCGATCGACACCGCCGGCATCACGAAGCCGCTGGCGGAGGTGTAGAAGGCCTCCTTCGCCCGCTTCGCCTCGTCCACCGAGAAGGCGCGCTCCTCGACCTCCAGCCCCTCGGCGGCGGCCATGCGCATCACCGCCGCGCGGGTGATCCCGTGCAGGATGTTCGACTGGGTGTCGCGCGTCCGCAGCTTGCCGGTCTCGTCGACGATCCAGGCGTTGGTCGAGGAGCCTTCGGTGACCAGCCCCATCTCGTCGACCATCCAGGCCTCCGCCGCCCCGCGTTCCTTCGCCGCCTGCTTGGCCAGCACGTTCGGGAGCAGGCCGACGGTCTTGATGTCGCAACGGCCCCAGCGGATGTCCGGCTGGGTGATCACGGCCACGCCCTTCTCGGCCGCCGCATTGCCCTTCGACAGCGGCAGGGAGCGGGCGGTGACGATGACGCTGGGCGGCGTCCCCTCAGGCGGGAACGGATGATCGCGCCGGGCCGTGCCGCGAGTGACCTGGATGTAGACCAGCCCCTCGCGCACGCGGTTGCGCCGCACAGTCTCCGCCAGCACCCGGGCCAGCGCCTCGCGGGTCATCGGGATCGGGATGCGCAGCTCGTTCAGACTGCGGTGCAGCCGGGTCATGTGGCCGTCGAAGTCGGCCAGCCGGCCGTCGAACACCGACCAGACTTCGTAGACGCCGTCGGCGAACTGGAAGCCACGGTCCTCCACATGGACGGTGGCGTCGGCGTGCGGCCGGTAGGTTCCGTTGACGTAGGCGACGCGGCTCATGCCTCGACGCCCCCCTCTTCCTCCTCGTCAACCGCGCCGCGCGCCGGCGAGACGCCGAGCGACTTTAGCTTGCGGTGCAGGGCCGAGCGTTCCATGCCGATAAAGGCCGCGGTGCGCGAGATGTTGCCGCCGAACCGCATGATCTGCGCCGCCAGATATTCACGCTCGAACACCTCGCGGGCCTCGCGCAGCGGCAGGGCGACGATCCGTTCGGCTCCCAGCGAGCCGCTGGTCCCGGCGTTGGTCGCCTCCTGCGGCAGGGCGTCGGCGCCGATCGGCTCGTTCGGATCGCCGGTGGCGAGGATCAGCAGCCGTTCGACGTTGTTCCTCAGTTGACGCACGTTGCCCGGCCACGGATGGACCTGCAGCACGGCGATGGCGTCGTCGCCGAGCCGCCGCCGGGGCAGGCCCTGCGAGGTCGACAGAGTCTCGATGAAATAGTCGACCAGTTCCTGGATATCCTCCCGCCGCTCCGACAGGGCCGGCACGCGGATGGGCACCACGTTGAGCCGGTGGAACAGATCCTCGCGGAACCGGCCCTCGGCGATCTCCTGCTTCAGGTCGCGCGAGGTCGAGGTGATCACCCGTACGTCGACCTGGACATCCTGCTCGCCGCCGACCCGGCGGAAGCGCTGTTCGACGAGCACGCGCAGGATGCGGCTCTGGCTCTCGCGCGGCATGTCGCCGACGTCGTCCAGATAGAGGGTGCCGTTGTGAGCCCGCTCGAACACGCCGATCTTGCTGGGGCGGCCGTCGTGGCCCTCCTCGCCGAACAGCTCGAGGTCGAGCCGCTCCGGCGTCATGCCCGCCGCCGCGATGGCTACGAACTCGCCCCTCGATCGGGCGCTGGCCTCGTGGATCTGGCGCGCCACCAGCTCCTTGCCGCTCCCCGGTGGGCCGGAGATCAGCACCCGGCTGTTGGCCGGGGCGACCTTGGCGATGGTGCTGCGCAGCGCCTGCGCCGCCGCGGACCGGCCGATGAAGCCCGTCGGCGCCGCGACCTGGGCCCGCAGGCGGCGGTTCTCGCGCTTCAGCGACGATGCTTCCAGCGCGCGCTGAACGACAACCACCAACCGGTCGGATTTGAAGGGCTTTTCGATGAAGTCGTAGGCCCCGCGCTGCAGGGCCGTGACGGCCGTCTCGATATTGCCGTGGCCCGAGATCATCACCACGGGCAGGTCGGCGTCGAGCCCCTTGATCACATCCAGCAGCTCCAGCCCGTCCAGGCCGCCGCCCTGCATCCAGATATCCAGCAGGGCCAGCGACGGCTTGCGCGCCCGGATCGCGGCCAGCGCCTCGTCGGAGTTGGAGGCCGTGCGCACGGCGTGGCCCTCGTCCTCGAGCAGGCCTGAAACCAGTTCGCGGATGTCGGACTCGTCGTCGACGACCAGAATATCGGCTCCCGTGGATCGCATGTCGCCTCGCTATTCGCCGGCCGGAACGGTCGGGGATCGGGACGCTTTCGCATCCTTGCCCCCGGCCGCGGCCGCTTGCAGTGGGGATTTCAGGGGGAAGACCAGGCACACGCGCGCGCCGGACAGCTGCTCGGCGTCGGCCAGCTTCAGCTCGCCGCCGTGCTCCTCGCAGATGCGCTTGACGATGGCCAGGCCGAGGCCGGTGCCCTTCTCGCGCGTGGTCACATAGGGTTCGGTGAGGCGGTCGCGGTCCCGGGCGGGAAGGCCGATGCCATCGTCCTCGATGATGAAGGTGGCGAGGCCGTCGGCGACATCCAGCCGGGCGGAGACGCCGGGACGCTTGCCGTCCGCGGGCCTCGGCGCGACCGCGCGGCGCGCCGCCACCGCCTCGCCGGCGTTCTTGAGAATGTTGGTCAGGGCCTGCCCGACCATCCGCCCGTCGGCGTGCAGCACGACGGCGGGCAGTGGTTCGATCAACTCGACGCCGATATCCGGCGCCGCCACCCGCTGGGCGAAGACCGCCTCACGCAGCAGTTCGGCCGGGTTCTCGGCGGTGAAGCGCGGCGCCGGCATCCGGGCGAACGACGAGAATTCGTCGACCATGCGTCCGATGTCGCCGACCTGGCGGATGATGGTCTCGGTGCAGCGGTCGAACACCTCGACGTCGTCCCCGACCTGCTTGCGGTAGCGGCGGCGCAGCCGCTCGGCCGACAGCTGGATCGGCGTCAGCGGGTTCTTGATCTCGTGGGCGATGCGTCGCGCCACGTCGCGCCAAGCCGCGTTGCGCTGCGCCGTCACCAGCCGAGTGATGTCGTCGAAGGTCAGCACCATCTCGCCGCCGACTCCGCCCTCGATCCGCACCCGCAGGCGACGCGTCTCGCCGTCCCGGCTGACGTCGATCTCCTCCTCGATGTGGGCCTCGGCGCGGCCGGCGAGCTCGCTCAGCTCCGGCGCCGCCTCGCCAAGGGGCCGGCCGATGATCTCCTCGCCCGCCGTCAACCCGAGAAGCTCGACGGCGCTGTCGTTGATGGCCGACACCCGCCGCCGTTTGTCGACGCCGATCACGCCTGCGGAAACCCCGGACAACACCGTCTCGATGAACCGGCTGCGGCCCGTGGCCTCTTCGCTGGCGGCCCTCAACGCCGCCTGCTGCGCCTCGAGGTCGCCGGTCATCCGGTTGAAGGCGGCGTTCAGATTCTTGATCTCGCCGGGACCGTCCTCGTCCTCGACCCGCGCGGTCAGGTCGCCGCCGGCGACGCGGTCGGCGGCCTCGACCAGACGCCCGATCGGCCCCGAAATAGCGCTCGCCGCCGACATGCCCAGCCAGACCGCCCCGACCAGCACCAGCAGGGCCGTTTCGATATAGCTGAGGGCGAAGGCGGCCTGGATGCGGTCCCGGCTCTCCTCCGCCTCGCGGTAAGCGACGATGGCCGCCTCGCCGTTGCGCATCTGCGCGATCAGTCCCGGCTGCAACGGCCGGACGAGATAGAGGTAGGCGTCTCCATAGCCCGTCAGCGGATACAGCGTCCGTATCGTGTCTGGATTTTCGGTCACGTCGATCGGCGCGGTTTCGCCTTGGGCGGCCTCTTCGAGATCCTGTCGCGATGGGGCGAAATAGGGCGGCGCGTCCTCCAGCTCGCCCCGCGCCAGCACCTGCCCATCGCCGTCGACGATATACAGCGCCGGGTAGCCGAACAGGTCGGCCACCTGGGCCAGGAACTCCGAGAACTGGATTCGGTAGGCGAAGCGGGCGCGCGCTTCAGGAGCGGCCAACTCGCTGGCGATGGTCGCAAGGTCCGCTTCAACCTCGAGACTGACGTCCCGGACATAAGCCCGGCCGATCTCGGCGCTGTTCCTGACTGCGGAGCTGACATTGTCGCTGAACCATTGATCCACCCCGCGGTTGACCAGCACGCCGAACACCAGGGCGATCAGCACCGCCGGCACGAGAGCCACCATCGAGAACAGCGTCACGAAGCGCAGGTGCAGCCTCGCTCCGGCATGAGTGCGCTGCTGGAACAACAGGAACACCCGCCGCCCGACCACGATCGCCAGGCTGCCGATCAGCAGGAGGTTGACGCCGAGGACGACCAGCACGGCCTGGCTAGCCATTCCGCGCGCGCCCTCGCCGCTCGCGCCCGGCGCCACGGCCACCAGCCAGATCGCCGCGACGGTGATCAGGAAGGCGACGGTGTAGGCGATCAGGAAGGTGTTGCGCCGGCGCTCCTCGGACCAGCCGGCGAACCAGCGCGCCGGTCCCCGGAGCGGGGCGGCGTCAGCTTCGGCTGCCGTGGAGGGCGTTTCCGTCATGCCGCTCCAGCTTCGGCGAACTGTGGCTCAATATCAACAACCGAGTTGCCTGAAAGCGTCACTGTCCGCCACAACTCCGCGAGGGCGGCCTCCACCTGCTCCGGCGTCTCAAGCCGGCACAGCCGCGCCTTGGCCGCGCGTCGCTCCAGCGGATCGGTCGGCCACGGCGCCTGTTCGACATACCAGCCGAGATGCTTGCGGAACATCTTCAGGCCCAGCGGCATGCCATAGAAGGCCACCGAGGCGCGCAGATGCTCGATCACGATGGCCAGCCGTTCCTCCGTCCCCGGCTCCTCCAGCACCGTCCCATCGGCCAGCGCCCGCTCCAGGTGCGCCGCCAGCCACGGTCGCCCATAGACGCCGCGGCCGAGCATCAGCGCGTCCGCCCCCGACTGTTCCAGCGCCGCCCGGGCGTCTTCCGCCGTGACGATGTCGCCGTTGACGATCACCGGCACGCCGACCGCCGCCTTGACCTCGCCGACCGCGGTCCAGTCGGCGACGCCGGTGTAGAACTGCTGCCGCGTGCGCCCGTGCACCGTCACCGCCCTGACGCCGATGGCCTCGGCCCGCCGCGCCAGCTCCGGCGCGTTGCGGCTGGTGTCGTCCCAGCCCAGCCGCATCTTGACGGTCACCGGCCGCGAGGTCGCGTTCACCGCCGACTCGATCAGCCGGCAGGCCAGGTCCGGCGTCCGCATCAGGGCCGAGCCGCAGGCCGAGCCCGTGACTTCCTTGGCCGGGCAGCCGAAATTCAGGTCGATGATGTCGGCCCCGGCACGCTCGGCCATGCGCGCGCCCTCGGCCATCGCCGCCGGATCGCGCCCGACCAGCTGGATCACCGTCAGCGGCAGGCCCTCCCCGACCGCCGCGCGCCGCACTACGTCCGGCCGCGCCCGCGCCAGCTCGGCGGCGGCGACCATCTCGGTGGCGACGTAGGCCGCGCCCAGACGGCTGGCCAGCCGCCGGAACGGCAAGTCGGTGATGCCGGTCATGGGCGCGGTCAGCACCCGGCCGGGCACCCACACGTCGCCGATCTGGAGGCCGTTGCGCATGGGCCGGCAGATAGGGGTTTTGCGCCGCCGGGTCCAATCCCGGCGCGAACCTCAGAAGACGGCGATAGCGGCCCGGATCGCGAGGACGAGCAACACCGCGCTCGCCGCCATGAACACCGCGAAACGCACCGGGATCGCATTGACCAGCGCCTGTATCAGGCTGTGCGCCACCCGCAGCGCCACATAGGCCCAGGCCAGCCCGAGGTTGAGCCCGTCGCCCCGATCCAGCAGGGCCAGGGTCAGCGCGACCGCGTAGAACAGCGTCGGCTGCTCCATCAGGTGGTTGTAGTTGTCGGCCTTCCAGCGCACGCGGGGCGGCAGACCGCCCAGCATGACGTCCCGCGGCAGGGTCGGGTCCAGCTTTGTCCGCGCCTGGATCATGGCAGGCAACCTGGTGGCGTAGAGCCAGGCCCACATCACCATCGACCAGAGCACCAGGGTGATGACCGGCTGCAGCATGGCGTGGGTCATGGTTCGTCCTCCCACGGCCACGCTCGCCCGCACGGGCCGGGCTGTCAAACAGCGGCCCCTCCGTCGCGGCTCTCGTCAGCGCGGCAGGGCGTGTCTACAAGCGGGCCATGAGCTTCTCAGCCGTCATCGTCGCCGCCGGAACGGGATCCCGCGCGGGCGGGCCCAAGCAATGGCGCGAGCTGGGCGGTCGGCCCGTGTTGCGCTGGTCCGCCGAAGCCTTGCTGGCCGCCGGGGCGTCGGAGCTGGCTGTGGTCGTCGCCCCCGGCGCCGAAGCCCTCGCGGTCGACGCGCTGACTGGTCTCGATCGATGGTTCGCCGTCGCCGGCGGCGCGACTCGCGCGGACTCGGTTCAGGCGGGTCTGAACGCCCTCGCGGCCGCGCCTGACACCAGGGTGCTGATCCATGACGCCGCCCGGCCCCTGCTGGACGCCTTGACCATCGGCCGGGTTCTCGCCGCCCTCGACGGGCATGCCGCAGCCCTGCCGGTCCTGCCCGTCGCGGACAGCCTGCGCCGGGGCGTCGACGAGATCATGGGCGACCCTGTCGACCGGGAAGGACTCTGGCGCGCCCAGACACCGCAGGGATTTCGGCTCCAGACCATCCGGGACGCCTATGCCGGTTGGAGAGGGCCGTCCCCGCCGACCGACGATGTCGAAGTGGCCCGCGCGGCCGGGCACGCCGTGGCCATGGTGGCTGGCGACCCGCGTCTGCTGAAGCTCACCTTCCCCGAGGATATCACCATGGCCGAGGCCCTGCTCCCGCGTCGGACCCGCGTCGGCCAGGGCTTCGACGCCCACCGCTGGGGCCCGGGCTCGTCGGTCTGGCTGTGCGGCGTCGAGATCGCCCACGACCAGGCCCTGATCGGTCATTCGGACGCGGACGCCGGCCTGCACGCCCTGACCGACGCCATCCTCGGGGCCATGGGCGACGGCGACATCGGCGACCATTTCCCGCCCACCGATCCGCAGTGGAAGGGCGCCTCGTCCGACCGCTTCCTGACCCACGCCGTCGAGCGGCTGCACGCCCGTGGCGGCCGTGTGATCAATGTCGACGTGACCCTGATCTGCGAGCGGCCCAAGGTGAAGCCGCACCGTCAGGCGATGCGCGACCGCCTCGCCGCCCTGCTCTCGCTCCCGCTGGAGGCCGTCAGCGTCAAGGCCACCACGACCGAGGCCATGGGCTTCACCGGCCGCGGCGAGGGCCTCGCGGCGCAGGCCATCGCCACCATCGACCTGCCCGCCTAGAGCGAAATCGGTCGAGTTGGACCCTTGTCCAACTCGGCGCAGATTGCGCTCCAGCATTTAGCCTGGACCACTTTTTGGATGCAGGTCGATTCGAACCGAAGCAAAACTGGCCTAGGGCCGCTCGGGCGGCGGCCGGAACGACCGCCACAGCGCCCCGAACAGATTGACGTAGTCGTCGGTCCACGGACGCACCGCCGTGTCAGGGACCTCGCGCCAGTTCGGCCTGCCGCGGAAGTCGGCCAGCCCCCGGTCGGTCGGCGAGAGCACCACGGCCTCGGTCGAGGCGATGGCCATCTGCGGCATGGAGTCGTCCTCGACGTAGAGGCCGTGCAGCGCCGGCCGGCCCAGCGTCCGCGCCGCAGCGATGGTCGGCAGGACGATCTCGAGGTTGCGGTTCGACAGGTGCAGCAGCACCACGCCCTCGGGCTTCAGCAGTCGCAGATAGCCTTCGATGGCCTCGACGGTCAGCAGGTGGGTCGGCACCGCGTCCGACGAGAAGGCGTCGATGATCAGCAGGTCGTAGCTCCCCGCCGGCTGGTCGCCCAGCGTCAGCCTGGCGTCGCCCAGAACCGTCTGCACCTCCCCGACGGCGCAACCGGAGATGTAGGTGAACCATCTCGGATCGCGCGACATCCGGTCGACCATCGGATCGATCTCGAAGAAGGTCAGCGAGTCCTCGGCCCGCTTGTAGGCCGCCATGGTTCCGGATCCCTGCCCGACCACGCCGATCCGCGCCGGGCCGCGGGCCTGGACGATCTCGGTCGACTGCCCGATGGGTGTCAGGGGGTGGTAGTACAGCGCCGGCTGGCAGTCGAAGCGCGGATCGCGCGCCTGGGCGCCGTGCCAGGTGGTGCCGTGCGTCAGGATATGGATATCGCCGCCCAGCCGGTCGTCCTGCTGAACCGCCACCCGCATGACACCGAAGAAGCTGCGTTCCGAATAGCTGGAATCGTAGCCCCGGGTCACGAACTGCGCGGAAAGTCCGATCATCAGCAGGGCCGCGGTGAAGGCCTGGGCCCGGTCGCGCAACAGGAAGGCGCAAACCACGGCGGGCCCGAGGATCAGCATGCACAGCGTCTGCAGCGGGAACAGCGGAATCAGCCGCCACAGCGCATCCCACGCCTCGGGGTCCGCGGTCATCCACCACGACAGGGCGGCCGCCCCCGCCGTCAAACCGGCGACCGCGACCAGCGCCCCGACCTCCTCGCCGCGCATCCGCCGCCGGTCCCACGGCCGCGCCAGACCGACCAGCACCAGGACCAGCGGGTACTCCCAGACCAGGTTGAAGATCACCGGCGCCAGCAGGGCGGTGAAGGCGCCGCCGACCACCCCGCCGACCGACAGCAGGAGGTAGAACTCCGTCAGCCGGTCTGGTGGAGGCCGCCGCGCCGCCAGCATCTGGTGGCACATCAGGGCGGCGAAGAAGAAGGCGAGGATGTGGATGACGAAGGCGATCCGGATATCGAGCGTGCGGAAGGCCACGATGAGAACCACGACTGCCCCGAGCGCCGCCTGCACGACCAGGGTGACCGGCAGCGGGATCCACGGCCGCGCCTGGAAGGCGATGACGAAGGTCAGCAGATACAGCGCCAGCGGGATGACCCACAGGAAAGGCGCCGAGGCGACGTCGGTCGACAGATGGGCCGTCACCCCCAGCATCAGGCTGGAAGGCGCGGCGGCGAGCAGGATCAGGATGATCTTCTCGCGCCAGGCGATCGGCGGCGTGGCGGCCAGCTGCGCCGGTTCGGCGTCTCGGTCCAGCCGCCGGCGCCAGACGGTGAAGGCCAGCGCCGTCACCATCAGCAGGAAGGCCCAGTACCCCCCCGTCCAGCCCATCCTCTGACCGAACAGATTGGTCAGTGGTTCGATCAGAAAGGGATACGACAGCAGCGCCAGGAAGCTGCCGAGGTTGGAGGCGGCGTAGAGGACATAGGGGTTCTTGCCGTCGGGATAACCCGCCCGCACCCGCGCGAACCAGGCCTGCAGCAGCGGCGCGGTGGCGGACAGCACGGCGAACGGCGCCCCGACCGACAGCGTCAGCGTGGCCAGCAGCCAGCCGATCGGGGCCGACGGATCGGGATCGCCCAGCCAGCCGTTGATGCGCAGCGGCAGGAACAGGGCCGCCGTCAGCAGCAGCGCCAGGTGGATCGCCACCTGCAGCTTGATCGAGCCGACCCGCTGCAGCAGGTGGGCGTAGAGATATCCCCCCAGGAGCGCCGCCTGGAAGAACACCATCGCCGTGTTCCACACCGCCGGCGATCCGCCGAGCATCGGCAACACCAGCTTGGCGACCATCGGCTGGACCACGAAGACCAGCGACGCCGAAGTGAATATGGCCACGGCGAACAGCCACGGGGTCAGACGGTCGACCGGCCGCGCGGGCGAGACGGCGCCGACGCCGGAGTCGCCTGTGGTGTCGCTCATGCCCGCCCCGTATGCTGGCGCCGCTCCGGCGCATCGCGCCACACTGGACCGACTCGCCGCCGCTTCGGAAGGCCCCGTTTGATGTTTCCCGACGATATCGCCGCCCTCGCCCGCCAGGTCGTCGAAGCCGCCGCCGCCCGCGGCCTGATGATCGCCACGGCCGAGAGCTGCACCGGCGGCCTCGTCAGCTCAGCCCTGACCTCCGTCGCCGGGTCCTCGGCCGTCGTCGAACGGGGATTCGTCACCTACAGCAACGCCGCCAAGACGGAATTGCTCGGCGTTCCGGCGGACCTGATCCAACGCCACGGCGCCGTCTCCGAACTCGTGGCCCGGGCCATGGCCGAAGGCGCCCTCGCCCGCTCCGCCGCCCAGGTGTCCCTCTCCGTCACCGGGGTAGCAGGTCCCGGCGGCGGATCGCCGGACAAGCCCGTCGGGCTGGTTCATATCGCCGCGGCGGGTCCCGATGGCCTGATCCACGTCGAGCGCCGCTTCGGCGACATCGGCCGCGAAGCGGTCAGGATGGGCAGCGTGCGGGTCGCGCTCGAACTCCTGCTGGACCGGACCGGCGCATGATCGTCGACGCCCGCGGCCACCGCTGCCCCGCCCCGAGCCTCCGGCTCCAGAAGGCCATGCGCGAGTGCGGCCCGGGCGTCCGCCTGACCCTGCTGGCCACCGACCCGATGGCCCGGATCGACGTGCCGCACCTGATCGCCGGCGTCGGCGGGAGGGTGATTTCGATCGAGGAGGCCGACGGCGTGCTGACTATCGAGGTCGAGACGCCCGCCGCTCCGAAAGACTGACGACAGATTCGGGCAGCGGATCGGCCGGTTCGAGCTCGGGCGCGCCGCTCGAGCGCTGGTCGATCTCCATCTCCGTGGCGAAGGCGCCGCCGTAGAAGATGGCGTTGACGTTCCATGACAGCCAGATCAGCAGCACCACGATGGCGCCGACCGAGCCGTAGGTCGCGCCCAGGGGGGCGATCTGCTCCACGTAAATGGCGCAGAGCCAGGACGAGATGGTCGACATCACCGTCGCCACAATCCCGCCGACGATGGACGGGAACCAGGCCACCGGGACCCGGTGCGACATGGCGTAGCGATAGAGCATGGTCAGCCCCACGCCGAGACCGAGGGCCGGCCACAGGCCCACGAGGGGCAGCCCGCCTCCCCCGTCAGCCGGCGCGCCCGGCCCGGTGTGCTCGAGCAGCCGCGAGGTCACTACGGCGCCCGACACGACGGTGAACAGGGCGAAGGCGAACAGGGCCACGAAGAAGGCCAGCAGGTTGAACTTGAGGAACCCGTGCGGCTCCGTCTCGTCGTGGATCAGGTTCAGCCCGGCCAGTAGGGCCTTGAACCCGCGATGTGCGGCGTATCCGCCGATGACCAGGGCGAAGGCGCTCTGGGCCGAGACAGTGCTGGCCGAGGCGTTCGCCAGCCGTTCGATCTCGGTCATGAAAATCGCGCGCGCGGCGTGCGGCATGACGTCGGCCAGGGCCGCGGCCTGCTCGCTGACCTGACCGATCGACAGCACCGCCTTGTAGAAGCCGATCAGGATGGCGATGGCCGGGAACACCGCCAGCAGCGCGAAGAAGGACACGCCGCCGGTGTAGAGCATGACGTCCCGGCCCCAGCTGCGCGCGAACGCCTTGACCCCCAGACGGCCCCACAGCGCGGGCGTCGCCCAGCGCACGGCCTCCTTCATATCCGCCCTGGCCTGCAAACCGGTATCCTGTCCCGCCCCCGATGGAGCACCCCTTTAACGCAATTCGTCGCTTGGGAAAGGATGGCCGCGCCGGTTGCCTCGCCACGGCGACCCTCGCTATGGTCCGCCGCCATGAGATCGCGGCCCGGGTGGGGGGCTGCCGGAGACGCTGCCTTGAATTCCGATCCGCGCATTCTGGTCGTCGCTCTGGATGACGACCTGATCGGGTCCCTGTGCCAGGGGCTGGACGCGCTGGGCTGGCGCACCGTGACGGCGCGGTCGCTGGCCGGCGCCGTGCAGGTCCTCATCGACTGGCCGCTCGAGACCGTCATCCTCGACGCGCGCCTGCCCGACGCCGTCGAGGGCGTCGCCGCCCTGCGCCAGACCGTGTCGCCGCGTCGCCTGCCGATCATGGCGATCGGTTCGGAAGCCTCCGATTGGCCGACGGGGACCGCCGACATCGTCATGTCGGGCCCGCCGCACGCGGCCCAGGCGGCGTTGCGGCTTGAAAACCTCGTTCGCGCCGCCATCGCCGAGGAAGAGGTCACCCTGCGCGAGGCGACCTTCGCAGCCCGGGGCGAACCGCTTCCGCCGCCCGAGGCCGACGCCTCGCCCCTACGCGTGCTCGCGGCGGGCAAGCCCGACCGGCATTTCCTCGCCCTGTCCAACGCCCTTGTCGCCCGCGGCTGCGACGTTGTCGCCGCCCCGACGCCCTACACCGCTTTCGACTATCTGCATGAACGGCCGTTCGACGCCGCGGTGCTATGGGGCGCCGAGGACCACGCTCCTGCCCTGTCGATCGCCTCGGGTATGAAGCGGAACACGCGGCTCTATCACATCCCGGCCGTGCTCTATCTGCGCGGCTCCGGCGAGATAAACCTGTCCGAACTCTACAATAGGGGCTTCGCCGACGTGGCCGCCGCCGACACGCCGGAGGAAGAGACGGCCGAGAGGATCGTCGCCCTGGCCCGCCATCATCGCCGGCACGTGGCGATCCGGCGGACTCTGGAGGGCGCGCGCGGGTCCGGCCTGACCGACCCCGCAACGGGCCTGTTCACCCCCGAGTTGTTCGCCAGCCACCTGGCCCGGGTCGCCGAAGGCGCCCGCCAGCGCCGCCGCCCGCTGTCCGTGGTGGTCCTGCGGGTTTCGGAAACGCCCGCCGTCGTCGAGGCCCGCAAGGACGGCTGGCTCGATCGCGCCCTGCCGCAGATCGGCGCCATGGTGTCCCGGCTGATCCGCACGGAAGACACGGCGGCGCGTCTGTCGCCTGATGTCTTCGCCCTCGCCCTGCCCGCCACCCGCGGTCCGGCCGGGCGGATCGCGGCGGACCGGATCGCGGCGGTGATCGGCTGCACCGCCTTCGACGCCGGCCCCGACCGCTCGCCCTTCGTGGTCGAGTTCGAGGTCGGGGTCGCCGAGGTCGGGCCTGGCGAATCCCCTGCTGCGGTGCTGGAGCGGGCGTCCCGGGATATCCGCGCCCCCGTCTGACACTCATTTGACAACTTCATTTGTCTAATGCAGGTTCGGGACCATGACGGCCCGGCCCACAGCCCTGCTCGACGACCTGGACACCGCCCTGCTGGCGCTGGCCCCGATCCGTCGCCGGATCCTGGCGGCCCTGTCGGAGCCGGCCTCGGCGGCTGGCCTGTCAGAACAGTTGGGCATGCCGCGTCAGAGGATCGGCTATCACCTCCGGGCCCTTGAAGGGGCCGGCTTGATCCAGCCAGCGGGCGAACGGCGCAAGCGTGGCTTCACCGAGCGGCTGTTCGTCGCCGCCCGCGACCATGTCCTCGATCCGGCCCTGCTCCGGGCGCCCGCCGACCCCGAAGCGGTCGAGGCCCAGGACCGCCACGCCGCCGATCACCTGATCTCCACCGCCTCCGCCATGGTCCGGGACGTCGCCCGCATGCGCCAGGCCGCCGAGGCCGAGGGTGCGCGCCTGCTGACCCTGACGGTTGAGGCCGACGTCTGCTTCGCCGCCCCGGCCGATTTCGACGCCTTCACCAACGAGGTGGCGGACGCGGTCGCCGCCCTCGCCCGCAAATACGCCGCCCCCGCGGGGCGCCGCTACCGCCTCACCGCCGCCGCCCATCCCGCCGTCGCCCGACCGGCCCCGACACGGAACTGACCGCCATGACCGAAGCCGCCGACAAGCCCATGGAGGACCACGTCCTCGTCGAGGTCACCGTCCCCGCCCCGGCCGACGCCGTCTGGGCGGCGCTACGCGACCCGCAGAAGATCAAGGACTGGTTCGGCTGGGAGACCGAGGGCCTGAAAGACGAGATCGACTTCATCTTCGTCACCCACGCCGAGGCGAACGAGGCGCGCCGGGTCGTCAGCTTCGTCGGCGTCAACGACCGCTACGAGGTCGAGGCGCAGGGCGACTCCAGCCTCGTCCGCGTGGTCCGTTCCGCCCCGGCCGACGACTGGTCGGACGTGTTCGACGGCATGATCGAGGGCTGGATTTCCTTCACCTGGCAGCTGGCCTACGCCTTCGCCCGCCATCCCGGCGAGACCCGGCGCACGATCTTCTTCTCGGGCCCGCCGCGAGCCGACCGGCTGGCCCGCTCGCTGCTGGGCCTCGACGCTGCCCCGGCGGCGGGCGAGCCGTGGTCGATGCCGCTGGGCCCCGACGCGGACGCTTCCGGACAGGTCTGGTTCACCGCCCGCCACCAGCTCGGCGTCACCGTCGACGCCTGGGGCGACGGCCTTCTGGTCGTGCTGGACCAGCCGCCGACGGAGACGAAGCCGCGCGGCTCCACCATGCTGACCCTGACCACCTACGGCCTGTCCGAAACCGCCTTCGCTGACCTTCAGGCGCGCTGGCAGGCGTGGTGGGACGAGCGCTTCGAGACGGTCGAGCCGGGCTGCTGAGACTGTTGATCGTCAGAGGCGCCGGTACATGATGTGCAGCCCGACCAGTCCCTCGGTCGGGTGGTCGAACGCCTCCGGCGCCGTGCCGATGATCTCGAAACCAAGCGCCTTCCACAGACGGACCGCGCCGCGGTTGGCCTCGACCACGGCGTTGAACTGCATGGCGCGATAGCCGTCCGCCCTGGCTCGTTCGATCACGGCCTCGCCCAGAGCCCGGCCGACACCCTGCCCCCGCGCCGCTCCGGCGACCATGAAGCTGGCGTTGGCGACATGCCCGCCGGGGCCCATCTGGTTCGGACCGTATTTGGCCGTGCCCAGCACCGCGCCGGCTTCGTCGGTCGCCACCAGAACCACCCACGACGGCGGGTTCCACAGCGCCTTGCCGCCGGCCTCGTCCAGATCGCGCGGATAGGTGTAGGTGTCGCCGGTCCGCACGACCGCCTCGACGATCGGCCAGATCGCCGGCCAGTCCGCCGCCGTCGCCTCGCGGATCCGCACCTCAGGCCGCTCCGGCCACCCGCGCCAGATCGGCCGTGATCCGTTCCGCCACCTTCAGCCGGTCCTCCGGCGTATCCCAGTCGCCCTTGACGACGATCTTCTGGTCCGGCCGGATCTTCCAGAAGGCGTGGTTCTTCTGGATCAGTCCGACCAGCCCGCCGGGGTTGGGGAATTCGTTGTTGCGCAGGGTCAGCACCGCGCCCTTGGGCCCGATGTCGATGCGCTCGATACAGGCCGTCTTGCAGTTGGCCTTCACCCCGACGATGCGCAGCAGCTGCTTCGCCTCGTCCGGCAGCGGGCCGAAGCGGTCGATCAGTTCGGCCGCCAGCGCCTCGCGGCTTTCGTTGTTCTCGGCGTCCGACAGACGACGGTACAGGCTCAGACGAACATTTAGATCCGGAACATAGTCTTCGGGGATCAGCACCGCGGCGCCCACGTTGATGGCCGGCGACCAGCCGCGGTCGACCACGCCGCCGCCTTCGCCCGCCTGCCGCAGCTCCGCCACGGCGTCCTCGAGCATCTGCTGATAGAGCTCGACGCCGACCTCGCGGATGTGGCCCGACTGCTCGTCGCCCAGCAGATTGCCGCCGCCGCGCTGGTCGAGGTCGTGGCTGGCCAGCTGGAAGCCGGCGCCGAGGTTGTCCAGCGACTGCAGCACCTGCAGCCGCCGCTCGGCCGACAGGCTCATCGGCTTCTCGGGCGGCGTCGTCAGATAGGCGAAGGCGCGCGCCTTGGCCCGCCCGATCCGGCCGCGAATCTGGTGCAACTGCGCCAGGCCGAACATGTCGGCCTTGTGCACGATCAGGGTGTTGGCCGTCGGCACATCAAGTCCCGACTCAACGATGGTGGTCGACAGCAGCAGGTCGTAGCTACCGTCGTAGAAGGCGCTCATCACGTCTTCCAGCTGGGTCGGCGACATCTGGCCGTGGCCGACGACGAACTTGATCTCGGGAACCTGCTCGCGAAGGAATTTCTCGATGTCAGGCAGGTCGTTGAGTCGCGGCACGACATAGTAGGCCTGGCCGCCGCGGTATTTCTCGCGCAGCAGGGCCTCGCGGACCAGCACCGGGTCCCACGGCGTGACATAGGTCCGCACCGCCAGACGATCCACGGGAGGCGTGGCGATGATCGACATCTCGCGGATTCCCGACAGCGCCATCTGCAGCGTCCGCGGAATCGGCGTGGCGGTCAGGGTCAGCAGGTGGACGTCGGCGCGCAGGGACTTGAGCTTCTCCTTGTGCTTGACGCCGAAATGCTGCTCCTCGTCGACGATCACCAGGCCCAGGTCCTTGAAGCCGACCTGTTCACTCAGCACGGCGTGGGTGCCGACGACGATCTCGAACGAGCCGTCCTTCAGCCCCGCCCGCGTCTCGGCGGCGTCCTTCGCCGTCACCATCCGCGACAGGTGCCGCACCTTGATCGGCCAGCCGGCGAACCGCTCGCTGAAGGTCTTGAAATGCTGCCGCGCCAGCAGGGTCGTCGGGCAGACGACCGCCACCTGCTGGCCGCCCATGGCCACCACGAAGGCGGCCCGCAGCGCCACCTCGGTCTTGCCGAAGCCGACGTCGCCGCAGATCAGTCGGTCCATCGGCGTGCCCTTGCCGAGGTCCTCCAGCACGTCGGCGATGGCGGCCAGCTGATCGTCGGTTTCCTCGTAAGGGAAGCGGGCGCAGAACTCGTCGAACAGTCCCTGCGGCGGGGTGATCGCTTCCGAGGTCCGGAGCGACCGCTTGGCGGCCAGGTCGATCAGCCCCTCGGCCATGTCGCGCAGACGGGCTTTCGCTTTCGCCTTGCGCGCCTGCCAGCCGGCCCCGCCCAGCCGGTCCAGCTGCACCCCGTCCGCCTCGCTGCCGTAGCGGGTCAGCAGGTCGATGTTCTCGACCGGCAGGTACAGCTTGCTCTCGCCGGCGTAGAGCAGCTCCAGACAGTCGTGCGGCGCCTCCTGGATCTCCAGCGTCTTCAGCCCCTCGTAGCGGCCGATGCCGTGGTCGAGGTGAACTACCAGATCGCCGGTCGTCAGCGCCGAGGCCTCGGCGAGGAAGTTCGACGCCCGCCGCTTCTTCCTGGGTCGCGCCAGCCGGTCGCCGAGGATGTCGGTCTCGGAGATGACGGCGATGTCGTCGGTCTCGAAGCCGTGCTCCACCGGCAGCACGCCGCGCAGATAGAGGTCCTTCGGCGCCTTCTGGACATCGGCCCAGTCACGCACGGCCACCACATGCTCCAGTCCGTGATCGGCCAGCATGGAGGCCAGCCGCTCGGACGAGCCTTCGGTCCAGGAGGCGAACAGTACCCGCCTGCCGGCGGCCTTCACGGCCTCTGCATGTCGGGCCACCGCCTCGAACAGGTTGACGCTGTCCTGCGCCCGCTCGGCCGCGAAACTGCGCCCCAGCCGCCCGCCCGCGTCTTCCCCCGCGCCGTGGAACGGCGACAGCCGGCGCACCCAGCGCCCCGCCAGCGCTCTGTTCCAGTCACTCTCCGGCAGGTACAGCCGCTCAGGCGGCAGCGCCCGATACGCCGCGCCGCCCTTGCCCATGGCCGCGTCGCGCCGCGCGTCGTAGGCGTCTTTCGTCAGGGTCCAGCGCTCGGCACGCGCCGCCTCGACCTGGTTGTCGAGGAACAGCCGAGCGTCGTCGGGCAGATAGTCGAACAGGGTTTCAAGTCGCGCGTAGAGCAGCGGCAGCCAGTGCTCCATGCCCTGCCGCCGCGCCCCCTCGCTGATGGCCGTGTACAGCGGATCGTCGCCCGCCGCTCCGAACAGCTCCAGATAGCCGGTCCGGAAGCGCGAAATGCTGTCGGGATCGAGCAGCGCCTCCGACACCGGGGCCAGCGACACGTCGCGCAGTTGCCCCGTCGACCGCTGGGTCGCCGGATCGAAGGTGCGGATCGACTCCAGCTCCGAGCCGAACATGTCCAGCCGCACCGGCTCCTCGAAGCCCGGCGGGAAGACGTCGATGACCCCGCCGCGCACCGCGAACTCGCCGCGCTCCGACACCGTCGAGGCGCGCATATAGCCGTTCGCCGCGAAATACCGCTCCAGCGCGACCGTATCGAGATCGAGCCCGACCGTGGTTTCGAAGCCAGCGCCGCAGGTCACCTCGCGCGGCGGCGTCCGCTGCATGGCCGCGCCGACCGTCGTGACCACCAGCAGCGGCGTGTCGTCGCCCGGCATCCGCTGCGCAAGGCGGGTCAACGTCGCCATCCGCTCCGCCGAGACCGAGGACGTGGGGCTCAAACGGTCGTAGGGCAGGCAGTCCCACGCCGGAAACTCCACTACTTCAATATCATTGGCGAAGAACCGAAAGGCCTGCACGAACTCGCCCATGCGGGCGTAGTCGCGGGCCACGAAGGCGCCGACGCCGCCGTCGGCGCGCAGCCGCTCGGCCACCGTCAGGGCGTCCAGCCCCTCCGGCGCCCCGCCCAGCTCCTGATCACTGCGTCTCGAGACCTGCGCGTCCATCAGCCGGCCCCCCCGGCCACGGCCGCGGCGACGTGGTCGCGCATGAAGGCGCGGATCCTCGCCATCACCGGCGTGTCGTGCGCCGCCGGCGTCGGCTCCGTCCCGATGATCCAGGCATAGAGTTGGTGGTCGTCGTCGTGCGCCAGCAGAGCCTCCAGTGAATCCAGTTCAGCCCCGGTCAGGGTCGGCCCGACCCGATTCACGAACGGCCCCAGCACGAGGTCCGCCTCGCGGAATCCTCGCCGCCAGGCCCGGAAGGCGATCCGCCCGAGGCGTTCTTTCAGACGTGCGTCGATATCGGCCACAAGCTTCCTTGCCCGGTGGAGATCGTAAGAAGCGCCCTCAAGCAGCGAGCCGCCGCGCGGTGAGCGATAGGGCACTTCAATGAGGTTGGTCAGATAGCGTTCCAGACCGGCTTTCGCCAGCTATGCTGTCGCCGATGCGGCCGCCGAGTCTCTTTCCATTGTTCGCCGAGGTCTCGACGCTCAAGGGCGTGGGGCCGAAAATCCTGCCGCTCGTCCAGAAGCTGGCCGGCCCGCTGGTCCGCGACCTGCTGTTCCTGCCGCCCTCGGGCCTGATCGTCCGCCGGCCGATGACCGCGGTCACCGCGGTCGAGGGTCTGGTCGGTGTGTTCGAGGTCGTGGTCGACCGCCTGCTCGTGCCTGGCAGGCCCGGCGTGCCGATCAAGGTCCGGGCTGTCGACCACACCGGCTTCGTCCACCTGATCTGGTTCGGCGGCTCGGCCCAGCATATCGAACGCCTGCTGCCAAAGGGTCAGCGCCGCCTTGTCTCGGGCAAGGTCGAGCGCTTCAACAACGAGGTGCAGATCGTCCATCCGGACGTCTTCACCCCCGCCCAGGCGGACGAGATCGCCGCGGTCGAGCCGGTCTATCCCGCGACGCAGGGGCTGAGCTCCCGCGTCATCCGCAAGCTCGTTCAGAGCGCCCTGGAGCACGCGCCGGATCTGCCCGAATGGCAGGATCCCGCCTGGCTGGCCAGACGCCGCTGGCCCGGCTGGCGCGCGGCGCTGCAGGCCCTGCACGCGCCGACCGCCGAGCCCGATCTCCTGCCCGACGCGCCTGCCCGCCAACGGCTGGCCTATGACGAACTGCTGGCCCACCAGCTCGCCCTCGCCCGCCGCCGTCGCGCCCGCCAGATCACCCCGGCGCCCATCATCACCCCCGGGGAGCCGTCGGAACGGGTGCTTGCGGCCCTGCCCTTCAACCTGACCGGCGCCCAGACCGAGGCCATCGCCGAAATCCGCCGCGATCTGGCTTCGGGCGAGCAGATGGGCCGCCTGCTTCAGGGCGACGTCGGCTCCGGCAAGACGGCCGTCGCGGCGCTGGCGCTCGCCGACACCGCCGCCTCGGGCTTCCAGTCCGCCCTGATGGCCCCCACCGAAATCCTCGCCCGCCAGCACTGGCAGCGCCTCGCGCCGATGCTGGAGGCCTCCGGCGTGCCCACCATCCTGCTCACCGGCCGCGACACGCCCGCCGAGCGCCGCGCCCGACTGGCGGTGCTGGCGTCCGGCGAGGCGAAGGTCGCCATCGGCACCCACGCCCTGTTCCAGGACGCCGTCCGTTTCGACCGGCTGGCGCTGGCGGTGATCGACGAACAGCACCGTTTCGGCGTCAACGAACGTCAGCGACTGCAGGCCAAGGGCGACCCGCGCACCGGCGGCGTCCACCTTCTGACCATGTCGGCCACGCCGATCCCCCGCACGCTGGAGCTGACCCAGTACGGCGAGCTCGAGGTCTCCCGCCTGACCGAGAAGCCGCCGGGCCGCACGCCCGTCACCACGGCCGTCGTGCCGCAGGCCCGCATCGGCGAGGTCGCCAAACGGCTCAAGGCCGCCCTCGACAGCGGGGCGCAGGCCTACTGGATCTGCCCGCTGGTGGCCGAGAGCGAAGCCTCCGACCTCGCCGCCGCGGAGGCCCGCGCCGCCGATCTGCGCCGCATCATGGGCGTCGAGGTCGGCCTCGCCCACGGCCAGATGCCCGGCGCCGACCGCGAGGCCGTGATGGCCGACTTCGCCGACGGCCGGACGCCCCTGCTGGTCGCCACGACCGTGGTCGAGGTCGGCGTCGACGTGCCCAACGCCTCCATCATGGTCATCGAGCACGCCGACCGTTTCGGTCTCGCCCAACTGCACCAGCTGCGCGGCCGGGTCGGGCGCGGCATGGCCGCCAGCACCTGCCTGCTGCTCTACGGTGGCGGCGAGGATGGGCCGGGAACGTCCTTGGGCGAAACCGCCCGTGTCCGGCTCGAGACCCTGCGCCGCACCGAGGACGGCTTCGAGATCGCCGAGGAGGATTTCCGCCTGCGCGGCGGCGGCGATCCGCTGGGCCTGAAGCAGAGCGGCTTTCCCGCCTACCGCTTCGCCGACCCGATCCGGCACCGCGAACTGTTGCTGGCGGCGGCCGACGACGCCCGTCTGGTGTTGGGCCGCGATCCCGATCTGACCTCGCCCCGCGGCGAGGCCGCCAGGGTGCTCGAGGCCCTGTTCGACTGGCGCAACGACCGCCCCGGAATCGA
The DNA here is from genome assembly GCF_035626535.1 of Brevundimonas sp. Taxonomy (GTDB): domain Bacteria; phylum Pseudomonadota; class Alphaproteobacteria; order Caulobacterales; family Caulobacteraceae; genus Brevundimonas. The sequence goes on from NZ_DASPNO010000053.1 coordinate 130,415, forward strand.
CTAGGTCCCTTCCCCTTGCCAGGATGGTCCCCTTTGTGGTTTGACAGGCAGGCAAATACCTGCATATCATCTTCTCACACCGAGTGAGTCCCATGCACGACGACAAGGTCTTCAAGGCGCTGGCCGACCCGACCCGCAGAAAGCTGCTCGACCTTCTCTACGAGAAGAACGGGCAGACCCTCGGCCAGCTCTGCGAAAACCTCGACATGGCCCGGCAATCGGCCACCCAGCACCTCGAAATCCTCGAGGCGGCCAATCTGGTGAGCACGCACAGGCGTGGCCGCGAGAAGCTGCATTTCATCAACCCCGTCCCGATCCACGAAGTCTACGAGCGCTGGGTTCGGAAGTTCGAAACGCAGCGGCTCAGCCTGCTGCACGACCTCAAACAGGACCTCGAAGGAGAGCCGAAATGACCCGCGAAACCGTCAGCTTCGTCTATGTGACCTACATCGCCTCGACCCCGGAAAAGGTGTTCGACGCCATCACCAGGCCCGAACTCGCCCGTCGCTACTGGGGTCACGAGAACGTCTCCGACTGGACCCCCGGATCGAAGTGGGAGCACGTCCGGGCCAACGACGAACGGACCGTCGAACTCGTCGGCGAGGTCGTCGAGCACTCGCCGCCGACCCGCCTCGTCATCACCTGGGCCAACGCCTCCCAGGCCGACGATCCGGACGCCTTCAGCCGCGTGACCTTCGATATCGAGCCCTATGAGGACATGGTCCGGCTGTCGGTCAGCCATGACGATCTCCAGGCTGGCAGCGGCATGGCCAACGGTGTCCAGAAGGGCTGGCCGGTCGTCCTCTCCAGCCTGAAATCCTTCCTCGAGACCGGCCGCGGCCTCGACGTCTTCGCCAAGCCGAAGGCGGCCTGATCGTGAGCCGCTCCTGGACCGGCGGATGCGCATGTGGCGCGGTCCGTTACGAAACGCCGGCCGAGCCCGTCTTCCAGAACCACTGCCAGTGCCGCGATTGTCAGAAGCGGAGCGGCGCGGGGCACGGGTCGTGGCTGACCTTCCCCCGCCGCGCCGAGATGGCGATCGCCGGCGAGGCCAGCGTCTGGCGCGTGATGGCCGACAACGGCAACGAGAAGGCCCACGGCTTCTGCCCGACCTGCGGCACGCCGGTGCATCTGACCTTCTCCTTCATGCCGGACATGATCGCGGTCCCCGCCGCCAGCCTCGACGACCCCGGCCGGTTCAACCCGCAGGCGGTCACCTACAGCGTTCGCCGCCACTCCTGGGACAGGCTGGACCCTGCCTTGCAGACCTTCGACCGCATGCCCGGCTAGGTATGCTGCGCCCACCACGCCGCCAGTCGGGCTTCGGCATCCGCTTCAATATCGCCGTAGAACAGGTTGTATGGGCGCGACTTTCTCCGGTCGGCCCAGCTTCCCGTCTGGCGGAACGACTCGGACTCCGGTTCCGTGTGGCGCAGCAGGCCGCCGCGGCACCGGGTGGCGATCTGGCGCGCCAGAAGAGCCGGGTGCGCGCCCCATTCCAGCCCGGTGGCGTTGGTCGCGCCGCGGTTCTGGCGGGCGTCGACCGCGTCGGTGGACGTCGTCCCCGTTACCGGATTGACGCACAGCGCCTCCCGCTCGCCCAGTTCCACCAGCCGCCCGCGCGCGTCCCAGACCAGCGCTCGCCGCAACCGGCGTCGCGCGGCCCCGTCGTTGCCCTCGCCCACCGGCGAGAAGCCTACCACGCAGCCGACCTGTTTGCGGCTCTCGCAGGCCGGGATCAGCGGCGACAGACCGGCGGCCGGGGTCACCACGTCCATGAGATAGGCCGCGACCAACCGCCGGCGCAGGGCCGGATCGGTCGCCACCCGCTCGCGCAACAGGCGTTCAACCAGCTCGCCGCCCTGCTCCACCCCGGCCAACACGATCGGGCCCTCTGGATGGCGGGCGAGCCACGTCTCGAAGGCGGCGACGACGTCCTGGTATGCGAAGGCCCGCGCCTCGCGGGCATCGTCCCTCAGGGTCAGCCGTGTGTAGAGGCTGCCCTGCCGGTATCGGGGCGCGCTGACCGCCCCCAGCCGCGCGAACGGCCCCGCATAGTTCGGCAGCACCACGCGTCTGAGGTAGGCGTCGGCCTTGGGATGGCCGATCGGCCCGTTCCAGTCGCGGCCCCCGTCGAAGGTGGTCGAATGCACGAAGAAGATCGCCGCCGGTCCCGCGTCGGGCGCCCGGGCGTCGCGCAGCGCCCAGGCGTTCGGCCGACCGTAGTCGGGCGCCGGGGGCGGCTGATAGGTCTGGAAGGGCGCCTGCGGGTCGAGCCCCGCCCTCAGGATGTCCCCGCGCCACACCGCCACGGCTGCGGTCAGCAGGAAGACCAGCGCGAAGCCGATCCAGCCGGTCCACTGCCGGGCGGTCAGCCTCGGCCCCTTCATCGATACGGGTCCGCTGTGGCCAGGAAGTCCTGCACATAGCGGCGGACGCCCTCTTCCAGCGGCGTCGACTGGCCGCCGAAGCCAGCCGCGCGGACCCGTTCCATGCGGGCCTCGGTGAAATACTGGTATTTGTCGCGGATGCTCTCGGGCGTATCGACGTATTCGACCCGCGCTTCCTTGCCGGCCGCGGCGAAGGTCGCCTCAGCGAGGTCGAGGAAGGACCGCGCCCGGCCAGACCCGGCGTTGAACACCCCCGACACCCCAGGTGTTCCCAGCAGCCAGTCGACGATGTCGACCACGTCGTCGACGAAGACGAAGTCGCGCAACTGGCCGCCGTCGGGATAGGCCGGATTGTGCGATCGGAACAGGGTCACCGGTTCACCGGCGGCGACCTTCGGCCAGATCTGCGCCACGACCGACTTCATGCCGCCCTTGTGGTACTCGTTCGGCCCATAGACGTTGAAGAATTTCAGCCCCGCCCACTGGCTCGGCGACTGCCCCCGGTCCGACTGCCGCGCGGCGTACTGGTCGAACAGCATTTTCGAATAGCCATAGGCATTTAGCGGCCTAAGCGAAGCCAGTCCCTCAAGACTGTCGTCGTCCTGGAAGCCCTGCTCGCCGTCGCCGTAGGTGGCCGCCGACGAGGCGTAGACCATCCGGGCGTCCCTCAGCGCGCACCAGTCCCAGATGTCCCGCGACAGGGTGAAGTTGGTGCGGATGATCAGGTCCGCATCCGTCTCCGTGGTCGAGGAGACGGCGCCCATATGCACCACGGCCTCGATCCGTCCGGAATGGCGCTCCAGCTGTTCGAACAGCTCCTCGGGCTGCCAGAAGTCGGCGATCGGGTGTTTGGCGATGTTCTTCCACTTGCCCAGCGCCGCGTCCTCCAGCCGGTCGCAGACGACGACGTCGCGCCGGTCCTCGGCGCACAGGCGTGCGACGATGTTCGAGCCGATGAAGCCGGCCCCGCCGGTGACCACGATCATCCGCCGGCTCATGCGTCGTCCTTCATCTTCTCGATAGTCTTCGTGGTCGAATAGCCGTCCTCGAAGGTGGCCAGCCTGACCTCGCCGCCCCAGCTCTCGACGAGGTCGCCGCCGACCACCCCCTGGCGGGTATAGTCCGCCCCCTTGATCAGCACATCCGGCCGCAGTCGTTCGATCAGCGCCAGCGGCGTGGGCTCGTCGAACGAAGTGACCCTGTCGACGCTGGCGAGCCCGCCGATGACCACGGCGCGGCTGTCGAGGTCGTTGATCGGGCGCCCCTCGCCCTTCAGCTGCCGCACCGAGTCATCCGTGTTCAGCGCCACCACCAGCCGGTCGCACCACGACCGCGCCTGCGCCAGATAGGCCACGTGGCCGCGGTGCAGGATGTCGAAACAGCCGTTGGTGAAGCCGACCTTCAGCCCCTGCCGCTTCCAGCCCTCGACCACATGCGCCAGCTCCTCCAGCGGCATCACCTTGGCGTGGGCCCCGGCGGCGTGCTGGCTCATCTCGGCGTCGATCAGTTCGGCGGGCGTGACCACGGCCGTGCCCGCCTTGCCGACCACCACGCCCGAGGCGAGGATGGCGAACTCCACCGCCGTCTCCAGCGGCGCCCCCGCGCCGAGCGCCAGCCCCAGCGCCGCCAGACCCGTATCGCCGGCCCCCGAGACATCGAAGACCTCGCGCGCGCGGCCGGGGAAATGCTTCACGGGTCCGTTCCGCCGCATCAGACTCATGCCCTTGCCGGCGCGGGTCACCACCACTGCCTTGACGGTCGTGGCCTGCAGCAGGGCCTTCAGCGCCGCCTCGACCTCGGCGTCGGTGTCCACGGGCAGGCCCGTGGCCCCGGCCAGTTCGCTGGCGTTCGGCTTGATCAGCTCGACGGCGCCGTAGCGGGCGAAATCCCGCCCCTTGGGATCGACCACGACCGGCGCGCCGGTGTCCTGCGCCGCCTTCAGCGCCTGGCCGATGACCAGATCACTGACCACACCCTTCGCGTAGTCCGACAGCAGATAGACGGAAGCGCCTGCGAATGCGCCGCTTTCCTCCCCCATCAGTGAGGCGGCTTCCTCGTCCAGCCGCAGCAACTGCTGGCCGGCGGCCACAAAGCGCGTCTTGACGATGGTGGCCACGCCGCCCCGCCGCTCCACCGCGTCCTCGATGCCGGCCTCGGCCGCGATCAGCGCCGCCAGCTCGTCGCCGGCCGCATCCCGGCCCGCCACCGCCCCCAGCCGCGCTACGCCGCCCAGGGCCGCCACGTTGCGCGCCACATTGCCGACGCCGCCCGGCATCGCCGTGGTGCGCCGCGTCCGCAACACCGGAATGGGAGCTTCGGGCGAAATCCGGCTGACCTCGCCATACACGTAACGGTCCAGCATCAGGTCGCCGACGCAGGCCACCTTCAGTCCGCGCACGCGTTCCAGCAGCGCCTGCAGTCCGCCGAGATCGAGAGTCCGTTCAGCCATGACCCTGGCCTATCGGATTCACGCCGCCTTCGCCATCCGGGCCTTGGTCAGGTCGTCGTAGGCGATCAGATCGGCGCACAGCGCCTCGAACTGGTCCAGCGGCACCATGTTCGGCCCGTCCGACGGAGCGTTGTCGGGGTCCTGATGGGTTTCCATGAACACCGCGTCGACGCCCACGGCCACGGCCGCCCGCGCCAGCACCGGCACGAACTCGCGCTGGCCGCCCGAGGAGGTGCCCTGCCCGCCCGGCTGCTGCACGCTGTGGGTGGCGTCGAACACCACGGGACAGCCGATCTCGCGCAGCACCGGCAGGGCCCGCATGTCGCTCACCAGGGTGTTGTAGCCGAAGCTGGCCCCGCGCTCGCAGGCCATGACGTTCGGATTGCCCGCCCCGACCACCTTGGCGATGACGTTCTTCATGTCCCAGGGCGCGAGGAACTGGCCCTTCTTGATGTTGATCGTCTTGCCGGTCGCCGCCGCGGCCAGCAGCAGGTCGGTCTGGCGGCTGAGGAAGGCGGGAATCTGCAGCACGTCCACCGCCTGGGCCGCCTCGGCGCAGTGCGCCTCGTTGTGCACGTCCGTGAGCACCGGCAGGCCGACGCTCTCGCGGATTTCCGCGAAGATCGGCAGCGAGCCTTCCAGCCCCAGCCCCCGCGCGGCGTTGGCGCTCGTCCGGTTGGCCTTGTCGAAACTGGTCTTGTAGATGATGCCGACGTTCAGCCGCTCGCCGATCTCCTTCAGCGCTTGGGCCATCTCCAGCGCATGCTGACGGCTCTCCAGCTGACACGGGCCGGCGATAAAGACGATGCGCTGGCCCCCGCCGATGCTGACGGGGCGCTTCAGCCCGTCCTTGATGTCGATGATGGCGTTGGGCTTGGACACGGCGATCTTCCCGGAATGACGGCTGGACGGCGCGCCTCCTGAGGCGCCTCTGCGGCGATCAGGTGGCGCCGGACCTTCGGCTTGGCAAGCTACACGGCGGCCGCGACCAAGGCCACCGCGCCAGCTTCACCGGGGGGATTGACGATCCGGCCGTTCCGACCCCACCTTTCCACCCATGACGACGGTGACCGTCGACCGCCAGCAGGCCGCCGCCCGCACGCCGCGCGGGTTCGGCCTGCTGCTGCGTCTGCTGGCCTCCAACTGGACCTTCGGCCGGCTGACCGTTCGGCTTCCCGGCGGCGCCGCCCATGTGCTGGAAGGTGGCGAGCCGGGCCCCTCGGCGACTCTCGACATCCGTGATTACCGATTCGCCGGCCGCGTCCTCGCCTCGGGCGATATCGGATTCGCCGAGGGCTATATGGCCGGCGAGTGGGAGACGCCGCATCTGGCCGCCCTGCTCGAGGCGCTGGCCCGTAACGGAGACCACATCCGGCGGCTGATGGTCGGCAACCGACTCATGAAGACCCTCCACTGGCTGTCGCACCGGATGAACCGCAACAGCCGTTCGGGATCGCGCAAGAACATCCACGCCCACTACGACATCGGCAACGCCTTCTACGCGGCCTGGCTCGACCCCTCGATGACCTATTCCTCGGCGCGCTTCACCCGCGCCGGCATGGCGCTGGAGGCCGCCCAGCACGAGAAATACGCCGCCCTCGCCCGTGCCATGGACCTTCAGGCCGGGCAGTCCGTGCTCGAGATCGGCTGCGGCTGGGGCGGCTTCGCCGAGTTCGCGGCGAAGGAGGTCGGCGCCCGCGTCACCGGTATCACCATCTCGCGCGAACAGTTCGACTTCGCTCGCCAGCGGATGTTCAACCTCGGCCTGTCCGAGCGCGCCGACATCCAGTTGATCGACTACCGCGACGTGCAGGGCCGCTTCGACCGCGTCGCCTCGATCGAGATGTTCGAGGCCGTCGGCGAGGAGTACTGGCCGGTCTATTTCGGCAAGATCCACGAGGTGCTGGAGCCCGGCGGCCGCGCGGGCCTTCAGATCATCACCATCGAGGACGCGGCCTTCGCCCGCTATCGCAAGCGCACCGACTTCATCCAGAAATACATCTTCCCCGGCGGCATGCTGCCGTCGGAAGCCGCGCTGAAGCCGGTCGTCGCCGCCGCCGGCCTCCACTGGCGCGGCCTTGAGCGTTTCGGCCTCGACTATGCCGAGACGCTGCGGCTGTGGGACGAGCGTTTCCAGGCCGCCTGGGACGACATCACCCGCATCGGCGGCTTCGACGAGCGCTTCCGCCGCCTGTGGCGCTTCTATCTGGCCTATTGCGAGGCCGGCTTCCGCACCGCCCGCACCAATGTGATCCAGCTGAGCCTTTCGCGCGCCTGAGGCGGGGTCCAGGGTAGCCGCATGCCCGAGCTCCCGCCGCTGATCTCGACCGCCGAACTCGCCGCCCGCCTGAACGAGCCGGACCTCCGCCTCGTCGACGCCAGCTGGCATCTGGACGGCCGCGACGGCCGGCCGGATTTCGAAGCCGCCCGCCTGCCCGGCGCGGTCTTCTTCGATCTCGAGGCCAGTTCCGATCCGGACAGCAGCCTGCCGCACATGCTGCCCTCGCCGGAAGCCTTCGGCGCCCGCATGGGATCGCTGGGCCTGCGCGAGACCGATCACCTCGTCGTCTACGACACCGTCGGCATCCGCTCGTCCGCCCGGGCCTGGTGGATGTTTCACGTCATGGGGGCTTCGCGGGTGCAGGTGCTCGACGGCGGCCTGCCGAAATGGCGCGCCGAGGGCCGCCCGGTGGAGTCCGGTCCGCCGGGTCCGGTCAGGCCCGCGGTCTTCACCGCCCGTCTCGACGCCGCCGCCGTCGCCGATGTCGAGGCCGTCCGCGCCGCCCTCGCCGGCGAGGCCCAGGTGATCGACGCCCGCGCCGCCGACCGTTTCGAAGGCCGCGCTCCCGAACCGCGCGCCGGCCTGCGCTCCGGCCACATGCCCGGCGCCCTGAACCTGCCCTTCCCCCACATCCTTGCCGCGGACGGGACGATGAAGCCTGCGGGGGAACTGGAGACCGCCTTTCGCGCCGCCGGCGTCGATCCCGATCGACCGGTCGTCACCAGCTGCGGCTCCGGCGTCACCGCCGCCATCCTCAGCCTCGGCCTCGCCGCCCTCGACCGCCCTTCCCGCCTCTACGACGGCAGCTGGGCCGAGTGGGGCGGACGGCCCGATACGGGCGTCGTGACCGGCCCCTAGGCCGGCGGCGCGACAGGCTCCTCCAGACCCGGCGGCACTACCTCGTCGCTCTCGCCGCGTGAGACCACCGTGGCCGCCACCAGGTCGCCGGTGACGTTCAGCGTGGTCCGGCACATGTCGAGGAAGCGATCGACGCCGAGGATCAGTCCAATGCCTGCGGCCGGCACCCCGACCATGGTCAGGATCAGGGCGATCACCGGCAGCGATCCGGCCGGCACGCCCGCCGTCCCGATGCCGCCGAGGATGCAGACCAGCATGACGACCAGCTGCTGCGTCAGGTTCAGTTCGACCCCGAAGAACTGGGCCAGGAACAGCACCGTGACTCCCTCGAACAGGGCGGTGCCGTTCTGGTTGGCCGTGGCGCCGACGGTCAGCACGAAGCGCGAGATGCGCCGGGGCAGCTTCAGCTTCTCCTCGGCCGCCTTGATGGCGATCGGCAGGGTGGCGTTCGACGAGGCGGTCGAGAAGGCCACCACGAACGGCTCGCGCACGCCATTGGCGAACCGCAGGGGGCTCATGCCACCGAAGATCCAGACCAGCAGCGGGTAGACCACGAACATGTGGATCGCCATCGCCCCGACGGCGACGAGGGCGTAGGCGCCCAGCCGGACCAGCAGGTCCCAGCCGAACACCGCGGCGAGGTTGAACATCAGGGCAGCGATGGCGATCGGGGCCAGTTTGATGACGAGGTTGATGAGCTTCATCATCACCTCGAACACGCCCTGCAGCGTCTCCTGCAGCTGGTCTGTGGCGCGGCTCTTGGCCATGACCATGCCGATGCCGAAGATCAGGGCGAAGACCATGACCGGCAGGATCTGGTTCTCCGCCGCCGCCGTCACGACGTTCGACGGAATCATGTCGAGGAAGAACTGGCCGGCCTCGATGCTCTTCGGCGCATTGCCGACGATGGCCGAGGCGCCCTCCGCGCCCTGCGCCAGCAGCTGCTGGGCCAGGACCGGATCGACTCCGTCGCCGGGACGGAACCAGTTGACCATGCCGAGGCCGATGCCGACCGCGATGGCGGAAACGAGGATGGTGAACAGCAAAGTCTTGTAGCCGACCCGTCCCAGCGACTTCAGGTCGCCCATCTCGGCCACGCCCACGGCCAGGGCGGCGAACAGCAGCGGCAGAACCAGCATGAACAGCAGGCGCAGGAAGATCTGCCCCACGGCCACGATGATATCCATCACCTCGGGGATGACGACCTGGCCGGTCAGATTGACGTAGAGCCCGCCCCCGAGCCCGACGACAAAGCCGAGCAGCATCCAGAGATAGAGCGGAATCCCGCCGCGTTTCGTCTTTTCCATAGGTCCCCCCGGCCTCGGCCGATGTCGTTACCGGATCGGCAGGGCGTAGATCAGGCCGCCCGGCCGAGCGCGCCATTGTGCGTTAAGGCCCCGCGCCAGGTCGAGCGATGAATCAGGGCCGAGATTGCGGTTGAAGATTTCACCATAGTTGCCAGAGGCTTCTATGGCGTTCCTCGCCCATTCCTTCGATAGTCCCATGGTCGGCCCGAGGTCACCTTCCACGCCCAGCAGGCGGCGAATCTGCGGATCGCGCGATTCCTCGGCCAGCCGGTCGGCGTCGTCGGCGGTGACGCCCAGCTCCTCCGCCAGGATCAGGGCGTTGAGGGTCCAGCGCACGATCGAGGTCCAGGATTCGTCTCCGCGCTTCACCGCCGGGCCCAGCGGCTCCTTGGAGATGACGTCAGGCAGGATGGCGTGCTGCTCGGGGTTCGACAGCAGCGTCCGCGCCGCCGCCAGGGCCGAGATGTCGGCGCTGAAGGCGTCACAGTCCTCGCGCGCATAGGCGGTGCGGGCCGCCTCCTCGTTGGCGGTGACCACGGGCCGGTATTCGATGCCCCGCGCCCGGAAGAAGTCGGCCGCGTTCAGCTCCGAGGTGGTCTCGCGCTGCACGCAGACCCGGGCCCCGTTCAGCTCCTGCGCGCTGGCCAGATCCAGCGAGCGGCGGACCAGAAAGCCCTGCCCGTCGTAATAGTTGACCCCCGCGAAGCGGATGCCCTCCGAGACTTCGCGCGACATGGTCCACGACGTCGCCCGCCACAGCACGTCGATGCGGCCGCCGCGCAGGGCGTCGAACCGCTGGCTCGACGTCAGCGGCACGAACCGCACGGCGTTGGGATCGCCCAGCACCGCCGCCGCCAGCGCCCGGCAGAAGTCGGCGTCGAAGCCCCGCCACTCGCCGCGATTGTCGGTATAGGCGAAGCCGACCAGCCCCTCGTGCACGCCGCAGTTCAGCCGCCCGCGCCGCTTGATCGCCTGCAGGGTCGGGCTGGCGAACTCTGGGGCTTCGGTGGCGGCCACGACCGGCGCCGTTTCGGTTTCGGCTCCACGATCGCCGCCGCCGCACGCCGCCGTCGTCAGGCCGAGGGCCAGGATCATGCCCGCCGCTGTCGTTCGCCGAACCGCCTCTGACCGCATCCCGCTCCTCGCCGAGCCATTCCAGACCTTGCGCCCCCGCCTGCTTTAGAGGCTTTTGGAGGCTGAACCGCAACCCTTGATCGGCCCCATGACGGACCAGCCAGATCCGCCCGACCGCAGCGTCCGCACCCGCCTGATCGCCCCGGCCACGCGGCGCGGCGCTGGCCGCCGGCCGGTCAGCCCGCCGGTGGAACGCGCCTCGACCCTGCTCAACGACGACCCGGCCGCCATGCGGGACGGAAGCGGCGGTCCGGTCTACGGCATCGAGGACCTCACCGCCGCCCGCGAGCTGCGCGCCGCCCTCGTCGATCTCGAAGACGCGGCCGACGCCTGGCTGGTGCCCAGCGGACTCGCCGCCGTCACCGTGCCCCTGATCGCCCTGTTGAGGCCCGGCGACGAGGTGCTGGCCACCGACGCCCTCTACGGCCCGACCCGCCGCTTCCTCAACCGCCACCTGAAGGCGCGGGGGATCACGACCACCTTCCATGCGGCGGGCGCCTCGACGGCCGGGATTCTCGCGGCCATGACCGACCGCACCCGGCTGCTGCTCATCGAGTCCCCGGCCTCGCTGACTTTCGAGCTGGTCGACGTCCCTGCCCTCGCCGGCGCCTGCCGCGAGCGGGACGTGCTGACGGTCATGGACAACACCTGGGCCGCCGGCCTCGCCTTCCGCCCGCTGGCGCACGGCGTCGACGTCAGCGTGCAGGCGGTGACCAAATACGTCGCCGGCCACTCCGACCTGCTGATGGGCTCCATCGCCGTGGCCGGACCCGCCGTCGGCCGCCCGGTCTCCGAAACGCTTGAGGATCTCGGCTGGCGCGTCTCGCCCGATGACGCCTGGCTGGCCCTGCGCGGACTGCGCACCCTGCCGCTGCGCTACGCCGAACAGGCCCGCTCCGCCCTTACGGTGGCCGAATGGCTGCAGACCCGCCCCGAGGTCGCGCAGGTTCTCTACCCCGCCCTCCCCGGCGCGCCCGGCCACGACCTGTGGACCCGCGACTACACGGGCGCCGCCTCCATTTTCGGGGTCGTCCTGAACGGCGGGTCCGAAGCGGCCGCCCACGCACTGATGTCCGCGCTCCAACTGTTCGGCCTCGGCTATTCCTGGGGCGGGTTCGAGAGCCTGATCACCCACGAGACCGGCCAGCTGGCGTTTCGCCGCTCCCCCCCTGCGCTTGCCGGTGAACTCCTCCGCCTCCACGTCGGCCTCGAGGACCCCGCCGACCTGATCGCCGACTTCGAGCGCGGTCTCGCCGCCTGGAGCGCCGTTAGCCGCTGAGCTTCGCCCGCGCCGCCTTCAGCCTGGCCTTCAGGTCGTCCCGCGCCTTCCTCTGCCGCTTCGCCAGCGCCGTCGCCCGCCGTTCCAGCGCCTCGCGCTCGGCTTCCAGCACCGCCGTCTCCTCCGCCTGCGCCTCGTCCAGCTCGTCCAGCTCCGCCTCCAGCGCCTCGACCCGCGCCCGGGCCTTTGCATCCGACTTCGGCTTCTCGGGTTTCGGCTTCGCCTTCGGCGCCTTCGTCCGCTCGACCTTGCCGATGTCCACCGAGAGACCGCGCTCGATCAGTTCGCCCGGCGAGGCCAGCGCCGCCGCCTTGTCGGGCCCGACGTCGATCTCCCTCGCCGAGCCGTCCTTGAACAGGTCGCGCTTCACGCCCCAGGCTTCCAGCGCCTTGGCCCGCGACGACGCCGCCACCGTCCACGAGTGGAAGCCGTCCGAATAGCAGAACACCTTCAGCTTTCGCGCCATCGTCTCAGTCCAGCTCGATCCATACCGGCGCGTGGTCGCTGGCCCGCTCGCGCCCGCGCACCTCCCGGTCCACCCCCGCATCCGTCAGCCGTTCCGCCGCCGCCGGGCTGAGCAGCAGATGGTCGATGCGCAGCCCCGCGTCCCGCTCCCACGCCTGCCGGAAATACTGCCAGAAGGTCCACGGCGGCGGATCGGCGGGGTAGCGCTCCCGCAGCGCGTCGGTCCAGCCCTGGTCCAGAAGCCGCGCGAACGCCGCCCGGCTCTCCGGCTGCAGCAGGGCGTCCTTCTTCCACGACCGGCTGTTGTAGATGTCCGCCTCCGTCGGCACGACGTTGTAGTCGCCCGCCAGCACCACGGGCGCCCCGCTGGCCAGCAACGCCTTCGCATGGGCGTTCAGCCGCTCCATCCACGCCAGCTTGTAGTCGAACTTCGGGCCCGGCTGCGGATTGCCGTTGGGCAGGTAGAGCGAGGCGACCAGGACCCCGTCCACCGCCGCCTCCAGATAGCGGCTCTGGGCGTCGGCGGGCTCGCCCGGCAGGCTGCGCCGCGTGACCACGGGTTCCGCGTCCCGGGTCAGGATGGCCACGCCGTTCCAGCGGTGCTCGCCCTTCCACACCGCGTGATAGCCCAGCGCCCGGATCGCAGCCGCCGGGAATTGCGCGTCGGTGGCCTTCAGCTCCTGCAGGCAGCAGACGTCCGGCCGCGCCGACTCCAGCCACTGCAGCAGATTGGCCAGCCGGGTGTTGATCCCGTTGATGTTGAAGGTGGCGATCCGCACCGCACCTGAACGGCTCCGCTGGCCGGCGGGTTGCCGGGATCAGGCCGCTACAGCCAGCGCGCCCGCTTGAAGCGCACATACAGGCTGGCGCAGATGCCGGCGATCACCGCCAGAACGACCCAGTAGCCATAGGGGCTTTCCAGCTCCGGCATGTAGTCGAAATTCATCCCGTAGATGCCGGCGATGGCGGTCGGCACCGCGAGAATGGCCGCCCAGGCCGCCAGCTGCCGGGTGATGGCGCCGGTCCGCTGCTGCTCCAGCAGATTGCTGAACTCGAACACCGAGGTCAGCACCTCGCGCAGGCCGTCGACCATCGCCTGCACCCGTCGCACGTGGTCGAGGACGTCGTTGAAATAGGGCCGCGCCTCGACATCGATGCAGGGCAGCTCCAGCCGGATCAGCTTGGCCGCCACCTCGCCCGCCGGGCCGAGCACGCGCTGGAACCGGATCAGCTCGCGCCGGATCTCGAAGATGCGGTTGACCTCGCCGCGCGTCAGGAACTGGTCGACGGTCTTGTGCTCCATCGACAGCACCTCTTCCTCGACCGCCTCCACGAGCGGCAGATAGCCGTCGACGACGAAGTCGAGGATGGCGTGCAGGACATAGTCCACGCCTTGCGCCAGCAACTGCGGAGACGCTTCCAACTGGGCCCGCAAGGCCGCATGGCCACGGGTGGAGCCGTGCCGCACGCTGATCAGATGGCTGTGGCCGACGAAGATCGCCGTCTCGCCATAGCTGATCCGCCCCTCCTGCAGCGCCGCCGTCCGCGCCACCACGAATAGCTGGTCTCCGTAGACGTCTAGCTTGGGCAACTGCGCCCCCTTGGCGGCGTCCTCGACCGCCAGCGGATGGAGCCCGTACGCCTGCTGCAGCGCGCGCAGTTCCTCGGCCGTCGGATCGACGACGCCGATCCATACGAACTGCGACTTGTCGCCCGGACAGTCGATCCGCTCGTCGATCGCGACCTCGCGAACGCGTTTCCCGTGGCTGTAGAGATAGGCGGCGACGACGCTCATGCCTTGTCCGTATTACGGAAACCCGCGCCCGCAAAGCGCCGCTCGAACCCGTGGCGCGCCCAGCAGGACTCGAACCTGCAACCGTCCGCTTAGAAGGCGGGTGCTCTATCCGGTTGAGCTATGGGCGCCCGATGGCAGCGCGAGCGTTAGCCGCCCTGACCCCGCGGCTCAAGCAGCGAGCCGCCGCGCGGCCAGCGTTAGCCGCCCAGAATTCAGTGCGTCCAGGGCACCTTGCGGTTGGTGGCGAAATTGTCGGCGTAGGCCTTGAGGATGACCGGCGCCTCCTGCGCCTCATGCAGGCGAAACGGAATCCCGTAGCGCTCGGCGTAGGCGACCGCCTCCTCCTGCGAGTCGAACTCCAGCCGCACCTGGCCGTTCATGTCCGCCGAGCTGGTCCAGCCCATCAGCGGATCGATGGTCCGCGCCGACGCCGGCTCGAACTCCAGCCGCCAGTGTCTGGTGTTGCCCTTGCCGGACTGCATCGCGGTCTTGGCGGGGCGGTAGATGCGGGCGAGCATGGTTGACCTCTTCGGACCGGCCGTCGCCGGGGCCGTCCGGCTCTAGAAGCCTTCCGCCCGACGATCAAGACTGCGGCCCTGCATCGGATGAAGAAGGGTTTGTCCGCTCCATGACACAGGAACCAACCCAACGGCCACGCTCTTTTCGGGCGGGCCGGGAGGACAACGGGTGATCGTGAACGAGTACAAGGGTGGCGACCGTGAGGCTCGTCCCGCTGTCCGCAAGGCCAGGGGCGGCCTGCTCTACCACCTGTTCATGAAATGGTTCGGCGGCGCGGGTTTCCGGACCTGACCGCAGGGCGGCAGGAACCCCTTCGTGCTGGTCGGGGCGAGAGGATTCGAACCTCCGACCCTCTGCTCCCAAAGCAGATGCGCTACCAGGCTGCGCTACACCCCGATCCAGAGCCGGGGTGTTTGCCACGCGGCGCGGCGGCCCGCAACGCGGGCGGCGACTATTCCGAAGCGAAGAACGGGTGGCGCACCCGGTCGCCCGGCTTGGCTCCGATCTCGTCGGCCCGGCCGGCGCGGATTTCCAGCACCCCGGCCGCCGGCCCGTTCGACGGAATGATCGCGTCGGAATTCGGCGTCACGCGCTCGGCGATCGAGACGATGCGCCCCCAGGAGTCGATGTAGATGATGTCCAGCGAGCTGGGCGTGTTGTGCATCCAGAAGCCGCGCTCGGCCACGTCGGGGAACTGGAACAGCATGCCGCGGTCGTCGGCCAGCGGCTCGCGGTGCATCAGGCCCTGCTGGCGCTCCGCCTCGTCGTCGGCGATCTCGACCATGAACCGGTGCTCGCCGGTCGAGGTGACGACCGTCAGCGGCTCCAGCGGATCGCCGTTCGGGCCCGTGGCCGTGCCGGCGCCGGCGCATCCGGCCAGCAGGACCAGACCGGCGACACCCGCCAGGAAGCTGCGACGTACCAACATCATTCCACCCTCGAGACAGTTCGCCGCAATTTGCGCCGATCCGCGCGCGCGGCAAGCCCCAGCATAGCCGCGGTCCGCTGCGAGGAAAGCGCGATCAGTCGGCCGGGCGGATTTCCGCGACCACCAGCCCCTTGGGGCCCTCGGCGAAGCGCACGGCCACGGGCTCGCCGGGGATCAAGTCGTCCAGCCCGCAGCGCCGCAGGGTCTCGACGTGGACGAAGATGTCGCCCGGCTTGCCGTCGCGCACCACGAAGCCGTAGCCCTTGGTCCGGTTGAACCATTTGACGATGGCCGTCTCCATGACGCCGTCGCCGGGATCGGCGGGGGCCACGGCGCGGCTGTCCCGCCGCAGACCGTCGTAGCCGCCCCGCCGCGGGGCGGCCACGGCGTCCGGATCGCCCTCGCCCAGGTCATGAACCTCGGTCACCTGCCAGCCCTTGGGGCGGCGGGCGCAGTCGCAGGTGATGGGGGCGCCTTCAGCGGCGGTGTCGCGCCCGCTGTCGCGAAGACTGGAGATGTGCAGCAGCACATCCTTCATGTCGGTCAGCTTCGGCTCATCGGGCACGATGAAGCCGTATCCCTTGCCGGGATCGAACCATTTCACCCGGCCGGCGATACGCACCGTCTCGACCGTCTCAACGCCCTCGTAGTCGGACACCGTCTTCCCCCTGCCCGCGCGTGCTGCGGACAGGGCTTGTTTAACACGGTTCTGTGAAGCCCGGAAAAGGCAAAAACGCCGGTTTCAGCCCGGAGGCGAATAATTTTTGCAACTGATGCCTGTAATCGGTTTCATGCGAGGCGCATCCGATCCTTCGCGGACAATGACGCAGCCGTCGATATCGTCGCGACCGGGCAGTCGGCGAGGCTTCGAACAGGCATGAAGGGGAAGGCCCCGCGTGGCAGTCCCTAGGGGAATCGAACCCCTCTTTTCAGGTTGAAAACCTGACGTCCTAACCGATAGACGAAGGGACCGCTGCGCGGGGAAGCGGCGATATAGCCGCCGATTCCGCGGGGTGCAAGCGGCTTTGCCGTAGAAAAACGCGATCGGCGTTCGGCTTAGGCCATGCGCGGATCGGCGACGTCCTCGATCTCGAACTGCACCCCGCGCCGGCCGTTCCAGTCGTCGGCCTTCAGCCGTCCGGCGATGCTCAGTCCGCCCTGCCCGGCCAGCAGCGCCTTGCCTGACGGCAGGTCGGCGCAGCGCCATGCGATGGCCTTCACCGACGCCCCGTCGGCCCCGACCAGCCGGCAGCGCACATGGCCGCCGTTCATGGCCACGGGCTCGCGCACGCTGACGTGCTCCAGGGCGAACAGCGGCTCCGGATTGGCCGGCCCGAACGGCGCCAGCTGTTCGAACTGCTCGAACAGGCCGCGCGTCGCCGCGCCCGGATCGACCAGGGCGTCGATCTCGACCCCGTCCAGCGCCTCCGCCGCCGCCTGCTCGCCGGCCATCCGCTCGTTGAGGAAGTCGCGCAGGCGGGCGATCCCGTCGGCCCGAACCGTCAGCCCCGCCGCCATGGCGTGGCCGCCCCCCGCCATCAGCACGCCCGCCTCCCAAGCCGCCTGCACCGCGCGTCCGAGGTTCATGCCCGGCTGCGAGCGCCCGGAGCCCTTGCCGACGCCGTTCACCGCATCGACCCCGATCACCACCACGGGCTTGCGCCAGCGTTCGCGCAGCCGCCCGGCCACGATGCCGACCACGCCCGGGTGCCACTCGTCGCCCTCGATCACCACCACGGCCGAGCCGTCGGCATGGGCGCCCGAGGCCTCGACCATCCGCGTCGCCTGCTCGGTCACCTGCCGCTCGACCTCGCGTCGGGCGATGTTCAGGGCATCCAGCTCCTGGGCCAGCGCCATCGCCTCGTCCGGGTCATCGGTCGACAGCAGCCGCGCCCCGAGGTCCGACCTGCCGATCCGCCCGCCGGCGTTGATGCGCGGACCGAGGATGAAACCGGCGTGGTTGCATTTCGCCGGTCCAGGCTCGCCGCCCGCCGCCGCCAGCAGGGCCCTCAGCCCCGGATTGCGCCATTCCGACATGACCCGCAGCCCAAGACTGGTCAGGGCCCGGTTGAAACCCGTCAGGCCGGTGACGTCGCAGATCGCCCCCATGGCCGCGAGATCCAGCCACTGGCGGATGTCCGGCTGTTCGCGGCTCTCGAACATTCCCCGCCGCCGCGCCTCGCGGTTCAGCGCCGCCAGCAGCACGAACACCACGCCCGCCGCCGCCAGATTGCCCTGCCCCGAATTGCAGCCCGGCCGGTTGGGATTGACCACGGCGGCGCACACCGGCGGATGCTCGCGCATCATGTGGTGGTCGATGACCACGACCTTGAGCCCGATCGCCGCCGCATGCGCCACGGCCTCGTTGGCCGCCGCGCCGCAGTCGACCGTGATGACCAGTTCCGCCCCCGAGGCCTTCAGCGTGTCGAAGGCCTTGGGGCTGGGGCCGTAGCCCTCGGTCATCCGGTCGGGCACATAGATCGGAAGGTCGGCGCCCATGGCCCGGAACCAGCGCACCAGCAGGGCCGCGCTCGACGCGCCGTCGACGTCGTAGTCGGCGAACACATGGATGGAGACCTGCGCCTGCAGGGCGTCGAGGATCGCCTCCGCCGCCGCGTCCATGTCCATGAAGCTGGACGGGTCGGGGAACAGGGCCTTCAGCGTGGGGGTGAGGAAGTCCGCGCCCTGATCGGCCCTGACCCCCCGCGCCGCCAGCGCCCGGGCCAGCGGCTCCTCCAGGTTCAGCGCCTGCATATGGGCGCGGATCAGCCCCGCCTCGGCCGGCCTCTGCCGCCAGGCGCGCCCGGACAGCGAGCGGGAGACGCCCAGAAAAGCGGGCCCAAAACCTCGGACCGCTCCCCCGTCCGCCATCAGAACGGCCGTCGCGTATGGATGCGCTGGATGGTCCGGGTCGAGGAATCCATCACCAGCGTATGCGTCGTGACGAAGCCGTCGCGCACCATCACCCCGTCCAGCATGGCGCCCTTGGTCACGCCGGTGGCGGCGAAGACGGCGTCCTTCGAGACCAGCTCGTGCAGGTCGTACTTGCGGTCGAAATCCGTGACCCCGGTGCGCTGGGCCCGGGCCCGCTCGTCGTCGTTGCGGAAGATCAGCCGGCCCTGGAAATGGCCGCCGACGCACTTCAGCGCACTGGCGGCCAGCACGCCCTCCGGCGCCCCGCCGGATCCCAGATACAGGTCGATGCCCGTCTCCGGCTCGGCGGTGTGGATCACCCCGGCCACGTCGCCGTCGGTGATCAGCACCACCTTGGCCCCGACCTCGCGCAGCGCCGCGATCAGCTCCGCGTGGCGCGGCCGGTCCATGACGCAGACGGTGATGTCCCGCGGATCGACTCCCTTGGCCGAGGCCAGCGAGCGCACATTCTCCTGCGGCTTCATATCCAGATCGACCGTGCCCGGCGCATAGCCCGGCCCGATGGCGATCTTGTCCATATAGGTGTCGGGCGCATGCAGCATGCCGCCGCTCGCCGACATCGACAGCACGCACAGGGCGTTGGCCATGGCCTTGGCCGTCAGGGTGGTGCCCTCCAGCGGATCGAGGGCGATGTCGATGGCCGGCCCCTTCCCGGTGCCGACCTTCTCGCCGATGTAGAGCATCGGCGCCTCGTCGCGCTCGCCCTCGCCGATGACGATCCTGCCGTCGATGTCGAGCGCGTTCAGCGCCGTACGCATGGCGTCGACGGCCAGCTGGTCGGCCTGCTTCTCGTCGCCTCGGCCGATCTGGGCGTAACTGGCGATGGCCGCCAGTTCGGTGACGCGCGCGGCGTCCGCGGCCAGCGTGGAAGCATAGGGGGCCGGTCCGGCCATGGGCGTTCTCCTGAGGACGATGATCCCGGGATTCTGTCGTCCCGGCGACCGTTAGTGTGGATCAGCGGCGATCGACCGGCGGCGGGGCGCGGCCGCGCTCGCGGGTGCGGCGGGCGAATTCCTCGATCTCGGCGGCGGTCTCCGCCGTCACCGGCGCCACCTCGACGGCGGCGACCCGCTCCCGCACGCCCTCGGCGAAGGCGGTCGCGTCGCCGGTCGTCAGCCATTCGATCCGCGCCGTCGCATCGGCCAGTTCGCCGCCCGTGGTTTCCAGCGTGGCCACCCGCGCGGCGATCACGGCGGGCTCGGGCCCGGCCTCCTGCGATTTCGGGAAGTCGGCCCAGCGCGGGTATTCGCGGTTGGCGTCGACCAGCGCCTGGACCCGGGGGGCCACCGGCGACGTCGGGTCCGTCTCCGGATCGAACGCTCCCGCGCAGGCGGTCAGGCCGGCCGTGGCGACGGCGGCGGCCAGGACCGCTGCGAATTTCCGGATCGGCGCGTTCATGTCAGGGGCGGTCATATGCCATGATGACGGCGGGCGGAAGGGCGACAACCGCCCCTACGACCGATCCTGACGCCTCCTCCGGAGCTTTCGTGCATGGCCAAGCGTCCGACCACTCCGTCCGCCGACGCCCCTCGCGCGCCGCGCAAGTCCGGCCGCCCCACCTCGGCCAAGCCCCCGCGCCCCCGCGCGGGGAAGAAGGCCGCCGAACAGCCTGCCCCCGCGCCGGAGCCCGCCCCCGAACCGCGGACCGCGCCTGAGGCCGCCCCCTTCGCCCTCCCCGGCGGAGACCAGCGCCAGATGATCGAGACCCTGTCGCTGAACCTGGCCCGCGCCGCCATGACCGCCCAGGCCGCCATCGCCGAGGCCGCCCTGTCGCAGGCCGACCGCCCCGCCGCCCTGTCGCCCGACCCTTTCAACGTCGGCCCGGCCATGACCCAGGTGATGAGCGGGCTCGCCTCGCGCCCGGACAAGCTGTTCGCCGCCCAGGCCGACCTGTTCAACCGCTACATGGACCTGTGGGCCACCACGACCCGCCGCGCCGCCGGCGAGGAGATCCCCGCCGCCCCCGAGCCAAATGACCGGGTCGACAAGCGCTTCAAGGACCCGGCCTGGTCCGAGAACCCGATGTTCGACGTCATGCGCCAGTCCTACCTGGTCACCGCCGACTGGATGAACGGCCTGGTCTCCTCGGTCGAGGACATCGACCCGCGCACAAAGCGCCGCGCCGAGTTCTTCACCAAACTTCTGACCGACGCCTTCTCCCCCTCCAACTTCCTCGCCTCCAATCCCGCCGCGCTGAAGGCCCTGGCCGAGACCAACGGCGAATCGCTGGTCAGGGGGATGCAGAATTTCGCCGCCGATCTGGAGCGCGGCGCCGGCAAGCTGAAAATCAGCCAGGCCGACTACGGCCGCTTCGAGGTCGGCAGGAACGTCGCCACCGCCCCCGGCCAGGTCGTCTGGCGCGACGAGCTGTTCGAGCTGATCCAATATGACCCCGCGACAGAGAAGCAGCGCGAGATCCCGCTGCTGATCTTCCCGCCGTGGATCAACAAATTCTACATCCTCGACCTGCAGCCGGAGAACTCGATGATCCGCTGGCTGTCCGGCCAGGGCTTCACCGTCTTCGTCTGCTCCTGGGTCAATCCGGACGTCGACAAGGCGAACTACGGCTTCGACGACTATCTGCAGAAGGGCATCTACCGCGCGGTCGAGAAGGCGCTCGAGCAGTCGCGGGCCGGGCACATCAACACCGTCGGCTACTGCATCGGCGGCACCCTGATGGGAGCGGCCCTCGCCCATATGGCGGAACACGGCGACGACCGCGTCACCGCCAACACCTTCTTCGCCGCCCAGCACGACTTCGCCGAGGCCGGCGACCTGCTGCTGTTCACCGACGACCACTGGCTCAATGAGATCGAGCAGCAGATGGACGCGGCCGGCGGCGTCCTGCCCGGCGCGGCCATGGCCGACACCTTCAACGCCCTGCGCGCCAACGACCTGATCTGGTCCTTCTTCGTCAGCAACTACCTGATGGGCAAGGACCCGCCCGCCTTCGACCTGCTGTTCTGGAACGCCGACCAGACCCGCATGCCGAAGAAGTTGCACCTCGACTACCTGCGCTCGATGTACGGCCGCAACGCCCTCTCCAGAGGCGAGTTCGAGATCGGCGGAGTCCGCGCCGACCTCTCGAAGGTGAAAATCCCCCTCTATTTCCAGGCCAGCCGCGAGGACCACATCGCGCCGATGAACTCGGTCTACCGCTCGGCCAGGGCTTTCCCGAACGCCGACGTGACCCTGACCCTGGCCGGCTCGGGCCACATCGCCGGCGTGGTCAACCCGCCCTCGGCGAAGAAATACCAGCACTGGACCAACCCGGCCCTGCCGCCCACCCTCGCCGAATGGCAGGCCGGCGCTGAGGAGCATCCCGGCAGCTGGTGGAACCATTGGGCCGACTGGCTGCACGCCCGCTCCGGCGGCTGGGTGCCGGCCCGCGACCCGCAAAAAGGCCCCCTTCCGGCGATAGAACCGGCCCCCGGCTCCTATGTGAAGGTGAAGTCTTGAAGCGTCTCGAACCGAACCTGCTTCTGGCCCTGTCCACCGGCCTCGGCCTCGTCCTCGTGGTGGTCACGGCCAGCTTCTACGGCGCGGCGCCCCGCCTCCTGCGCGATACCTTGCTGGCGGTCGCCTGCTCGGCCGGCTTCGTGCTGCTCAACCCGCTGTTGCAGCGGCGCATGAAGTTCGCGCCGCGCCCGCCGATGATCCATCGCGACCGGCCAGGCACGGCGGTCTGGGCCGGCCTCTTCCCGCTCGCCGTCATCTTCGCCGCCGCCGTGCCGATCTTCTGGCCCGGCCACGACTACGGCCTGCTGGTGATCATCGCCGCCGTCTGGTTCGGCGTCACCCTCGAGTCCGCCATCAAGGCGCTCAGGCAGGCCTGATCCGCGTTGGTCAGGCCGGTACAAACTTGAGGGCTACCCCGTTGTTGCAATAGCGCTTGCCCGTCGGCCGCGGCCCGTCGTCGAAGATATGCCCCTGATGCCCCAGGCACCTGGCGCAGTGATATTCGGTGCGCGGAATACCGATCGCGTAGTCCGTCTTGGTGCCGATGTTGGCGGCGATCACCTGATAGAAGCTCGGCCAGCCGGTGCCGCTGTCGTATTTCCATTGCGACCGGAACAGCGGCAGCTCGCAGCCCCGGCACACGAAGGTCCCGGCCCGGTGCTCGTCGTTCAGCGGGCTGGTGAACGGCCTTTCCGTCGCCTCGTGCCTCAGCACGTCATAGCTCGCCCGCGGCAGCCGCGCCCGCCACTGCGCATCGGTGATCCGCCGGAACGGGGAGTTCGCATACCGCCGCTCCGACGCATCCACCGGCCCAGGCGTGCAGGCGCTCACAGCGGCGGCGCCGACGGTGAGCAGCAGTTGGCGGCGGGAGACATGGGTCATGACCGCTGATAGGTCGGCACGACCGGCGCGGATGCAAGGGCGGCGATCAGTTCAGGCCGGCGGCCTCGTCCAGACCCAGCATCAGGTTCAGGTTCTGCACCGCCGCCCCGGACGCTCCCTTGCCGAGGTTGTCCAGCAACGCCACGAGCCGGACCTGCTCCCCGCCCCGGTCCCCGAACACATGCAGCCGCATCCGGTTGGTCCCGTTCAGCCCTTCCGGATCGATCCCGGTCATGGCCTCCGTCGTCTCCAGCTCCGCGACCTCGACGAAGCGGGCGCCGGCATAGGCCTCGGTCAGCGCCCCGTGCACCACCTCGACCGACGGCGAGCCCGGCAGAGCGCCCAGGTGCAGTGGAACCTCGACCAGCATCCCCTGGCGGTAGGCCCCCACCGCCGGCGCGAACAGCACCGGCCGCTCCAGCCCCGAGTGTTTCGTCATCTCCGGCACATGCTTGTGCTTCAGCGTCAGCCCATAGGCCCGGTACGGCTCCGCTCCCGCCTCGAATTCCGCGATCATCGCCTTGCCGCCGCCGGAATAGCCCGACACCGCATTGACCGTCACCGGCCACCCCGCGGGCACGATGCCCGCGCTGACCAGCGGCCTCACCAGCCCGATGAACCCCGTCGGATAGCAGCCCGGGTTCGACACCCGCGTCGCCGCCGCGATCTTTGCCCGCTGGCCCGGCGCCATCTCCGCGAAGCCGTAGGTCCAGTCCGGATCGACGCGGTACGCCGTCGAGGCGTCGATCACCCGCGCCGCCGGGCTTTCGATCATCGCCACGGCTTCTTTCGCGGCGTCATCCGGCAGGCACAGGATCACCGCGTCGGCCCCGTTCAGGGCCTCCCGCCGCGCCTCCACGTCGCGCCGCCGGTCGCCGAGCAAAATCAGCTCCAGATCGCCACGCGCCTCCAGTCGCTCGCGGATCTCCAGCCCCGTGGTCCCGGCCTCGCCGTCGATGAAGATGGTGTGGGTCATGGATGGCCCCGATAGAGGGTCAGAAGAGCCGTAGTTCCGTTGAAGGCTGCCAGCAACAACAGCCCGATAACGACGAGGAGCGGGAGCGCGGCCAGCCAGAGCGCCTTCGGCCTCTTCAGCCTTCGCAGTTCCGGATTTCTGGCGGAAGCACCCCAGTCCCGATCAGACAACATCATCCAGAGAACGTAAGAGAACCAGACGAGCAGGACGATCGCCGTGATCAGCAGAACGACATCCCAAACGACCGACAGCAGCATGGTGACCTCCAAAGAAGAAGGGCGCTCCGGTTTCCCGAAGCGCCCCCATCCATAACCGCTTTCGCGATCCGCCTAGCGCTTCGAGAACTGGAAGGACTTGCGGGCCTTGGCGCGGCCGTACTTCTTGCGCTCGACGACGCGGCTGTCGCGGGTCAGGAAGCCGTGCGGCTTCAGGACCGGGCGCAGCGCCGGCTCGTAGTGGGTCAGGGCGTGCGACAGGCCGTGGCGGATGGCGCCCGCCTGGCCCGACAGGCCCGAGCCCTCGACCGTGCAGACCACGTCGAACTGGGTCTC
>NZ_DASPNO010000054.1:0-20691 GCF_035626535.1 Brevundimonas sp.
CCCCGGCGCCGGTGGCGGCGCCCCCGGCCGCCGCTCCCGCGACGGGAGGGACCGAATGAGACGGCCCGTCGCGGTCCGCGTCGTCGGGCCGATGCAGTGGATCGTCTATCCGGCCCTGATCGCCATTGCGGCCACCATCGTCCTGCAGACCCCCGTCAAACTGTTCGGCCTGCACCTGCCCGAGCCCGTCATCCCCATGGTGCTGGCCTTCGCCTGGCCGCTGATCCGCCCGTCGGTGCTGGCGCCGCTGGTGCTGGCCGCCCTCGGCGTGCTCCTCGACATCCTGACCTACGGCCCGCTCGGGCTCTGGGGCCTGACCTTCCTCGCCATCTACAGCGTCGTGCTGGCCTCGCGCAGCTTCCTGGCCGGACAGGACACGGCGGTGCTGTTCGTCTGGTACGCAGCCTGCTGCCTGCTCGCCTTTGTGCTCGCCTATGTGGTCATGGCCTTCATCGCCCCGACCCCGGCCAGCCTGATCTCCGTCTTCCTCCAGATCCTGCCGACCCTGCTGCTCTTCCCCTTTGCGCATCGCCTGATTGAGCGCTTCGAGGACGGCGACGTGAGGTTCCGATGACCCTTCTTCGCCAAGGCTACGCAGGACCGGGCCTGTCCTCCGAAGCTCCGGCACGGAGTGCCGGAGGATGAGTTCGGAACCGTCGATCTTCTTCTCCGATACCAACGAGCGGCAGGGGTCCTTCCTGCGCCGGACCTTCGTGGTCGGCGGGCTGACCACGCTCGGCGGGGTGGCCCTGACCGCCCGGCTGGCCCAACTGCAGGTCGTGCAGGCCGGCGAATACGCCACCCTGGCCACCAACAACCAGTTCAACTTCCGCCTCGTGCCTCCGCCCCGGGGACGCATCCTCGACCGCAACGGCGTGGTCATCGCCGGCAACCGGCCCAGCTTCCGGGTGCTCGTCGTCCGCGACGAGACCAAGGACCTCGACCAGACCCTCGACCTGCTCGGCCGCCTGCTGCCCGACACGATGGACCGGCGCCGCTCGATCATCCGCGACGTCAACGCCGCGCCGCGCTTCTCGCCCGTGCCGGTGAAGAGCGACCTGACCTGGGAGGAGTTCGCCCGGGTCAATCTCTACGCCAACGAGCTGCCGGGCGTGATGGCCGACATGAACGAGGCCCGCTTCTACCCCTTCGGCGGTTCGTTCGCCCACGTCATCGGCTATGTGGCCAAGCCCAACGACCGGGACATCAAGGCCATCGAGGAGCGCGGCGAGCAGGTGCCCGAGATCCTCTACAATCCGGGCTTCCGCATCGGCCGCCAGGGCGTGGAGAAGGCTTTCGACGCCGACCTGCGCGGCGAGGCCGGCGGCACCCGCGTCGAGGTCGACGCCCGCGGCCGCGTGGTGGCCGAGGACATCGGCGGATCGAAGCCGCCGGTGCCCGGCAAGGATGTCGTCCTGACCCTCGACGCCGACGTGCAGAACCGCGCCCTCGAGGTCTATGGCGAGGAGTCCGGCGGCTGCGTGGTCATGGATGTCCGCAACGGCGACATCCTGTGCATGGTCTCGGCCCCGTCGTTCGACCCGAACCTGTTCGTCGGGGGCGTGCCCGGCAAGATCTACAACGCCCTGCGCGACTACGAACGCAAGCCGCTGCTGGACAAGGCCATCTACGGCACCTTCCCGCCGGGCTCGACCTTCAAGATGACCACGGCCTTGGCCCTGCTCGACGCGGGCATCGATCCGACGGAGCGGGTGACCTGCACCGGCGGCTATCGCTACGGCAACCGCACCTTCCGCTGCTGGAAGGCCGGCGGCCACGGCGCGATGGACATGCACAACGCCATCAAGAACTCGTGCGACACCTATTTCTACCACCTCTGCAATCGCGCCGGCATTGACCGGATCGCACGGGTGGCGGAGGACCTCGGCTTCGGTCAGGTCTATGAGATCGGCATCGCCGGCCAGTCCGACGGCACCGTCCCGTCGCAGCGCTGGAAGGCGGAGTATTCGCGCGCGGTGAAGGCGACCCATCCGGACGCCTACAAATGGTTCCCGGGCGAAACCCTGTCGGTGGCGATCGGGCAGGGGGCGCTTGAGGTCAACGCCCTGCAGCTGGCGGTGATGACCTCGCGCATCGCCAATGGCCGCAAGGCGGTCCAGCCGCGGCTCGTCAAGGCCGTGGGCGGCGAGGCGCGCCCCCAGGCGCCTGCCTTCGCCGACCTGCCGTTCTCGACCGAACACCTCGACATCGTCCGGGGCGGCATGGCCGCGGTGGCCAACGACGTCACCGGCACCGCCTACCGGGCCTCCCAGCTCGGACTCGGCGACATCCAGATGGCCGGCAAGACCGGAACCGCCCAGTCGCGCGACTACCGCGCGGGCGAGTCCCGGGGCCCTCGCAATGCCCAGTGGTCGCGCCGCGACCATGCGCTCTTCGTCGCCTTCGCCCCGCACGACGCGCCGCGCTACGCCATCGCCCTGATCATCCAGCACGCGCCGGCTGGCGGTTCCGCCGACGCCGCGCCCCGGGCGCGCGAGATCATGAAGACCGTCCTGCTCAAGGACCCGGACATGCGCGCCCGCATCGAACGGCCGCTGCCGCCCGAGGCCGAGGCGCCCCTCGGCGCCGATGAAGGCGAGGCCGGGACGGGGCCGGGCGGCGAGGTTACGGGCGCGGCCGCCGCCGAGGTCGCGCGCCCGCCGGCGCCGCGGCCGGCGCCCACGGCCACCTCGGGTCCGCGACCCTATTTGTCGGAGCCGAGCCGATGACCGCCTCCGCCCTGACCCGTCCCGGCGAGCGCGACCGGATTTCGACCAAGATCACCGAGCTCGACTGGCGGCTCGTCGGCCTGCTGTGCGTCATCGCCGGCACGGGCGGCGCCATGCTCTATTCGATCGCGGGCGGCCAGTGGCAGCCGTGGGCGGCCGACCATCTGGTTCGCTTCGGGTTGATGGTGATCGTCATGCTGTGCCTGGCGCTGATCCACCCCAAATGGTGGTTCCGCGGGGCCTATCCGCTCTACGGCTTCGTGCTCGTTCTGCTCCTGCTGATCGAGTTCACGCCGCTGGGCTATACCGCGGGCGGCGCCAAGAACTGGCTCGATCTCGGGGTCACGCGCATCCAGCCGGCCGAGTTCGTCAAGCTGGGCCTCGTCCTCGCCCTGGCGCGCTGGTATCACAACCACTCCGCCCAGGACGCCCGCTGGTCGTGGAAGCTGCTGATCCCGGCCGGCATGGTCGGCCTGCCCTTCATCCTCGTCGCCAAACAGCCTGACCTCGGCTCGGCCATGATCATTGGCCTGACGGGGGCGGCTGTGATGTTCGTCGCGGGACTCAGCTGGCGAGTCATCGCCGCCGGCGCCGCGGCGGCGGTCGCGATCATCCCGCCCTTCGTGATGTTCGTGATGCACGATTATCAGCGGAACCGGGTGCTGACCTTCCTCAACCCCGAGGCCGATCCGTCCGGCACCGGCTACAACATCATCCAGTCCAAGATCGCCTTGGGATCCGGCGGGGTGCTGGGCAAGGGCTACGGCCTGGGCAGTCAGAGCCAGCTCGAATTCCTGCCCGAGCGGCATACCGACTTCATCTTCTCGACTGTGGCCGAGGAGTTCGGCTTCATCGGATCCTTCGGTCTGCTGGCCTGCTATGTCGCGGTCATCCTGATCGCCCTGCGCATCGCCTCCCTCGCCCACAGCCATTTCGGCCGCATCGCCGCCGCCGGCATGACCGCCTTCTTCGCCCTGTTCGTGCTGATCAAAGGGGCCATGGTGATGGGCATGGCGCCCGTGGTCGGCGTGCCGATGCCGCTGCTGTCCTACGGCGGATCCTCGATGATGACCGTGATGATCGGCTTTGGCCTGGTCCTGTCGACCCGGGTCCACCGCTACGCCGAACTGCCCAAGGGGCACGGGCTGTTCTGATCGGTCGCTTGGCGCGTTAGGCTCGGACCATGACCGAAGCCCAAGCCGATTCCGCCGCCACGCCGCTGTTCGTCTCCGACTGCGGCGACGCCCCATGTCCCGAGCCCGTCCTGCCGGCCGCCACGCCTGAACAGACCGCGGCCCTGACCGACGGCGTCCGCATGCGCGAGAACCCCGCCGAGTGGGCCTTCGTGCGCCTGTCCAAACTGATCGAGGATTTCGAGAAGGGACTTGACCGCGACGAGGAGGTCGGCGCCCGCATCGTCGGCCTGCCCGGCGACGGCACGATGTCGATCGACGACGTCGGCTTCTGGGGGCCGGACTTCATCCTGTTCCTGGGCAAGAACGCAGACGGCAAACCGGTGCGCCTGATCCAGCACTACGCCCAGATCAACGTCTTCCTCGACGTCCGCAAGAAACCTGAAGAACGCCCGGCCCGCCGCATCGGCTTCCAGCTCTCCGAGATGGTCCAGAAGACCAATCCGAAGTGAGGCAATAGGCATCAGGCAGCAGGCAGCAGGCAGCAGTGACATCTGTGTCACGACCTCAGGCGGCCCTCGAACGCCCTGCTGCCTGTTGCCTGACGCCTAGAGCGAAGCCGCCCAGTCCGTCGCCCGCACCAGGCTGTCGATGATGCCGGGCTCGGTCGAGGCGTGGCCGGCGTCCTTGACGATATCCAGCTTCGCCTCGGGCCAGGCCCGGTGCAGCGCCCAGGCGCCCGAGACCGGGGTCACCACGTCGAAGCGCCCTTGCGCGATCCAGCACGGAATGTGTCGGATGCGGCCGATGTTCTTCAGCAGCCAGCCTTCCTCGGGGAAGAAGCCGCCGTTGGTGAAATACCAGTTCTCGATGCGCGCGAAGGCGACGGCGAACTCCGGCTCGGCGAACTTGTCGGGCCGCGCCTCGGGGCCCTCGACGCTGACTGTTTCGCCCTCCCAGCTCGACCAGGCCACGGCGCAGCGCTCGCGCTCGGCCACGTCATCGCCGATCAGCCGCTTGTAATAGGCCCCCATAAGGTCATAGCGCTCGGCCTCGGGGATCGGCGCGATGAACCGCTCCCAGGCGTCGGGGAAGATGTTCGAGGCGCCCTCCTGGTAGAACCAGTGAAGTTCCGGTTTGGTCAGCAGGAAGATGCCGCGCAGCACCAGCGCCGCCACCCGCTCGGGATGGGTGATGGCGTAGGCCATCGAGAGGGTCGACCCCCAGCTGCCGCCGAACACCACCCATTTGTCGATGCCCAGCAGTTCGCGCAGCCGCTCGATGTCCTCGATCAGCGTCCAGGTGGTGTTGTCCTCAAGAGAGGCGTTGGGCCGGCTCCGGCCGCATCCGCGCTGGTCGAACAGCACGATCCGGTATTTCGACGGGTCGAAGTAACGCCTCATACCGGGATTGACGGCGCCGCCGGGGCCGCCGTGCAGCACCACCACCGGAAGGCCCTGCGGATTGCCGCATTCCTCGTACCAGATCTCATGCACGCCGTCCGCCGGCATGAAACCGCTGGCGTAGGGTTCGATCTCGGGAAACAGGTCGCGACGGGGCGTTTCGGGCGCGGGGAAGGCCATACGGGTACTCGGTCTCTCTGCGTGGCTGTCAGGCGAGGGGGATTGCGTCCGCAATGCGGCAAAGCCGGTTAAAAGCCAAGCCGGATCGCCGGTCTGGCGAACGCTAGCCGACAGAATCCCGCGCGTCTGCTATTCGCCCGCCATGACCGCCGCCCAACGCATGGCTTTGCAGTATGTGTTGCTCTTCGGCGCCACCGGTGTGTCCCTTCCGTTTGCAGGCCTTTGGATGCGCGCGCAGGGGTTGAGCGGCGCGGAGATCGGGACCCTTCTGGCCGCGCCGATGCTGGCGCGGATCGTCACCGGGCCGGCGCTCGCCGTATGGGCGGACGGGTTCCGCTACCGGCGCACGCCGATCGCCCTGATGGGGCTGGTCATGGCCGCCGGCTACGGGCTCGCCGGCCTTTCGGACCTCTATGTCGTGCGAGCGATCGGATGGTTCATCGGCGCCTCCGCCATGGGCGTGTTGGTGCCGCTGACCGATGTGATGACCCTCAGGCTGGCCGGGCGGCTCGGGTTCAGCTTCTCCCTGCCGCGCGGAGCCGGTTCGGCTGCCTTCGTCGTCGCCAATATCGGCATGGGCGCCTTGCTGCTGCGTTCGCCGGCCGACAGCGTGATCGTCTGGCTGGTAGCCGCCTCTCTGGGTCTGGCCGCCGTCGCCGCCTTCGCCCTGCCGCCCGAGCCCGTCGCCGACGGCGCGCCCGTGGCCGGACTGGAACGTTTCCGCGGGCTCGGCCGTCTGATGGCCGATCCCCTGTTCATGACCGCGATCTTCGCCATCGGCGCCGTTCAGGCCGCCCACGCCTTCCACTACGGCTTCTCGGCCATCCTGTGGAAAAGTCAGGGGATAAGCGAAGCCGTGACGGGCTGGCTCTGGGCTTTCGGGGTGACCGTCGAGATCGCCCTGATGTGGCTGTTCGAGCCGTGGCGGCGCCGCGTCGGCATCGGACCGTGGAGCCTGTTGATCGTCGGCTGCGTCGCCGCGGTGCTGCGCTGGAGCCTCATGGCCTTCGCTCCCCCGCTGTGGCTGCTCTGGCCGTTGCAGGCCGTGCACGCCCTGACCTTCGCCGCCACCTTCCTCGCCGGCGTCCAGATCGTCGAACGCCTGTCGCCGCCAGCTGCCCAAACGGCCGCCCAGACGCTCAGCTCGGTGCTGTCGGCGGGCGTGCTGATCGGCCTCGCCACCGCGGCGTCCGGCCCGCTCTACGACCGCTTCGGCTTCGGCGGCTACTGGGCCATGGCGGGGATGGCCTTGGCCGGGCTGATCGCCGCCGCGCCCCTGCGGCGGCGACTGGCCTGACAGGGCAGGGCGGTCAGGACAGGTCGCCGATGGCCGCGTCCAGCAGCATGAAGGCGCGGCCGCCGTCCGAGGTCAGTCGTCCCAGCACGCCGGGCGCGTCGCCCGCCGCCGCCCGCGCCGACAGGTCGCTGGAGAAGGTCCGCACATAGGCCTCGGCGTCGGCCCGCAGGTCGGCGTCGGTCAGCACCCGACGCGAGACGCTGCGCACCGCCGCCGGGGCGACCCGGCGCACGATCTGCCGGGCCCGGTCGGGATCGCCGGCGGCGACGGCCTGCGAGGCCTCCTCGACCCGCGAACGGGGCAGCAGGGCGTTGGGATCGACCCCCATCCGGCGAATCGCCGCCGTGATCCGTTCGCCCAGAGCCTCGCCGTCGGCGGCGGGCATCACCGGAGTGTCGAGGTCCAGCGGCGCCTCGCCGGGACCGTCGTCGACCAGATCGCTCCACCCGAGCCGGTCCTTCTCCGGCTGGTTGGCCACCGCTGCGCCGGGCATCGGCTCAAGCTTCAGCCGCCCGCGCAGGCCGAAGCCCCGGGGCTCTTCGCGCTCAGGCCGCTCGGGCCGCGCGCGCGGCGGCGTCTCCGGTTCCGGCGCGGCGGCCGGCGAGGGAGCCTCGCGGCGACGAGTGGCCGGGCTGTCGCCGGAGACCACGCCCATCAGCCGCACCGCCTCGGTCAGCATGTCGTAGTTGCGCCGCACCCGCTCCTGGAAGCCGGCGTCCAGCGCCTCGGTATCGGCGGCGGCCTTCTGCGAGGCGGCGGACAGGGCGGCGAGGCCTTCCTCGACCGTCGCGCGCACGGCGTCGACCCGCTTCTGGGCCTCTCCGGGCAGCCGGGCGGCGCGCTCGTCCAGTTCGCTCATCGCCTCCTCGACCCGCGCCAGCGCCGTGTTCATCCGTTCGACCGTGGCCTCGAGCTGCTCGATCGCCCGCTGGCCGGCCTCGTCGACCAGTCCGGTGGTCTCGGTGACGATGCGGCGGGCGCTGTCGACCCGCGCGTCGGCAGCCTGGTCGGCCTTCTGCGCGGCCTCGAACAGGGCCTCGCCCAGCCGGTCGGCCCGGACCTGCGCCTGCTCGGCGGCGTCCTCGGCGGCCAGCCGCGAGTCCTCGGCCGTGGCCTGCAGGGCCGCCAGCGCCCGGCGGGTCTCCTCCACCAGCGCGTCGCGGGCCTCGGCGGCGAGCACCTCGAACTTGTCCAGCGCCAGCTTGGTGGCGGCGTCGAAGCCGTCGGCCTCGCGCTGGGACATCTCGACGAGGGCGCGGAACTGGTCCGTGGCCGCCTCGACCAGATCCTTGATGCTCTCCGTCGTCCGCACCGAGGTCTGGCCCAGCTCGTCGGTGACGGCGCGGGTGGCCGACAGCTGCTCCGTCAGCTGGGCGCGCTGGCTCTCGACCTGGGCCGAGAAGTCCTCCTGATCGGTGCGCAGGGCATAGGCGGCGGTGACGAGGGCGGCGCGCTGCTGGCTGAGGCCTTCCTCGACCGACTGGATCTGTTCGGCCACGCCCGAGCCGGCGTTTTCCAGCCGCAGGGTCTGGCGCGCCAGATCGTCGGCGGCGACGCGGGCGGCGTCCTGGGCCTCGCCGGCGGCGGCGGCCAGATCGGCGGCGCGGGCGGCGAGGGCGGCCTCGGCCTCGCGCAACTGGGTCTGGGCCAGATCGGAGGCGTCGACCACCATGCGCGACTGCCGCTCGACGGCGTCGATCACGCCCGTGGCCTGACTGTCGAGCTGGACGCCCAGCGTCTGCATCTGGTCGCGCTCGTGGCCGAGCTGTTCGGCCAGCCGCCGCGCCGTGCGTCCGGCGGTTTCGGCGGCCTCGTTGAGCCGCGCCGTCTCCTGCGCCAGCGCCTCGCGCAGCAGGGTCATGTCGTGGCGGGCCCGCTCGGCCGCCAGCGAGGCCTGGTCGATGTCGTTGCGGAGCGTCTGCAACACCTCGCCGGTCTGCTGCGCCGCCAGCGCGGTCGGGGCGATCAGGGCCTCGGACAGGCCCCGCGCCCGGCGCGTCTCCGCCGCCAGCCCCGCGCCCTGCCGGACCGCGTGGGCCAGCATGATGGCCAGCCCGGCGGGCGCCAGCGCGATCAGGGCGTAGACCGCCAGCCGCAACGGCTCCATTTCGGCCGCACCCGAGCCGATCTCAAAGGCCAGCCACGCCGCGACCCCGCCGATCCACAGCGCGGCCGAGACGCCGGCGAGCAGATAGGCGTGACGTCCGGACGGCGCCGGCTCGCTCTGCCGGCCGCGTAAGGCCGGCGCGGGCGGCGGCTCATAAGCCACCGGCGGGGCGTCGGCGGACTCGCCCAGTTCTGGCGTGACGGCGGGGGCCTGTGCGGCCGCCTCCCGGCGGACGGCCTCGGCGGCCCGCTCCTCGGCCTGACGGCGCTCCTCCGCGAGGCGCCGCTTGCGGCGTTCGGACATGGGCCGCTCGGGCGACGCCTGGGGCTCGGGCGCGTCGGGCGCGGCATCCGGCGCGGCCTCGAAGTCGGCGAGGGCGGCGGCCTCCGGTTCGGGGTCGGTCAGGTTCAGCGGCGGCCGTTGGCGGGGCGACTTCATAAGGCGGCGATCTCGTCAGGATGCGACGTCGCGCAGCCGGGGCGCGCGACCCGCCGGAACCCTAGCGGCTCATTCGCGGCGCGCAAAGGCAAGCGCCGACAAAACCGCCGGGGCGTCAGCAGTCCTGCTGGGGTCGAGCCGCGCCGATGACGCCGGACGCGGCGGGCGGGTCGCCGCAATCGTTGACGCGGTGAACCTCGCGCTCGGACTTCTTGGGCGTGTCCACCTGCAGGCCGAACTGCGACAGGGCCGCGGCGGCAAGCAAGGCGATGAAGCCGATGACCATTTCGATCAGCGCCTGCATCGCCGACCTCCCCGTCCAGAATGAGCACGATGTATGGCTTGAAAACCGCGTTCGGGCAATCCACGGCGGCGATCGCCGCCGTTGACGACAGCGGATGCGGCATGGAACGGAACCCGTCGGCATGCGTCCTGTAAAGCTTGGGCGCACGCCGCCGTCATGCGAATCGGTCAGCTTGCCTCCATGAACCCTTCGACGGACGAACAGACGGCCCCCTGGCTGGCGCCGGGACGGAACTGCTGGCGGGTCGAGATCGCCGGCCGGTTCGCCGTGCTGATGGAGAACGCGGCCTATTTCGACGCGCTGCGGTCGGCCCTGGGCAAGGCGCAAAGGTCCGTGGTCATGCTGGGCTGGCAGTTCGACCCGCGGACGCGGCTGGATCCGGAAACCCTGCCGGACGACCATCATGCGCAGATCGGCCATCAGCTCCGGATGCTGGTCAAGGCGCGGCCCGAGCTCGACGTGCGGCTGCTGATCTGGAAGTCGCCGCTGGTCATCGCCGCCTCACAGGGCTTTTTCCCGCACCGGGCCCAGAGCTGGTTCCGCAAGCGGTTCGTCGAACTCCGCCTCGACCGTCCGGGTCCCCTCGGCGCCTGCCACCACCAGAAGGTGGTCATCATCGACGACGCGGTGGCCTTCTGCGGCGGCGGCGACATTTCGACGGACCGCTGGGACTCGGCTGAGCACCTCGACGGCGATCCCCGCCGCTGCCAGCCGTCCGGCCTGATCCCGTCGCCGCGCCACGAGGTCATGTGCGTCATGGACGGGCCGGCGGCGCGAGCCCTTGGCGACCTGGCGCGGGAGCGCTGGTTCCGCTCCACCTCCGAGCGAACGGTGGCCGAGGACGTCGAGGGCGACCCGTGGCCGGACGGCGTCGAGCCCGACCTGTTCGACACGCCGGTCGGCATCGCCCGGACCGAGCCCGCCTGGGCCGCGCGCAGCGAGGTGCGCGAGAACGAGCTTCTGCATCTCGAGGCGATCCGCCGGGCCCGCCGCCTGATCTATCTGGAGAACCAGTATTTCACCTCGCCGAAGATCGCGGCGGCGCTGGCCGCGCGGCTGGCCGAGCCCGACAGCCCGGAGGTCGTGCTCGTTTCGACCGGGGCGAGCCCCAGCTGGTTCGACCAGATCACCATGGACACCGCCCGCTCGGAGGTGCTGTTCCGGCTCGAGCAGGCCGACTGCAACAACCGCTTCTTCGCCTTCGCCCCGCATACCGCGGGCGGCGAGCGGATCATCGTGCACGCCAAGGTGTCGATCTACGATGACGAGGTGCTGCGCATCGGCTCGACCAACCTGAACAACCGCTCGTTCGGCTTCGACACCGAGTGCGACGTCGCGGCGGCCCCGGTCACGGAGGAGGGGAGGGCCGCCATCCGGCGCTTCCGCCACCGCACCATCGGCCACTGGATCGGGGAGAGCGCCGACGAGTTCGCCGCCGCCGAGGCCCTGGTGGGGTCGGTTGGGGAGGCCATCCAGCGCTTCGACACTGGGCGTATGCAGACGCTGGGCGCGACCCCGCCGTCGTCGGTCGAACAGTTCATCGCCGAGTTCCAGCTGGGCGACCCGACCTCGCCCTCCGACGCCTTCCGGCCGTGGAAACGCCGCACCCGCTCGCAACGCAATCAGCCGCGCCAGATCAGGTCCTGATCAGGACCTGATCCGGAAGTCGACCACCAGCGGCAGATGATCCGAGGCCATGCGGGCGAGGGGCGAGAACGGGGCCGTCACGGCGGTCACGACGATCTCCGGACTGGTGAAGCAGTGGTCGATGCGGATGGCGGGGAAGCTGGACGGGAAGGTCTTGACCGAGGGGCGCAGGCCCAGCTCGCGCTGGCAGTCCGACAGGCGCCGCGCCAGCGCCTGATAGGGTCGGGTGATCGAGGTGGCGTTGAAGTCCCCGGTCAGCAGGGTGGCTCCGACACACGACGGATGCCCCAGCCATCCCTCGCCGAGCAGGGCCGCCGCCTGCAGCCGCTGCTCGCGCGGCACCAACCCCAGATGGGTGTTGATGACGTTCACCTCGACGCCGTCGAAGTCGATCGCCGCCCACAGCGCGCCGCGCGGCTCCAGTCCCGGAATGCCCCGGACCGTCGGCAGCGCGCCCGACTTGACCAGTCGCTCGGGGCGCAGCGTCAGGATCGCATCGCCGTATTCCTCCGCCTCGACCTTCATGGCGGCATGGAAGTGGAAGGTCATGGCCAGCCGGTCGGCGATCGCTCCGGCCTGGTCGACGAGGCCGGTCCGTGCGCGCCCGACATCCAGTTCCTGCAGGCAGACGATGTCCGGCTCATGCTCGGCGATGACCGCCGCGATCCGCCCGACATCCAGCCGGCGATCGACGCCGACGCAGCGGTGGACATTGTAGGTCAGCAGGCGGGGCATGAAGTCCTGGGAACGGGCCGAGACGCTCGGTGGCGGTCGGGCTAGGCCATTTCAAAGAGGAATGCGACCCCCCGGCGGCGCGTTC
Source organism: Brevundimonas sp. (assembly GCF_035626535.1). Taxonomy (GTDB): domain Bacteria; phylum Pseudomonadota; class Alphaproteobacteria; order Caulobacterales; family Caulobacteraceae; genus Brevundimonas. Next base: position 12,059 of record NZ_DASPNO010000054.1, read on the forward strand.
CGGCGACGCTTCAGATGACCACCAGCCGGTCCGCCACCTCGTTCGGATTTCCGGAGCGGGGCGGGAAGTGGATCGCCAGAACCTCGCCGCACAGCCCGATCGCCGCTTCGAACCCGGCCGCTGGGTCGCCCCGCTTGAGGCCCTGCGACAGGGCCTCGGCGGCGTCTCCCCAGACGGTCTGATCGACCCGGGCGTGGATGCCTTCGTCCGCGACGACCTCCACCCGATGGTCGGAAAGGGCGGCGAAGATCAGCACGCCGGTCCGCCCCTCGGTGACATGCAGGCCGTGGGCGAGGAACTGCTGCACCGCGGCGTTCCGCACCCGCGCCCGGCGGACGGCGGCCGGTGTCACCCAACGGGTCACCGTCGGCAGGCGGGTGATCAGATAGACCGCGAGAAACAGCACCGCCTGGATCACGGCGTAGGCCCCCAGCGCCTGTCCGGTGGAGATCTCGCGGGAGGCCAGATGGGCGGCCTCCCAGCTGTCGGCGAAACCGGGAATCCAGGCCGCTTCGAAGCCGAACGGGATGAGACCAAGCGGCAGGATCAGCGCCGCCGCGGCCGCCCAGCCGAGCGATACGTCGCGATAGGACGATACGCTCCGGGCCAGGACGCAGAAGATTTCACCCGACGTGCGCGTCTCCGCCGTCGCGATGGCGGCCGCGATCCGATCGTGGGCTTCTGATGTGAGCTTGATCACCATCCGCCGGACGCGCCTCCGCCGCCGAAGCTTCCCCCGCCGCCGCCAAAACCACCTCCGAAGCCGCCGCCGCCTCCGCCGCGGCTGCCGCTTCGCATCGCCTCGGCCGCGGCCCAGATCAGGATGGGCGCCACGCCGGAGCCGTGCCGCCGCCGGCCGCCTCGCGCCAGGCCGCCGATCATGCCGGCGAACATCAGGAAGAAGATCACACCGATCAGGATCATCGGTCCGACCGGAACCTTCGCCTCCGGACGGATCGCCGCCGCGGCGCGGGCCTGCGCTTCCGCCGGGTCGAGGCGGAGCTGGGCGTCGATGGCCGCCACGCCCTGTTCGATGCCGCGCTCGAAATGCCCTTCACGGAACGAGGGCAGGATCTCGTTGTGAATGATCAGGGCGGAAAGCGCGTCCGTCAGCACCGGCTCCAGCCCGTAGCCGACCTCGATACGCACCTTGCGCTCCTCGGGCGCGACGATCAGCAGGACGCCGTTGTCGTCCTCCGCCTGACCGATGCCCCATGCCCGTCCGAGCCGATAGCCGTAGTCCTCGATCTCCAGCCCTTGCAGGCTGTCGAGGGTGACGACGACCAGCTGGTCGGAGGTGTCGCGCTCCAGCGCCTCGAGCCGGGCGGTGATCTCCGCCTCCTTCGCCGGCGTCAGCAGGCCCGCCTGATCGACGACCCGGCCGGTCAGGGCGGGAAAGCGAACATCGCCGGCCCCTTGGGCGGCGGCGTCTTGCGGGCTCGCCAGCCATACCGCCGCCAGCGCCGCTATAAGCAGCGCCGCCAGCCGGATCGTCGGATGTCGGTGCGCGGCGCTCACTGCGTCGGCGGAGCCGAGCCGGGGGCGGTCGGCGCGGCGTTTCCGCCGGGCCGGGCGGGATTGAGAGCGTCGAAATTGACGGTGGGCGCGGTCTGCGCCGCCTCGGTGGCCTGGAACAGCTGCATCGGCTCCGAGCCGCCGTGGATCGTCTTGGCCCAGATCACCGTCGGGAAGGTCCGCAGCGAGGTGTTATAGTCGCGGACCGCCTCGTTGTAGTCGCGGCGAGCCACGGCGATGCGGTTCTCGGTGCCTTCGAGCTGGGACTGCAGGGCGATGAAATTCTGGTTGGAGCGGACCTCCGGATAGCGCTCCACGACGAGCATCAGGCGCGACAACGCCTGACTCAGCTCGCCCTGCGCCGCCTGGTAGCGCCGGAAGGCCGCGGGGTCGGTCAGGGTTTCGGGAGTCACGGTGACCCCGGTCGCCCGCGCCCGCGCCTCGATCACCTGCGTCAGGGTGGTGCGTTCCGCGATGGCCGCGCCCTGCACGGTAGCCACAAGATTGGGGATCAGGTCGGAGCGCCGTTGGTACTGCGACTGGACGTCGGCCCAGCGCGCCTTGGCCGCCTCTTCCTTGGTCGGGATCGAGTTGATGCCGCAGCCGGTGACGGCCGGCGCGAGAACCACGACGGCGGCGACAGCCGCCGCCCGGGAGTTCAAGGAATTCATCGACGTCTCCTGACAGGTGCAGACCCGGGAGAACGACTATCGGGGGTTAGGGTTCGCCGTTCAAGCGTCCAGCGGCTCAGGTTCCACGCCGGCCCTCCGGCAGGCCGCCGTATAGGTGTTGGCCAGCAGGCAGGCGATGGTCATCGGGCCGACGCCGCCCGGCACCGGGGTGATCCGCCCAGCCACGTCCGCGGCCTCGTCGAAGGCGACGTCGCCGACCACCCGCGTCCTGCCCTGCGCCGCCTTCATCGGGTCGCGCGACGGCACGCGGTTGATGCCCACGTCGATCACTGTCGCGCCGGGCTTGATCCAGTCGCCCCGGATCATCTCTGGACGTCCCACGGCGGCGACGAGGATGTCCGCGGTCCGGCAGAGGGCCGGCAGGTCGCGGGTGCGCGAGTGGGCGATGGTGACCGTGCAGCTCTCGCCCAGCAACAGCTGCGCCATCGGCTTGCCGACGATGTTGGAGCGGCCGACGATCACCGCATTCAGCCCCGACAGTTCGCCCAGTTCATGCCGGAGCAGCATCAGGCAGCCCAGCGGCGTGCACGGGACCAGACCCGGCAGGCCGACGGCCAGGCGCCCGGCGTTGACCACATGGAAGCCGTCGACGTCCTTGTCCGGATCGATCGCCCCCAGCACCGCCGACGCGTCGATGTGCGCCGGCAGGGGCAATTGCACGAGGATGCCATGAATGCCCGTGTCCGCGTTCAGCGCTGCGATCAGTTCGAGCAGCGTCTCCTGGTCGGTGTCTTCGGATAGCCGATGGGTGTCGGAGCGCAGCCCCGCCCGCAGGGTGGTCTCGCCCTTGTTGCGCACATAGATCTGGCTCGCCGGATCCTCGCCGACGATGACCACGGCCAGCCCCGGCTTCACGCCGTGAGCCGATCGAAGCCGGGCCGAGGCGGCGGCCACGCGCTCCACCAGCCCGGCCGCGAAGGCCTTGCCGTCGATCAGGGTCGCGCGGGCAGGATCGGCCGTCATCAGTGGGCTCCGGTCGTCAGGAATGGTGCGGTGAGCGCGATTTACAGACGGCGCGGTTCGGCGTCTATGATCCAGACCGCAATCAGGGGACCCGCATGCGCCGTCAGACCATCCTCGCCGCAGCCGGCTGTGCGGCGCTCGTCCTGGCCGCCGGCCCCGCACTGGCCCAGTCGGTCCGGCCGCTGGCGGTCGGCGCGACTGTCGAGGGCTCCATCGGGGATGGCGACCTGACCGCGGTCGAGGATTCGTACCGCTACGACGACTACGCCGTCACGGCGCGGGCCGGCCAGCGGCTCGAGGCCGTTCTGAGGTCGGAGGCGTTCGACACCTATCTGGAGGTGTTCCCGCCCGACGAGACGGCCGAGGCGCTTGCGATGGACGACGACGGCCTCGGCGAAGGCACCAATTCCCGTCTCCGCTTCACCCCGCCCGAGGCGGGGACCTACATTCTGAGGGCCCGGCCCCTGTCCGGCCTGGATGGCGGCGCCTACACGCTCAGCCTGACGGAGCGTCCGCCGGCGCCGCAGGCTCCGCGACCCACCGCCGTCCGCGTGGGACAGACCGTCGAGGGGGAGATCTCTGCCCGCGATCCGGAAACCGACGACGGCCTGCCGTACGACGCCTTCAGCGTCCAGGCGGCGCAGGGCGACCGCATCGCCATTGCGCTCGACAGCGAGGCGTTCGACCCCGTCCTGCGTGTCGGCCGGAGCGCGGACGGCGCCTTTGTTCAGCTGGCCGAGAACGACGACGGCCCCGACGCCGGATTGAACTCCCGGCTCGTCTTCACGGCGCCGGAAACGGGTGAGTACCTGATCCGCGTCACCCCGCTGAGCGCGACCGACAAGGGCGCTTACAGCCTGCGTCTCGAGGAGGGCCCGCCTCCGGCGGCGGCCGAACCCGTCGCCATCGGGGCTACCGTCGAAGGCGAGCTGACGGAAAGCGACGGCAAGAGCGAGAGCGACAGCCCGGCGGACGCCTGGCGGTTCGAGGGCCAGGAGGGCCAGCGGGTCCGCATCGACATGACCTCGGAGGACTTCGACACCTACGTCGAGCTGTTCGACGAGAACCGCGTCAGCCTCGGCAAGGACGATGACGGCGGGCCGGAAGGCGCCAATTCCCGGCTGACCTTCACCCTGCCGCGCACGGGATCCTATATCATTGAGGCGCGGGCCTTCTCTGACGGGACGGGCGCCTACAGCCTGTCTATCGTCGAGGTGCAGCCGGACCGCGCGCCGGAGCCCATCGCCTTCGGCTCCACGGTCCAGGGCGAGATCGGCGAGGGGGATCCGCGTGACGGCGACGACCGCGGCTATGACGCCTTCACCTTCTCCGGCGTCGAGGGCCAGCGCATCCAGGCCGTCATGCGGTCGGGGGACTTCGACACCTTCCTGCAGATCGGCAAGGCGGACGGCGAGTTCGCCGCCCTGGCCTCGGACGACGACGGGCTGATGGAGGGCACCGACTCGCGGCTGAACTTCACCCTCCCGGAGGAGGGCGACTACGTCCTGCGCGCCCTGCCGCTGAACAGCGAGGGCAAGGGCCTCTATGCCCTCGAGCTGATCGACCGCGGACCCCAGCCGCAGCCCGGCAGCCTTCTGGTCGGCTCCACGGCGTGGGGCACGCTGACGGCCACCGACGCCACCAACGAAAGCAACAGCCACTACGACGCCTGGCGCGTCACCGTGCGCGAGGACGAGAAGCTGCTCATCACCATGGTGTCGAACGACGTCGACAGCTACCTCCTCATCGGGCGCGAGAAGGACGATGGCGAGTTCGAGATCCTCGGTTCCGACGACGACGGCCTGACCGACACCCACGCCAGGCTGGAGTGGACCGCGCCGGAGGATGGAACCTTCGAGATCCGGGCGGGGGCCTACCAGCAGGGGCAGCTGGGGGTCTACGCCCTCACTGTCGAGAAGCAGCCCTGACCCTCATCGCCGGCGGAGTAAGCGTTTGACGAAGATCACCGCCCGCAAGGACCAGCACCTCGACGTGATCCTGGCCGGGAAGGCGCGGCATCGACGGGACAGCGGCTTCGCCGACATCCATTTCGTGCACGAGGCCCTGCCGGACCTCGATCACGGCAAGATCGACCTCGGCGCGGACTTCCTCGGCCGGCGGCTCAAGGCGCCCCTGCTGATCAGCTCCATGACCGGCGGCCCCAAGCGGGCCGAAGCCATCAACGCCCGGCTGGCCGAGGCCGCCCAGCATCTCGGCATCGGCCTGGCGGTCGGGTCGCAGCGGGCGGCGCTGGAGGCGGAGGGCGTCACGCCCGGGCTGGATATGGCGCTGCGGCTCAAGGCCCCCGACACCCCGATTCTCGCCAATATCGGCGCCGCCCAGCTGACGCGCGGCTTCGGCGTCGACGAAGCGCGGCGTGTGCTCGACATGATCGCCGCCGACGCCCTGATCGTGCACCTCAACCCGCTGCAGGAGGCCTGCCAGCCCGAGGGCGACCGCGACTGGTGGGGCGTCGGCGCGGCGCTCGAGGCGCTGGTCAAGGCGCTGGACGCGCCGGTGGTGGTCAAGGAGACCGGCGCCGGCATCTCGGCCGCCACCGCGCGGCGGCTGGCCTCGATCGGCGTCGCCGCGATCGACGTGGCGGGGGCGGGCGGCTCCAACTGGGCGGCCGTCGAAGGCGAGCGGGCCACGGACGCCGCCGACAAGGCTCACGCCGCCGCCTTCGCCGACTGGGGCATCCCGACCGCCCGGGCCATCGCCGAGGTCCGCGCCGCCTGCCCCAGGACGATGATCATCGGCTCGGGCGGGATCGCCGACGGCGTGGACGCCGCCAAGGCCATCCGGCTCGGCGCCGACATGGTGGGGCAGGCGGCCGGGGTGCTGAAGGCCGCGACCGTCTCGACCGAGGCGGTGGTGGCGCATTTCCAGACGGTGATCCGCCAGCTGAGGACCGTCTGCTTCTGCACCGGCTCGGCCAATCTCACCGCCCTCAGGCGCGCTCCGCTTCAGGGCTGAGGCGCCCGGATGTCGCATCAGCTTTTATGGGCGCCGGGACGACGACCGGCTCGGCACCGGCGCCGACTCCCGGCTCCAACACACCTTCCACCGCGGCGGCCGCTATTCGGTGCGGGCCAACAGCCTCGGCGGCGGTGAAACCGGCCGCTATGAACTGGCGCTCGAGATCGAACAGGCTCAGGCCGAGGGCAGCAGGTCGCCGGCGAAAGCCCGATATCGGCCCGCCCGCACGCCATCGGTGGCCCGGGCGATGTCCGGCGCGAAATAGTGGTCGCTGCCATAGGCGGCGGCCGCTTCCCGCACAATGCCGAACACCTGCTCCAGCGTCGGCGAAGAGGTCAGCGGCCGGTGAAACTCGATCCCCTGCGCCGCCGCCAGCAGCTCGATGGCCACGACCGTCGCCGTGTTTTCGGCCATGTCGAGCAGCCGCCGGGCGCCGTGGGTGGCCATCGAGACGTGGTCTTCCTGATTGGCGCTGGTCGGCACGGTGTCGACGCTGCACGGATGGGCGACCATCCGGTTCTCGGCCACCAGGGCGGCCGCGGTCACCTGGGCGATCATGAAGCCGGAGTTCAGCCCGCTCTCGCGCACGAGGAAGGCGGGGAGGTCGCTCATCTTGGGATCGACCAGGATCGACGTCCGGCGCTCGGAGATGTTGCCGATCTCGCACAGCGCCATGGCGATCTGATCCGCAGCGAAAGCAACGGGTTCGGCGTGGAAATTGCCGCCCGATATCACGTCGCCCTCGTCGATGAAGACCAGAGGATTGTCGGTCACCGCATTGGCCTCGCGCGCCAGCGTCGCGGCGGCGTTGCGCAGCACGTCCAGCACCGCGCCCATCACCTGGGGCTGGCAGCGCAGGGAGTAGGGGTCCTGCACCTTGTGGCAGCGCTCGCGATGACTCTCGCGGATGGCCGAACCCGACATCAGTTCGCGTAGCCGGGCGGCGACGTCGATCTGTCCCGGCTGGCCACGCAGGGCATGGATGCGGGGATCGAACGGCGCGTCCGACCCTTTCAGGGCGTCGACCGACAGCGCCCCGGCGGCCACCCCGGCCGCGAACGCCGCCTCGGCCGCGAACAGGCCCGCCAGCGCCAGCGCCGTCGAGCACTGGGTGCCGTTCAGCAGCGCCAGTCCTTCCTTGGGGCCCAGCACGATCGGCTTCAGCCCGACGGTCGCCAGCGCCGCCTCGGCCGGCAGGGCCGCGCCGTTGACCCGCGCCTCGCCGACGCCGATCAGGACGCAGCTCATGTGCGCCAGCGGGGCCAGATCGCCGGATGCGCCGACCGAACCCTTTGACGGAATGCACGGCAGCACGCCGCCGTTGACCATGGCGATCAGCGCTTCCAGCGTCTCGCGCCGGATGCCCGACGCCCCCTTCGACAGGGAGGCGATCTTGAGCACCATCAGCAGCCGCACCACCGCGTCGTCCAGCAGCGGCCCGACCCCGCAGGCGTGGCTCAGCACGAGGTTCTTCTGCAGCGTCTCCAGATCGTCCGTCGCGATCGAGGTGTTGGCCAGCAGCCCGAAGCCCGTGTTGACGCCATAGACGGTGCGGCCCTCGGCCACGATGGCCGCGACGACGGCTGCGCCCTTGTCGACGCAGGCCCAGGCGGCGTCGGTCAGTGAGACTGTGCAGGGCCCCTCGAGGACCGCACGCAGTTGGGAGAGGGTGAGCGGGGATTGGCCGATGGTGAGGTTCATGGTCAGGCCTTCAGGCTCGGCAGGTTGAGGCCGTTGGCCCGGGCGGCGTCCCTGGCGATCTCATAGCCCGCGTCGGCGTGGCGCATCACCCCCGTCGCCGGATCGTTCCACAGCACCCGCTCCAGCCGCTTCGCCGCTTCCGGCGTGCCGTCCGCGACGACGACCACGCCCGAATGCTGCGAATAGCCCATGCCGACTCCGCCGCCGTGATGCAGCGACACCCAGCTGGCGCCCGAGGCCGTGTTCAGCAACGCGTTCAGCAGGGGCCAGTCGGACACCGCGTCCGAGCCGTCCTTCATCGCCTCGGTCTCGCGGTACGGACTGGCGACGCTGCCGCTGTCGAGGTGGTCACGTCCGATCACGATCGGGGCGGCGAGCTCGCCGCTCGCCACCATCTCGTTGAATCGGAGCCCGGCGCGGGCGCGGTCGCCGTAGCCGAGCCAGCAGATCCGCGCCGGCAGACCCTGGAAGGCGACGCGCTCGGGAGCAAGCTCGAGCCACCGCTGGAGCAGGACATCGTCGGGGAACAGCCGCCGCAGCTCCTCGTCGATCGCAGCGATGTCTCCGCGCTCCCCCGAGAGCGCCGCCCACCGGAACGGGCCGACGCCGCGGCAGAAGAGCGGCCGGATATAGGCCGGGACGAAGCCCGGGTATGTGAACGCTTCCTCTACGCCCGCCTCGGCGGCCTCACCTCGCAGGTTGTTGCCATAGTCGAATACGTAGCTGCCGGCGCGGACGAACTCGAGCATTCCGCGCACGTGCGTCGCAATGCTGGCACGGGCT
>NZ_DASPNO010000055.1:0-6547 GCF_035626535.1 Brevundimonas sp.
TTCTTCCACTACCTCGGCCTGGAAGGCGGCTACCGGGTGTCCGACTACTCGTCGGTCGGCCAGGTGGAGACCTTCAAGATCGGCGGCGAGTGGGCTCCGGTCGAGTGGCTGCGCTTCCGCGCGGTCTACAACGAAGCCACCCGCGCTCCGTCGGTGTTCGAACTGTTCCAGAACGGCGACCAGGGCTTCCCGGCCTACCAGGATCCCTGCCGTCAGGCTCAGATCAACAACCCCAACAGCCCTCCGGGCCTGCAGGCGTTCTGTATCTCGCAGGGCGTTCCGGCCTCGGCCTACCCGGGCTTCACGGCCAACAACAGCCAGGTTCAGGCCTTCGCCTTCGGCAACCCGAACCTGTCGCCGGAAACCGCCGAGACCTGGACCGCCGGCTTCGTGTTCCAGCCCGACTGGTTCCCGGTCGGCGACTTCCGCGCCACGGTCGACTGGTACCAGATCGAGATCACCGACGTGATCGCGGCTCAGGGCGCCCAGTTCTGGCTCAACCAGTGCTACCTGCTGGGCAACCCGAACAACGCCTGCGCCCGCATCATCCGTGACCCGGTCACCGGCCAGGTGACCTCGGTGAACACGGCGACCGCCAACGGCGCCTCGTTCGCCACGGAAGGCGTGGACATCCAGGCCGAGTGGACCGTGAACCTGGAAGAGACCTTCCTGGGCATCCCGGGCCGCCTGCGGATCAACGAGCTGTTCTCGTTCGTCGACAGCTTCGAGTTCAACGGCGCCGACTTCTCCGGCACGTCGACCGCCGCCATCGGCGGCGCGATCTTCGACTGGAAGTCGACCCTGTCGATCTACTACACCCTCGGCGACTGGACGGCGTTCGCCCGCTGGAGCTACGTGCCCGAGCTGTGCGATCCGACCTTCGGCACCGGCCCGGCCAACTGCGGCGACACCGGCCGCGGCCAGATGGTTCCGGAAGCCAGCTACGTCGACGTCTCGGCGCGCTGGAACGTGACCGACAACTTCCAGGTCACCGGCTTCATCGGCAACCTGTTCGACGAAGATCCGCCCCAGACCCCGGGCGGCCTGTTCTCGCAGGCCAACACCGACCCGCAGGTCTATCGCGTCCTGGGCCGGACCTTCTCGGTCTCCGCGAAGATCCGCTTCTAGACCGCAGCTTCCGTCCTGAACTTTCGGCGGCGGGCTCTCGGGCCCGCCGCCTTTTTTCTGCCTGTGCTGCGCCGTTCGCTGCCAAATTTCGTGCGTCCGCCGCGCTTTTCATGCACCTCCGCAGCCAAGGCCTGCCGTCTGCGACACTATTCCGATGCACTCAGTCGGGAGGACCGCCGTGCGCAGACGCAACAGCCTGCTTCAACTGGTCGAGCATTTCCGCACCCTCGATCCGGAGATCGTCGTCAACGACATCCTGGTGTTCCTCTACGTGTGCGAGAACGAGGGCCTGAACATCACCGAACTGGCCCGCCTGGCTCGACTCACCGAGGCCACCGCCTCGCGCCGCGCCCGCGCGCTGGCCTCGCCGGACATCCCCTTCCCCGTGGCGCCGTCGATGGGGCTGGTCGAGATCTTCCAGGGCGAGGACGGCCGTCAGCGGCTGCTCTATCTGACGGCGAAGGGCCACGAGCTCCGCCAGACGGTCGACCGCCTGATCGCCGCCGCCGTGCCGGTGGCCAAGCCCCGCCGCCCCGACCGCCTGCCGCCGGCCCACATCGCCGCCGAATAGGGGGCCGGGAGACGGCCTTCCCGTTTTCTGCCTGTCGCGCCCGAAGCGAAGCCGGCCCGGGATCGCTCCCGGGCCGGCGCGACTGGCCGGAAGAGAGGGCCTTCCGCTTCAGTCGTCGGCGTATTCGGCGACCGCTCCGGTGTAGCGCGGCACCGCTTCGCGCCGGGGGAGGGTGCGCATGGTGCGAGGCCGCCGCTCGCGGAATTCGAGTTCGGCCTGGCCGTAGGTTTCCCGCACCGAACTCATCAGCGTCTCGATTCGCTTCTGGTGGTCGGCGGCGCTGACGAAGTCCTCGGCGCTGACGTCGATCGTGATCTGGGCTCGAAGGACGATGGCCATGGAACACTCCTTGCAAACAAGCACGGGCATTTCACCTGTCCGATTGCGCCCGCGCAGCCAAATTGAGACCGGCGACAAAGGTTTGGCATCCAGGGTCGCCGCTTGCGACGAGGGTCGGTGTAAGATCAATGGGCGACGGGGGCCCGCCAGCGGCGGATCTGGGAACGGCCGTCGGGACGGGGCAGGGAAGGCGTGTCTAGACTGATCAGCATGACCAGGCCGTCGCCGCTCGTCTGGATGACGATCGCGCTGTGGGTGGCCGCCTTCCTGGTGCTCACCTACCGCGCCTCGCTGATGATGGAGGGGCCGCAACTCATCCAGTACCCGCCTCGCCTGTTCAGCTGCGCCATCGGCGCGCTGCTGTGCTGGCTGCTGTCGTTCGCGCTGCGCCGGTTCAACCACTGGAGCCTGGCCTCGCAGCTGGCGTTGGGCTTCGTGGCCTCGATCTTCACCGGCATCATCTACGGCGGCCTGACCGCGGCGGTGTTCCGGCTCATGCTGCCCTCGCCCGGGGGCGAAAGCCCGCTGTGGATGGACGTCATGGCCCGCGCCCAGGCCTATCTCTGGATCTTCATCAGCTGGTGCTTCGCCTACCTGGCGCTCAGTTATTCGGAGCAGTCGCGCGAGAACCAGATGCGGCTGATGGAAGCCCAGACCCTGGCTGCCGATGCGCAGAACCGGATGCTGCGCTACCAGGTCAATCCGCACTTCCTGTTCAACACCCTCAACGCCCTCCAGACCCTGCTGCTCGACCGCAAGACCGGCCGCGCGCGGGCAATGGTCCAGTCGCTGGCCGATTTCCTGCGCTACTCGCTGGCGCGCGAACCCGACGAGATGGTCACCCTCGGCGAGGAGGCCGAGGCGCAGTCGGCCTACCTGGCGATCGAGGAGGCCCGCTTCGGCGACCAGGTGAAGTTCGTCTGCGAGATCGATTCCGACGCGCGCAACGTGCGCGTCCCCAGCCTGATCCTGCAGCCGCTGATCGAAAACGCGGTGAAGTACGCCGTCACCCCGTCGACCGGGACGGTGACCATCAGCCTGACCGCGCGACTGACCACCGAGCGCGTGCGCATCGAGGTGCGCGACGACGGCCATGTCGGTGCGCCGGTCCCGTCGAAAGGGCTCAAGGTGGGACTGGAGAACGTGCGCCGTCGGCTCGAGCTGGCCTACGGCGGCCAGGCCGAGTTCACCTACGGGCCGATGGAGCCGAAGGGTTTTGTCGTGATCATCCTGCTTCCGAGGGACGGCGTGTGATGGAACGTCTGCGCGTGGTGATCGTCGACGACGAGCCCCTGGCCATCCGCGGCCTCGAGCTGGAGCTGAAGCGGATCGCCGGCGTCGAGGTCGTGGGCACGGCCGCCGACGGTCAGACCGGGCTGGACCTGATCCACGAACTCACCCCCGACATCGCCCTGCTCGACGTGCAGATGCCCCGCCTCGACGGGCTGCAGATGGCCGACGCCCTGGCCGCCGGCGACGCCCCGGCGATCATCTTCGTCACCGCCTACGGCCATTTCGCCGTCGCCGCCTTCGAGCTGAACGCCGTCGACTACGTTCTCAAGCCGATCAACCTCGCGCGCCTGAGGGCCGCGATCGAACGGGCCCGCACACGGCTGGAGCAGACCACCGCCGCCCAGCGCGCCGCCGAGCTGTCGACGGTGCTCGAGGCCCTGCGCCGCGATCCGGCCAACCCTTACGATCGCGCCGACGTGTCGCGCTCGCTGTGGCTGTCGGACGCGCGTGGCCGCCGCCGCCTGCTGATGAGTTCGATCGACTGGCTCGAGGCCCAGCGCGACTATGTGCGCATCCACACCGACACCCAGAGCTACGTCCAGCGCGGCACCCTGGCCGACCTCTCGCGCAAGCTCGACCCGGGGCAGTTCCTGCGCGTGCACCGCTCGGCCATCGTCAACCTCGAGGCGCTGACCGGCATCGAACGGCGCGGCTGGGGACTGGTCGCGGCGCGGCTGCGCTCGGGGGTCGAGGTGCCGGTCGGGCGCTCCTATCTCGCCGAGCTGCGCGAGCGGCTCAGGCAGACCGGCGTGACCTCCATCCGCGGTCAGGGCTGAACGGCCGCACCGCGCCGGAGAACAGCAGCCCCCTCGGAGCGTCGAAGGCCTCGACCACCGTCGAGCCGTCGCGGTCGGCGAAATGCAGGTCGAAGGGGGCGCCGTCGAAGTGAAGGCCGGTGACCTCGAGCCGCGCCACGCCGCGCGGCATCAGCGGGTCGCGCACCGTAAGCCGCCGCTCCGGCGCGTCGATCTCGACCCCCAGCGCCGCCTGCAGCAGCATGAACACCGACCCGGCCGCCCAGGCCTGCGGCATGCAGGCCACCGGGTAGGCCACCGGCGGCTCGCCCGTGCGCCGGTCGAAGCCGCAGAACAGCTCCGGCAGGCGCATCTGGAAGTGGATGGCCGCGTCGAACAGCTCGCCCAGCAGCCGCCGGGCCGCCTCGCGCTCGCCGTAACGCGCCATGCCGGCCGCGGCCAGCGCCGTGTCGTGCGGCCATACCGAACCGTTGTGGTAGGCCATCGGATTGTAGCGCGCCTGATCGCGGGCCAGGGTTCTCAGACCCCAGCCGGTGCGGAACTCGGCCGACAGCAGGCGGTGCGCCACCGCCGCCCCGCGGTCCGGCGCCGGCAGGCCGCTGAACAGCAGGTGGCCCGGATTGGACGTGATGGCCCGGCAAGGCCTGCCTTCGCCGTCGAGCGCGACGGCGTAGAAGGCCTCGTCCTCCATCCAGAACCGCTCCTCGACCAGTTGGCGCACGCGCCGCGCCTTCGCCCGCCACGCCTCGCCGCCGTCCTCCCCCAACGCATCGGCGAGGTCGGCCATGGCCAGCCAGCCAGCGAAGGCGTAGCCCTGCACCTCGACGAGGGCGATCGGACCCGGCGGGAAGCGGCCGTCGGCATGGAAGATGGAATCGCCGGAGTCCTTCCAGCCCTGGTTCGCCAGTCCGGTCTCGACGGCGCGGGCGTAGTCGATCAGGCCGTCGCCGTTGGAATCGCCGGGTCCGGCCATCCAGGCCGCCGCCGCCTGCAGATTCGGCCAGATCTCGGCGATCAGCTCCAGGTCGCCGGTGCGCCGCCAGTAGGCGCCGGCGAGGCCGACGAACAGGCAGGTGGTGTCGACGCCGCCGTAGTACAGGCCGAACGGCATCTCGCCGAGCGCGCACATCTCGCCGCCGCGCGTCTCGTGCATGATCTTGCCCGGCTGGGCGTCGGCGAAGGGGTTGGTCTCGGCCGCCTGCCGGGCCGCCAGATAGCGCAGCACGCCGGCCGCCAGCCCAGGCTCCAGCCACAGCAGCTGCCAGGCGGTGATGATGCCGTCCCGCCCGAACGGGGTGCAGAACCAGGGGATGCCGGCGAAGGGGTAGGGACCGGTCGGCAGGGCCTCGGTGAGCAGGGCCACGTCGGAGCGCGCCTGGGCCAGCCAGGCGTCGAATGGCGAGCCACGATCCGCGCTGATGGCCGCGCCGCCGCGCCGCTGGCGGCGGCGTTCCAGCCGCGCCTGCACCGCCGCGAGGCGGAAGCGCGCTTCGCACGGGGTCTCCTCCAGGTGGCGGCCGACCTCGATATAGAGCTCCTCGGTGTCGCCGCGCTCCAGGCTCCACAGGAACTGGGCGTAGTTGGTGGTGAGCCGGCCCGGCGGAGCGGAGAACGAGATCACCGTAGAGCGTTCCACCTCGTCCAGCCCGCGGTAGCCGAACCGCGCCCAACGGCCGTCCACCTGCGGCGGCTGCACCGTTCCACGCATCGCCCGGGCCGCGCCGCGCACCTCGAAGATGTCGCGGAAGTCGGCGTCGAACTCGAAGGTCAGCGGCAGCATCACCGTCTCGGAGCCGAAGTTCGACAGCCGCACCCGTTCGTAGAGCCGCTCGCCCCAGAGCACGCGGCGGCGCTCGATGTGCAGGGTGCCGGCCGGGGCGGACTTGCCCCCCATGGGCGGCAGCGGCCGGTTGGTGGCGTGGCAGACGAAGTAGACGTTGTCGCGCGAGACGCCGGAGTTGAGCCGGGACGGCAACACCCCGGCGGTGCACATCACCAGCCGCGACAGCAGCCGCGTGTCATCCACGAACAGGCCGTCGGCGCCGCCGGTGACGTCGCCGCGGCTGTTGAACACCAGGAACGCGCCGCCGCTCTTGAGCGACAGCAGCTGATGCAGTCCCTCGACGGCCTGTTCGGGAGGTTCGGCGTCAGGGTCGAGCATGCCGCGTCCCGGTCAGGTGGCGATTGCGAAGCTCTTCGGCTCCGCCGCGACCAGATCGGCCGCGAAGGGCCTGCGGGCCAGGATGTCGCGATAGACGTCGAGATAGCGCCGCGCCATGGCGGTGGCCGAGAAGCGGAGTTCGAAGCGCTTGCGGATGGCGGCCCGGTCGAGCGAGGACGCGATGGCCGCCGCCTCGACGGCCTGGTCGACGTCATCGACGATGTAGCCGGTGGCCCCGTCCTCGATCACCTCCGGGGTGGAGCCGCAGCGGAAAGCCACCACCGGCGTGCCGCAGGCCAT
>NZ_DASPNO010000056.1:0-10028 GCF_035626535.1 Brevundimonas sp.
CGATCCTGGCCATCTGCAACCAGCTGGAGCCTCGCCCCTACTCCTCGCGCGAGTTCATCTGGGAGATGGGCAAGTGGCTGGCCGAGGGGAACGCCAAGAAGCCCGACAGCCTGGTGGAGCTCTGCTACCACGAGGGCGTGCCGATCTTCGTGCCGGCCTTCTCCGACTGCTCCGCCGGCTTCGGCCTGGTGAAGCACCAGGTGGAGCGGATGAAGGCGGGCAAGCCCTACCTCACCATCGACTCCGCGGCGGACTTCCGCGAGCTCACGGAGATCAAGCTGAAGGCCGGCACGACCGGCCTCTTCATGGTCGGCGGCGGGGTGCCCAAGAACTTCGCCCAGGACACCGTCGTCTGCGCCGAAATCCTCGGGGTGGAAGCCGAGATGCACCGCTACGCCGTCCAGATCACCGTGGCCGACGTGCGCGACGGGGCCTGCTCGTCTTCGACGCTCAAGGAGGCGGCGTCGTGGGGCAAGGTGCAGACCACGCACGAGCAGATGGTCTTCGCCGAGGCCACGACCGTGGTGCCTCTGATCGGGTCCGACGCCTATCACCGGGGCGTCTGGAAGACCCGCGAGAAGCGCCGCTGGGCCAAGCTGTTCGGCAAGTAGGCCGGCTCCGGCAAGCCGCAATGGGAGGGGCCGGGATGCGAATCCCGGCCCTTTTTTGCTGTCGGCCGACGATCGACGCGCCGCCGCGCCGACGCGGAACCGCTGACCGGGCGGTTCGCTTAGCGGGGTGAAGGAGTTCGCCATGATCCAGCAACAGCATCCGCAGCAGACCGAGGACGCCCGCGAAGCCGACGACATGGGCGAGAAGCCGGACCTCGGCCGGACGCCCGACGCCCTGACGGAAGCCGTTTCGGGCAGCGGCATGGGTTCGGACACCCGCGCCGGCTCCCTGCAAGGCGGCGCCGCGGGCGGGTCGGAGATCGACCCCGATCAGGACCGCATCAATGAGAGTCTGGCCAGCGAAGGGATGCGCTCGGCGGCGCCCCGCTCTCCCGCCGGAACCAATGCGGACGAGCCGATCAACAATACGGGCAACGACTTCACCGGCCCCGCCGGCGATCCCGTGGAAGGCAAGCCAGGCGTGGGCGACGAAGCCGACGCGGCGACAGGCTGAACATCGCGTAATCCGTGCCATGCCTGCGGCGCGAACCCGCCTTGCGGCCGCCGCAGCCATGGGCCACGGTGAAGCCAACAACACAGTCTTTTTCAAGGACGACCAAGGGATGAAGCGCAGTCTTGCGGCCACCACCGTCTTGGCGGCCATGGTGCTGGCCGGGTGTAGCGAGCGGGAGCCCGCCGGAGACGCGCCCGCCGCCGGCGACGCCGCCGTCGAGGCGGTCGCTTCGGCCGCCGACGCCCCGGCCGAAGCACGACTGGCGCCCCCGGCCGGAGCCGCGGCCGCCGTGCCCGCCGCCGCCGGCGCTCCGGCCTTCGCCGTCATCTATCCGGGCGCCGAGATCAAGACGCCCGCCACCCTGGCGCAGGGGCCCGAGGGACCGGGCGGCATTGTCCGTTTCACCACCGACGCCGAACCGGAGGCCGTCATCGCCTTTTACCGGCAGCGCGCCGAAGCGGCCGGGCTGAAGCCGATCAATTCGATGAACCGCGGGGACGCCCAGGCCTATTCCGCCGGGGACGGCGTGGACGGCCGCGGCCAGCTGCTGCAGGTCATCGCCGAGAGAATCGACGGCGGGCCGACCGACGTACAGCTGGACTGGACCACGGGACGGTGAGACCGGCGGCCGCCCTGGCGGCCTGTAGCCTGATGGCCGCCTGCGCTTCGGCGGGGGGATCCTCGCCCCCTCCTCTCGCGCGCGGGTATCTCGACGCCGCCGCCGCCGACGCCATCGCCCGAGGCTTTGCGCCGCCACCGCCCTCGCCCACTCTGTGGCCGGGCGACCTTCATCCGAACACCCCCGGGTCCGACCGCTGGTGGCTGGCGATCGCCGACGCCGAGCTGCGACCGCCCGAGGCCGCGCAGCATTTCGACTGCGTCCTCGAAACGAGGCTGGCGGCGAGGCCGCGGCCCGCCCTGACGCGGCTGATGACCCGGCTGCTCGCCGATTCCGACGCGGTGAGCCGACGACTGGCCGAGCTTCATCCCCGTCGCCGGCCGATCGCCGTCGATCGCGACCTCCAGCCCTGCCAGAGGATCGACGCCGCCACGCGGGACACCCCCTCCTGGCCCGCGAGGGGGGCGGTCGCCGGTAAGGTCTATGGTGAAATGTTCGCCCAACTGGCCCCGGACCGGGCCGAGGCCGCGCGGGCCCGGGGCTTCGAGATCGGGCACAGCCGCGCCATCTGCCGGATGAACTGGCTGCCCGACGTCGAGGCCGGCGTCAGGGTCGGAAGGCGGGTCTATGTCGCCGCTCATGACACGGCGGACTTCCAGGCCGATCTGGAGGCGGCCCGCGCCGAGGTCGCCGCTGCGCGGGCGGAGGGCCTGACCAACCCGTCCTGCGCCGCCGAGCGGCGGGCGCTGGAACTCAGGCCGGCCGCGGACTGACCAGCGAGCCGTAGAGGTCGGTGCGGCGGTCGCGGAAGAAGCCCCAGGCGGCGCGGTGGCGGTCGATATAGTCGAGGTCGAAGGTGCGAACCAGCGCCCCCTCCTCGTCGCGGCCGAGGCTCTCGACCAGATCGCCGCGATGGTCGGCGATGAAGGATGAGCCGTAGAAGACCTGTCCGACCTCGGTGGCGTACTCCGCCCCGGTGCGGTTGGAGCCGACGACCGGCACCACGTTCGACACGGCGTGGCCCTGCATGGCGCGGCGCCACGGGTCGGCGGTGTCCAGCTCCTTGTCATGCGGCTCGGAGCCGATGGCGGTCGGATACATCAGCACTTCGGCGCCCTGCAGCATCATGGCGCGGGCGGTCTCCGGGTACCACTGGTCCCAGCAGATGCCGACGCCGATGCGACCGTGGCGGGTGTTCCAGACCTTGAAGCCGGTGTCGCCCGGGCGGAAATAGTATTTCTCCTGATAGCCGGGGCCGTCGGGGATATGGCTCTTGCGGTAGACGCCCAGCGCCGAGCCGTCGGCGTCCAGCATGACCATCGAGTTGAAATAGTGCGGGCCCTCGCGCTCGAAGATCGACACCGGGATGGCCACGCCCAGTTCGGCCGCGACGGGCTGCAGAGCCGTGACGCAGGGGTGCTCGCGCCACGGATGGGCGGTCGCGAACCAGCGCTCCTCCTGGCTGACGCAGAAGTACGGGCCCTGGAACAGCTCCGACGGCAGGATGACCTGGGCGCCCCGGCCCGCCGCGTCCCGGATCAGGGCGATGGTCTTGTCGATATTGGCCTGCAGGTCCTCGCCATAGGAGGTCTGGAGGGCGGCGACGGAGATCGTTCTCGACTGTTGGCGGGCCATCAGGCGGGCTCCTGCTGGGAGATGCAGTGGAAGGATCCGCCGCCGGAGAGGATGGCGAGGGACGGCAGGGCGATGATCTCACGGTCCGGGAAGACAGTCTTCAGTCCCTGGCAGACCAGATCGGCGGCGCGGGCGTCGCCGTACGCAGGCACGATGACCGCGCCGTTGGCGATGAGGAAATTCATATGGCTGGCGGGGATCGGCCTCTCGTCCTGGCCGCCGACGAAGCCCGGCGAGGGCAGCGGCAGGATGCGAATTGACCGGCCGCCGGCATCGGTCATCTGCGAGAGAGTGCGCGCCACCTCTGCGTAGACCTCGTCGTTCGGATCGCCCCGCCCCCAGGCGACGGGGCAGGCCACGATGCCGGGGGCGACGAAGCGGGCGAGGTTGTCTACGTGGCCGTCGGTATGGTCGTTGAGCAGGCCGTCGCCCAGCCACAGCACCTTGCGCGCACCGAGGGAGGCGGCGAGCGCGGCTTCGGCCGCCGCCTCGGTCCAGCCGGTGTTGCGGTTCGGGTTCAGCAGGCACTGGCGGGTCGTCAGGATCGTGCCCTGCCCGTCGTGATCCAGCGCCCCGCCTTCGAGGACGAAGTCGTGCCGGGTCAGGTCCGCGCCGGACGCCTGACCGATCTGGGTGGCGACGGTGTCGTCGTGCTCCAGCTCGTACTTGCCGCCCCAGCCGTTGAAGCGGAAAGCGGAGGCGCGGGTGGAGCCCTCGCCGAAGATCGGGCCCGTGTCGCGCAGCCAGATGTCGCCAAAACGGCCGTTCACGACCTCGACGTTGTCGACGCCGCTGAAGCGGGCCCGGGCGCCGTCCAGCGCCTCGGTCTTGCCGACCAGCAGCTTGACCCGTTCGCGTCCGGGCCCCGCCAGGGCGCGCACCAGCGCCTCGACCTCCGCCTGGGCCGGCTCGAGGTTTTCCTCCCACAGCTCGCCGTGGCTGGGCCAGCCGACCCACATGGCGCGGTGCGGCGCCCATTCGGCGGGGATGGGGACGGTCATGGGCGGCGGAATCCTCAGGCGACGGGCGGACCGCGCCAGATAGGCCCTGATGGCCCGAACTTCAACGCAAGGCGGCGGAGCCGGCCATAACGAAAAGAGGCGGCCCGTCTCCGGACCGCCCCCTGTCGTCTGTAGCGCCTGGTTGGGTCCTAGAACTCGAAGCGGGCGCCCAGCTTGATCTGCCAGGTGGAGGCAGGCAGCTGGCTGCTGGGACGGCGGGCTTCGCCGGCCAGCGAGGCGTCCGGCTGGGCGCCGAGGGCCAGGTTCGGGGTCTGCAGCTGCGAGTAGTTGAAGACCGCGCCCGGGGTGGCGCACGAGGTCGCCGCACCGCCCGGAGTCCGGCAGTTCAGGACCACCGTGCCGACGCCGCGGTAGAACGGATACTGCTCGACCGCGCCCCAGCGGTCGTTGATCAGGTTACCGAAGTTCTCGATATCCATATACAGCTTGATCTTGCCGGTCGGGACAAACGGCACCGATACTTCCTGGGACAAACGAATGTCCGCAGTGGTGACGGCGGCCGAGCGGAACGCGTTCCGGGGAGCGACGGAGCCGGCGTATTTGATCAGGCCCGTGTTCTGCAGGAAGGCGTTGAAGTCCGCCATGTTGATGCCGGTGTAGGTGATCCGCGGATCGCTGGTCGTAGTGACCAGACCGGTCGCGGGGTCGACCTGCGGCACGTAGAACAGGTGGTTCGAGGTGCCGAGCGCGCCCGAGTAGGACTGCGGCACGGCGTTGCCGAAGTCGTTGTCGTAGTTGCCCGAGCGGCTGTTGTGGAAGACGAACGAGTAGGGCAGGCCCGAGCGGCGCTGAACGAACAGGTTCACCGAGGTCTCATTGTCGCCGAACAGGTCGCGGGCCCAGTGGGCGTTGACCGAGAAGCGGTGACGGATCTCGTAGTCCGAGGTCGCCAGAACCGGGTTGTTGTGGTCGGTCGAGGCGAAGCGAACGTACGACGAGTCCGGCTGCGAGCTGGTCATCGGGTTGCCGTCTTCGGCTTCCGTGTACGTGTAGGTCGCACGGACATCCAGACCGCGGAACGGCCCCTCGATCCAGTCCTTCTGAGCAGTGAAGGCAGTGGAGAACGAATGGCCGCCCTCCTCGAGGTTGGTCAGCAGGAGGTCGAAGACCACTGGACCGGCCGGGTGCGAATAGACCGGACGGCCGTCGGGGGCCGTGCCGATCTGGGTGGCCAGGAGGTCGGTGTAGTAGAGGGCGTTCTCAAAGTCGTTGTACAGGACGTCGGCTTGGAGGCGGAAGTCCTCGATCAGCGGCAGATGGAAGTCCCGGGCGACCGTCAGGTTGTACTTCCACGCGCTGGGGATTTCGAAATTCGGATCCAGGGCGACCACGCTGCCGTTGCCCGGGGTGAAGGTGCAGTTCGCGCCGGCGGGAACGACAGACAGGTCAGTGATCCCGGTCAGCGGGCCGGTGCAGACAGCGTTGGTGATGCGGGCGCCGTCGTTGCCGAAGGGGTTGCCGATCTGGACGTTGGTGCCGATCGCCGAGAAGCGACCGATGCCGCCCGAGACCGTCCAGTCACCCGGCGTCCAGTTGAAGCCGAAGCGCGGCATGAACAGGTCGCGGCCGTCCAGGTTCGAGGTGTTGTCGAACCCGTTGCGGGTGGCGAAGCCGGCGTTCAGGGTCGGACGATCGTCCATCCCGAACCAATCGTAGCGCAGGCCGTAGGAGAGCCGCAGATCGTCCGTCACCTGCCAGGTGTCTTCGGCATAGAGCGAATGCAGATCGTAGCCGAACACCACGGCGCCGTCGCGAGCCGTGCCGAATTCGGCCGGGACCGTACCGCCGTTCGGATCAACCGCGCCGCGAATGATGAGACCTGACGCCGTGCCCGCCTGGAAGTTGGCGAAGCTCGAGAAGGTCCACTGGCCCAGCGACTGCGAAACGAAGACGTTGGTGAAGTCGCGCTTCTCGGTCCGCAGGCCGAACAGGATGTCGTGCGAACCCCAGTTGTAGCGGCCGATCAGTTCGGCGTTGGTGTTCTCGCTGTACAGATAGTTGTCGTGGCGGAAGTTGTCCGCGCCGAACTGGATCTGCGGCGAGCCGGAGCCGGGCTCGACGCCGGGCAGGTCCGCGACCGTCACGGTGACCTGACCGACGGACAGGCCGCCGACCGGGAGCTGGGTGGTCTCGGTTTCCTTGTAGCCGAAGCGCAGTTCGGTCGAGAAGGCGTCCGTCCACTGCGAGTTCAGCTGGGCGTTCCAGGTCGTGAGGCGCTCGTCCTTCAGATACTGGCTGGATTCCAGTGCGAGGCGCGGCTGGCTGGTCGACCCGCCGTTGATGAAGGCGGACGAGGTCGAGCCGTTGAAGGAGTTGCCGATCGTCTCCTGGAAGGTCAGGGCCAAACGGTGATCGCTGTTGATGTTCCAGTCGACCTTGGCGAGGAATTTCTCGTCTTCGACCGGCGGAGCGACGCTGACGTACGAACCGGTATCATAGCCGTAGCGCGCTTGGGCCGCGGCGCGGAAATTGTCGACGGCGGTGGTGGTGATGCGGGGGATCGGGTTGCTGAATCCGGCGTCCTCCGGGCCTTCGTTCAGCGAGAACTCCGACTCGAACTTCTCGTAAGACAGGAAGAAGAACAGGGTGTCTTCGATGATCGGACCGCCGAGCGTCACGCCCCAGGTTTTCTCGTCGAATACACGGTTGTACGGCAGGACCCGGTGGTGGCCGTAGTAGGGGTTGCGGTTGCCGGCCGGACCAGTGGTCTGGTCGTAGCCGTAGTACCGGTCGCCCAGCAGGCTGTCGTCGCTCTTCTCGTAGAAGGCCGAACCAAAGAAGGTGTTACCGCCCGACTTGGTCACGGCGTTGATCGCGCCGCCGATGAAGCCGTTGTTGATGACGCTGAACGGAGCCGCTGAAACGTTCACAGCCTCGACCGCGTCCAGCGAGATGGGCGAGCGCTGGGTCGGATAGCCATTGCCGTTCAGGCCGAATTCATCGTTCTGGCGGATGCCGTCTACGGTCAGCTGGTTCAGGCGGGTGTTTACGCCGCCGAAGGACAGGGCGTCTTCGTTCGAAGGGTCGATGGTGGCGAACGGGTCGATACGGGCGACATCTTTGAGATCGCGGCTGATCGACGGCAGAGACTGGATGGTGTCGGCGCCGTAGTTCGAGGCCGAGCCGGCGCCGAAATCGTTGGCGAAGCGGCGGGCGGCGACGACGACGACGTCCTCGACGTTCGAGGTGTCCTCACCGTAGAGCACCACGTCGCCGTTGGCGGGATCGCCCACGCCGATGGCCGACAGCTGGCGCGCGCCCTGGCCGCTCGCGCCGGTCGCGGTGACGGTGTACGGGCCGCCGACGCGAAGGCCGCGGGCGCTGTAGAAGCCGTTGGCGTCGGTGACGGTCGTGACGCTGGTGCCGGTCGGCTCGTGAACGATGGTCACGGTCGCCGTCGCGGCCGATCCGTTGGCGTCCAGAACATGGCCGCGAACCGCGCCGGTGGTTTCCTGCGCGTAGACGGCGCTCGCGGCCAGCATGGTCGTGGCCAGGGCGGTCGTCGCCCAGAACACGCGTTTGCGGTTCGTCATTGTCATCTATCCCCGATGAAGAAGGGCGCGAACGCCCACTGACCAGCCGGCGGCCGGTTGAAATCCCGCTCCCTCTACGGGCCCCGTCGGAAAGTGGGACGACATTCGTGTGACAGTGATATGACAGTCAGGGCAGGTGGCGCGGGAGACACACTGCTGTGGGTGGATTGCCTGTGGATGGGTTGGCCGCGCCGGCGTCTTTGACTGCTACGCCGCCGCGTCGCCCCAGACCGCCCGAAGGCGCTCGCCGCGCCGGCAGAATCGGTTGTAGCCGCCGTAGCGGACCGGATTCAGGCGAGCGAAATCCTGATGATACGCGTCGGCCGGCCAGAACCGGACGGCGTCGCGGACCGGCGTGACGAACCGCGCCGCTCCGAGGCGGGTCGCCGCGGCCCTGCGTGAAGCCTCCGCGGCCGGCTTCTGGGCCCGGCTGGCGAAGACCGCCGTCGCGTAGGACGGCCCCTGATCGCAGAACTGCCCGTCTGGATCGGTCGGATCGATCGTCAGCCAGAACCGGTCGACCAGTTGGCGATAGCTGATGCGGGCAGGATCGAATGTCACCTGCACCGCCTCCAGATGGCCCGTCCCACCCCGCACGACCTGATCATAGGTGGGGTTGGCGACCGATCCGCCGGCGAAGCCCGACACCGCCGCCACCACGCCGGGAACGGCCTCGAAATTGGCCTCGACAGACCAGAAGCATCCGCCGGCGAAGACCGCCGTCTCGCGCCGGCCGCTGTCTCCGGGCCGCGCGGCGGCCGGGGCCTCCGCCGCGGGCTCGCCCGGCGAGCATGCGGCGAGGCCGAGAACGACGAGGCCGAGAAGCGGTCGACGGAACATCAGGACCTCGGGAGCGGCGTTGCGTCCGGGGAAGGAGCCGGCGGCGAATGGTTCACCCATCGGCCGGACAAAACAAGACCGCCGGCCCCGTGAGGGACCGGCGGTGCTGCAGTTTCAGGCCATTCGACCTTCCGGGAGGCTGTCCGGGCGCTTCGTGCAGCGCCCGGACGAACCGTCCTAGAAGTTGATGCCGATGGTGGCGCGGCGGTTCAGAGGCTCGCGAACGCCGTCGGCGGTCGGGCGGGCCAGCTGGGTCTCGCCCTTGCCGTCCAGCGAGATCACGCCGCCATTGACGCCCTGGGCGACCAGCGCGTCCGCAACGGTGCGGGCGCGGCGGTTGGACAGGCCGACGTTGTAGGCGGCCGAACCCGAGGTGTCGGCGTGGCCGACCACCAGGATGCGGGTCGGACGGCCCGACTTGGCGTAGTTCGCCGCCTGGGTGACCACCGAGCGGGCTTCGGCCGTGAGGTCCGAGCGATCCCAGTCGAAATAGACCACGAACTCACGGCGCACCGGAGCCGGCGGAGGCGGCGGCGGGGGCGGCGGAGGCGGCGGCGGAGGCGTGACCACCGGGGGCGGCGGGGGCGGCGGCGGGATGTACGGCGGCTCGTCCGCGCCGAACGCATAGCGCAGGCCCAGGCTGATCGAGTGGTCGGTGTAGCGGCCTTCCAGCTCGCCCAGATCACCGGCCGGGACCGAGGCGAAGGTGTCGAACGAGAAGTTCGACATCAGGTAGCGGTAGGTCAGGTCGAGGCTGGCCCGGTCGCTCAGCGCCCACGCGAAGCCGGCGATGGCCTGCGCCGCCAGCTCGGACGAGCTGTCGTCGGCGCCGACCGCGATCGCGCGGTTGCTCGCCAGGGTGCCCAGGTACTCGGTGTTGACGCGGTTGAGGCCGGCGCCCAGTCCGATGAACGGACGCAGGGTCGAGTCCTCGTTGCCGAAGTCATAGATGACATTGACCATCAGGGAGGTCGACGTCAGGTCGCCCTCGGGGGGCTCGCAGGGGCCCACGGCCGGAACCGCGTTACAGATCACCGGCGTGCCGCCGACGGTCAGCTCGCCCAGTTCGCCCGGACGGTAGCCGCCCTCGAGCTCCACGCGCCAGTTGGGCGTGAACCGGTAGCCGAGACGGGCGAAACCGGCCCAGTCGTCGTCGACCTCCATCTCGATGCCATAGGAGGTGTCGGCCTCCGGCATGTGGTAGCCGACGTCAATCGCGCCGTACCATCCGTTCGGATCGGCCGCCGCAGCGCC
>NZ_DASPNO010000057.1:0-12676 GCF_035626535.1 Brevundimonas sp.
CCAGGTTGACGCAGACGAAGTCCGTGGCCCGCCCGACCGCCGCCTCGCACACCTCCAGCGGCAGCTCCAGCTGCAGGATCAGCGGCCCCTCGATCCGGGCCGGCAGCTGCCCCGGCGTCACCCGGTGATTGGCCCCCGCCGCCACCACGATCTGGTTCTCGCCCGACGGATCGACGGCGATCAGCGCCACCCCCGTCGGCGCCTCCGCGTCTGTCTCCACCTGCGACAGGTCGACCCCGCCCGCCTCCAGCAGCGCCGTCGCCTCGTCGGCCATGGCGTCGTCGCCGACCCGGCCGATCAGACAGACCTCGGCCCCCAGCCTCTGCGCCGCCAGCGCCTGGTTGGCGCCCTTGCCGCCCGGATGCCGCGCCAGCGTCGCTCCGGTCACCGTCTCCCCCGCCCGCGGCAACTGCGGCGCGCTGGCCGCCATATCCAGATTGATCGAGCCGACGACGGTGATCCTCATGACCTGTCTCCTCCACCGCAGGGGGAGGGGGACCGCGAAGCGGTGGAGGGGGCCTGCCTCACGCGCATTTCTCCCCAATGAGCCGGAACACTCCGTCGGCGTCGGCCGTGACCGCCCAACCGTGCGGCAGGGTCCCGGCCACCTCGCGGCGGAACTCCACCGCCGTGTGCCCGCGGGTCAGCTCGCTCTCCGTCTCCACCCGGATATGGCAGGCCGCCAGCTCGAACAGCTCCGGCTTGAGAAGCCAGGCCACCGGACACGGATCATGCACCGGCGGCGCGTCCCAGCCGACGATCTCGCGCTCGATCCGCTGCGAGAACCGCATCATCGAGGCCGCCGTCCGGGCCTTCGCCGTCCCGATCACCTCCAGCGCCGCGATGCGCTCGTCCGTCGCCCGCACCTGGTGCGTCGCGTCCAGCCCGAACAGCACCACCTGGCAGCCGCTGGCCAGCACCTCCGCCGCCGCCTCCGGATCGGCCCAGATGTTGAATTCCGCCGAGGCCGTGATGTTGCCGCCCTCCGCCCGCGCGCCGCCCATCGCCGCCACGGGCCCCAGCCGCCCCGCCAGCCCGGGTTTCTTCCGCAGCGCCAGCGCCAGATTGGTCATCGGCCCCATCACCACGATCGCCACGGACCGCTCCGGCCGCGCCATGACCAGATCGACGATGGCGTCCGCGGCATTGCCGTCCGCACACGGAGCATCCGGCTCGAACGGCGTCAGGTCGCCCAGCCCCTCGGCGCCGTGGAACTCGCCCGCCCCGGCCGGTTCGCGGCGCAGCGGCCGATCCGCCCCGGCGAACACCGGCACGTCCTCCCGCCCGGCGATCTGGCGCAGCATCCGCGCATTCCGCGCCGTCTTCTCCACCGGCACGTTGCCGCCCACGGCGGTGACGGCCAGCAGCTCGAGTTCGGCCGCCCCGAAGGCGAGCATCAGCCCCACGGCGTCGTCCACCCCGGGGTCGCAATCGATGATGAGAGATTGTCTGTTCACCCGGCATCACTGCCGCGCCGGGACGCGCTCCGCAAGCGGCCCTCAGCCTCCGGGCGCCGGCGAATGCACCGTCAGCTGGATCTCCACGATGCCGCCCGTGCCCAGCAGACCGGTCGTGCCCACCGCCGTCCACGCCGGCCGCGGCCCGTCCGCGAACTCGCGCCAGACCCGGGCGATGACCTCGATCTGCTCCATCCGCGTGCCGGTGAAGTCCGGCCCTTCCCAGACGTGGAAACTGTTGACGAGGGCCACGTCGTTCATCGTCGCCCCGGCCGCCGTCAGGGTGCGGTTCAGCTGCGTCAGCGTCCGCCGCACCTGCGCCTCGAACGCCGCCAGATCGGCCCCCTCGCCCTCGGCCCGGAAGACGATCGCGCCCGAGACATAGAGCGTATCCCCCGCCCGGCGCGCCGGGGCGTAGCCGACCACGTCATGCGCATGCTGCCCGCCCCGCGACGGGATGATCACCTCGCCGCCCGGACTGGGCAGCGTCACGGGATAGGTCGGCGCGGTCTGGGCCAGGGCGGCGCCGGGCAGGACGGCGACGACGATCAGGGCGGCGGTCAGCAGGCGCATCGGCTCTCTCCGTTTTCGATCGCCTTCGTGCCGCCCGGCGGCGTCCGGCTCAACTTAAGCTTTGGTCACGCACACGCCTTTACGCACGCCGCCGCCAGCACCTCCGCCGAGTCGACCAGCGGCGCCGCCACCTCGTCCACCTCCAGCAGCAGCGGCACCTCGGTGCAGCCGCCGATCACCGCCTCCGAGCCCGCCGCGACCAGCGCCGCCGCCAGCCGCCGCATCTCCGCCCGCGGCCCGTCGCCGAGGTCGCCGGCCTTGAAGCCCAGCACCGCGGCCATGAAGGCCTCGCGATCCGCCCCCGACAGTCGCACCGCCTCCAGCCCCGCACCCGCCAGAGCCTCGACGTACAGCGCCTCGCCGCCCGGCGTCGCCAGCACCCCGATTCGCTTTGCGCCCGTCGCTCGCGCCGCCTCGACCGTCTCCGCGATCATGTCGATGAACGGCAGGCCCGCCGCCCGGATCGCCTCCGCATGGGCGTGGGCGGTGTTGCACGGCATGGCCAGCACCTCCGCCCCCATGTCCCTCAGCCGGACCGCCATCTCCCCCAGCGTCCGCCCCGCCGCCTCCGGCTGCGAGTGCCGGTTCGGGACCTGCGGATTGAGGTCGACCAGCATGCGCACGTGATCCTCGTCGCCGCGCGCCGGCGTCAGCGCCTGCACCCGCGCCATGAAGGCCGTCGTCGCCGCCGGCCCCATGCCGCCCAGCACGCCCAGAATCCTGCCCATCTCGCCTCCGCTTCCGGCCGGCGGCTTGCCAACCGGCCGCTCAGCCGCCCTTATGCGCCGAAACCGCGAGGGGACGCCATGCAGACCGAAGCCGAGGCCACGACGGCCCTGATCACCAACGACGCCGTCGTTCTGGGCCTTCTGGCCGTCATCCTGGGCGGCGTCTTCTGGGCCTCGAGCCTGTCGCATCCGTGGGTGAAGCGCTTCTTCACCGTTATCCCGGCCCTGCTGCTCTGCTATTTCCTGCCCTCGCTGCTGACCACCTTCGGCGTCGTCGATCCCGAGACCTCGCGGCTCTATTTCATCGCCTCGCGCTTCCTGCTACCCGCGGCGCTGGTCCTCCTCACCGTCTCGGCCGACCTGCCGGCCATCGCCGGGCTGGGCCCCAAGGCGGTGATCATGTTCTTCACCGGCGCCGTGGGCGTCATGCTCGGCGGCCCGATCGCCCTCCTGCTCACCAGCTGGATCGCCCCCGACCTGATGGGCGCCGGACCGGAAGCCATCTGGCGCGGCATGGCCACCGTCGCCGGCAGCTGGATCGGCGGCTCCGCCAACCAGACCGCCCTCTACGAGATCTACGGCGCGGGCCCCGACATCTTCTCGATCTTCATCGCCGTCGACGTCGTCGTGGCCAACGTCTGGATGGCCGTGGTCCTGTGGATCGCCGCCAACCAGAAGAAGGTCGACAAGCTGTTCCGCGCCGACGCCTCCGCCGTCGACCGCGTCCGCGACAAGGCCGAGGCGTATGAGCTGGAGACCGCCCGAATCCCGTCGCTGAAGGATCTGATCTTCATCCTCGCCGTGGCCTTCGGCGCGGTCGGCCTGTCCCACGCCATCGCCGACCCGCTGTCCGCCTGGTTCGGAGCCACCTTCCCCTGGGCCCAGCGCCTGTCGTTCGACTCGAGCTTCTTCTGGCTGGTGTTCATCGCCACCGTCGTCGGCGTGGCCCTGTCCTTCACCGGCGCCCGCAAGCTGCAGGGCCCCGGCGCGGCCAAGGTCGGCTCGGTCTTCGTCTACATGCTGGTGGCCACCGTCGGCTTGAACATGAACATCGGCGCCATCCTCGACAGCCCCGTCTACTTCCTGATCGGCGGCGTCTGGATGCTGGTCCACGTGGCCCTGATGTTCGCCATGGCCTTCCTGATCCGTTCGCCCAGCTTCTTCCTCGGCGTCGGCTCCATGGCCAACATCGGCGGCGCCGCCAGCGCCCCCGTCGCCGCCGCCGCCTTCCACCCGTCGCTGGCGCCGGTCGGCGTCCTGCTGGCCGTCCTCGGCTACATCATCGGCACCGCGGCCGGCTGGTTCACCGGCCTGGTGATGATGCAGATCGCGGCGGGGGCGGGGTGATCCAGCGCGGCCGCCGCGGACCGCCGGCGGCTGGTTAACGTCGAAATCACCTATCGCTGTTACGGGCAGGTCAGGAGAAGACCTGTCTTGGACCGGCTGAACGCGCTCGGCTTCAACGCCGAATTCGACATGACCGCCTCTTCCACTCGCGGCAAGGCGCGTGAGCGGGTGGGGCTGTCGGTGCTCGTCCTGTTGCTCTGCGCCCCCTCCATCGGCCTCGCCGCGGCCTCGGCCTGGTGGCTGTTCGCCGTCGCCGCCGAGATCATGCTGTGGATGTCGACCAGCCCCGGCCTCGTTCTGCGGTCGCCGGTCCCGGCGCGCGCGTTGCGCCTGTTCGCCTCCTTCCTGGCCAGCTGCGGCTGGGTCCTGTGCGGCCTGCTCCTCTGGTTCGACGCCTCGATCACGACCATGGTCATGGCGGTCGCCCTGCTGTCCGGCGTCTCGATCTACATCATCAAGGCCTGCTACCGGACGCCGATCCACCTGCTGGTGTGCGGCGTCCCGCCCGCGCTCTGCGTGCTGGCCCTGCCCTTCCTGTACGACGCCGGCGCCTCGAACCGGATCCAGCTCTCGGCGGCGCTGGCGCTGCTCGTCGGCTTCGCCGTCAGCTCCGCCGCCCACGGCTGGAAGACGCACCTCGCACTGACCCGGTCGGCGGCGGCCCTGAAGGACCAGACCCGCAAGGCCGAGGACGCCAATCGGGCCAAGAGCGCCTTCCTCGCCAATATGAGTCACGAAATCCGGACGCCGCTCAACGGCGTCCTTGGCGTGACCGGGGCGCTCTCTCGCACGGACCTGACGCCCGAACAGCGCGACATGGTGGCGCTCGTCACCTCTTCGGGCGAGACTCTCCAGCAGCTGTTGTCCGACATCCTCGACATGGCCCGCATCGAGACGGCGCAGCTCGAACTGCATGAGGCCCCCTTCGACCTGCGTCAGACCGTCCAGGAGACGTTCCGGCTCCATGCTTCCGCCGCCGGGGCCAAGGGGTTGCGGTGCTTGCTGGACGTCGCGCCCGACATCGAAGGGCAGGTCGTCGGCGACGTCGTCCGGTTCCGGCAGGTGCTGACCAACCTCGTTTCGAACGCGGTGAAGTTCACCGAACGGGGGCACGTCCGCCTGACGGCGTCCCGGACCATGGGACCCGATGGGGCGCCGCGATACCTTTTCACGGTCGAGGACACCGGCCTCGGCTTCGACGCCGCGCACAAGGAGCGCCTGTTCCATCGTTTCGAGCAGGCCGACAGCTCTGTGACGCGCCGGTTCGGCGGCTCGGGGCTGGGACTGGCCATCTGCCGCCAGCTCACGGAACTCATGGGCGGGGCGCTGGATTGCGACAGCGAACCCGGCAAGGGCTCGACCTTCCGTTTCAGTCTGAACCTGCCGGACGCCGGCGCGGCCCTCGCGACGCCGGCGCACGCCCCGGAAGCGGTGATCGATCGTCCCCTTCGCATTCTCGCCGCCGACGACCACCCGACCAACCGCAAGGTCATCGAACTGATCCTCACCCAGATGAACGTGGATCTGGTTCTGGTCGAGGACGGGGCCATGGCGGTCGAGGCGTGCACGACCGGAAGCTTCGACGCGGTCCTGATGGACATGCAGATGCCCGTCATGGACGGACTCGCCGCGACCCGGGCCATCCGTCAATTCGAGACCGCCACGGATCGGGCCCGGACACCGGTCATCATGCTGACCGCCAACGCCCTGCCCGAGCATGTGGAGGCGGCGCAAGCGGCGGGCGCCGACCGTCACCTGGCCAAGCCGATTGAGGCCCAGCGGCTGATCTCGACCCTGCTCGAGCTGCGTGACGCCAGGCCGGCGCGGCGCGACGCGGCCTGATCCGGCCTCTACAGCCCCGCCCCCGATCTTCTCATGATCGCGATGCGACCTGGCGCCTGGCGCCGATTGAGCCTCCGAACCCGTTCGCGGAGGCCTCGGTGACCCGCGAGGCGGGGGCTGTGAAGCGCCGTTACCTGACCTGCGTCGCGGGAAGCCGCGGTCGGTCCGGGGCCGTCCACCCGGGGGGCAAGGGCTCGCCGTATCCCTCCGGAACAGGATAGCCGGATCCATGGGCGAAATGGCCGGTCGGTTCCTCGAAGCCGAGGACGTACCAGACCTCGATCAGATATCCCGCCGCCCGCTCCCGATCCTCGGTCGCCAGCGGGTCCAGCCGGTCGAGCGATGGCTGCATCTTCGCCGAGACGCTGTGCGCGCTGATCGGCCCGTCAGCCTCGGCCAGCACGCTGTCGATGAAGTCGTTCACCGTCGCGTTCAGCACCGGCGCGTCTTCCGGCGTATCCGGGCCGACATAGCCCAGCGGCGGAAAGTCATGCGGCGCGAACTTGGCCTCGGCGCGCAGAGCCTCCAGCCGCGCCCGGGTGGCCGGCGTCAGCTGCACGACCTCGTCGCTGACTTGCGGGAATGGGGTGGAAGCGTCCCGTTCCTCGCGCGCCGGCCCGTCCGCCACGCTCTCGTTATTGTCCGTCCTGCTAACCTCGACATCGGCGAATTCGAGGTAGGCGCCGGCGATCCGTTGCTCGCCTACGATAAAGCTAATCGTTAGCGGACGCGCCGGCTGCCCTTCGCCCGGAGAACAAAGCCAGTCGGTGACCACCGCCGCCGCCTCGCCGTCCAATGAAGCGGTCAATTCCTCATCGACGGCCGACCGCCCTTGATGGACGCAGCCGGCTGACCGGATGACAGCCAGGGTCTCAACGGTCAGCGGCCCCCCAATGTCGCCAACCCCCATCATCGCCTCCGGGTCCAGCAGCGCTGCTGCGGCCACGGGATCCCGGTCCATCAGATCAAGGAAGCGCGTGACCAGCGCCGCGGGATCGCCGGCCCGAGCCGCTACACCCAGAAGCGCGGCGACCAGCCAGGTCACAGCCCCGCCCCCACCACACTCTCATAGCCGAACAGCCCCTGCGCCCCGCCGGTGTGCAGGAACACCACCGTCTCGCCCCGGAACTCGCCCTTCCGGGCCAGGGCGATCAGCCCCTTCATCGCCTTGGCGGAATAGACCGGATCCAGCACGATCCCGTCGGTCCGCGCCGCCAGCGTCAGCGCGTCGATCACCCCCTGATCCACCAGCCCGTAACCCTCGCCGACGTAATCGCAGTCGGCCACGACCATCTCCGCCGTCACCGCCTCCGGCCGCCCCAGCAGGGCCGCCGTCTCGCGCGCCAGCTTCAGCACCATCTCCTCCTGCCGGGCCTTCGGCGCCCGCACCCCGATGCCCAGCACCGGGATGTCCGCTCCCATCACCGCCAGCCCGGCCACCAGCCCGGCGTGCGTCCCCGCGCTGCCCGTCGCGGTGACGATCCGGTCCACGCGCAGGTCCAGTTCGTCGGCCCCGACCACGATCTCGCGGGCGCAGTCGACATAGCCCAACGCCCCGACGGGGTTCGAGCCGCCGCCCGGGATCACATACGGCTTGCCGCCCCGCGCCCGCACCTCGACCGCCGTCCTCTCCAGCTCCGCCGCCATGTCCGAACCGCCCGCCACGAACCGCACCCCGGCCCCGAACAGCCGGTCCAGCAGCACATTGCCGTTGGCGACATAGTCGTGGGCCTTCGACCCGGTCCGCTCCTCGAGAATGACTTCGCAGGCCAGGCCGTGCGTCGCCGCCGCAGCCGCCGTCTGTCGCACGTGGTTGGACTGCACCGCCCCCTGCGTCACCAGCGTATCCGCCTCCTGCTCGAAGGCCTCGCCGAGCAGGAATTCCAGCTTGCGGGTCTTGTTGCCGCCGCCCGCCAGACCGGTGCAGTCGTCGCGCTTGATCCACAGATCGACGCCCAATTCCTCGCTCAGCCGCGGCAACGGCTCCAGCGGCGTCGGCAGGTGGGCGAGGCGCACGCGGGGGAAACGGGCGAGATGCATGGCGGGGTTCCTTCGGCGTCCTCCGTCACTAGCCCGATCGCCGGTCCCGCCCAAGCGCGCCGGCCCCATAAAAGAAAAGTTCTCACCACCCCCGGAACCGAATTCTCCGGGTGATGTTTATCGATCGGACCAAGCGGCGATGCGCGCTCGACTAGTCCAAACCGCGGCCCGGCCTCTGCCACGCCCCCCCGACGCAGGCCGGGCCGCACCTTATCTGCTTCCCCTCTTCCGTCATCCTCGGGCTTGTTCCGAGGGTCAGACTGTCCGGTGCTCTATCAACGAGTTGCGGACGCTGTCGCGGGGCCGTCCCTGTCGCACAGTCCGGGCCCTCAGCCCTGATCCTCGGAACAGGTCCGAGGATGACGGGCGGGAGGTGAGCAAGCCCGCCCCTTGCCGCTCCGCCCTCCCGGCGTGATGCTGTCTCCATGGCCGAATCGCCTGCCCCCGCCCGTTTGCGCGACCGCCCCGCCACCGAGGCCCTCATCGTCGAGGCCGGCGAGCGCATCCTGCTGCGTGACGGCTTCCCCGGTCTCAACGTCCAGACCCTGGCCGCCGAGGCGGGTTGCGACCGCAAGCTGGTCTACCGCTATTTCGACGGCGTCGACGGCGTGGTCGAGCGCATCGCCCGCCGCGCCAACGCCTCGCTGGTCCGATTCCTCGACGCCGTGCCCGCCTCCGGGACCGAGTCGCTGCGCGCCTTCGCCCGGGAGAGCCTGTCGGCCTGGCTCGGAGCGCTGCGCGCCAGTCCCCTGACCTTGCGGCTGATGGCGTGGGCCCTGGTCGAGTCCTCGCCCCTGCTCAACCGCATCGAAGCCGAGCGTTCGGCCGTGCTGCAGGCGTGGATGCGCGAGCGCCGGCCCCGGCTGCGCACACCCCCCGCCGGCGACGCGGTGGCCATCAACGCCGTGCTGCTCGCCGCCGTCCAGCATCTCGCCCTGTCTGGCGGCGCCCGCCCCGGCGTCGGCGGCGTGGCCCTCGACGAGGCCGGCTGGGCCCGCATCGAGACCGCCCTCGACGCCCTGCTGGTCGCCTTCCCGGAATAGCTGGCGGGAGCCGGACCGCCCCCTCAGGCGTTGCCGTATCCATGAGCCCCGCCGCCGTCCAGCCGCGCCGCGAAACCGCCTACGCCCGCGACCTCGGCCGCGCCTTCGGCGGCGCCCTGCTGTTCAGCCTGCCCCTGCTGATGACCATGGAGATGTGGTGGTTCGGCTTCACCCTGCATCCGGCCCGGCTCGCGCTCTTCCTCGCCGCCGCCGTGCCGCTGCTGATTGGTCTCGCCTACTACGCCGGCTTCAGCCACCGTCATCACGGCCTCGCCCACGCGGTGCTCGACACCTTCGTCGCCCTGGCGGTCGGTTACCTGACCGCCGTCCTGCTGCTGACCGTCATGGCCATCCTCGAACCGGACGGACCACTGCGCCAGTCCGTCGGCCAGATCGCTCTCCAGGCCGTGCCGGGGGCCATGGGCGCCCTGCTGGCGCGGCGTCAGCTCAGCGCCGGGCGCGGCGACGGCGACGAGAGCGACGCCCGCTATCCCGGCGAGCTGTTCCTGATGGTCGCCGGCGGCCTGTTCCTCGCCCTCAACGTCGCCCCGACCGAGGAGATGATCCTGATCGCCTACCGGATGGCGCCGTGGCACGCCGTGGCCCTGATCGTCGTCTCCCTCGCTCTCATGCACGCCATCGTCTACAGCGCCGGGTTCGCCGGCCAGCACGAGCAGGGCCATCCGGGGACGGCCTTCCTGCACTACACCATCGCCGGCTACGGCCTCGTCCTGCTGGTCAGCCTCTATGTGCTGTGGGTGTTCGGCCGCACCGACGGCCACGGCCTGACCGAGATCGTCGACGCCGCCGTGGTCCTGTCCTTCCCGGGCGCGCTCGGCGCCGCCGCCGCCCGTCTGCTGGTGTAGCCCATGCCCTCCCGCAAGCCCGCCCCCGATCCGAAACCCCCGCTCCTCGAGTGGATCATGGGCGGCCTGGGCCTGCTGCTGACCCTGACCGTGCTCGTCATCATCCTGCGCGAGGCCATGGCGCCCGGCGGTCCGCCCGTCATCGAGCCTCAGCTGCACGCGGTCCACGGCGGACCCGGCGCCTGGCGGGCCGAGATCGCGGTCCGCAACACCGGCGCCGCCACCGCCGCCGCCGTAGAGATCGAGGGTGTCCTCGGCGACGAGACCGCCACCGCCACGCTCGACTACCTCCCCGGCGAGGGCCGCGAGACCGTCACCCTCGGCTTCGAGGCTGACCCCCGCGCCGGCCTTCAGCTCCGCGCCCGGGGCTGGACCGAGCCCTGATTGATCCGAAGCCGCATCTCGCAGGCGTCGATCCCCGGCGCGAAACCATCCTTGCGCACAGTCACCACCTCGAACCCGAACCGCTCGTAGAAGCCACGCGTATGCTGGCTGGTCTCAAGCCGCACGGTGTCCGCGCCCGCGGTGGCCCGCGCCGCCGCCAGCCGCGCCCGCGTCAGCGCCGTCCCGATCCCCGTCCCGTGCAGCCCCGCCTCGACCATGCCCCAGCACAGGCTGACGGTCCGCCCGTCGGGCTCCACCGCATGGCCGCCGCAGGCCACCGCCCGCCCGTCGCGCTCGATCACCTGGTAGGGCCCGTCCAGCCCGTCGAGGAACGCCTCATAGTCCGACCGCTCGGACGCATCGAAGAAGCGCGGGCAGTTGCCGTCGAACAGCGCCAGACAGGCCTCGCGGTCACGGGTTTCGTAAGGCCGGACGACATCCATGTCCCCTCCTGCCATGCACCGCTTGACCCGTCCACGCGCCGGGCGCAGGTTCCGCCCGTTCTCCGGGGGGTCGCGCCTGAGCGGCTGAGATAGGGGTGATCCCCTGACCCGTCGAACCTGATCCGGGTCATGCCGGCGAAGGGATGGGAAACACAGGTCCGCGCCACAGGACCGCTCGCCCGACGCCGGCGCCCTCAACACCGAGGCCGCCATGAACATCGCCGTCACCCCGCCGAAAACGTCCGAGGCTCAAGCAGCGAGCGACCGCGTCGCGAGCGATAGCCTCCCGCTTAAAGACGCCCGCGATCAGGTGATGAAGGAGACCGGGACCATCCCCACCGGCGAACGCGCCGGTTCCCGCAAGGTCTATGTCGCCGGCGAGCTCTTCCCCGACATCCGCGTCCCCTTCCGCGAGGTCGCCGTCCATCCCTCGGCCAACGAGCCGCCGGTGACGATCTACGACTCCTCCGGCCCCTACACCGACCCCACGGTCAGCATCGACATCACCAAGGGCCTGCCCAGGGTCAAATCCAGCTGGCAGCTCGACCGCGGCGACATCGCGCCGGTGGCTGAACCTCGCGTCGTGCGCCCCGAGGACAACGGCCACGCCAGCGGCAAACACCTCGCCCCCCGCTTCGACACCTCCAACCACCGCGTCTTCAGGGGCGTCCCCGGCCGCCCGGTGACCCAACTCGAATACGCCCGCGCCGGGATCATCACCCCCGAGATGGAATACGTCGCCATCCGCGAGAACCTGCGCCGCGAGCAAAACAGCCCCTGCGTCCGCGACGGCGAGGACTTCGGCGCCTCCATCCCCGACTTCGTCACCCCCGAGTTCGTGCGTCAGGAAATCGCCCGCGGCCGGGCCATCATCCCGCACAACATCAACCACCCCGAGGTCGAGCCGATGATCATCGGCCGCAACTTCCTGGTGAAGATCAACGCCAACATCGGCAACAGCGCCGTCCTCTCCAGCGTCGACGACGAGGTCGACAAGCTGGTCTGGGCCACCCGCTGGGGCGCCGACAACGTCATGGACCTGTCGACCGGCCGCAACATCCACAACATCCGCGACTGGATCATCCGCAACTCCAGCGTCCCCATCGGCACCGTGCCCATCTACCAGGCGCTGGAGAAGGTGAACGGCGTCGCCGAGGACCTGACCTGGGAGGTCTATCGCGACACCCTGATCGAACAGGCCGAGCAGGGCGTCGACTATTTCACCATCCACGCCGGCGTCCGCCTGCCCTTCGTGCCGCTCACCGCCAACCGCGTCACCGGCATCGTCAGCCGCGGCGGCTCCATCATGGCCAAATGGTGCCTCAGCCATCACCGCGAGAGCTTCCT
This sequence comes from Brevundimonas sp., assembly GCF_035626535.1. Classification (GTDB taxonomy): domain Bacteria; phylum Pseudomonadota; class Alphaproteobacteria; order Caulobacterales; family Caulobacteraceae; genus Brevundimonas. The sequence continues at coordinate 12,071 of NZ_DASPNO010000057.1, forward strand.
GTACGAGCATTTCGAGGACATTTGCGACATCATGCGGGCCTATGATGTGTCGTTCAGCCTCGGCGACGGCCTGCGTCCCGGCTCCATCGCCGACGCCAACGACGAGGCCCAGTTCGCCGAACTGCGCACCCTGGGCGAGCTGACCAAGATCGCCTGGAGCAAGGGCTGTCAGGTGATGATCGAGGGGCCCGGCCATGTGCCGATGCACAAGATCAAGGCCAATATGGATGAGCAGCTGAAACACTGCCACGAGGCGCCCTTCTATACCCTGGGGCCCCTGACCACCGACATCGCGCCCGGCTACGACCACATCACCTCGGCCATCGGCGCGGCCATGATCGGCTGGTTCGGCACGGCCATGCTCTGCTACGTCACGCCCAAAGAGCACCTCGGCCTGCCGAACAAGAAGGACGTGAAGGACGGCGTCATCGCCTACCGCCTCGCGGCCCACGCGGCCGACCTCGCCAAGGGCCACCCCGGCGCGCAAATCCGCGACAACGCCTTGTCGCGTGCGCGCTTTGATTTCCGCTGGCGCGACCAGTTCAACCTCAGCCTCGATCCGGAAACGGCGGAAGATTTCCACGATCAGACGTTGCCCGCGGAAGG